>NZ_JCBAJX010000004.1:0-266563 GCF_059766585.1 Nocardioides sp. Z21_20
GGTCAACTGCGGCAGCCGGTGCCCGCTGCGCCTGGTCGTCGAGGACGGCCGGATCGTCCGGGTGCTGTCCGACGACACCGGCGACGACGAGATGGGCAGCCAGCAGATCCGGGCCTGCGTGCGCGGCCGCTCCATCCGGCACCGCATCTACAACCCCGACCGCCTCAAGTACCCGATGCGTCGAGTCGGGAAGCGCGGCGAGGGCAAGTTCGAGCGGATCTCCTGGGAGGAGGCCTTCGACGAGATCGCCTCGCGGCTCAAGGGCACCATCGACAAGCACGGCAACGAGTCGGTGTACATCAACTACGGCACCGGCACCCTCGGGGCGACCATCGCGAAGAGCTGGCCGCCCGGCAGCACCCCCATCGCGCGGCTGATGAACTGCCTGGGTGGCTACCTCAACCACTACGGCGACTACAGCACCGCGCAGATCTCGGCCGCCTACCCGTACTTCTACGGCGAGTGGACCGCCTCGAACAGCTTCGACGACGCGGTGAACTCCAAGCTCGTCGTGATGTGGGGCAACAACCCGCACGAGACCCGGATGAGCGGCGGCGGCGAGCTGTTCGTGACCCAGCGCGCCAAGCAGCTCAGCGGCGTGAAGGTCATCGTCATCGACCCGCGCTACACCGACACCGCCGTCACCATCGCCGACGAGTGGGTGCCGATGCGGCCCGGCACCGACCCGGCCCTGGTCGCCGGCATGGCGCACGTGATCCTCAGCGAGAACCTCCAGGACCAGAAGTTCATGGACACCTACTGCGTCGGGTTCGACGAGAAGACGCTGCCGAAGTCGGCCAAGCCGGGCAGCTCCTACCGCTCGTACGTGATGGGCCAGGGCCCCGACCAGATCGCGAAGACGCCCGAGTGGGCGGCGACGATCACCGGCGTCCCGGCCGACACCATCACCCGCCTGGCCCGCGAGATCGCGCTGGCGAAGCCGTGCAGCATCACCCAGGGCTGGGGCCCGCAGCGCCACGCCAACGGGGAGAACACCGCGCGGGCGATCTTCACCCTTGCCTGCCTCACCGGCAACATCGGCATCCCCGGCGGCGGCACCGGTGGCCGCGAGGGCGCCTACAAGCTCGCGATGTCGTCGTTCCCCACCCTGACCAACCCGGTGGAGACCGCGATCCCGTTCTACCTGTGGACCGACGCCATCACCCGCGGCACCGAGATGACCGCCCTGGCCGACGGCGTGACGGGCAAGGACAAGCTCGACGCGCCGATCAAGTTCATCTGGCAGTACGCCGGCAACGCGCTGGTCAACCAGCACGGTGACATCAACCGGACCGCGGAGATCCTGGCCGACGACTCCCAGTGCGAGACGATCGTGGTGATCGAGCACCAGATGACGGTCTCGGCCAGGTACGCCGACATCCTGCTGCCCGACACCTCCACCGCCGAGCAGGCCGACCTGGCCAGCCAGGGCAGCTCGGGCAACCTCGGCTACGCGATCTTCGCCGACCAGGCGATCGAGCCGATGTGGGAGTGCCGCCCGGTCTACGACATGTGCACCGAGCTGGCACGCCGCCTCGGCGTGGAGGAGCAGTTCACCGAGGGCAAGACCCAGGAGCAGTGGCTGCGCCAGATCGTCAAGGAGAGCCAGGCGACGGTCCCGGGGCTGCCCGGCTTCGACGAGCTGCGGGAGAAGGGCATCTGGAAGCAGGCCAGCCCGGACGGGGCGGTGATCCCGCTCGCGGAGTTCCGCGCGGACCCGAAGAAGAACCCGCTGCCGACCCCCTCGGGCCTCATCGAGGTGTACTCCGAGGGGCTCCAGGAGCTCTCCGAGACCTGGGAGCTGCGTGCGGGCGACCAGATCACCGCGATCCCGGCGTACGTCCCCACCTGGGAGGGCGCCGAGGCCGCGGCCGAGGACGCCAAGCACCCGCTGCAGCTGATCGGTCACCACTACAAGCAGCGCACCCACTCCACCTACGGCAACGTCGACTGGATGCAGGAGGCCCACCCGCAGATGGCGTGGATCAACACTCGCGACGCCCAGGAGCGTGGCATCGAGCAGAACGACAAGGTGCAGGTCTTCAACGAGCGCGGGCGCATCGAGATCGTCGCGCACGTGACCCCGCGGATCGCACCCGGCGTGGTCTCCGTCCCGCAGGGCGCGTGGTACGCGCCGCGCGCCGACGGCGTCGACGCCGGCGGGTGCACCAACACCCTGACCAGCCACCGTCCGTCCCCGCTCGCCAAGGGCAACGCCCAGCACACCACCCTGGTCCAGATCGAGAAGGCGTAATCATGACAAAGCAACTTGGGTTCTACGTCGACCAGCAGTACTGCACCGGGTGCAAGGCCTGCCAGGTCGCGTGCAAGGACAAGAACGACCTGCCGCTGGGCATCAGCTGGCGCCGGGTCGTGGAGTACACCGGCGGCTCCTGGAGCGGTGACGACCAGGCCCGGACGTTCGAGTCGAACGTCTTCACCTACTACACCTCGATCTCGTGCAACCACTGCGAGGACCCGATCTGCGTGAAGGTGTGCCCGACCACCGCCATGCACAAGGGCGACGACGGGCTGGTGACCGTGGACGCGGACAAGTGCGTGGGCTGCCGCTACTGCGAGTGGGCCTGCCCCTACTCGGCCCCCCAGTTCGACGCCGAGGCCGGGGTGATGACCAAGTGCGACTTCTGCGCCGACTACCTGGCCGAGGGCAAAGAGCCCGCCTGCGTGGCCTCCTGCCCCTCGCGGGTGCTGAAGTTCGGTGACATCGACGAGCTGCGCGCCGAGTACGGCGACGTGGCCGACGTCGAGCCGCTGCCGGACTCCGGCATCACCAAGCCCAACCTGGTCGTCCGCCCGCACCGCAACGCCCAGCGCACCGGCGAGGGCAACGGCGCGATCGCCAACCCCGAGGAGATCTGACATGCACACCGACGAGCTCCCGCTGGTCACCTTCACGATCCTGGCGCAGCTGGCCGTGGGCTCCTTCGTGATCCTCGGGGTGGTCCACCTGATCGCCCGCCTGCGCGGGGTCTCCGAGGAGCGGGTCGACAAGCTCTCCGATCCCGCGCTCTACGTCATCGGCCCGGTGATGGTGCTCGGGCTGGCGGCGAGCATGCTGCACCTGGGCAACCCGATGAACGCGCTCAACGCCGTGCGCCACGTCGACTCCAGCTGGCTGTCTCGCGAGATCCTGATGGGCTCGGCCTTCGCGGGGCTCGGCGCGACCTTCGCCGCCACCCAGTGGTTCCGGTGGCTGACCCCGCGGCTGCGCCAGCTGCTCGCCGCGCTCACCGCGCTGGTCGGGCTGGGGCTGGTGTACGCGATGTCGATGGTCTACATGCTGCCGACCGTGCCCGCGTGGGACAGCTGGACCACCCCGGTCTCGTTCTTCACCACCACCTTCCTGCTGGGCGCGCTCAACATCGGCGCCGCGTTCGTCGGCGTGCTCGCCTGGCACCACCGGCGCGGCACCGAGACGGACGCCGTCGAGGCCACGCTCGTGTCGGCGACCCTGCGCGGCGTCGCCGCTGCCGCCATCGTGCTGGTCGGCGTCGAGTTCGTGGTGCTGCCCCTGCACGCCATGGACCTGGCGACCGCGGGCGGGGCCTCGGCCACCTCCGCGGAGGCGATGATGGCCGGCGGCGGAGCGCCCTTCGCGCTCCGGTTGGCCCTGGTCTTCCTCGGCGCCGGCCTGCTCGGGCTGCTGCTGCAGAAGGCCGCGCAGGCCGGGCGGGAGCGGATGATGCTGTGGACCGCGACCACCGCGTTCGCGCTGGTGATCGCCTCGGAGACGATCGGCCGGGTGCTGTTCTACGACGGCATGGTCCGGATCGGGATGTGAGTCGACGATGACGAAAACCGCTGACGCGGCCCGGCTCGACGACCTCGCCGGTGCCTACACCTTCCTCGCCAGGCTGCTGCTCGAACCGCCCGACGCCGGGCTGCTGGACCGCGTGGGCGGCTCGACGCTGATGCAGGAGTGGCCGGTGCGCGACGACGCGTCGCTGGCCGGGGCGCAGCGGCTGCGCGCCGCCGCGGCGCAGGGGCTCGAGCCGCTCGTAGCGGACTTCCACCAGCTGTTCGTCGGGCCCGGCCCGCTGGCCGCGCCGCCGTACGAGTCGGCCTATCGCAGTCGCGACGGGCTGGTCTTCGACGAGGCGACGATGCAGGTACGCCGCGCCTACGAGGAGTCCGGTCTGGTCGCCCCCGCCCTGAACCGCGAGCCCGACGACCACGTGGGCCTGGAGCTGCAGCTGCTCGGGTTCCTGTGCCTGCAGGCGCTCGATGCGCTCGCCGACTCCGACGACGAGCTGCTCGCGGTGGCGCTGCGCAGGCACGACGAGTTCGTGCAGGCGCACCTGGCGGTGTGGGCCGACGAGCTCTTCGCCCGGGTCCGCGACGGAGCCCAGACCGCGTTCTACCGTGCGGTGGCCGAGCTCGGGTCGGGCCTGGTCGCCCAGGCCAGGCTTCCGCTGGCAGCGTGATCCGGTGACTGCGCAGGCTGCCTCGGACCTGCTGGCGCCGCTGCTGCGCTGGCTGTGGCTGCACCCCGACCCGGTCGACCTGCACCTGGTCTGCCCGGGTTGGGAGCGGCCGCTGCCGGTGCCGCGCCATGCGGTGGTGGTGCGCACCGAGACGTGCGCCGGGCGGCTCCCGCTGTCGGCGTACCTGGAGATCGTGCTGGCCGGCGCCGGGACGGTGACCCTCCACGGGGCCACCTGTGCCTGTGCCGACCCGGCCTCCGGAGGCTCGCAGCCGGCCTCGGCCTCGGCCTCTGCCTTGGCCGACGCCGCGCGTCTGCTGCGTGCCGCCCGCCGGCCGGAGACGCTCGTCGAGGACCGCGCCGCACCCGTCGAGCCGTCCGGACCGCGTCGGCTCCGTCGCGCCCTTGGGTCGCCGCCCCTGGGGGCGGCCGAGCTGCCGACCCCGCGACGGGCGCTGCTGACCACGGCCGGGGTCCGCAGCAAGGTCGCCGCGGCCGGGCGGCCCGCAGCGGAGCGGGACCGGCTCCGGGAGGCGCTCGCCGAGCTGGCCCTCCCCACCTGGGGGCTGGAGGCCGACTTCGTCTCCGAGCCGCCGGCCAGCGCGGTGCTCGACGTCGAGGGCTGCACCGCCTGCGGCGTCTGCGTGCGGGGTTGCCCGACCGGGGCGCTGACCCTGTCGCACCTGATCGGGGAGGGCGCCGCCTCCACCCGGGTGCTGCGCCAGGACGTCTTCGGCTGCGACGCCTGCGGACGCTGCGTCGAGCTGTGTCCCGCGAGCGCGATGACCGATGCCGGGCGCCACGGCTGGGACGCGCTGATGAACGGTGCCGCCCCCCAGCTGGCGCGCTGCACGACCACGCGCTGCCAGCGGTGCCGGGTGGCGTTCGTCCCCTCCGGCGGGGAGGGTCTGTGTCCGGTGTGCACCTACCGACGTGAGAGCCCCTTCGGGACCGTGAGCGCCCCCCAGCGGGCCGAAGCCACCAGGAGCCTGTGAGATGACCCTGCTAGCCGAGCCGCCGGCCCTCTTCGAGAGCCCGGGGACCACGGTGGGTGACGTGGTCGTCCACCGTCCCCAGACGTTGCCCGCGCACGTCCGGATGGGCGCCGTCCGGGCCGCGTTCGCCGACGACCACGTGCACATGCTGCTGCTCACCGAGCAGGACACCCTCGTGGGCACGCTGCTGCGCGAGGACTGCGACGCGTCGGTGAGCGACGAGACCCCGGCCCTGGCCCTGGCCACCCTCGTGGACCGGACCATCACGCCCGACGTGCCCGCCGAGTGGGCCCGTCAGTGGCTGGTGGCGCACGGGCGGCGCCGGCTCGCCGTCGTCGACGACGAGGGGACCCTCCTGGGGCTGCTGTGCCTCAAGCGCCGCCTCACCGGCTTCTGCTCCGACGCGAACGTCGCGGCCCGGGCCGCCGATCGCTAGGGGCGCTGCGGAGCGCTGCGGGGCGTCGTCCGCGGGGCTGCGTGCTAGGTTCCCGGCATGCAACCGTCCGATTCAGACCATTCGCTTCGGCCGGTCTCCTACGTCGTTCTCGGGCTGCTGGCGACCGCCGGGCCGCAGACCTCCTACGAGCTGGACCGCAACGTCGAGGCGTCGGTGTCGTTCTTCTGGCAGGTGCCCAGATCCCAGCTGTACGCCGAGCCGCAGCGACTGACCGACCTGGGCCTGGTCTCGGCCAGCCAGGAGGAGACCGGCCGCCGGCGCCGTACCTTCACCCTCACCGAGGGCGGCCGCGACGTGCTCCTCGCCTGGCTGGGGCAGATGCCGGAGCCCGCTCAGTACCGTGACCCCGCGATGCTGCGGCTGTTCTTCATGGACGCCGCCCCCGGGCTCGTCGAGCCCCTCGCGCGTCGGCGCGTGGACGAGCTGGCCGAGACGCTGCGGTTCCTCGAGCAACCGGGCCTGGGCGGCGACCAGCCGAGCCACCTGCGCGTCCTGTCCTGGGGGCGGATGACCGCGCGCGCCGACCTGGCCTTCTGGCAGTCGGTGCTCGAGGACGTGGAGGGCCGGTGACCGCGCTGATCCGACGTCACCCCCTGGCGGCGTTCGTCATCCTCGCCTACCTCGGGTCCTGGGTGGCGTGGAGTCCCTGGTGGCTCTCGCGCAGCGGGATCGGCCTGCTGCCGTTCGAGCCGCCGTTCTCGGCGATCGCCGGGATCAACCAGCTGGGCCTCTTCGCCGGCCCGTTCGCCGCCGCCCTGCTGGTCAGCCGCCTCAGCGAGGGCCCGGCGGGGCCCCGACGGCTCCTGGACCGGATGCTGCAGTGGCGGGCGCACCCGGTCTGGTACCTGCTCGCCCTCGTCGTCGTCCCGCTGGCCGCCGGCCTCGGCTACCTGCTGGTCCCGGGAGTCGCGCTGGCGCCGGAGGACGGCGTGGTCGTCACGCTGGCTCTGTTGACCACCACCTACCTGACCTACCTGCTCGGGGGGCCGCTCCAGGAGGAGCCGGGCTGGCGTGGCTTCGCGCTCCCTCGGCTGCAGCAGCGCCTGCACCCGATGACGGCCGCGCTGGTGCTCGGGGTGATCCACTGCTTCTGGCATGCGCCCCTGTTCCTCACCGAGGAGTGGGACACCGCCCGGCAGGACCCGAGCCAGCTCCTGGCCTACCTGGTCCTCGTGGTCGCCATGTCCTTCGTGATGTCCTGGCTGGCCAACGGCACGGGCGGCTCGCTGCTGTTCGTCGTCCTGGGGCACAACGCCATCAACTGGGCGCTGTTCGGCGCCGGCACCCTCACCGGCCGGCCCGTCGCGAGCAACTGGCCCGCAGCGCTGGGCGTCGCGCTGCTCGCCGTCGTCGTGGTGCTCGCGACCCGCGGACGACTCGGCCTCGAGCACCCCGCGCAGCCCGAGCACCCCGCGCAGCCCGGGGGATGGGGGAGACTGGCCGCTCGGACCTCGGAGGTGTCGTGACGGCGGATGCTGCGGTGGTGCTCGGCGAGGTACGCCGCCTGGTCGCGGCGTCCCCGCGCGCCGTACTGCTCGGGATCACCGGCCCGCCCGGGGTCGGCAAGACCTACGTCGCGGCACGCGTCCGCGCCTACCTGGAGGCGGCCGGGCTGCGCTGCGAGACGGTGGCGATGGACGGCTTCCACCTCTCGAACCTGCAGCTGGAGCAGCGCGGGCTGCGCCAGCGCAAGGGCGCGCCCGAGACCTTCGACGTACCCGGTCTCCTGGCGCTGCTGGCGCGGGTCCGCGCCGGGGGACCCGAGCCGGTCTTCGCCCCCGACTACGACCGCGGGCTGCACGAGCCGGTGGCGGCGCGGTGCTGCATCGAGCCCGGGACCCGGGTGGTGGTCCTCGAGGGCAGCTACCTGCTGCTCGACGTCCCGGGCTGGTCGTCGGTGCGCGGACTGCTCGACGTGGCGTGGTACCTCCAGGCGCCGGCGGCGCTGCGGGCCGAGCGGCTCGTCGAGCGTCACGTCGCCGGTGGCCGGACCCGGGAGCAGGCGCGGGCCTGGTTGGAGCAGGTCGACCACGCCAACGCCGCCCTGGTCGAGGCGTGCCGGGACCGCGCCGACTTCGTCAGCGACGCGGGCCTGGTCGGCTCAGAGCTCGCCCAGCCTGGCTAGCCAGGACCTGCTGCCGAAGGACTGCACCGACAGCGCCGCCACCTGCGCGGCTCGGCGCAGCGAGTCGGGGTACGTCGCGGGGTCGAGCCCGTCGCGCGCCACGAAGTAGGCCAGCGCCCCGTGGAAGAAGTCGCCGGCCCCGAGCGTGTCGACCGCGTCCACCGCCGGCACCGCGAGGGTCTCCGGGGCCGCGTCGCCGGTCCAGTGGGTGACGGCGCCGGCCCCGGCGGTGATCGCGCCGTAGGGCACGCCGTGCGCACGCAGGTCGCCCGCGATCGCCTCCGTCCCGCCGGGCAGGTAGCGCTCGGAGACCACCGCCGCCGTCACCTCGGCCAGCTGCCGGTCGGTGTAGGGCTTCTTGGCGCCGCAGTCGAGGATCACCGGCACCGAGAGCTCCCGGGCCTGCCGGGTCAGCGGGATCGAGAGATCCGCCTCGTAGGAGTCGACCAGCACCACGTCGGGCCGGACCCGCGCCAGCAGGTCGCCGTGCGCGCCCGCGCCGGCCTGTTCACGCGAGCGCCCGCGGTCGGTGGCCGAGACCACGGCGCGCTCCCCGGTGGCGCGCGTGACGAGGATGCTGGCGACCGTGGTGGCGGCGTCGGTGCCGGCCTCCGCGTCGACGACCTCCACCTGGTGCGCGGCGAGGTCGGCGAGGACCAGCGCGCTCGCCGGGTCGCGCCCGAGGCGGGTCAGCAGGGTGGCCCGGCCGCCGAGCGCCGCGAACGCCACCGCCGCGTTCGTGGCCGGGCCGCCCGCGGCCACGCCGACGTCCAGGGCGACGACCTTCTCGTCAGGGTCCGGCAGCCGCTCGACGAGCTGGATGACGTCGAGGACGCTGAGCCCGACGAAGAGGCCGGAGACCGGGTTCGCCTGGATGGGGGGCACGGGCGTCCTCTCGACGGTGGAGCGCGACGTTACCGGACCACTGCCGCGGAGCCCGGCGAGGTGGGAGGCTGGGGAGCACCCCGATCGTGCCCGGCCGACAGGAGGAGCCCCGTGAGTGGACCAGTGACCGAGGCCGACGCGCCCTCCCAGGTGGCCGAGGCGAGCCACCCCGAGCACGCCTGCATGGAGATCAGCGAGAGCCACGAGGCCCAGGTGGGCAAGACCCGGGTACGGCGAGCGCTGCCGCGCCGCGGGCGTCGTACGGTCGGGGCGTGGTGCTTCGCCGACCACATGGGGCCGGCCGACGTGACCGAGAACAGCGGGCTCGACGTCGGTCCCCATCCGCACATCGGGCTGCAGACCGTCACCTGGCTCACCGACGGCGAGGTCCTGCACAAGGACAGCCTCGGCTCCGAGCAGGTGATCCAGCCCGGTCAGCTCAACCTGATGACCGCCGGCGACGGCATCACGCACTCCGAGGAGGCGACCGGCCACTACCGGGGCACCCTGGAGGGCATCCAGCTGTGGGTGGCGCTGCCGGAGGGGACCCGGGCCGGTGGCGGCGGGTTCGAGCACCACACCGAGCTGCCGGTGGGCGAGGTCGACGGCGGCCTCGCCACGGTGCTGTTGGGCGACTTCGCCGGACTGCGCAGCCCGGCCCGACACGACACGCCGCTGCTCGGTGTCGACCTGAGCCTGCACGGCCCCACGACCCTGCCGCTGCGACCCGACTGGGAGCACGCCCTGGTGGTGCTGGACGGAGCGGTCGCGGTCAACGGTCAGCCGCTGGGCCCGGGCAAGTTGGGCTATCTGGGGGAGGACCGCGACGAGCTCCTCCTCGAGGTCCGCGAGCCGACCCGGGTGATGCTGCTGGGCGGCGAGCCGTTCCCCGACCCGATCCTGATGTGGTGGAACTTCGTGGCCCGCTCGCGCGACGAGATCGAGCGTGCCTACCGCTCCTGGGCCGAGCAGGACGACCGGTTCGGCCGGGTCTCGTCCGCCCTGCCCCGGATCCCCACCGCGCCACCGTGGTGGCTCAAGGACGCCTGAGCCCCTCAACGACGTAGGCCTCCGCCCGTCGCCGCCCGTCGCCGGTCCGTCCGCTGGCGGGTCGTGTGTCCGAGCGCGCGCTATGACGCGGCCTCAGGCACACAACCCGTACGAGCGGGGCGCGCCAGGGGGGGCGTCGTACGGCGGAGCCTGGCGAGGGAGTGGGTCGTGTGTCCGAGCACGCGCTATGACGCGGCCTCAGGCACACAACCCGGGCGGAGCGCCCGTACGGGGCGGGCGGGGGCGGGCGGAGCGGGGCGGTGCTGGGCGGAGCTGGGCGTCGTACGGCGTCGTGGGCGGGCCGGTCTGACTAGACCGCCGGGGGGTTCGGTCAGGCATTTCTCGGCTCTGGATGAGTGAGCGCTCACATCCGCCACGTGACGCGCGTGTGAGCCTCGAACTCGGGTCGCAAAGACCCTTGACGGACCCAATGTTAACGCTCACACTCGAAGCAGGGTGACATCGGTCACAACGGGTCTCGAGCCCGGGACACGAAGGAGACAGTGGTGAAGAAGACCTTGGTCGCGACCCTCGCGATCGCCATGGGCGCGCTCACTGCGTGCGGAGGCGACGACGACTCCGCAAGCGCTGGCGACGACGACAAGATCACGTTGGGCTTCGCACAGGTGGGCGCCGAGAGCGGCTGGCGCACCGCCAACACGAAGTCGATCCAGGAAGCGGCCAAGGCCGAGGGCATCGACCTGAAGTTCTCCGACGCCCAGCAGAAGCAGGAGAACCAGATCAAGGCGATCCGCTCCTACATCCAGCAGAAGGTCGACGTGATCGCCTTCAGCCCGGTCGTCGAGACCGGGTGGGACACGGTGCTCCTCGAGGCGAAGCGGGCCAAGATCCCGGTGATCCTCACCGACCGCGCCGTCGACTCCGACGACACCTCGCTCTACGAGACCTTCCTCGGCTCCGACTTCGTCGAGGAGGGGGAGAAGGCCGGGCAGTGGCTCGTCGACAACGTCGGCGACGCCGACGGGGACGGCGACGGCGACATCGACGTCGTCGAGCTGCAGGGCACCACCGGCGCGGCCCCGGCCATCGACCGCAAGGAGGGCTTCGAGGACACCATCGGCTCGGACGACTCGATCAGCATCGTGGCCTCCCAGACCGGCGACTTCACCCGGGACGGCGGCAAGAAGGTGATGGAGTCCTTCCTCCAGTCCGAGAAGGGCATCGACGTCGTCTACGCCCACAACGACGACATGGGCCTGGGCGCCATCGAGGCCATCGAGGCGGCCGGCATGGTGCCCGGCAAGGACATCAAGATCATCACCGTCGACGCGGTCAAGGACGGGATGACGGCGCTGTCCCAGGGCAAGATCAACTTCATCGTCGAGTGCAACCCGTTGCTCGGGCCGCAGCTGATGGAGCTGGCCAAGCAGGTCATCGACGGCGAGGACGTGCCCGAGCGCGTCGTCACCGAGGAGACCACCTTCACCCAGGAGCAGGCCACCGACGCCCTGCCGGAGCGCCAGTACTGAGCCGTGCCGCCGGTGATCCGGCGATGGCGGGGCCACTCCCGGCCCCGCCATCCCGGGCCGCCTCCTGACACCCGACGAGGAAGCAGATGACCGAGATGGCCACACAGCCGCGGGCGGTGACCGCGCAGCCAGCCCCGCCCGTCGGGGCCACCGGGAACCCCCTGATCGAGATGCAGGGCATCTCGGTCTCCTTCGCGGGCGTGCGCGCCCTCGACGACGTCAGCGTGCGGCTCCTCCCCGGCGAGGTGCACGCCTTCATGGGCGAGAACGGGGCCGGGAAGTCGACGCTGATCAAGGCTCTCACCGGGGTCTACGACATCGACGAGGGCACGGTGATCGTGAACGGCGCCCCGACCCGGTTCCGCAGCCCCGCAGAGGCGCAGGACGCGGGGATCAGCACGGTGTACCAGGAGGTCAACCTGTGCCCCAACCTCAGCGTCGCCGAGAACATGCTGCTCGGGCGCGAACCGCGGCGGCTCGGGGCGATCGACGGCCGGGCCATGAGCCGGCGAGCCCAGCAGACGCTGGACCGGCTGGGCCTGGACATCGATCCGCGCTCGCTGCTGGGCGACCACCCCATCGCGGTGCAGCAGCTGGTGGCGATCGCCCGCGCCGTGGACATCGACGCGCGGGTGCTGATCCTCGACGAGCCCACCTCCAGCCTCGACGCCGATGAGGTCGCCAAGCTGTTCGCGGTGATGCGCACGCTGCGTGAGCAGGGGGTGGCCATCGTCTTCGTCTCGCACTTCCTCGACCAGGTGTTCGAGATCAGCGACCGGATGACCGTCCTGCGCAACGGCCGGCTGGTGGGGGAGCGGCTCACCGCCGAGATCACCCACCTGGAGCTGGTGCAGCTGATGATCGGACGCGATCTGGAGGTCCTCGAGCAGCTGGACCGCGAGGCCGGCCGTGCCGAGGACGCGGAGGCCCGCACCCCGGTGCTGAAGGCGCTCGGCCTGAGCCGCAAGGGCTCGCTGCACACCATGGACCTCACCGTCTTCGAGGGCGAGGTGGTCGGTGTCGCCGGCCTGCTCGGCTCCGGGCGCACCGAGCTGGCCCGCCTGCTCTTCGGCGCGGACACCGCCGACACCGGGACGATCGAGATCCGCTCCACGCGCCGGCGGCTGCGCAGCCCCCGGCAGGCGATCGACCGCAAGGTGGCCTACTCCAGCGAGGACCGTGGAGCCGAGGGCGTGATCGCGGACCTCTCGGTCGCCGACAACATGATGCTCGCGCTGCAGGCCTCCCGCGGTTGGCTGCGGCCGGTGCCGCGCCGTACCCGGGACAAGCTGGTGCGCCAGTACATCGAGGCCCTCGACATCCGGCCCACCGACCCCGACGCGCGGATGGGCAACCTCAGCGGCGGCAACCAGCAGAAGGTGCTGCTGGCGCGCTGGCTGATCACCCAGCCCGACCTGCTGATCCTCGACGAGCCCACGCGCGGCATCGACATCGGCGCCAAGACCCAGATCCAGCAGCTCGTCGCCGAGCTCGCCGCCAAGGGCATGTCGGTGGTGTTCATCTCCGCCGAGCTCGAGGAGGTGCTCCGGCTCAGCGACCGGCTCGTGGTGATGCGCGAGCACCGCAAGATCGCGGACCAGCCGAACGACGGGACGACCGTCAGCGACCTCCTGGAGATCATCGCGGCGCAGGCCGTCGGGCCCGAGGAGGACGCCGGGGGCGCGCCCGCCGACTCGCCGGCCACCGAGGAGGCGTCACATGCCTAGGATCCTCGGCCACCGACTCTTCTGGCCGCTCTTCGCGCTGGCGCTGCTGGTGGCGGTCAACGTCGTGGCCACGCCGTCGTTCCTGGAGATCAGGCTGCAGGACGGGCACCTCTACGGCAGCGTGATCGACATCCTGCGCAACTCCGCCCCGGTCCTGCTGGTGGCGTTGGGGATGACCCTGGTCATCGCCACCCGCGGGATCGACCTCTCGGTGGGAGCCATCGCGGCCATCGCCGGCGCGGTCTCCTGCGTCTACATCGCCGGCTCACCCGAGCAGAGCGCCGCGGCCACCGCGCTCGTCGCGATCTCCATGGCCCTGGGGGTGGCGGTGCTGCTGGGACTGTGGAACGGCTTCCTGGTCAGCGTGCTCGGGATCCAGCCGATCATCGCGACGCTGGTGCTGATGACCGCGGGCCGCGGCCTGGCGATGCTGATCACCGACGGCCAGATCACCACGATCAACAACCCGACGTTCAAGAAGCTCGGCACCGGGTTCATCGCCACGCTGCCGGTCGCCATCCTGGTCGCGCTCGCCATCTTCGCGGTGGTCGCGGTACTGACCCGGTACACGGCGCTGGGGCTGCTGATCGAGGCGGTCGGGATCAACCCGGGCGCGAGCCGGCTCGCGGGGGTGCGCGCACGCACGATCATCTGGACCGTCTACGTGTTCGCCGGCTTCTGCGCCGGCCTGGCCGGGCTGATGATCGCGGCCAACACGAGCGCGGCGGACGCCAACAACGCCGGCCTGTGGATCGAGCTCGACGCGATCCTGGCCGTCGTCATCGGCGGCACCTCGCTGGCCGGCGGCCGGTTCTCGCTCGCCGGCACCCTGATCGGCGCGATGTTCATCCAGACCCTCGCCACCACGATCACCACGATCGGCATCCCGGTCGAGACCAACTACGTGTTCAAGGCGGTCGTCGTCATCGCGGTGTGCCTGCTGCAATCGCCCAAGGCACGCGCATCGCTGAGCCTCGGCCGACGCGGCGCCCCCGCTCTCGCAAAGGCAGGCCAGGCATGAGCACCACCACCGCCCCCGCCGGCACCACCCCCCGCCCGACCGGCCCGGGCACCGCGCCGAGCTCGGCGTGGAGCCGGGTACGCCGCTACAGCCCGCCCTCGCGCTACTACCCGGTGCTCGCCACCCTGGCCCTGCTCTTCGGGCTGTTCGGCAGCGGCGCGGCACGCTACGAGGGGTTCTCCTCCCCGCAGGTCGTGATCAACCTCTTCATCGACAACGCGTTCCTGATCGTCCTCGCCGTCGGGATGACCTTCGTGATCCTCACCGGGGGCATCGACCTCAGCGTCGGCTCGATGATGGCGCTGTCCACGATGATCGCGGCCTCGACGCTCGAGGCCGGCTGGCCGCCGCTGCTGGTGATCGCGGCGGTGCTGCTCAGCGGCACCGTGCTGGGCCTGCTGATGGGGCTGATCATCCACTTCTTCGACATCCAGCCGTTCATCGCGACCCTCGCCGGGATGTTCCTGGCCCGCGGCCTGTGCTACCTGATCAGCGTCGAGTCGATCGCGATCCGCGACGACACCTTCCGCGAGATCGCGACGTACTCGCTGGTGATCGGGGACTACTACATCACCGCGCCGGTGATCATCTCGCTGATCGTGCTCGCGGTGGGGCTCTGGGTCCTGCACCTGACCCGGTTCGGGCGCACCGTCTACGCGGTCGGCGGCAACGAGGGCTCGGCGATGCTGATGGGGCTCGGGGTCGGGCGGGTCAAGGTCGGGGTCTACGCGATCAGCGGCTTCTGCTCCGCACTCGCCGGACTGCTCTTCGCCCTCTACATGCTCTCCGGCTACAGCCTGCACGCGATGGGCATGGAGCTCGACGCGATCGCGGCGGTCGTGATCGGCGGGACCCTGCTCACCGGTGGCCGCGGCTTCCTGATCGGGTCGCTGCTGGGGGTCCTGGTGCTCGGCACCATCCAGACGTTCATCTCCTTCGACGGCACGCTGAGCTCGTGGTGGACCAAGATCACCATCGGCGCCCTGCTCCTGCTGTTCGTGATCCTGCAGCGGGTGCTCACCCGGCGGCAGCCGTGAGCACCGCGAGCCGGGGCCGAGCACGCGAGCCCGCCAAGGCCCCGGTGATGGCGGACGTCGCCCGACTGGCCGGGGTGTCACACCAGACGGTCTCCCGGGTGGTCAACGGCCGCAACAACCTGCGTCCCGCCACCCGCGAGCGGGTCGAGCAGGCGATCGACCAGCTCGGCTACCGCCCCAACACGCTGGCCCGGGCACTGGTCACCCGACGCTCGGGGACCATCGGGGTGATCGGCACCAAGAGCGGCTTCTGGGGCCCGGCCAGCGTGCACCGCTCGGTGCAGGCCGCGGCCCGGGAGGCGGGGTTCTTCGTCAGCTCGGTGAACCTGCCCAGCGTCAGCCGCGAGGACTTCGCCGGGGCGGTGGACCACCTGCGGGCCCAGCCCGTGGAGGGCATCATCCTGATCGCCGCCCAGGACGAGGCGCTGGAAGTGGCGCGGGCCCAGGAGATCGGTGACTTCCCGCTGGTGGTGGTCGAGGGTGACCTCGCCGAGGCCCGGCGCACCGTCGGGGTGGACCAGGTCAAGGGCGCCGAGCTCGCGGTCCGGCACCTGGTCGATCTCGGGCATCGCGAGATCGTGCACGTCGCCGGGCCCCAGGACTGGACCGAGGGCAAGGCGCGACTGCGCGGGTACCGCGAGGAGATGGCTCGCGCCGGACTGCGTGCCTCGCGGCCCTACACCGGCGACTGGTCCCCCGAGAGCGGCTACCGCGCCGGACTCCGGCTGGTCGAGCGCCCCGGCGTCACCGGGGTCTTCGTCGCCAACGACCACATGGCCATCGGGCTGCTGCGGGCGCTGCACGAGGCCGGGATCGCCGTCCCGGACGACGTCAGCGTGGTCGGCTTCGACGACCTCCCCGAGTCGGCCTACCTGATCCCGCCGCTGAGCACCGTCCGCCAGGACTTCACCGCCGTCGGGCGCCGCGCCATCGAGGTGCTCGGCTCCGCGATCAACGACGCCGTGACGGGTGCGGCGCCGGGCGCCGAGGGCCTGCACCAGCTGATCGACCCCGAGCTGGTGGTCCGCGCCAGCACCGCACCGGCACCGGCACCGGGAAGGAACCCATGATGGACCAGGCTCAGTACGTCGTCGGCGTCGACTTCGGCACGCTCTCGGGGCGGGCCCTGGTGGTCCGGGTCGGCGACGGCGCGGAGCTGGGCACCGCGACCCACGAGTACCGCCACGGCGTGCTCGAGGAGCGCCTGCCGGGCACGCAGCGGCGGCTGCCGCCGGACTGGGCGCTGCAGGTGCCCGACGACTACCGGGAGGTGCTGCGCACGGCGGTCCCCGAGGCGGTGGCCGCGGCCGGGATCGACCCGGGCGACGTGATCGGCATCGCCACCGACTTCACCGCCTGCACGATGGTGCCCGCGCTCGCCGACGGCACCCCGCTGTGCGAGCTCCCCGAGCTGGCGCAGCGCCCGCACGCCTACGTCAAGCTGTGGAAGCACCACGCCGCGCAACCCCAGGCCGACCGGATCAATCGGCTCGCCCGCGAGCGCGAGGAGGCCTGGCTGCCCCGCTACGGCGGACTGATCTCCTCGGAGTGGGAGTTCGCCAAGGCACTGGAGCTCTTCGAGGAGGACCGCGAGGTCTACGACCGCATGGAGCGCTGGGTGGAGGCGGCCGACTGGATCGTGTGGCAGCTGTGCGGGCGCTACCTGCGCAACGCCTGCACCGCCGGCTACAAGGGGATCCGCCAGGACGGCCGCTACCCGTCGCCGGACTACCTGGCGGCGCTGTCGCCGGGCTTCGAGACCTTCGTCGAGGACAAGCTCGACCAGGTCATCGGCCAGCTGGGGGAGCGCGCCGGCGGGCTGAGCGCGCAGGCGGCCGCCTGGACCGGGCTGCCCGAGGGCATCGCGGTGGCGGTCGGCAACGTGGACGCGCACGTGACCGCGCCGGCCGCCCAGGCGGTCGGGCCGGGGCAGATGGTCGCGATCATGGGCACCTCGACCTGTCACGTGATGAGCGCCGACGTGCTGCGCGAGGTGCCCGGCATGTGCGGGGTCGTGGACGGCGGCATCGTCGCCGGCAGCTGGGGCTACGAGGCCGGGCAGAGCGGCGTGGGAGACATCTTCGGCTGGTTCACCCGGACCTCGGTCCCCGCGCCGTACGCCGCCCGGGCCGAGGCCCGCGGGGAGTCGGTGCACGAGCTGCTGACCCGGCTCGCGGCCGAGCAGGAGGTGGGCGAGCACGGCCTGGTGGCCCTGGACTGGCACAGCGGGAACCGCTCGGTCCTCGTCGACCACGAGCTGTCCGGGCTGGTGGTGGGTCAGACCCTCGCGACCCGTCCCGAGGACGTCTACCGCGCCCTGCTCGAGGCGACCGCGTTCGGGACCCGCGTCATCGTGGAGACCTTCGGGCGGGCCGGGGTGCCGGTCGAGGAGTTCGTCGTGGCCGGGGGGCTGGCCAAGAACCGCCTGCTGATGCAGATCTACGCCGACGTCACCCGGCTGCCGCTGTCGGTGATCGGCTCGGCTCAGGGTCCCGCCCTGGGCTCGGCCATCCACGCGGCCGTCGCGGCCGGCGCCTACCCGGACGTCGCGCTGGCCGCGAAGAGCATGGGCAAGGTGCAGCGCGCGGCGTTCGTGCCCGACGAGGCCCGGGCCGCGGCGTACGACGCGATGTTCGAGGAGTACCTCGCGCTGCACGACCACTTCGGCCGCGGCGGCGACACCGTGATGCGGCGGCTGCGGGCCATCCGGCGCGCGGCCGCCGACCGCAGGCTCACCCGCGAGCAGGAGGCCCAGGCATGAGCGTCGTCACCGAGGTCCGCGACACCATCACCGCACTGCGCCGCGAGGTCTGCGCGCTGCACGCCCAGCTCACCCGCTACCAGCTGGTGGTCTGGACGGCCGGCAACGTCTCGGCCCGGGTGCGCGGCGCCGACCTGATGGTGATCAAGCCCAGCGGCGTGGCCTACGACGAGCTGACCCCGGAGAACATGGTCGTCTGCGACCTGCACGGGCGCGTGGTGGAGGGCGAGCTCGCGCCGTCCTCGGACACCGACGCGCAGGCCTACGTCTATCGGCACCTGCCCGGAGTGGGCGGCGTCGTGCACACCCACTCCACCTACGCCACCGCCTGGGCGGCGCGGGCCGAGCCGATCCCGTGCGTGCTGACCATGGTCGCCGACGAGTTCGGCGGGGAGATCCCGGTCGGGCCGTTCGCGATCATCGGCGACGACTCGATCGGGCGCGGCATCGTCGAGACGCTCAGCGCCAGCCGCTCGCCCGCGGTGCTGATGCGCAACCACGGCGTCTTCACCGTCGGCCCGGACGCCCGGGCGGCCGTCAAGGCGGCCGTGATGTGCGAGGACGTCGCCCGCACGGTCCACGTCGCGCGCCAGCTCGGCGAGCCGGTGCCGATCGAGCAGTCGTGCGTGGACAGCCTCTTCGAGCGCTACCAGAACGTCTACGGCCAGCACTGACCCACCGCCCGCACCCGCACCCACCGTCGGCCCGCGCCGGCCTGCATCTGGAGGACCACCATGACCACCGCCGAGACGTCGCTGCCCGAGATCTGGTTCCTCACCGGAAGCCAGGGCCTCTACGGACCCGAGACGCTCGAGCAGGTCGCCCGGCAGTCCCGGGAGATCACCGAGCGCCTGCACGCGGCGCTGGACCTGGCCTGTGAGGTGGTGTGGCAGCCGGTGCTGTTGGACGCGTCCGCGATCCACCGCCAGATGCTGGAGGCCAACGCGGCTCCGGCGTGCGTCGGCGTGATCGCCTGGATGCACACCTTCTCGCCGGCCAAGATGTGGATCTCCGGTCTCGACGCGCTGACCAAGCCGCTGCTGCACCTGCACACCCAGGCCGGCATGGAGCTGCCGTGGTCGAGCATCGACATGGACTTCATGAACCTCAACCAGGCCGCGCACGGCGACCGGGAGTTCGGGTTCATCCAGAGCCGGCTCGGGGTCGCCCGCAAGACCGTGGCCGGGCACGTCGCCTCGCCCGAGGTGGGGCGCCGGGTCTCGCAGTGGGCCCGGGCCGCGGTGGGGCGCGACGAGCTGCGCCACCTGCGCCTGGCCCGCTTCGGCGACAACATGCGCGAGGTCGCGGTCACCGAGGGCGACAAGGTCGAGGCGCAGCTGCGCTACGGCGTGTCGGTCAACACCTACGGCGTCAACGACCTGGTCGCGGTCGTCGACGACGTCGCCGACGCGGACATCGACAAGCTCGTCGACGAGTACGCCGACAGCTACCGGGTGGCCCCCGAGCTGCTGCCCCAGGGGGAGCGGCACGACTCGCTGCGCGACGGGGCCCGCATCGAGCTCGGCCTGCGGGCCTTCCTGGAGGCCGGCGGGTTCGGCGCGTTCACCACGAACTTCGAGGACCTGGGCGGGCTGCGCCAGCTGCCCGGCCTCGCCGTGCAGCGGCTGATGGCCGACGGGTACGGCTTCGGTGGCGAGGGCGACTGGAAGACCTCGGTGCTGCTGCGCGCGACCAAGGCGATGGCCGCGGGCCTGCCCGGCGGCACGTCGTTCATGGAGGACTACACCTACCACCTGGTCCCGGGCGAGGAGAAGATCCTCGGCGCGCACATGCTCGAGGTCTGCCCCTCGATCACCGCCCAGACCCCGTCGCTGGAGATCCACCCGCTCTCGATCGGCGCCCGCGAGGACCCGGTGCGGCTGCGGTTCACCGCGGCCCCCGGCCCCGGCGTGGTCGCCGGGCTCTGCGACCTGGGCGACCGGTTCCGGCTCACGGTCAACGAGATCGACGTCGTCGAGCCCGACGCGGAGCTGCCGAGGTTGCCGGTGGCCTGCGCCGTGTGGCGCCCGCGGCCCTCGCTGGCCGTCTCGGCCGAGTCGTGGCTGATGGCGGGCGCGCCGCATCACACGGTGCTGTCGAAGGCGATCGGTGTGGAGGTGCTGGAAGACTTCGCGGAGATGACGGGTACCGAGCTGGTCGTCATCGACCGCGACACCACCACCCGCGCCTTCGGGCGCGAGCTGCGCTGGAACGCGGCGTACCACCGGCTCGCGCAGCGGCTGTAGCGGGCATCGGACAACGAGGAGGACGGCATGGAGCAGCGGCGTCTGGGACGCACCGGTCGAGAGGTGTCGGTCGTCGGGCTGGGCACCTGGCAGCTGGGCGCCGACTGGGGCGAGGTCTCGACGACGGCCGCCCGCGAGGTGCTCGAGGGGTCCCTGGAGGCCGGGGTCACCTTCTACGACACCGCCGACGTGTACGGCGACGGGCGCAGCGAGCAGATCATCGGGGGCTTCCTCGCCGCGCACCCCGACGCCGACCTCACGGTCGCCACGAAGATGGGACGCCGCGCCGAGCAGGTGCCGCAGAACTACGTGCTGGAGCACTTCCGGGCCTGGACCGACCGCTCGCGCACGAACCTCGGCGTGGACCGGCTCCAGCTGGTGCAGCTGCACTGCCCGCCCTCGGAGGTGATCGACGCGGACGCGACCTACGACGCGCTGGACACCCTCGTCGAGGAGGGCCGGATCGCCGCCTACGGGGTCAGCGTGGAGACGGCCGCCCAGGCGCTGAGCGCCCTCGCGCGCCCGCACGTGGCCTCGGTGCAGATCATCCTCAACGCGTTCCGGCTCAAGCCGCTCGACGAGGTGCTGCCCGCCGCCGAGGCGGCGGGCGTCGGGATCATCGCCCGGGTCCCGCTGGCCTCGGGGCTGCTGTCGGGCCGCTACCGCCGCGACACCACCTTCGCCCCCGACGACCACCGCTCCTTCAACCGCGACGGCAGCGCCTTCGACGTGGGGGAGACCTTCTCCGGGGTGCCGTTCGAGACCGGCGTGCTGGCCGCGCAGGAGTTCGCCGACCTGGTGGCGCGGGTGGCGCCGCCGGGCGTCACACCCGCCCAGGCGGCGCTGGCCTGGGTGTGGCAGCAGCCCGGGGTGACCACGGTGATCCCCGGTGCCCGCAGCCTCGAGCAGGCGCGCGCCAACGCCGCCGCGGGCGCCGTCGCGCCGCTGGGGGAGGAGTTCGTCCAGGGCGTGCGCCGCATCTACGACGAGCACCTGCGGGCCGGCGTGCACCCGCGATGGTGAGCGCCGACACCGTCCGGCCGCGACGACCGCCGAGCATGGCCGACGTCGCCCGCATGGTGGGCGTCTCCCACCAGACCGTCTCCCGGGTCCTCAACGACTCGCCGCTGGTGCGCCCCGAGACGCGCAGCAGGGTGCTGGCGGCCATCGACCAGCTGGGCTACCGCCGCAACGGGGCCGCCCGGGCGCTGGCGACCAACAGGTCCGGGCGGATCGGGGTGGTCGGCGCCGACCTCATCGAGCGGGGCCCGGCGATGGTGGCCACCGCCCTGCAGGAGGCGGCCCTCGCGGCCGGCTACGAGGTCGCCCTGGTCGGCCTCGGGGAGGTCACCGCCGCCACCCTGCGCGGCGCCGTGGACCGCCTCCTCGAGCAGTCCGTGGAGGGGCTGGTGGTCGCGGTCACCCATCGCGAGGCGCTCGCCCTGAGCCAGCAGCTCGACACCGGGGTGCCGGTGGTGCTCGTCGAGGGCGTCACCGGGGGACAGCCGCTGACCGCGGGCGTCGCCCAGCGTGAGGGCGGGCTGCTGGCCACCGCGCACCTGCTCGAGCTGGGACACCGCAGCGTGGCGCACCTGGCGGGTCCTACGGCGTGGATCGAGGCGAGCGAGCGCCGCGAGGGCTGGCTCGCCGCGCACGCCCGCGCCGGGGTCGAGCCGGGACCCGAGTGGGCCGGCGACTGGACCGCCGCCAGCGGGTACGCCGCGGGGCTGGGCATCGCCGCGGATCGTGACGTGAGCGCGGTCTTCGTCGCCAACGACCAGATGGCCCTGGGGGTGCTGCGCGCGCTGGGCGAGGCGGGCCGCGAGGTCGGACGCGACGTCAGCGTCGTGGGCTTCGACGACCTGCCCGAGGCGGAGTACTTCAGCCCACCGCTGACCACCGTGCGCCAGGACTTCCCCGAGCTGGCCGCGCGAGCGATGGACCTGCTGGTGCGCGTCCTGGCCGGCGAGGTGGACCCGGTGGTGCCGCTGGTGCCCGCCCAACTGGTGGCCCGGGCCTCGAGCGGGCCACCGCAGCCAGGAGAGCGACGATGACCGAAGCCGGCGGTGCCGCGCTCGCCACGATGCCGGACACGATGCCCGACGGGCGCCCGGTCCACCGGGTGCGGCTGGGCCGGGCGCCCGGCCTGGTCGCCGAGCTGCTCACGCTGGGCGCCACCCTGCACCGCCTGGAGGTCGCCATCGCCTCGGGCGCGCGGCGCAACGTCGTGCTGGGCCACCCCACGGTCGCCGAGCACCTGGCCAGCACCGACTACGTCGGCGCGGTGGTCGGCCGCTACGCCAACCGGATCGCCGGCGCCCGGTTCGTCCTCGACGGCGTGGAGCACACGCTCGGCGCCAACGACCGCGGCCACAGCCTGCACGGCGGCCCCGACGGCTTCGACCGCCGGCTCTGGTCGGTGCTCGAGGCCGGCCCCGAGCACGCGGTGCTCGCCCTGGACAGCCCCGACGGGGACCAGGGCTTCCCCGGCGCCCTCGCCGTCCGGCTCACGGTACGTGTGGAGGACGACACGTTGCGCAGCGAGTACGTCGCGACGACCGACGCTGCCACCGTGGTGAACCTCAGCAGCCACGCCTACTTCAACCTCGACGGCGAGGGGGCGCCGAGCATCGACGCTCACCTGCTGCAGGTGCACGCCGAGCACTACACGCCCACCGACGCCTCCTCCATCCCATCCGGCGGGCACGAGCCGGTGCTCGGGACGCCGTTCGACTTCCGCGAGCCGGCCCGGATCGGCGAGCGGGTGCGCCGCCCCCACCCGCAGGTGCTGGCGGCGAAGGGCATCGACCACAACCTGGTGCTGCGCGGCAGCGGCCTGCGCGAGGTCGCGGTGCTCGAGTCCGGTGCCGGCGACCTGCGCCTGGCCCTGCACACCGACCAGCCGGGTCTGCAGGTCTACACCGGCAACTTCCTCGACGGCACCACGGTAGGGACGAGCGGGCGCCTGTACCGCCAGGGCGCCGGCATCGCCCTCGAGCCCCAGCTCTTCCCGGACTCCCCGCACCGGCCGCAGTGGCCCAGCGCGGTGCTGCGCCCGGGAGAGACCTACCGTGCGGTCACCGAGCTGCGGCTCAGCCGCCCGGGCGCGGGCTGAGCGCCGCGGCGACGACCGCGCCGGTCGACCGCTGGGCGCATGCGCCATGCTTGAGCGTGGTCAGTGCTCCAGGCTCCGACCTCTCGTCGTGCGTGCCCTCGGTCGGCGCCGGGCCCGCCCGGTCCGGTTGATCCGGCGGCGCGTGGTGGACCACTGCCACGTCTCCTCGGCGAGGTGTCGGAGGTCCTGGACGTCCTGACCGCGGCCCGCCCGCCGGCGGCGCCGACGACACACGCATCAAGGAGCACACATGCACATCCATGACGACGTCACCCAGCTCGTGGGCAACACCCCCCTGGTCCGCCTGAACCGCGTGGTGGGAGACGCCGGCGCCACCGTCGTGGCCAAGCTCGAGTACTTCAACCCCGCGCACAGCGTGAAGGACCGCATCGGCGTCGCGATGGTGGAGGCCGCCGAGGAGGCGGGCGCCCTCGAGCCGGGCGGCACGATCGTCGAGGCGACGTCGGGCAACACCGGCATCGCGCTGGCCATGGTGGGCGCCGCCCGCGGCTACAAGGTCGTGCTGACCATGCCCGACACGATGTCGCGCGAGCGCCGGGCGCTGCTGCGCGCCTTCGGGGCCGAGCTGGTGCTCACCCCGGGCAGCGACGGGATGAGCGGCGCGGTCGCCAAGGCCGAGGAGATCGGCAGCCAGTCCGGCGCGGTCCTGGTCCGTCAGTTCGACAACCCGGCGAACCCGGCCGTGCACCGCCGCACCACCGCCGAGGAGATCTGGCGCGACACCGACGGCACCGTCGACATCGTGGTGGCCGGCGTCGGCACCGGCGGCACCATCACCGGGGTCGGCCAGGTGCTCAAGGAGCGCAAGCCCGGCCTGCAGGTGATCGCGGTCGAGCCGGCCGAGTCGGCGATCCTCAACGGCGCCGAGCCGGGCCCGCACAAGATCCAGGGCATCGGCGCCAACTTCGTCCCCACGAACCTCGACACCGAGGTGTACGACGAGGTCGTCGACATCGACTCCGAGACCGCCGTGGCCTGGGCGCGGCGTACCGCCGTCGAGGAGGGCCTGCTCGTGGGCATCTCGTCGGGGGCCGCCATCGCCGCCGCGGTGCAGGTGGCCGCGCGCCCGGAGAACGCCGGCAAGACGATCGTCGTGATCGTCCCCTCCTTCGGCGAGCGGTACCTGTCCACGGTGCTCTTCAGCGACCTGATGGACTGAGATGACGACGACGCAGATGCCCTCCCGGGCCCAGCCGGGTGCGCTGGTGCGCCTGCGCGAGGACGTGTCCGCCGCCCTCACCCGCGACCCGGCGGCCCGCTCCCGCCTCGAGGTGGTGCTGACCTCCCCGGGCCTGCACGCGGTGTGGGCGCACCGGGTGGCGCACCGGCTGTGGGCGCGCCCCGGCCTGCGCCTCGCGGCCCGGCTGGTCGCCTACGTCTCCCGCTCGGTCACCGGGATCGAGATCCACCCGGCTGCCGTGATCGGGCGGCGGTTCTTCATCGACCACGGGATGGGCGTGGTGATCGGCGAGACCACCCGGGTCGGGGACGACGTGATGATCTACCACGGCGTGACGCTCGGGGGGCGCTCGACCGCCAAGGGACGGCGCCACCCGGTGGTCGGCGACCGGGTGGTGATCGGCGCCGGAGCCCGGGTCCTGGGGCCGGTCACCATCGGCGACGACGCCCGGGTGGGGGCCAACGCGGTGGTCGTCCACGACGTCGAGCCGCACACCACGGTGGTCGGCATCCCCGCCTCCACCCGGGTCGCCCGAGGAGGCGACAGCCGCGGCGAGATGGTGGACCCGGCCCTGTTCATCTGATCCTCCGACACCACCGCAGGCGCACGAGATGCGTCAGCCAGACAATTGCTCGCGGGGGCTGCAAGTCCCGGCGAGATGGTGCAGGGTGGGGGGCATGACGGAGAACCCCACTCCCCGCGAGATCGGTGTCACCGAGCTGGTCCTGCGCGATGCGCACCAGAGTCTGATGGCCACCCGGCTGGCGATGGAGGACATGGTCGACGCGTGCGCCGACATCGACGCGGCGGGCTACTGGTCCGTGGAGTGCTGGGGCGGCGCGACGTTCGACGCGTGCATCCGCTTCCTCAACGAGGACCCGTGGGAGCGGCTGCGCACGTTCCGCGAGCTGATGCCGAACAGCCGGCTGCAGATGCTGCTGCGCGGGCAGAACCTGCTCGGCTACCGCCACTACGAGGACGACGTCGTGAACCGCTTCGTGGAGCGGTCGGCCGAGAACGGCATGGACGTCTACCGCGTCTTCGACGCCCTCAACGACGTCCGCAACGTCAAGCAGGCGATCGCCGCGGTCCGCCGCGTCGACAAGCACGCGCAGGGCACGATCTGCTACACCGAGTCGCCGCTGCACACCGTCGAGGGCTACGTGCAGATGGCGCGCGACCTGATGGAGCTGGGCTGTGACTCGCTGTGCATCAAGGACATGGCGGCCCTGCTCAAGCCGCAGCCGGCCTACGACATCGTCAAGGCGATCAAGGACGACCTCGGTCCCGAGACCCGCATCCACGTGCACTGCCACTCCACGACCGGGGTGACGCTGGTCAGCCTGATGAAGGCGATCGAGGCCGGCGCGGACGTCGTCGACACCGCCATCTCCTCGCTCTCCCTGGGCCCGGGGCACAACCCCACCGAGTCGCTGGTGGAGATGCTGCGCGGCACGCCATACACCACCAACCTCGACGACGACCGGCTGCTGAGCATCAAGGACCACTTCGCGAAGGTGCGTCCGAAGTACAGCCAGTTCATGTCCGCGATCACCGGCGTGGAGACCGAGATCTTCAAGAGCCAGATCCCGGGCGGGATGATCTCGAACATGGAGAGCCAGCTGCGCCAGCAGGGGGCCGGCGACCGGCTGCGCGAGGTGCTCCTCGAGGTGCCCCGGGTCCGCGCGGTGGCGGGCTACCCGCCGCTGGTGACGCCGTCGAGCCAGATCGTCGGGACCCAGGCGGTGTTCAACGTGCTGATGGGCCCCTACAAGGTGCTCACCGCCGAGTTCGCGGACCTGATGCTGGGCTACTACGGCGAGACGCTCGGCGGGCGCGACCCCGAGATCGTCGAGGCGGCCCGGGTGCAGACCGGGAAGGAGGCCATCGAGGTCCGGCCCGCCGACCTGATCGCGCCCGAGTGGGGCCGGCTGTCCAGTGAGGCCGGTGCGCTCGAGGGATCCAACGGCAGCGACGAGGACGTGCTCACCTACGCGATGTTCCCCGGCGTCGCTCCCGGGTTCTTCCGCGATCGCCCCGAGGGGCCCAAGAACGTCGGGCGAGACCCCGCCGAGGTGGCCGCCGACGAGCTGTCGAAGTCCAGTGGCAGCGGACCCGTCAAGGGGCCGATCCGCTACGACGTGCGGCTGGACGGCAAGTCCCACCACGTCACCGTCGAGAGGGCGTGAGGCCACCGTGACCAAGAAGCCGCACCACCAGGCATCCATGGCAGAGCGGACCGAGGAGCTCCTCGAGCGCCGCGCCCGGATCGAGCAGGGCGGCGGTGAGAAGCGACTGGCCAGGCAGCACGAGCAGGGCAAGCTGACCGCCCGCGAGCGGATCAGCGCGCTGCTCGACCCCGGCACCTTCGAGGAGTCCGGGATGTTCGCCCGGCACCAGTCGACGTACTTCGGGCTCGACCAGGCCGAGCTGCCGGCCGACGGCGTGGTCACCGGTGAGGGGGCCGTGCTCGGCCGACCGGTCCACGTCGCCAGCCAGGACTTCACCGTGGCCGGTGGCAGCGCCGGGGAGATGCACTCCAACAAGGTCGCCGCGACGATGCGCGCCAGCCTCGCCACCGGCTCGCCGTTCGTGTTCATCAACGACTCCGGCGGCGCCCGCGTCCAGGAGGGGATCGGCTCGCTGGCCGGCTACGGCCGGGTCTTCTACAACAACGTCCTGCTCTCCGGGGTGGTGCCGCAGATCTCGATCATCGCCGGTCCGTGTGCCGGGGGAGCCGCGTACTCCCCGGCGCTGACCGACTTCGTGATCCAGACCCGCAAGGCCCACATGTTCATCACCGGGCCGAACGTGATCGCCAAGGTGACCGGCGAGCAGGTGACCTCCGACGCGCTCGGTGGCGCCGACGCGCACATGGTGCTCTCCGGGGTCAACCACTTCGTCGCCGACGACGACGAGCAGGCCATCCTGATCGCGCAGAAGCTGCTCAGCTTCCTGCCGCAGAACAACTCCGAGGACCCGCCGATCGTCGACCCCGACTTCGTCGTGGAGCCGGACCCCTCGCTCGGCGACATCGTCCCGGTCTCGGACAAGAAGGGCTACGACGTCCGCGAGATCATCGTCCGGATCGTCGACCGCGGGGACTTCCTCGAGGTGCAGGCCGGCTACGCGGCCAACATCGTGATCGGCTTCGCCAGGATCGCCGGACGCACCGTGGGCGTGGTCGCCAACCAGCCGCTGGTCCTCTCCGGGGTGCTCGACATCAACGCCTCCGACAAGGCCTCGGCGTTCGTGCGGTTCTGCAACGCCTTCAACATCCCGCTGGTGACGCTGGTGGACGTGCCCGGGTTCCTGCCCGGGGTGGGCCAGGAGCACGGCGGGATCATCCGGCACGGCGCCAAGCTGCTCTACGCCTACTCCGCCGCCACGGTCCCGAAGATCACGGTGGTCCTGCGCAAGGCGTACGGCGGGGCCTACGTCGCGATGTGCTCCAAGGACCTCGGCGCCGACAAGGTGCTCGCCTGGCCCACCGCCGAGATCGCGGTGATGGGCGCCGAGGGCGCCGCCGAGATCGTCTTCCGCCGCGAGATCGACGGCGCCGACGACCCGGACACCCGCCGCGCGGAGCTGGTGGAGGAGTACCGCTCCACGTTCGCGACGCCGTACGTGGCCGCCTCGCGTGGCCTCGTCGACGACATCATCGAGCCGGCGCGGACCCGCGAGCACGTGTCGCGCGCCCTGGCCATCCTGGTCAACAAGCGCACCATCCGGCCCGCCAAGAAGCACGGGCTGGGGCCGACGTGAGCACGACGGACCCGACGGCCGGCGAGCTGCTCGCCGCCGTCCGCTCGCTCACCGAGCGGGTCAGCCAGCTGGAGTCGGAGCTGGCCGAGCTGCGCGCCGTCGTCCCCGTCGACGAGGTCCCCGAGGACGTCGTGGTCGCGATCTCCGCGGCCGTGGCCGCGTTCCTGGGCCACCGGGCGAAGGTCAAGCAGGTGCACTACCGGACCGGGCAGGCCTACGCCCAGCAGGGCCGGGCAGTGGTCCAGGGCCGTCACAACATCCCACGGGCGAGGTAGGTAACCATGCTGCTCAAAGTGACCGTCAACGGTGTCGAGTACGGCGTCGAGGTGGAGGTGGAGGAGGAGCCGAGGCCCTCCCTCGGCGCGATCTTCATGACCGGTGGCGGATTCGCGCCGCCCGCGGCGGCGGCGGCACCCAGCTCCACCGGCGGCGGGGGAGACGGGGTCCGCGCGCCCTTGGCCGGCACCGTCGCCCGGGTCCTGGTCGAGGAGGGCCAGGAGATCGAGGCGGGAGCCGTCGTCGTGGTCCTCGAGGCGATGAAGATGGAGACCGAGATCACCGCGCCCACCGCCGGGAAGGTGTCTGCGGTGCTGGTCGCCCCCGGCACGGCGGTGAGCGGAGGACAGGTTCTCGTCGAGCTCGCCTGAGTGCGACGCAAGACCGGGGCCACGGACCAGGGCGATGATCGTCGTGGAGGGGCCGGTCAACTTCCGGCGCGCGGTGGTCTTCGTCCTGCTCGCGGTCGCGGCCTACCACGCGGCCGTCTGGCTGTTCCTGGGCCTGCGCGACTTCCTGGGGCTGGTCTTCCTGTCCTGGATGCTGAGCATCAGCATGGAGCCGATCGTCTCGCGCCTGGAGCGCCGGGGCTGGCGCCGCGGCCTGGCCACCGGGGCGGTGATGCTGGCGCTGGCGGTCTTCGCGATCGCCTTCGTCGGTGTCTTCGGGGCGCTGCTGGTCGATCAGCTGGCCGAGCTGGTCACGAGCCTGCCCTCGGTGGTCGGCGACGTCGTCACCTGGGTCAACCGCACGTTCGGGACCAGCCTGCGCTCGCGCGACGTCGTCGACGCCCTGCAGCTGACGCCGGACCACACCGGTGAGCTGGCCCGGGACCTGGCGCCGGGCTTCTTCGGCATCCTCGCCTCGCTGCTCGGGTTCCTCTTCCACGCGCTGACCCTGACGCTGTTCACGTTCTACATGTCCGCGCAGGCCCCCCACCTGCGGCGCACCCTGTCGAGCTGGCTGCCGCCGGCACGCCAGCTGATCGTGATGACGGTGTGGGAGATCGCGGCTGAGAAGACCGGCGGCTACGTCACCTCGAAGGTGATCCTGGCCGTGCTGAGCTCGGCCTTCTCGGGGGTGCTGATGTGGGGGCTGGGGGTGCCCTACTGGCTGCCGCTGGCGATCTGGACCGGTTTCGTCTCGCAGTTCATCCCGACCGTGGGGACCTACATCGCCATCGCCGTGCCGGCGCTGATCGCGCTGGCGCACGACCCTCTGGACGCGCTCTGGATCGTCCTGTTCGGGATCGCGTACCAACAGGTGGAGAACTACATCTTCTCCCCGCGGATCACCTCGCGGACGATGGCGATCCATCCTGCGGTGGGCTTCGGCGCCGCGATCGTCGGCGCGACGCTGTTCGGCGCACTGGGCGCGCTGGTCTCCGTCCCTGTGGTCGCCGCCATCCAGGCGCTGGTGCAGACCTACGGTCACCGCTACGAGCTCGTCGCCGAGGTCGAGGAGGCGACCGCTGCGGCCAACGCGACCGCTGCGGCCAACGCGGCCCCTCCGGTGGAGGAGGAGCCACCCCCGCCGGGACCCCCCGGCCCGGTCTAGGGCCGGCTAGTGCCGAGCGTCCGGTGCCGCGCCCTGATGGGTGGGCACGAGCGCCAGCGGGCACCGGGCCTCGCGCAGCACGGCCCGGGCGATCGAGCCGAGGTGCGGGATGTGGTGCGGTCCGCGGTGGCCCAGGAGCAGCACGTCGGAGTCGACCGAGGCCTCGGCCAGCGCGTCCGCGGGGCGCATGTGGACGACGGCGACCCGCACCGCCACGTCCGAGAAGCGCTCGCTCCAGGGAGCCAGCCGCTCGGTGATGCCGAGCTCGGCGCGCGCGGTCCAGTCGTTGGTCTCCGTGCGGTCGACGAGCATGTCGTCGTACATCGACGGCACGTACCAGGCGTGCAGCACGGTGAGCGTGGCTCCGAGCCGGGCGGCGGTGGTGAAGGCCTCCTCGAGCAGGTGCTCGTCGCTGTCGGCCTCGTCGATCCCGACCGTCACGCGCGGCTCGCCGTCGCGCGGCGCCCAGTCCTCCGGCACCGAGACCACGGTGACCGCGGCGCGCGACGCCACGCCCGAGGTGATCGAGCCGGTGAGGATCCGGCGCGCCCGGCTCTGGCGGCGGTGCTGGAGCACGACGCAGTCGCTGGACTCGGAGAGGCCGACAAGCATGTCGACGGTGCTGCCGTGCCGGATGAGGGTCTCCACCTTCACCGTGTCGCCGCTCAGCTGGCGGACCCGCTCGGCGGCGGAGGCGATGGCCTCACGGCCGATCTGGTCGGCCGCCTCGAGGTCCAGGGCGTACGCCTCGGGCACCACGAAGCCGCTCGTCGGATGCACGACGTGCACCAGGCGCAACACCCGGTCCTCCTGTTGCGCGCGGGTGACGCACCAGCGCAGCAGCGCGTCGTGGCCGGCGTCGCTCCCGGGGGCCCCGACTGCGACGAGCAGCGGGAGGTTGGCGTGCTGGGTCATGATCATCCCTTCGATGGTCCTGACCCCACCCTCTCCTCGCGGCGAGAGGGCCGTTAGGGCCCTACGTCCCGCCGCCGGTGAGCAGAAGGGCGTGCGGCCGCCTCAGCGCACGGCACGAGCCGAGACCGTGAAGATCTGGCCGTTGTCACGCGGGGTGCCGGAGCAGGCGAAGGGCGTGCCGCTCCAGCAGCTCGCGTAGCGCGAGGACCCGTTGGCCACGGTGACGGTGACGCGGCGGACCTGGCTGGGGGTGAACCGGACCCGGATCCCGCCCCGGCCCTTGGCGTCGAGGTTGATCGGCTTGCGCACCACCTTCCCGCTGCGCAGGAAGACCAGCGCGTGCGCCCCGGGACCGGCTGCGCGCGCCGGACCGTCGACGTCGATGCGCAGCCCCCACCTGCCCTTCAGCGCGGCGGCGGGGCGCAGCTGCAGGCTCTTGGTGGTCAGGTGCGAGAGTCGCGCGCTCCATTCGCGCAGCTGGCGCCGCGCCGGGCGCAGCGTCACCTTCTTGGCGAGCGGGGCCGCGCGGTAGGCCGAACCCTCGGCGTACGTCACCGAGGGCGCGAGGTTGCCGGCGCCGAAGGCGGCGTAGAAGGCCGGCAGGGTGGTGCCGCGGTTGCGAAGCACCCGGGCGATGGCCTGCACGGAGAACTCGTCACGCGCGCCCGGCGCGGAGTCGAGCCGCTCCCAGATCTTGCGCACGATGTCGACGCCGTAGGTCCGGCTGAGCTTCTCGATGAAGATCCACTGGCCGTAGTGCGCCAGCCCGCCGAACTTGTCGAGGGGGATGCCCGGGCGGCCCAGCTGGCCGTGGCGCAGGTACTGCCGGTTGTCGTTGACGCCGGTGGCGTAGCGCTCCTCCATCCAGGTCGCGGTGGCCTCCTTGAACCAGGAGTCCTCGCTCGCGTCGTAGCCGAACTGGATGGCGTGGAAGAACTCGTGGGCGGCGGTCACGGCGAGGCTCTGCGCGGCGCTGCCGCGGAACTCGCTGAAGTCGTTGTCGAGCACGCAGTAGCCCGAGCGGCGGAAGTCGTCGGTGCGGTCGCTCAGGCGGCCCTCGGGCACGCAGTAGCCGTAGATGCCCTCGGTGCCGACGTCGGCGAGGTAGACGTCGAACTCGGCGGTGCCGCCGCGTCCGCCGTCGGCGGGGGGCTGGCGGTAGCCCATCGCGGTCTGCTGGCGCCACACCGCGATCACCTCGGCGAGGGAGCGCTCGACCCAGGCGTCCATCTGGGCGGCACTCGAGCCCGCACCGGCCGGGCGGTGCCGGCCGCTGGTGAGGTGCTGGACGCAGACGTTGCTCCGGCACTTCTTGGCCGGGGTCGCGCCCGTGGGGTACTTCGCCGTGCCGGGGTCGATCGAGCTGTCGTCATTGGGGCGCGCGAGCAGCGCGTCGGCGCGACGCTGCTGCGCGGGGGTGAGGGCGTCGTAGGAGGCGCTGAGCTCGCTGAGCGCGATGGAGGGGCTGACCGCGCTCTCTCCGGCCAGCGAGCGGGCCGCGACGGTGAGCGCGGTGCGCGCCGCCTCCCGCGCCTGGGGGGTGGTCTCCGACGCGACGTCGGGCTTGATCACCCCGGCGTGCTCGGGAGCCGACGGCTGCTCCTCGGCGGCCAGCGTGGGCGACAGCGTCGTCATCGCGATGGCCAGGGCCAGGATGCTTGCGGCCAGGGATCGGCGCATGGAGGAGCCCCCTCGGGAACAGTTCGGGTCTGGACATCGAGGACGTCGCCCCGCGCCCGGCGACCAATGTAGCCGCAGAGCGTGAGGTGTCGAGAACCGAGCATGCGGCCGAGCGGCCACCGGCCTCAGGGAATGGCGGCGATCTTCTCGATCAGCGCGGTGGTGGAGATCGCCGGCGTGCGCGGCAGGTACACGACCTCGCAGATGTCCTTGAACTCGTCGAAGCGCCCGGCCCAGTCGTCGCCCATCACCAGCACGTCCGCGCCGTACTTGACGATGTAGTCGCGCTTGAGCTCCAGGCTCTCCTCCACGAAGACCTCGTCGACGGCCTTGAGCGCCGCGACGATGGCGAGGCGCTCGTCTTCGCCGAAGACCGGCTCGCGGCCCTTCTTGCGAACGTTGAGCGCGTCGGCCGACACGCCCACGACGAGACGGTCGCCGAGCTCGGCGGCGCGCTGGATCACCCGGAGGTGACCGACGTGGAACACGTCGAACGTGCCGAACGTCATGACGGTGCGTGACATGTCCGGAATTATGGCATCGGGGCGGTCGTCTTGACCGACGTGGGCAAGAATCGACGGTGATGACTACCTTCTCGCTGGTCGCCGACCCCTCTGCCGACGCGGAACGCCGCACCGCCCTGCGCCGGATGCGGATGGTGGCGCTCGCCCTGCTCCTCTTCGCCGCGGTCGTGTACGTCGCGACGCTGGACCGCGACGGATGGCTCGGGTTCGTCAACGCCGGGGCGGAGGCCTCGATGGTGGGCGCCATCGCCGACTGGTTCGCGGTCACCGCGCTCTTCCGGCACCCGCTGGGGCTGCCGATCCCGCACACCGCGCTCATCCCGAAGCGCAAGGACGAACTGGGCCGGGGTCTGCAGGAGTTCGTCGGGGAGAACTTCCTGCACGAGGAGATCATCCGTGAGCGGGTCGGCGCCGCCACCATCTCGCTGCGCGCCGCGCGCTGGGTGGGGGAGGAGGCCAACGCCCGCCGGGTGGTGGACGAGGTCTCCGAGCTCGCCGCCCTCGGGCTGGCGCGGGTGCGTGACGAGCACGTGATCTCCCTGGTGGAGGAGGCGGTCGTGCCCCGCTTCCGTACCGAGCCGATCGCGCCGCTGCTGGGCGGCCTGCTCGGCGAGGTGGTCCGCGACGACCTGCACCACGGGTTGGTCGACCTGGCCCTGGAGGAGCTGCACCGCTGGCTGGTGAGCAACGAGGAGACCTTCTCGCAGGTGCTCGGTGAGCGGGCGCCGTGGTGGTCCCCGCCGCGGCTCAACGAGGCGGTCACCGGCCGGGTGCACCTCGAGGTGATCCGCTGGGTCGCCGACATCCGCGAGGACCCGCACCACCACGCCCGTCAGGCGCTCGACTCGATGCTGGTGCAGCTGGCCAGCGACCTGCTCGAGGACCCGGACACCCAGGCGCGCGCCGAGCGGCTCAAGGAGCGGGTCCTGGACCACCCGCAGGTGATGGCGACCGTCGTCTCGGTGTGGCAGAGCTTCCGCACCGCGCTGCTGGAGGCCCTGCACGACCCGGAGGGGGCGGTGCGCGCGCGGATGCTGAGCGAGCTCACCGCGTTCGCCGCGCGGCTGAGCGAGGACGAGCGTCTGCGCCGACGCCTGGACGGGTTCGCGGCCGACGCGGCCGTCTTCGCGGTCTCGCGCTACGGCGCGGAGCTGACCACGGTGATCACCCACACCATCGAGCGGTGGGACGGCAAGGAGGCGGCCGAGCGGATCGAGCTGCACGTCGGTCGGGACCTGCAGTTCATCCGGATCAACGGCACCATCGTCGGCGGCCTGGTCGGTGTGCTGATCCACACGGTCGCGGTGCTGGCGGGCTGAGGCTTGGTGGGGCTGAGCCTGGCGGGCTGAGGCTGGTGGACTGAGCACCTGCCCGGGGGCGCACAATGGCCCCATGAGCGCACCGGTCGACGTACCCATCCGAGACGAGTCGATCCGGCTCGGGCAGTTCCTCAAGCTCGCGAACCTGATCGAGAACGGCGCCGACGCGAAGCCGCTGATGGCCGACGGGGCGGTCCAGGTCAACGGCGAGGTGGAGACCCGCCGCGGGCGTCAGCTCGTCCGCGGCGACGTGGTCACGCTGGGTGGGATGTCGGCGCGCGTCTCCGACGACGCCGCCCCCGACAACCTCCCCTGGTAGCGACCCGTCACTGCCTCGACCAGACACGCCGTGCCCGGCCGAGTCAGTGACGGGTCGACGGGTCAGGAGACGTCGAGCAGGTCGACGACGAAGATCAGCGTCTCGCCCGGCTTGATGATGCCGCCGGCGCCGCGCTCGCCGTACCCGAGGTGCGAGGGGATCACCAGCTGGCGACGGCCGCCGACCTTCATCCCCTCGACGCCCTGGTCCCAGCCGGAGATGACCTGGCCGGTACCGAGGCGGAACCGCAGCGGGGTGCCGCGGTTGTAGGAGGCGTCGAACTCCTCGCCGGTCGAGTGCGCGACCCCGACGTAGTGCACGGACACGGTCGACCCCGAGGTGGCGACCTCTCCGTCACCCTCGACGAGGTCGGTGATGACCAGGTCGGCGGGCGGCTCGAAGTCGGGGAACTCGATCTCAGGCTTGTCCATCGTCTCGCTTTCGTCTGGAGTGGGTCGTTGACCACCGTAGCGGGAGGCGCGCAGAGGGCAGCGGGGGCGTGTCCGCCGGTCCCGGCTCAGCTGCGGTGGACGTACTTGTCGAGCTGGTCGCGCTCGAACTCCAGCTCGCCGATGCGGCTCTTGACGATGTCGCCGATGCTGATGATCCCGGCGAGCGCGCCGCCCTGGATCACGGGCAGGTGGCGTACGCGGAGCTGGGTCATCGCCTGCATCAGCTCCGGCACCGAGTCCTCGGGGGAGCAGGTGCGCACCTCGGCGGTCATGATCGAGGAGACCGCCGCGTCCAGGACCCGCTCGTCGCGGCCCAGCTGCCGTACGACGTCGCGCTCGCTGACGATGCCCTCCACGTGCGAGCCGTCGCTGCTCACCACCAGGGCCCCCACGTTGTGCTCGGTCAGGAGGGCCACCAGCTCGCGCACTCGGGCGGTCGGGGCGATCGTGACGACCTCGGCGCTGCCCTTGCCCTGCAGCACGTCGTTAATGCGCATCCGCTACCTCGTGTCCTGTGCGTCGTGTGGCCGTGAGCCACCACGCTAGTGCTACCGTGCGCCGCTGACCAGGGTCCTGAGGGCGCCGGGGGATCAGGGCGCGGCCGGTCCGTTGACGTCGGTGCGCCGGGCGCGCTGGGCGCTCAGGTCGTGGACCGAGCCGACCCCGTGCGGGACCGAGTCCGGGTCGTCGGCGTCGTGGGGCAGGGAGCCCAGGAACGCCAGCGCCGCCTCGTGCAGGTGGCCGTTGGTGGCCAGCGCGTTGCCGCCCCAGGGGCCGTCGTTCCCGTCCAGCCCGGTGAACCGCCCGCCGGCCTCGCGCACGATCACGTCGAGGGCGGCCATGTCGTAGAGCTCGAGCTCGGGCTCGGCGGCGATGTCGACGGCTCCCTCGGCGAGCAGCATGTAGGACCAGAAGTCGCCGTAGGCCCGGGTCCGCCAGCAGCGCCGCGACAGCGAGAGGAAGTCGTCGAGCCGGCCGCGCTGGTCCCAGCCGGACAGGGAGCTGTAGGAGAACGAGGCGTCCTCGAGGCGCCGTACGTCCGAGACCTGGCACGCGGTCGCCTTGAGCAGCGAGCGTCCGGTCCAGGCGCCGCCGCCCTTGGCCGCCCACCAGCGGCGCTGCAGCTGGGGGGCCGACACCACGCCGGCGACCACCTCGCCCTCGACCTCGAGGGCGATCAGCGTGGCCCAGACCGGCACGCCGCGCACGAAGTTCTTGGTGCCGTCGATGGGGTCGATGATCCAGCGCCGCTGGCTGTGCCCGGTCTCGCCGGTCTCCTCCCCGAGCACCGCGTCGCGCGAGCGGGCCCGGGACAGGGTGCGCCGGATGCCCTCCTCGACGGCCTGGTCGGCGTCGGTCACCGGGCTGAGGTCCGGCTTGCTCATCACGTGCAGGTCCAGGGCGCGGAACCGGTTCACGGTGAGCGAGTCGGCGTCGTCGGCGAGGACGTGCGCGAGCCGCAGGTCGTCGGTGTAATCGGGTGCCCCGGTGTTGGCCATGGGCACAGGCTATTCCCAGGTACCTGGTTTAACGTTCACCCATGGAGTTCGACGGCCTTCCGGTTCATGTCCTCGCCGTGCACGGTGCGGTGGTGCTGGCGCCGCTGACCGCGCTGGTGGCGCTCGCGTACGCCGTGCTGCCGCGGTGGCGGTGGGCGCTGCGCTGGCCGATGCTGGCGGGCGCGGTGGTGGCCGCCGGCGCGACCGGGCTGTCCTACCTGAGCGGGGAGGATCTGTTGGAGCAGCGGCCGAACCTGCTCGAGGTCCCCGCGCTGGCCGAGGCCATCCGCCTGCACCAGGACCGCGCCGAGGTGCTGCTGTGGGTCGCGCTGGCCTTCGTCGTCATCGCGGCCTTCGCGGCCTGGGCGCTGGGCGGGCCCAGCGCGCTGGTCTCCGACGGCGGGGCCCGGGAGACGCGTGCGGGCTGGGGCGTGCTCGCGCTGATCGCACTGGTCGCCGGTGCGCTCGCGCTGATGGTGCTGACCTACCTGACCGGCGAGGCGGGCGCCCGGGCCGTCTGGGGCTGAGCCCCGTCTGCGACTGAGCGGGGCGCTCAGTCGCTGCCGGCGTCGGACACCGAGCCGTCGCGCGCGGCGAGCAGCCGACGGAACGAGCTGACCCGGTCGGGGTCGGCCTGGCCGGCGGCGAGTGCCTCGTCGAGGCCGCACTCGGGCTCCCCGAAGCCGTGGGTGCATCCGCGCGGGCACTCCTCGGTCATCTCGTCGAGATCGGGGAACGCCTCGATGAGCCGCTCGGGCTGCACGTGGGCCAGCCCGAAGGAGCGGATCCCGGGGGTGTCCACGATCCAGCCCTCGCCGCCGGGCAGCGCCAGCATGATCGCCGAGGTCGAGGTGTGCCGCCCGCGCCCGGTCACGGCGTTCACGTGCCCGACCTCCCGCCTGGCCTCGGGCACCAGCGCGTTGACCAGCGTGGACTTGCCGACGCCACTGTGACCGATCAGCACGCTGGTGCGCCCGCGCAGCTGCTCGCGGACCTCCTCGAGGTCGCCGCCGCGCTGGGTGACGACCCAGGGCACCCCCAGCGAGCGGTACGTCGCCAGCAGGGTCTCGGGGTCGGCCAGGTCGGACTTGGTCATGCACAGCAGCGGCTGCATGCCCGAGTCGTACGCCGCGACCAGGGCGCGGTCGATCAGCCGGGGGCGAGGCTCGGGGTCGGCCAGCGCCGCGACGATCACCAGCTGCGAGGCGTTGGAGACGATCACCCGCTCGACGGGGTCGTCGTCGTCGGCGGTACGGCGCAGGGTGGTGGTCCGCGGGTGCACCTCGACGATGCGGGCCAGCGACCCCTCCTCGCCGGAGGTGTCGCCGACCACCCGGACCCGGTCGCCCACCACGACCGCCTTGCGGCCCAGCTGGCGGGCGGTCATGCAGACGATGGGCGGGTCCTGCGGCGACGCCTCGAGGATGACGGCGTACCGGCCGCGGTCCACCCGGGTCACCAGCCCGTCCACGGCGTCGTCGTGGCTGGGCCGCTCCTTGGTCCGGGGGCGGGTGCGTCGCCGCGGCCGCTCGTAGTGCTCGTGGTCGTGCTCGGTGTAGCGGCTCCTCACGACTGGCTCACAGCAGGCCGGCCCAGAACCGGGCGAAGTCCGGGAAGGTCTTGGCGGTGGTGGCGACGTTCTCGACCAGGACGCCGTCGACGCCCGCGCCCACGATCACGCCCGCGTGCGCCATCCGGTGGTCGGCGTAGGTGTGGAAGACGCCGCCGTGCAGCGGCGCGGGGCGGATGCTCAGGCCGTCGGGATGCTCGGTGACGTCCGCGCCGAGCGCGCTGAGCTCGGTGGCCAGGGCGCTCAGCCGGTCGGTCTCGTGGGCCCGGATGTGGGCGATGCCGCGTAGCTGCGAGGGCGAGTCGGCCAGCGCGCAGAGCGCCGCGACGGCCGGGGTCAGCTCGCCGACGTCGTGCAGGTCGAGGTCGACGCCCTGCAGGCGGTCGGGGCCCTGGACCCGCAGGCCTTCCTCGACGTACGTCACGGTGCAGCCCATCGCGGTGAGGATGCCGCGCAGGGCGTCGCCGGCCTGGGTGGTGTGACGCGGCCAGTCGCGCACCACGACGCTGCCCCCGGAGACGGCAGCCAGCGCCAGGAAGGGCGCGGCGTTGGACAGGTCGGGCTCGATCAGGTGGTCGACCGCGCGGATCGGGCCGGGCGCCACCGTCCACCGGTCCGCGGTGGAGTCGTCGACCGCGACGCCGTGCTCGCGCAGCATCGCGACGGTCATCTCGATGTGCGGCAGCGAGGGGACCGGCTCGCCCTCGTGACGCACGTCCACGCCGTGCTCGTAGCGGGCGCCGGCCAGCAGCAGCGCGGAGATGAACTGCGACGACGCCGAGGCGTCGACGACCACGGTGCCGCCGGGGACGGCGCCGCGGCCCCGGACGGCGAACGGCAGCGCACCGCGCCCGGCGTCGTCGACGTCGATGCCGAGGCCGCGCAGGGCGCTGAGGACCTCGCCGACCGGGCGGTTGCGCATGTGCGGGTCGCCGTCGAAGGAGATGGTGCCCGACGAGAGCGCAGCGACCGGCGGCACGAAGCGCATCACGGTGCCGGCCAGCCCGCAGTCGATGGCCGCGTCGGTCGTGAACGGGCCGGGGGTCACGGTCCAGTCGTCGCCGCTGGTGTCCACCGGCGAGCCGAGAGCGGTCAGCGCCGCCGCCATCAGCGACGTGTCACGCGAGCGCAGGGCGCGGCGTACGACGCTGGGGCGGTCGGCGAGGGAGGCGAGCAGCAGCGCCCGGTTGGTCAGCGACTTGCTGCCGGGCAGCGTGAGCGTGACCTCCACCGGCTCCCGCACTCGTGGCGCTGGCCAGGGGTCGGCGGGGGCAGTGCCAGGCTCGATGGGCGCTCTCGTCACGCCGGAAGACTACCGAGCCCGCTCAGCCGACCTTGGCGGCGGCGAGCCGGGCCTCGCGGCGGGCGGCCCGACCCAGGTGCGTGGCCTCGCGCCGTACGTCGTGCGCGGCGTGCTGGGCACGCCAGGCGACCCCCGGCTTGCCGGCGGTGTCGGCGCTGGCCAGGAGCAGACCGCCGAGCGTGGAGAGGTTGGCCAGGAAGGCGTTGCGCTGGGTGCGGCGGGCCTGCGGGTCGGACTCCTCCCAGAAGGGGTGTCCGGCGACGGTGGTCGGGATGAGCGACGCGGCGAGCACCGCGGAGCTGAGCCGGGGGGCGCGGCCGGTGGCCAGGGTGAGGCCGGCGGCGAGCTGGACGCCGGCGTTGATCCGGACCAGCGTGGTGGGGTCCTCGGGGATCGGGACCTGGGGGACCAGCCGCTTGACCTTGGGCACCAAGCGGTCGGTGATCGGCTTGGCGGTGGCGGCCAGGGCGTCGGCGTTCTTGAGGGCCTGTGCGCCCCCGACGACGAACATGGACGCGAGCATCGGGCGGGCGAGCAGTCTGATGGCGGTCATGGGTGGCTCCATACCCGATCCCGGCGGTTCTAGTCCCTCCGCTCCTCCTGGACGCCGCCCGAGATGTCCGGCTCGGCGGCGGGCGGCGCCTCGGGGGGCGCCTCGGGAGGCACGGGGGCCTCAGTGGCGGCCGGCGAGGGCCCGGGGTCCGCCGGCGGGGCCGGGGCGTCGGTCGGTGCGGGTGGCTGGTCCGCGGTGCCCGGGGGAGAGCCGGGCTCCACCGGGGGCGACGGCGCGGGATCTGCGGCGGGTGTCTCGGTGGCAGAGGGCCCGGCCGGGTCCGGCGCCGCCGGGGTGCCGGCCGGGTCCCCGGGTGCGGTGGGGGAGGCGGGCGCAGAGGCGGAGGGGCCGGGCGAGGCCGGGTCGCGGGCGGAACCCTGGCGTCGAGGGTGTCGCCCGTCGTCGGCCAGGGGAGCGCGGTACGGAGCCGGGTCGGCCCACAGGTCGCTGCCGGCGGCCTGGGGTGCGGTGGGCCGGTGGGTCAGGACGACGGCGGGCGGGCGCCCGTTGCGCTCGGCGGTGCCGGGGTCGGGCAGCGTCACCACGGTGCCGCCGGTGACCACGGTGGTGGCGGCCACCCCCGCCACGGCGCTCGCCTGGGCATGGGTGAGCACGAAGTCCCTGGCCCGGTCCAGGAGCATCAGCAGCGTGCCGGGGAGCGCCACCGCCCCGGTGGGGGCGCCGAGGTAGCCGGCGGCGACGCCGCCGAGGACGACGGGCCCGAGCAGGGCCGCCAGACCGGAGTTGACCTCGGCGAGCTCCAGGTGCGCGCCCAGGCAGCGCGGACAGCCGCGCAGGTGCTCGGCGACACGCCTGGCGTCGCGGCGGGCGAGGCCCTGGCGGACGTAGCTGCCGAGGTGCGCCCGCGTCCACCGGCAGGTGTCCGCGTCGAGGCCGCTCGCGTGCATCGTCAGGTAGGCCTGGCGCAGCCCCTCGCGGGCTCGGTAGGCCAGCGCCGAGACCGAGTTCGGGCTCATCCCGAGCACGGTGGCCACCTCGGCCGGCTTCTGGCCCTCGACCTCGGTGTGCCACAGCACCACCTGCCAGCGCTCGGGCAGGGAGGCGAAGGCCCGTGCCGTCGCGCTGCTCTCGAACCCCTCGACGGCGGTGTCGCGGAACGGGACGCCGGGAGCGAGCGGCTCGAGGTCGTCGGTGGTCTGCAGCCGGGAGACCGCACGGGCCCGGTCGACGTGCAGGTGGCGCAGCGTGGTCAGCAAGTAGGCGCGGAAGGCCAGGTCGGGGCCACCGCCACGCTGCAGGACTCCGAGCACCCGGGCGAACGCGTCGGAGACCAGGTCGTCGACATCGCCCGGGCGGGCCAGCTGACGCGCCAGGCGCCGGGCGGCGTCGACGTGGCGCGCGAAGAGCGCGCCGTAGGCCTCGACGTCGCCGGTTCGGACCGCCGAGATCAGCTCTCCGTCGGAGGGGGCCTCCGGCTGGGCGAGGGTCTCGCTCACGTAGGGAACAACGAGCCGGTGGGCCCGAGGCGACGCCCGTGGGTAAAAAAAGTTGCCGGTCTCGCGTCATAGCGCGCCCGGCCCTGCGTCTCACTGAGGAAGGGCCGGCCGAGAGGCCGTCTCGAGGCCGGGGCCGGGGGAGCTGCCGGACCGGGTGCGCAGGGGGATGTCGCACCGGTCCGGGCAGCGGGGGGAGGCCCTTGGCCGCGGGATCCGAGGCGGTGGAGGCGGGGCGGCCCGCGGGCTAGCCTGAGCGCATGTGTGGTCGCTACGCCTCCAGTCGCCGGCCCGAGGATCTCGTCGAGGAGTTCGAGATCGAGCAGCCGGCCATCGCCGCGCCGCTGCCGGCCGACTACAACGTCGCCCCCACCAAGGAGGTGTACGCCGTGCTCGAGCGCCCGCCGCGCAGCGAGGAGCGTGAGCGCGCCGAACCCGAGCGCCAGCTGCGGGTGCTGCGATGGGGCCTGGTGCCCTCGTGGGCCAAGGACCCCGGCATCGGCAACAAGATGATCAACGCCCGGATGGAGACCGTGGCCGAGAAGCCGGCGTACCGCAAGGCGTTCGCGGCGCGGCGCTGCCTGCTCCCGGCAGACGGTTACTTCGAGTGGTACCCGACCTCGGCGCTGACGAAGGCGGGCAAGCCCCGCAAGCAGCCCTTCTTCATCCGCCCCCGCGACCACGGGGTGCTGGCGATGGCCGGGCTGTACGAGATCTGGCGCGACCCGACCCGTGCCGACGACGACCCCGAGCGCTTCCGCTGGACCTGCACGGTGATCACCACGCAGGCCGAGGACACGCTGGGCCACATCCACGACCGGATGCCGATGATGGTCGAGCGGGAGCGCTGGGGTGCCTGGCTGGACCCGCGGACCGCGGGACGCGACGACCTCCTCGCCCTGCTCGCGCCGGCCGCGCCGGGCAGCCTGGAGGCGTACCCGGTCTCGACGCTGGTCAGCAACGTGCGCAACAACGGCCCCGAGCTCCTCGAGCCGCTGCCGCTGGAGGAGGTGCCCGAGGAGGTCCGCGGCGACGTCCATCTCGGCGCGGCCGCCGGCCCGGACCTGCGATGATGCCCCCGTGCCCAGCGAGCTGACCGTCCGCACCCCGCACGGGGACGCGCGCCTGGAGACCCACCGGTCGCGTCACCCGGTGGCCACGCTGCTGCTCAGCCACGGAGCCGGCAACGGCATCGAGACCCCCGACCTGCAGTGCCTGGCTCGCCACCTGCCGGGGCAGGGCATCTCGGTGGTCCTGCTGGAACAGCCGTGGAAGGTGGCCGGGCGCAAGATCGCGACCGCGCCGCGCACCCTCGACGACGCGCTGCGTGCGGCCGCCGACCGGATCCGTCCCCGCACGCCGCTGGTCGTGGGCGGCCGCTCGGCAGGCGCCCGATCGGCGGCGCGCAGCGCCCGCGAGCTGGGCGCGTCGGGATGCCTGGCGCTGGCCTTCCCGCTGCATCCACCCGGCAGGCCGGAGAAGAGCCGGGTCGAGGAGCTCACCGGGGCCCGGGTGCCGGTGTTGGTGATCCAGGGCGAGCGGGACCCGATGGGTCGGCCCGAGGAGTTCCCCGAGGGCGTCGACCTCGCGGTCGTCCCCTCGGCCGATCACGGCTTCAAGGTCCCCAAGCGGGGGCCGCTCACCGAGCAGGACGTGCTCGCGATCATCGTGGAGGCCACCTTGGAATGGATCATCCGGGACGTGGTCGGGAATCCCTCGGCGCGCTGAGCTGTTCACCCCCCGTGACCTGCCTGCTCTCCGAACCCGAGGTGAACCCGTCCGCCCCGGCCGATCCCGCGCCCACGCGGCCGGCCGCGCAGCGGACTCCGGACGACGCCGGGCTACTCTGGAAGGCGATGACCGAATCCCTGAGTGGCACCGTCCCCGAGACCGCGCCTGAGACCGAGGAAGAGCGCTCACTTCGTTTCGAACGTGACGCGCTCCAGTACCTGGACCAGCTGTACTCCGCGGCCATGCGCATGACGCGCAACCCGCAGGACGCCGAGGACCTGGTGCAGGAGACGTTCGCGAAGGCGTACTCCTCGTTCCACCAGTTCCGCGAGGGCACGAACCTCAAGGCCTGGCTCTACCGGATCCTGACCAACACCTTCATCAACACCTACCGCAAGAAGCAGCGCCAGCCGCAGCAGTCGATGTCCGAGGACGTCGAGGACTGGCAGCTGGCTCGCGCGGAGTCGCACACCTCCGCGGGGCTGAAGTCCGCGGAGACCGAGGCGCTCGAGCGGCTGCCCGACAGCGAGGTGAAGGAGGCGCTGCAGCGGCTCCCGGAGGAGTTCCGGCTCGCGGTCTACCTGGCAGACGTAGAGGGCTTCCCCTACAAGGAGATCGCCGAGATCATGGACACGCCCATCGGGACGGTGATGTCGCGTCTGCACCGCGGACGTCGCCAGCTGCGCGACATGCTGTCGGACTACGTGCGCCGCAACGACCTGCTCCCCGCGGGCACCGTGGAGGCGAAGTCATGAGCGACAAGACCGATGAGGGTTGCGCCGAGTACCTCGAGCAGATCATCTACCTGATCGACAACGAGCTCGACGAGGCCGACTGCTCCGTCGTACGCCGCCACCTCGACGAGTGTGGTCCGTGCCTGGAGAAGTACGACCTCGAGCGCACGGTGAAGTCGGTGGTGGCGCGGTCGTGCTCGGAGGCTGCTCCGGCATCGCTGCGTGAGCGGGTGATGGTCCAGATCCGCGAGGTCCACGTCCGCATCAGCGAGCCGTGAACGGCGCGCAGATGAGACCGATTAGCCCGTAGCGCTGTCGTTTGACAAGATATCCCTCGGCCTCACGGCCGACGACCCCGATCCAGGAGGACACCATGGGCAAGACCGGCCGCAAGCGCCGCGCTCGTAAGAAGAAGGGCGCGAACCACGGCAAGCGCCCCAACGCCTGAGCGCAATCAGCATCGCGAGCCCCCAGCCTCTCGGCCGGGGGCTCGAGTGCATTTCGGGGCGGCTAGGAGCCGGCTGCCGGTGAGGTGATCCTCCGGCGGCCCAGGGAGGTCTGGAACCGGACGAGGTACCCGTCGGGGTCTTCGACGAGGAACTGCTCGACGCCCGCCTCCTGATCGCCTACGCGGTACCACTTCGTCTCCGGCGCCATGAAGAGCGGGTAGCCCGCCTCGTGCAACGAGGAGAGCACCGATGCCAGGTCGGTCAGGGTGACCTGGAAGTTGACCCCGCGTCCGAAGGGCCGCTCCAGCGGCCCGGTGATCCAGTCCCGGCCGAGTCCGCGCTGCTCGAGCATGAGGTGCGCGGACCCACGCGAGATGTAGGCGAACCCCTCGTCTGCGCGCTGGTAGTCGATCTCGAAGCCGCAGAGACCGCACCAGAACGCGATGCTGCTCGAGGTGTCCGTGACGAGGAGCTCGGGGACGAGGGCAGGCTCAGCCGGTGGCCCGGGTGTGGGGGCGGCTGCACGTGCGGTGGGAGGGTCGGTAGCGGGAGTCACGCTGCCATGTTGACAGTCCCCCTGGGGTGCGCAGCCGGTGCGTCAGCCGCTGCCTGGACGCTGGGGCCGGCATGCGGGAGAGCGCGCGTACTTCGACATCTGGCAGGCGCCGTCCACCAGCTCCCTGCCCGCGAGCGGCGCCGCCAGCTCGACCCGGATGGCGTGGGAGACGGCCACGTCGCTGCACGACATCGCACGGCCCGTCTCTCGGACCGTGATGGTGACTCGCTCCGGGTCCTCGTCCACGTCCACGTACGCACCGGCCCTGCACTCGCTGCCGGTGTAGGTCAGCTGCACGATCGCCCCGTCCACCCGCGCGGGCTTGTGCCAAGGCGTCGGCTCGGATGGGCCGAAGAAGTACCACGCAGCGACGCCGACCACCGCGATCACCGAGGCAGTCGCGAGGACGAGCCGCACTGTCACGGCTCCACGCTGCGTCGGCGTCGACATCGAACCTCCTCCGACCGGGGTCCTCACTATGACGCGTCGGAGTCATCAGCGGTTTCGGCGCGGGTAGCGACCGGCGTTCCCACCCCGCTCACACGGCTCGCTGCTCCCACACTCGGGTCCAGACCACGCTAGGGGTCGGGCGCCGCGCGCGTGGGGGACGACGAGAGGCCTGCGGGTCGTGGGCGGCGTCGGTCGTGGGAGACGTCGAGGGTGCCGGTGTGGTCGCGGAGGTACTGGTAGCCCTGGGGGCTGGTCCAGAGGTAGCTGCCCGTGTCGAGGGCGGTGTAGCTCCAGGGGCTGTGGGTCTTGTGGCGGTGATGTCGTCGGCAGAGCGGGGCGAGGTTGCATGAGCAGGTGGTGCCGCCGGTGGCGTGGTCTTGGATGTGGTCGCAGTCGGCGCGATGGCCGTCGGGGGTGAGTCTTCGGGCGGGGCGGGTGCACCAGGGGAAGACGCAGGTGTGCTCGATGAGTGCGAGGCGTTCGACGAGGCGGTCGGGGGTCTCGTAGGCGTTGACGTGGACGTGGTCCTCCAGGTCGATGACCGGCTTCACGATCACCTGGGCATCGGGGGTGGAACACCAGTCGCGGACCTGGTCGAGCGAGACGAAGGAGGCGGTGTTCTCCACGCGCGCCAGGTGTACGGCGCTGGGGGCGTCGGTGTCGGTGCTGCAGTCGGGGTGGGCGCCAGCGTCGTCGAGGCCCCGGGCGCGTAGCGCGTCGTGGGAGAGGTGGACGTAGAGCACGACCTGACGTGGTCGTCGGGCCTTGGCGGTGTCGCCCTGCGCGGCAGTGTGCGGTTGATCGGGAGCACTTGATGCGTTGGATCCACCGCACTGACCTGCGGCTGCCTCGCCGGCGTCCAGGTCGAGGGCGAGCTGGCGTCGGGCGAGGTCTCCGGCGGCCTTCGCGCGCCGCACGTCCAGCGGGTCCACCGATCCGAGCGCTTGCTGCTGCGCCGCCCCAGCGGCGACCGCAGCGTCGAGGTCGAGGGCGTCGGCGAGGTCGAGCTCGCCGCGCACGGTCATGGTGCCGTCGTAGGAGACCTGGTCGGTGTCGATGTCGAAGCACCGCCCGTCCGCCGCGGCCCGGCGCCGAGCCTCAGCCTCCTCTGGCTGGAACCGGACCCGCGCCTCCTCGACCAACCGGTCCAAGGCCGCGAGGCCGATTTTGTGCGCGACCGCGGCGACGTGGGTGTCCACGAACCCCGCACCCGCCGGCACCAGGCTCATCGTCGCCTCCGCGATCCGCCGGGCCTTCCACGACACCAGATCCCCAGCCAGCACCCGCTTCCAGACCTTCGGCAACCGGTGGCGCAGTTCGAGTGCCTGGCCGACGTACCGGCGTCCGGCGTCGGTGGACATTCCGATCGCGAGGGCGAACTCGGTGACCGCGAACTCCGCGACCAGCGGCGCTCCTGGCCCGGCGACGGGGATGCCGTGGTCGCCGTACGGCCCGTGGATGACCGCGGCCGCCTCCAGGGACTCCACCGAGTGCATCGCCGCCCAGTCCACCGCCAGCTGCAGCTGCTCGGCCTCCGCGCGGTCCGCGGTCGTGCGTCGTACGCGCGCGGCGTCCAGCACCGCACGAGCGGTGTCAGGAGCTGCGGTCCGGGTCATGGATCCACTCAAGCAGGCGCCACCGACAGTCCTGCCCCCAGAGACCGCCACGACACGCGGACTGTGGAGAACTCGCTATGGGTCGTCGCTCCGTAGCCGAAAGCCCAGTTCCGAGCTCGATGCCCGAGGGCGGCCGAGCGACGCAAGACGAGAGGCGCAGGCGTCACAGCCACACGAGGATCACCACGAGCGCCCACGCGATGGAGAGGGCGAGCTCGACCGGCACGGCCACGGCTGCCGCGACGAGAAGTCCATTGCCCGCCCGTGGCGCGGCCAGCCGCAGAACCACACCCAGGGCGGCGCTCACGACCGCGAACACGCCCCCGGCGCCCAGCACCAGTGGACTGAACAGGTACGAGTCGAGCAGCACCATGACCGCGACGGTTGCCAGGGTGTTGGCGAGCAGGCAGACGATGAGTGCCCGGACGGAGAGCCATCCACGTGGCCGCGCCGGCGCACCGTCGCTGGCGTCAAGAAGGGGGGAGCTGGCCATGTGTCTCCTTCGCCAAACGTGGTCATGCGGGCCGGGTGCATGCGGAGTCAGGACCCCCACTCGCGAAGTCACGCCGACTCGGCACCCTCAGCGCGCGAACTCACGCCGACTCGGCACGCTCAGCGCGCGAACTCAAGCCGACTCGGCACCCTCAGCGCGCGAAGTTACGCCGACTCGGCGGGGGGTGGGGTTTGGCGGGTGAGGAAGCGGTCGGCGTCTACTACTACGCGGGTGATCTCGCCGGTGGCTACCAGCTTGCCGTCGCTGTGACGGGCGGAGACGGTGAAGCGCATCAGGCGGCCGTCTGCGTAGGAGCGGGAGGCGCTCACCTCGACGGTGCGCCCGACCAGGCTGGCGCCGCGGTGCTCGAGCTCGACGCGGGTGCCGACGCTGGTCTGGCCGGCCTCCAGGCGGGGGTCGATCGCCGCGCAGGTGGCGGCCTCGCACCAGGCCAGCAGCCGCGGGGTGGCCAGCACCGGCAGGCTGCCCGAGCCGAGGGCGGCGGCGGTGTCGTCGTCGCCGACCGTGAAGGTCAGCACGGCGCTCACGTCGTCGGTGTCCATGGTTCCTCCTCGGGTCGTAGGGCGAGCTTGAAGCCGAGCAGGGCGAGCCCCTCCTCGGGGTACCAATCGCGCTCGGGGTCCCGGACGAAGCCCATCCGCTCATAGAGCCGGTGGGCCGTCGTCTGTCCGGGCAGGCTGCACAGCACGACCGCGCCGTTGCCGGCGCCGCGGGCCTCCTCGATGCAGTGCTCGACCAGCGCGGAGCCGACTCCCCGGCCGCGAGCCGCGGCAGCCACGGCCAGCATCCGGAACTCGCCCTCCCCGTCCCGCGAGACCTCGCGCCACGGCGAGCCCTCGGGGCAGATCGTCACGGTGCCGAGCAGCTGGTCGTCGGGGCCGTCCACGGCCACCCAGACCTCCGCCTGGGCGGCCCGGCCGGCGGTGTCACGCAGCCGCTCGACGTAGCCGTGGTCGTGGTCGACGTGCCCGTCCCCGACGTAGGCGTCCACCACGAGCTCCCCGATCGCGTCGTACTCGGCGACGCTCGCGAGCCTGACCCGCATCAGATGCCGAAGGTGCTGCGGGGGTAGGCCGCGTCCACGTCGGTGACGATGTTGACCAGGTAGGGGACCCCGGAGGCGAAGGCCCGGTCCAGCGCCGGACCGATCTGGCGCGGGTCGGTGACCTTCTCGCCGCCGCCGCCGAGCGCCTTGACCACCCCGTCGTACGACGTCGCCGGCGAGAGGTCGGCGACGACGTCGTAGCCGTAGAGCATCTGCATCGGGCCCTTCTCCAGGCCCCACGCGGAGTTGTTGCCCATCACCATCACCACCGGCAGGTTGTGGCGCACCAGCGTGTCCACGTCCATCAGCGAGAAGCCCGCGGCGCCGTCGCCCAGCAGCAGCACGACCTGTGCCGAGGGCCGGGCCAGCCGGGCCGCGATGGCGGCGCCGAGGCCGGCCCCGAGGCATCCGTACGGGCCCGGGTCGAGCCAGCCGCCGGGGCGCTTCGGCTCGACGTACTTGCCGGCGAAGCTGACGAAGTCGCCACCGTCGCCGATCACCACCGCGTCGTCGGCGAGCCGGGGGACCAGCTCGCCGTAGATCCGGGCCGGGTGGATCGGGTCGGCCTCGGCGGACAGCAGCGCGCGGTCCCGCTCCGCGGCTGCCGCGACGGTGTCCTGGAGCCGGCTGACCCACGGTCCCCACGCGGGGCGGCTGGGCAGGCGCTCCACGGCCGCGTGCAGGCCGTCGAGGACGAGCGTGAGGTCGCCGGCCACGGAGCCGGCGAGCTCGGCGTGCCCGGAGAGCTGGGCGGGGGAGTCGGCGACGTGGACGACCCTGGCCGGCGGCGCGTCCTCCTTGCCGCCGAAGGCGCCGTAGGAGAGCCGGAAGTCCAGCGGCGTCCCGACGACGACCACCAGGTCGCTGGTGCCGAGCGCCTGGCTGCGCGCCTTGGTCACCAGCAGCGGGTGCCCGCCGGGGACGATGCCGCGGCCCATGCCGTTGGTGATGACCGGGACGCCCAGGCCCTCCACCAGGCGCAGCGCTGCCTCCTCGGCACCGTCGGCCCAGACGTCGGTGCCGAGCACGAGGACGGGACGCGAGGCCGCGCCGAGCAGGCCGGCGATCGCGGTGAGGGCGTCCGGGTCCGGCTCGAGGCGCTCGACGCGCCGACCGGTCGGCGCGGCGCCCGAGGCGGAGTTGAAGAACTCGTCCATCGGCACGTCGACGAAGACCGGCCCGCGGTGCGACGACCCGGCGGCGGTGAACGCCTCGTCCATCCCGCCGAGGATGTCGTCCGCGGTGTGCAGGGTGCGGGCCAGCTTGGAGACCGACGCCACGATCGGGGGCTGGTCGAGCTCCTGCAGGCTGCCGGTGCCCCACCGGTTCGCCGGCGCCCGGCCGCCGACGACGACCATCGGGGACCCGGCGAACTGGGCCTGGGCGATGGCGCTGACCCCGTTGGTCACGCCGGGGCCGGCGGTGAGGACCGCCAGGCCGGGGACCCGGGTGAGCTTGCCGGTCGCCTCGGCGGCGAACGCGGCCGTCTGCTCGTGGCGGACGTCGAGCAGCCGCATCGGCGGGTCGGCCTTCACCGCCCCGTCGTACATCGGGAACACGTGGGCCCCCGAGAGCGTGAACATGGTCTCGACCCCGTGGGCCCGGGCCACCGCGACGGCCAGCTCGCCGGAGTGACCGGACAGGGAGCCGTCCTTCGGGGCGTCGGAGGCGGTGGGCGCTGCGTCGTCAGTAGCCGTCATGGCTGCAGGTTACTCACGAGAAGCGGGTGCGCGGGGCCTCCAGATGATGTGCGTTGCTGATTCGCAGCGCATCGACCAGCACCAGGAGCAGGTCCGAGCGCACGGCGGGCGGGCGGGGCGCCAGCGCCAGCTGCAGGTGCAGGGCGCGCAGGAAGGCCTCGGCGTTCCCGGTGGACAGGTACGGGTCTCGGTCCTCGTGCGGCGGGTTGCTCGCCGTCGCCGCGATCCGGGCCACCCAGGGCTCGAGGATCCGCAGCGGGACCACGTCGCGGCGCAGCAGCCGCAGCGTGGCGCGGGCCATCCGGTCCGGCTCGCCGGCCTGCAGCAGCCTCGGGGTGGGCTGGACCACCCGGTCGGCGAGGACGTCGAGCACCACGGTGAGCTCGGGCACTCCCAGGTGCGGGGACGCCGCCAGGCTGCCCAGCGCGTCGGCGCCGTGCGCCAGCGCGCGCGCCCAGCCGTGACCGGGCACGTAGCCGCGGGTGTCGCGCTCGCGCAGGAACCAGGTGGCGATCCGGTCGCCCCACTCGAGCACCTTGCCGCCCGGCACCAGCGCCAGCGCGGTGTCGCGCTCGATGCAGTCGGCCAGCACCAGCGCGGAGTAGCTGCGCCGGAACACGGTGTCGCTCTCGCGCTCGCCGACGCCCACGCCGAGCCCCGCGGCCATGCCGTCGCCCAGCCCGGTGAGGAGGTCGTCGTAGACCCCGCGCTCGAGCCACGTCGACAAGGTGGGGTACGCGGTCCCGTCCCGCTCCGCGGCGTCGGCGGAGCCGAGCATCGTGGTCAGCTCGGCGGTGAGCTCGGCGAGGGGGCGATCGGACGGGACGGCCAGCCCCCGGGAGAGGACCTGCTTCCAGTACGACGCGGACATGGCACCTATCCTGCCAGCCGGTGCCGGCGCGCGCCGAACCGGTCACTAGGCTGACGGCCGTGCCGTCGATGACCGAGCTCGTGCGGGCCCACACCGACCTCGCCGAGGACGACGTGGCCTGGCTGCAGCTGCTCATGGCCGACTGGCAGATCGTCGCCGACCTGTCTTTCGCCGACCTCGTGCTGTGGCTGCCCGACCGCGCCGGCGGCGGATTCTGGGCGGCCGGTCACATGCGGCCCACGACGGGCCCCACGGCGTACGTCGACGACGTCGTCGGCACCTTCGTGCCCGTCGGGCGCCGCCCGCTGCTCGACGAGGCGTGGATCACCGGCCGCCTGGTCCGCGAGGGCGACCCCGAGTGGCGCGACGACGTGCCGGTGCGGGTCGAGTCGATCCCGGTGCGGCGCGAGGGCCGGGTGATCGCCCTGGTGGCCCGCAACACGAACCTGCTCGGGGTGCGCACCCCCAGCCGCCTGGAGCTGTCCTACCTGCAGACCGCCGCCGACCTCACCCAGATGATCGCGCGCGGCCTCTTCCCGGCCCCCGGGCAGCGCAGCGACCACGCCGACAGCCCCCGGGTCGGCGACGGCTTCCTGCGCGTCGACGCCGCCGGCCGGGTCGTCTACGCCAGCCCCAACGCGCTCTCGGTCTACCGCCGCCTCGGCCTGTCGGGCGACCTCGCCGGGTTGGTCCTGGCCGACCTCACCCGCGAGCTGGTGGCGCCGCGTCACCGTCCCGACGAGGAGACGCTCAGCGCGGTGCTGGGCGGGCGGACCCATCGCGACACCGAGCTCGGCTCGGCCACCCCCGGCGCGCCCGGCTCGGGGGAGGTCTCGCTGATCGTCCGCTCGATCCCACTGCGCCCCGAGGGCGAGCACATCGGCGCGCTCATCCTGGTGCGCGACGTCACCGACCTGCGCCGACGCGACCGGGAGCTGATCACCAAGGACGCGACCATCCGCGAGATTCACCACCGGGTGAAGAACAACCTGCAGACCGTCGCGGCGCTGCTGCGGCTGCAGGCCCGCCGGATCGAGGCCCCGGAGGCGAAGTCCGCTCTGGAGGAGGCCGTGCGGCGGGTGGGCTCGATCGCGATCGTGCACGAGACGCTCAGCCAGGCGGCCGCGGAGGAGGTCGACTTCGACGACATCGCCGACCGGCTGGGACGGATGGTCACCGAGGTCAGCGCCGCGGGCGACCAGGTGCGGGTGCGTCGTGAGGGGACGTTCGCGTCACTGCCCTCGGAGCAGGCCACCGCACTGGCGATGGTGTTGACGGAGGTGCTGCAGAACGCCGTCGAGCACGGCTACCGGGCCGCCGACGACGAGGCCGCGAGCGGGGAGATCCTGCTCGCCACGCGCCGGACGGCGGGCCGGCTGCACGTCACGGTGGACGACGACGGGGCCGGTCTGCCCGAGGGCTTCGACCTCGACGGGTCGACCAACCTCGGACTGTCGATCGTGCGGACCCTCGTGGAGTCGGAGCTCGGGGGACGGCTCCGGATCGGTCCCCACGACAGCGCCGAGGGCGCTGCCGGGGGACGGCGGGGGACCAGGGTCGCGATCGATCTCCCGCTCGGATGAGCGACGACGGCTCGTGGGCCTCGGGCCCGGATCAGGCGGTGCGGACCCGAGCGCGGGCGTTGCGGCGCTTGAGAGCCCGCCGCTCGTCTTCGCTGAGACCACCCCAGACGCCGTGGTCCTGACCAGCCTCGAGCGCCCAGGCGAGGCACTGCTCGCGCACCTCGCAACGTCGGCACACCTGCTTGGCCTCCTCGATCTGGAGAATGGCCGGACCGGTGTTGCCGATCGGGAAGAACAGCTCCGGGTCCTCGTCGAGGCAGGCAGAGCGATGGCGCCAATCCATGGCTGGGGGTTCCTTCTTTCTTTCAGCGTCTGCGGCAGGGGACTGCGGGGCCCTGCGTGAAGGGCACGGCAAGACGGGCTCAGTTGTGGTGAGCGCGATGCCCAGCGTTGCAAGAACTCGGGACCGGCACAACCCCTGGTGCTGGTCACCTTTGTCACAGGCGCTTCTGCGGACAGCCACCCGGCCGGGGTGCGCACCGCCCGGCCGAGGGTCGAGAGGCGCCGGGCTAGGCTCTCAGGTCGTGACCACCTCGACCCGTTCCCCCCAGCCAGCACCCCTCGTGGTCGCCGTCTCGCTCGTCGCCGTCGAGGGCGTCGTCTTCGTGCTCCTGGCGCTGATGGAGCTGGCGAGCCTCTCCTCGGGCCGGATGACGATGGCCCTGACCACGGCCGTCTTCTTCGCCGGGTACGGCGCCGGGCTGGTCCTCTGCGCCTGGGTGGTACGGCGTGGACAGTCCTGGGCGCGCAGCCCCATCGTGCTCGCGCAGCTGATCCACCTGCTGCTCGCCTGGTCGTTCCGGGGTGGGGAGACCACGACGTACTCGATCGTGCTGGCGGTGGTGGCCGTCATCGTGCTTGCCGGTCTCTTCCATCCCGCCAGCATCGACGCCCTCTCCGACGAGTCCTAGGACTGCTCCTCGAGGGAGACGCGCAGCTGCTCCAGGGTGCGGTTGAGGAGCCGGGAGACGTGCATCTGCGAGACGCCGATCTCGGCGGCGATCTGGGACTGCGTCATGTTCTTGAAGAAGCGCAGCAGCAGGATCTTCTTCTCGCGCGGCTCGAGACGGTCCAGCAGCGGCTTGATCGACTCGCGGATCTCCACGTGCTCCAGGCCGGCGTCGTCCACCCCGATCGCGTCGAGCATCGTCGCGGCGCCGTCGTCGGAGCCGTCGGTGGCGTCGAGGGAGAGGGTCGAGTAGGCGTTGCTCGACTCCAGGCCCTCGACGATCTCCTCCACCGTGCAGCCGACGCGCTCGGCCAGCTCGGTGGGCGTCGGGGAGCGGCCCAGGCTCTGGGTCAGCTCCGCCGTGGCCGTGCTGATCTGCATGCGCAGCTCCTGCAGGCGCCGGGGGACGCGGATCGCCCAGCCCTTGTCGCGGAAGTAGCGCTTGATCTCGCCGATGATCGTGGGGGTGGCGTAGGTGGAGAACTCGACGCCGCGGTCGGAGTCGAACCGGTCGATCGACTTGAGCAGGCCGATGGTGCCGACCTGGACCAGGTCCTCGAACGGCTCGCCACGGTTGCGGAAGCGACGGGCGCAGTGCTCCACCAGAGGCAGGTGGAGGTGGACCAGATCGTCGCGGGCGGCGCTGCGGGCCGCCGAGCCCGGCTCGGCCGCGCGCATCTGCACGAAGTAGTCCGCGCTGCGGCGTCGGGTCAGGTCGATGCCGGTCAGCTCGTCGAGGTCCAACTCGTGGACGGGCTCGAGCACCGGCTGCTCGCCTGTCGAGGCGCCGGGCCGCCCGGCTACGGGATCGGGAGTCATCTCAGAGGCCGGATCCCGACCGCAGCGTGAGGCTGACGGTGAGCTGCTGGTCGTCGACCTCGGAGGAGGCCTCCGCGAGGGTGCTCAGCACCTGCCACGCGAAGCTGTCCTGGTCGATCGGGTGGGCGGATCCCTCGACGCTCACGCTGACGGTGAGCACGCCGGGAGCCAGGAAGAAGCGGCACAGCATCGAGGAGCCCGGGGCGGACTCGGGGAGCACCAGCGCGCTGGCCTCGCCGACCGCGATCCGCAGGTCCTCGATGTCGTCGATGGTGAAGTCCAGGCGTGCGGCCAGCCCGGCGGTGGTGGTGCGCAGCACCGAGACGTAGGCGCTGTCGGCCGGCAGGCGCAGCTCGACGTCCGCGAGGCGCTCGCGCTGTAGTCCACCCATAGCCATGTCTGCCCGTCCTTCGAGACCGAGTGTGTCACCTGCGGGGACAGGCTAGCGGCGAGACTAGTCGGGGCCGAGGCCCTGGTGTGTCACCAGGGCCCCGGCCCCGACCGTGTCGTTGCGCGAGCGCCGCTCCTGCCCGCGGGCAGGGGGTGGTTCAGGCCTTCTTGGTCGCCCAGAAGATCTCGGCGATCTCGTCGATCTTCGCGAGCAGCTTGTCGGCCACCTCGGCGTCCAGGACGCCCTTGGTGCCGGACGCACCGGCCAGCTTGGTGGCCTCGTTGAACAGCGTGTGCAGCTGCGGGTACTTCTCGAAGTGCGGAGCCTTGAAGTAGTCGGTCCACAGCACCCACAGGTGGTGCTTCACCAGCTCGGAGCGCTGCTCCTTGATGAGCACGGCACGCGTGCGGAAGTCGGGGTCGTCGTTGTCGGCGACCTTGGCGATGATGGCCTTGATCGACTCGGCCTCGATACGGGCCTGGGCCGGGTCGTACACGCCGCAGGGAAGGTCGCAGTGTGCGGAAACCTCGACGGTCGGTGCGATGAGTCGCGCGAGCATCCGGGGTCCTCTCGTTGTCATGGGTCGGTGATCGACTGCGACACTACTCCGCGTGGAAGAGGTGGCACAGACGGGCCGACCGCCCCTCGGTCTGGCGCGGGTGCGCGGACGATCCATGCAGCCGACGCTGCGTGAGGGCGATCTGCTGCTGGTGCGCCACCGAGCCGCGGTGCGGCCCGGCGCCCTGGTCGTCGCCCGGTTCGTGGACGGGACCGTCGCGGTCAAGCGCGCCGTCGAGCGTCGTACGACACGGACCGGGGCCCCGGCCTGGTGGCTGCTCAGCGACAACCCCGCGGAGGGCGTCGACTCGCGCCACCGCGGCCCGGTGCCCGACGACGAGGTCCGGGCGGTCGTGCTCGGGCGGCTCTGGCCGCGGCCCCGCCCGCTGTGAGCCTGCCCGGGCCGGCGGTTTTGTCTGCTGCGCCACATGGGCGGGCCGAACCGGACGCGGGGCGGCGGGCTGTGTCACACTTGCCCGCGGGAGACCCCCGGTCCATGTAGTTCCGCGACACACCTCTCGCGTCGAGCTGCGCCCACCCGTTCGCCGAACGGCCAGCTGGCCACCCAGGAGAGTTCTGATCCGTCATGTCTGCTGACGCCACCTCGCCCGACCTCGCCCCCGCTCCCGTCGTCCCCGCGCACCCGCATGCCGGGGACCCGGTCTTCGACCTCCACGTCGGCGGCAAGATGGAGATCCGCTCGCAGGTCGCGCTGGCCGGCAAGGACGAGCTCTCCCTCGCCTACACCCCGGGCGTGGCCCGGGTCTGCGAGGCGATCGCGGCCGACCCCGAGCTGACCCAGCACTACACCTGGGTGCCCAACACCGTCGCGGTCGTCACCGACGGCACCGCGGTGCTGGGCCTGGGCGACATCGGCCCCGCCGCCGCGATGCCGGTGATGGAGGGCAAGGCGGTGCTGTTCAAGCAGTTCGGCAACGTCGACGCCGTCCCGATCTGCCTGGCCACCACCGACGTCGAGGAGATCATCGAGACCGTCGCCCGGCTGGCCCCGAGCTTCGGTGGCATCAACCTCGAGGACATCTCGGCGCCGCGCTGCTTCGAGATCGAGGACCGGCTCAAGGCCATGCTCGACATCCCGGTCTTCCACGACGACCAGCACGGCACGGCGGTCGTCGCGCTGGCCGCGCTGAAGAACGCGCTGGTGATCACCGGCCGGGTCATGGAGACCACCCGCGTGGTGATCTCCGGGGCCGGCGCCGCCGGCGTCGCCGTCGCCAAGATCCTGCTCGCCGCGGGCGTGCGCGATCTCGCGGTCATCGACCGGCAGGGCGTGGTCACCTCCCAGCGCAGCGACCTGACGCCGGTCAAGCGCGCCCTGGCGGCCGAGACCGCCGACAAGACCGGCCGCGCCGGCTCGCTGGCCGACGCCCTGGACGGGGCGGACGTCTACATCGGCGTCTCCGGCGGCACCGTGCCCGAGGAGTACGTCGCCACGATGGCCGACGACGCGATCATCTTCGGCCTCGCCAACCCCACCCCCGAGGTGCTCCCCGAGGTCGCCCACCGCCACGCCCGTGTGGTGGCGACCGGCCGCTCCGACTTCCCCAACCAGATCAACAACGTGCTCGCCTTCCCGGGGATCTTCCGTGGCGCGTTCGACGTGCACGCCACCGCGATCACCGAGGGCATGAAGCTCGCCGCCGCCAACGCGCTGGCCGAGCTGGTGGGCGAGGAGCTGAGCGAGGAGATGATCATCCCCTCGCCGTTCGACCCCCGGGTCGGCACCGCCGTGGCCACCGCGGTCGCCGAGGCCGCTCGACGCGACGGGGTCGCCCGCCGCTGATCCGCCCCGCCGGCGCCGCGCCCCTCGGGTGCCCGCGCCGGTCCGGGTCGGCTCGCAGTGTGGACGTGCCGCGTCCGCACGCGCCCGAGGTTGTGCTCTGCCGCTAGCGTGAGCGTCATGTTCGCCGTCTACGCAGAGTCCTTCTCCTCCGACGACCCGCTGAGCGGCCTGGTGGTGGGGGAGCGCCCCGATCCGGTCGCCCCCGACGGGTGGACCACGGTCACCGTCAAGGCCGCCTCGCTCAACCACCACGACCTCTGGTCGCTGCGCGGGGTCGGGCTCAAGGAGGAGTCGCTGCCGATGATCCTCGGCTGCGACGCGGCCGGGCTCGACGAGGACGGCAACGAGGTCGTCGTGCACGCGGTCGTCAGCGACCCCTCGTGGACCGGCGACGAGACGCTGGACCCGCGACGCTCGCTGCTCTCCGAGCGCCACCAGGGCACCTTCGCCGACAAGGTCGTGGTGCCCCGGCGCAACGTCGTGGCCAAGCCGGCGTCGCTCTCCTTCGAGGAGGCCGCCTGCCTGCCGACCGCCTGGCTGACCGCCTACCGGATGCTGTTCGTGCAGGGCGGGCTCAAGGCCGGCGACTGCGTGCTGGTGCAGGGTGCCGGCGGCGGCGTGGCGACGGCGCTGATCGTGCTGGCCCGGGCCGCCGGGCTGCGGGTGCTCGCCACCAGCCGTGACGAGGCCAAGCGGGCCCGGGCGCTGGAGATCGGCGCCCACGAGGTGTACGAGAGCAACGCCCGGCTCCCGCGCAAGGTCGACGCGGTGATGGAGACCGTCGGGCGGGCCACCTGGTCGCACTCGGTGCGCGCGCTGCGTCCCGGCGGCGCGATCGTCATCTCCGGCACCACGTCCGGGCCCAAGCTCGACGACGCCGAGCTCACCCGGATCTTCTTCCTGCAGCTGCGGGTGATCGGCTCGACCATGGGGACCCGTGGCGAGCTGGCCTCGCTGGTGGAGATGCTGGACGCGACCGGCACCCGCCCGCTCGTCGACCGGACCCTGGCGATGACGGACGCGCGCGAGGGCTTCGCGGCGATGGCCTCCGGCGACCTCTTCGGCAAGGTCGTCTTCACCCGGTGAGCGCGCCGCGCACCCACCTGATCACCGGCGCGAGCTCCGGCATCGGGGCCGGCCTCGCCCGAGCCCTGCACGAGCGCGGCGACCGGCTGGTGCTGCTGGCGCGCTCGGCGGCGCGGGCCGACGAGCTGGCGGCCTGCTACCACGGCGCGCTCACCGTGGTGGCCGACCTGTCCGACGCCGACTCCCTCGACGACGCCGTCCTCGCCGGCCTGGCCCACCACGACATCGAGCTCCTGGACACCGTGCTGCAGGTGGCGGGCGTCGTCGAGCTGGGCACCGTCGGCGAGCTCTCCACCCGGGCCTGGCGCGCCCAGCTCGACGTCAACCTGCTGGCGCCGGCGGTGCTGACCCGGGCCTGCCTGCCGGCGCTGCGGGCGGCGAGGGGGCAGGTGCTGTTCGTGAACTCCGGCGCCGGGCTGAGCGCGAACCCGCAGTGGTCGGCCTACGCCGCCTCCAAGTTCGGGCTGCGGGCGCTGGCCGACGCGCTGCGCGCCGAGGAGCACGCGCACGGCGTACGGGTCACCAGCGTCTATCCCGGCCGCACCGCGACCCCGATGCAGGAGCTCGTGCACCGTCAGGAGGGCAAGGACTACGACCCCGGGCAGTGGATCGACCCGGCCTCGGTGGTCGCCACGGTGCTGCACTGCCTCGACCTGCCGCCCGACGCCACGATCCCGGACGTGACGGTGCGCCCCGGTCCCCGCTGAGGCCGCCCCCGGTCACCGCGCCGGGGCGTCCTCCGGGGGCGAGCGCCAGTGGGCGGCGCCGACCAGCATCATCCGCAGCTGGGTGCGGGCGTCGTCGGCGATCGTGCTCTCCGCCTCCGGGTCGCCGTCGGCGCGCAGGATCGCCTCCACGATGGCGACCATCGCGGTGACGATCAGGTTGGCGAGGACTCCGGCGTCGCGCGCGGAGTAGCGCCCGGTGCCGACGATCTCGACGACGTCGGCGGCGAGCTCCTGCTCGACGAGGTCGATCTGGTGGCGTACGGCGTCGCGCACGGCCGGCGGGCCCGCCGTGCGCTCGCGGGAGATGAAGCCGAAGTGTGCCCGGTGGGCGTGCACGTGCGCGAGCAGCACCGTCACCGAGCGGTCGGTGACGCCGAGCAGGTCGGTGTCGCCGCGGCGTACGTCGCGCAGCATCGCGCGCAGGGAGGCGAACGACTCGGTGACCAGCTCGAGGCCGAGGTCGTCGAGGGAGGCGAAGTGCCGGTAGAACGCCGTCGGCACGATCCCCACCTCGCGGGTGACCTGGCGCAGGGTCACCGTCGCGAACGTGTGCTGCTCGGAGAGGGTCAGGGCGGCCTCCAGCAGCGCCTGGCGGGTCAGCTCCTTGCGCTCGACCCGGGAGGCGCGCGGGGCGCTCTCGGTACCGCTCACCTGAGGATCGTAGCCCGCGCGCGGGCGCCGCTCTCCTCAGCGGAAGGACATCCGGAAGTCCACCATCCGCACCGTCGCCAGCGGTCGGCTCCCGTGCAGCCAGCCCAGCGGACCGTCAGCGGCGAACTCCCAGTGTCCCCGGGCCGGCAGCGAACGGGCCGACCCGGTGAGCTGGGCGACCACCGGGCGCCCGTCCTCGTGGCGCTGCCAGGTGCTGCCCGCGAACGGCACCCGCACCGCCAGTCGGGAGGCGTCGCGGAACGTCGCGGAGACGATCGGCCGCTCGCCCAGTGAGGCGGACCAGCGGGCGCTGACCAGCGGCCCCAGCCGGGTGGTCTCGTGGCGGAAGTCGGCCAGCTCCTTGGGGATCGCCCACAGCGCGCGCCCGCCCTGCATGGAGGCCGCCGAGTCGACCCAGATGTCGCTGATCGTCACCCGCCGGTGCCGCCCGTCCTTGACCAGCCGGGCCACCAGCAGCTCGTGGTAGGTGAGCGGGCTGCCCGGCCGGTAGTCGACCAGCGCCACGCCGCACACGCCGTCGGGACGACCCGCGACACCGCGCACGCGGAACAGCGAGAGCCACAGGTCGCCGACCATGTTCCAGGGGGGAGACGGAAACATGCCCGCAGCCTTGCGGCTGCGGGCATGTCCGGGCGAGGGGCCTTCTCAGATGCCGGGATCGGCTGGGGTGGAGCTAGTCGTCCGGATCGTCGAGGCGGGCCAGCCAGGTGGCGAAGCGCTCCACCGGCGTCTCGAACTCCGGGTGGGTGTCGGTGAACTCCTGCAGACGCGCCGCCACCCACGCCAGGGTGACCTCCTCGTCACCCCGGCGCTTCTCGAGCTCCTCGATCCCGCGATCGGTGAAGTACACGACCGACCTAGCCCGCGAACGCCCGGTCGAGCAGGTCGCGCTGCTCCTCCTGGTGGCGCTTGATCGTGCCGACCGACGGCGACGACGAGGCGGTGCGGGTGACCGGCTCGACGGTGACGTCCAGATCGGTCCACAGGTTCAGCTGGTAGTGCGGCCACGGGCCCATGTTGGCGGGCTCGTCCTGCACCCAGCGGACCCGCTTGAGGTTCGGGTACTTGGCGATCTCGGCGCGGATCTCCGCCTCGGGGCGCGGGTAGAGCTGCTCCACGCGACCCACGGCGAACGTCTCGGCGTTGTCGAGCTTGGCCCGCTGGACCATCAGGTCCCAGGTCACCCGGCCCGAGCACAGCAGCAGCGTCTCCACCTTGTCGGGGTCGGCGTTGTCGTCGCCGATGAAGGGCCGGAAGGAGGTCCCCTCGGTGAAGTCCGACGGCTTGGAGGCCGCCTCCTTGCGCTTGAGCATCGACTTCGGGGTGAAGACGATCAGCGGCTTGTGCTCCTCGCCCAGCGAGTGGCGACGCAGCAGGTGGAAGTACGACGCCGGCGTGGACGGCTGGGCCACCACGAAGGCCTCGTCGGCCGCCATCATCAGGAACCGCTCGATGCGCGCCGAGGAGTGGTCGGGTCCCTGACCCTCGTAGCCGTGCGGCAGCAGCAGCACGACACCCGACTGCTGGCGCCACTTGGTCTCGCTGGAGCTGATGAACTCGTCGATGATCGTCTGCGCGCCGTTGACGAAGTCGCCGAACTGCGCCTCCCACAGCACCAGCGCCTCGGGACGGGCCACGGAGTAGCCGTACTCGAAGCCGAGCGCGGCGTACTCGCTGAGCAGCGAGTCGTAGACGTGGAACTTCGCCTGGTCCTCGGTGAGGGTGGCCAGCGGGGTCCACTCGTCGGCGTTGGTGCGGTCGATGATCGTCGCGAAGCGCTGCACGAACGTGCCGCGGCGCGAGTCCTGGCCGGCCAGGCGCACCGGGCGCCCGTCCATCAGCAGCGCGCCGAAGGCGAGGATCTCGCCGGTGCCCCAGTCGATCGGGCCGTCGGTGATGGCGGCGGCCCGGCGCTGCAGCTGCGGCATCACCTTCGGGTGGACCGTGAAGCCCTCCGGCGGAGTGATGTAGGCGTCGGAGATGCGCTTGAGCACCTCGGCGGAGATGGCGGTCTTGGTCTCGCCGGCGGGCTTCTCCGGATAGTCCGGGACCGTGGTCCACTCCGAGGGCTGGCCGGTGGCCTCGCGGACCTCGGTGAAGACCCGCTCCAGCTGCTGCTGGTAGTCGCGCAGGACCTGCTCGGCCTCCTCGACGGTGATGTCGCCGCGACCGATCAGGGACTCGGTGTAGAGCTTGCGCACCGAGCGCTTCTGCTCGATCAGGTCGTACATCAGCGGCTGGGTGTACGACGGGTCGTCGCCCTCGTTGTGACCGCGCCGGCGGTAGCAGACCAGGTCGATGACGACGTCCTTGTTGAACGCCTGGCGGTACTCGAAGGCCAGCCGCGCCACTCGGATGCACGCCTCGGGGTCGTCGCCGTTGACGTGGAAGATCGGCGCCTGGACCATCCGGGCCACGTCGGTGCAGTACAGCGACGAGCGCGAGGAGCCGGGGGAGGTGGTGAACCCGACCTGGTTGTTGACCACCACGTGGATGGTGCCGCCGGTGCGGTAGCCGCGCAGCTGCGAGAGGTTGAGCGTCTCGGCGACCACGCCCTGGCCCGCGAAGGCCGCGTCGCCGTGCACGAGCAGCGGCAGGACGGGGTAGGCCGCGCCGCGGTCGAGCACGTCCTGCTTGGCGCGGGCGATGCCCTCCAGGACCGGGTCGACCGCCTCGAGGTGCGAGGGGTTCGCGGCCACGGAGACCTTGATCTTGTCGCCGGACCCGGCCACGAACTCGCCCTCGGCGCCGAGGTGGTACTTCACGTCGCCGGAGCCCTGGACGGTGCGCGGGTCGATGTTGCCCTCGAACTCGCGGAAGATCTGGGAATAGTTCTTGCCGACGATGTTGGCGAGCACGTTGAGCCGGCCGCGGTGGGCCATCCCGATCGCGACCTCGCTGAGCCGCGCCTCGGCGGCGGCCTCGCAGAGCTCGTCGAGCAGCGGGACGGTGGTCTCGCCGCCCTCGAGGCTGAACCGCTTCTGGCCGACGAACTTGGTCTGCAGGAACGTCTCGAAGGCCTCGGCCTGGTTGAGCTTGAGCAGGATCCGCAGCTGCTCCTCGCGCGGCGGCTTCACGTGCGGCTGCTCGACGCGCTCCTGGATCCAGCGGCGCTGCTCGGGGTCCTGGATGTGCATGTACTCGATGCCGGTGGTGCGGCAGTAGGAGTCGCGCAGGATGCCGAGGATGTCGCGCAGCTTGAGGAAGCGTCGGCCCTCGCCACCGAAGGAGCCGGTGGCGAACTCGCGGTCGAGGTCCCACAGGGTGAGCCCGTGCGTCTCCACCTCGAGGTCGGGGTGGCTGCGCTGGCGGTACTCCAGCGGGTCGGTGTCGGCCATCATGTGCCCGCGCACCCGGTAGGCGTGGATCAGCTCGAGGATCCGGGCCTGCTTGCTGATCTCGTCGTCGTGGGTGGCCGCGATGTCCTTGGCCCAGCGGATCGGCTCGTAGGGGATCCGCAGCGAGCGGAAGATCTCGTCGTAGAAGTCGTCCGCGCCGAGCAGCAGCTGGTGCACCTTGCGCAGGAACTCGCCCGAGAGCGCGCCCTGGATCACCCGGTGGTCGTAGGTGGACGTCAGCGTCATCACCTTGCTGACCGCGTTGCGGGTCAGCGTCTCGTCGGAGGCGCCCTGGTACTCCGCGGGGTACTCCATCGCGCCGACGCCGATGATCGCGCCCTGGCCCTTCATCAGCCGCGGCACGGAGTGCACGGTGCCGATGCCGCCGGGGTTGGTCAGCGACATCGTGGTGCCCTGGAAGTCGGCCACGGTCAGCTTGTTGTCGCGCGCCTTGCGCACGATGTCCTCGTAGGCGGTCCAGAAGGCCGCGAAGTCCATCGACTCGGCCGCCTTGATGGAGGGCACCAGCAGCTGGCGGCTGCCGTCGGGCTTGGGTACGTCGATGGCCAGGCCGAGGTTCACGTGGGCGGGCGTGATCAGGTTGGGCTTGCCGTCGACGGTGTCGAAGCCGACGTTCATCTCGGGGATCGCCTTGAGCGCCTGGACCAGGGCGTAGCCGATGATGTGGGTGAACGACACCTTGCCGCCGCGGGCGCGCGCGAGGTGGTTGTTGATCACGGTGCGGTTGTCCCACAGCAGCTTGACCGGGACCGAGCGCACCGAGGTCGCGGTGGGGACGCTCAGCGACTCGTCCATGTTCTTCGCGGTGCGGGCCGGGGCCCCGCGCATGACGGTGTACGTCGGCTGGTCGCTGGCCTCGCTGCGCGCGGCCGGGGCCGACTCCTTGGCGACCGGCGGGGTGTTGCTCCGAGCCGGCTCGGCGGCAGCGGCCGGCGGACGGGGCGTCGCCTTGGGGGCGGGCGCCGGGGCCTTGGCGGGAGCCTTGGCCGGAGCCGGTGCGGTGCTGGGCGCAGCGGCCGCGGGCTCGGCGGCCGGTGCGGCCGGGGGAGTCGCCGCGGGCTGGGCGGCGGGCGAGGAGGTCGCGCTGGCGGCGGTGCTACCGTTCCCGGCGGTTCGGCTCGGGTCGCCGTTGGCGGCGAAGAACTTCGCCCAGACCGGGTCGACGCTGTTGGGATCCTTGCGGAACTGCTCGTACATCTCGTCGACGAGCCACTCGTTGGCTCCGAAGTCGGCGGTGGGATTTTCGTGAGACTGGCTGCCTGGGGACTGCGGCACGGCTGTGTTCGCCCTCTTCCGGTACGCGCGCGGGGTGTGAGTACTAAGGCTCAAGGCTAGTCGCAGGGATCAACAATTGCAGGCTCCGGGGTCCGAACTGGCGCCGTGGCGTGGTGGCAGGGTCCCGCGCCGCTCCCCGGGGTCCTCGACGGAAGGAGGCACACGGATGAGGACGACACGACTCAGGCGGGTGTGCGTCGGCGCTCTGGCCCTCCTGGTGGGTGTGACCGGGGTCGCCTGCTCGGGTGACTCCGAGGAGCCCGACCGGGAGCCGGCGCCCTCCGCGAGCGCCGCGAGTGCGGAGCTCAGCACGCAGTCGCGACTCGGCGAGGTGGCCGGCAGGCTCCCCGCCCGCAGACGGGGCCCGGTGGTGCGTGCGGTCACCTCGGTGGTGGAGGACTGGACGGACGCGGCCTTCCTCGCCGGCGACTACCCGCGGGCGTCGTTCCGGGCCTTCTCCGGGTTCACGCCCGGGGCGCGCAAGCAGGCCGTGCGCGACGCCGCGCTGATGAGCAACGCCGACATCGGGGAGCGGATCGAGAGCGTCACCGGAGTGCGCCGGGTGGTGGCCGTCGACGTGCTCGCCAGCCGCTCGCGCGCCGTCGGCGCCACCGCGCGGGTGCTGCTGCGCTTCGACACCGCCGGCGAGGTGGAGCGCCGGGTCACGCTGCGGGGGCGGCTGATGCTCACCCGGGGCCGGGACGGCGCCTGGAAGGTCTTCGCCTACGACATGAGCAAGGGGAGCCGCTGATGAGGTCCAGGACGCGTGGGATGACCGGCCGGGCGCTGCGCGGGGTGGTGCTCGCCGTGGTGCTGGGCGTGACGGCGCTGGTGGTCCCGGACGCCTCGGTGCACCGCGCCGAGGTGGCCCTGGTCAAGGTGGAGCGGGCCTCCGGGGTCGACCTGAGCCCGGACGTGGTCTGGATCCTGGCGGTCGGCTCCGACGCCCGGCCGGGCCAGGACATGCTCCGCAGCCGGGGTGACGCGCTGCAGCTGGTCGGGGTCAACACCCGCACCGGCGCCGCCAGCGCGATCGGCATCCCGCGCGACTCGTGGGTGCCCATCCCCGGGCACGGCTCCAACCGGGTCAACGCCGCGCTGTACTTCGGCGGACCGCAGCTGATCGGGCGCACCGTCGGCGACATGATCGGCATCCAGCCCGACTACGTCTTCGTCACCCGGTTCCCGTTCTTCGAGGACATGGTGGACGCCATCGGCGGCATCGAGGTGCGCAACCCGCGTGCCTTCAGCGACGCCGACCTCAAGCAGGACGGCTTCAAGCGGGGCCGGATCAAGCTCGACGGGTACGGCGCGATGGCGTTCTCGCGGATCCGCAAGTCGCTGCCCGGTGGGGACTTCGAGCGCTCGGCCAACCAGCAGCGCACGCTGCGCGGCATCCACGCCAAGCTGCACGCCAAGGCCGCCCGGCCCGGGTTCCTGGAGAAGGGGGTGCTCAGCGCGATGCGGAACCTGCACACGAACCTCCCGCCTGCGGAGCTGTTCCGCATCGCCCAGGCGGTGGCCCAGGTCCAGCCGCGCCGGATCACCACCTGCGTCGTGCCGGGCAGCACCGGGATGGCCGGCAGCGCAAGCGTGGTCTTCGCCGACCTCGCCACGGCCCGCCGCTACGGCGACCTCGCCCGCAAGGACGCCACCATCGAGCGCTGCTGACGCCCCGGCGGCCCCGGCTCAGCCGGGGAGCTCAGCCGGGGACGCCGGCGTGGTGGCGCCCGATCGGCAACATCAGCGGGCGCCCGGAGACGGGGTCCTCGATGACGCTGCACTCCAGGCCGAAGACCGCGCGCACGGTGTCCTCGGTGAGCACGTCGTGGGGGTCGCCGGCGGCGTGCAGCCGGCCACCCGCCAGCGCGATCAGCCGGTCGGCGTAGCGGGCCGCGAGGTTGAGGTCGTGCAGGACCATCACGATCGTGGTGCCGCGCGCCCGGTTGAGGTCGGTGAGCAGGTCGAGGACCTCCACCTGGTGGCTCACGTCGAGGAACGTGGTCGGCTCGTCGAGCAGCAGGATGTCGGTCTGCTGCGCGAGCGCCATCGCGATCCACACCCGCTGACGCTGCCCGCCGGAGAGCTCGTCGACGGGGCGGTCGGCGAGCGCCACGGTGTCGGTGGCCTCGAGCGCGCCGGCCACCGCGGCGTCGTCCTCGGCGCTCCAGCGCGCGAGCATCCGCTGGTGGGGATGGCGCCCGCGCCCGACCAGGTCGCTGACGGTGATGCCCTCCGGTGCGAGCGGGGACTGGGGGAGCAGACCGAGGGTGCGGGCCAGCTCCTTGGCGGGCATCCGGTGCACCTGCTTGCCGTCGAGCAGCACGTGCCCGGCGCGGGGACGCAGCAGTCGCGACATCGAGCGCAGCAGCGTCGACTTGCCGCACGCGTTGGCGCCGACGATCGCGGTCACCGCGCCGCTGGGCACCAGCAGGTCGAGGGACTCGATGACGGTCCGCTCGCCGTAGCCGAGGGTGAGGTCCTCGACGGTGAGGGTGTGGTGGGCGGTCACAGTGAGCCTCCGACGCGGTTGGTGCGGACGATGAGGTAGACGAGGTACGGGGCACCGAGCACGCCGGTGACCACGCCGACCGGGTAGCGGTGGCCGAAGGCGTACTGGCCGCACAGGTCGGCGACCAGGACGAGCAGGGCCCCGACGAGCGCGGAGGGCACCAGCAGCGAGGCCCCGGGGCCGACCACGCGCGCCGCGATCGGGCCGGCGAGGAACGCGACGAAGGCGATCGGTCCGGCGGCCGCGGTGGCGAAGGCGACCAGGCCGACCGCGGCGACGATCACCACGAGCCGGGTGCGCTCCACGCGCACGCCGAGCGCCGAGGCGGCGTCGTCGCCGAGCTGGAGCATCTCCAGGTCGCGCATCCGCGAGAGCAGCAGCGGGCCGAGGACGACCAGTGCGAGCGCGGTGGGCACCACGTCGTCCCACCCGGAGCTGTTCAGGCTCCCGGTGAGCCAGCGGGTGGCCTCCTGCAGGTCCCACTGGGCGGCCCGGCTGAGGATGTAGGCGGTGACGCTCTCGAGCATCGCCGCGATGCCGATGCCGATCAGGATCAGCCGGGTCCCGGCGACGCCGTCGCGGAACGACAGCACGTAGATCAGCAGCGCGACGCCGAGCCCGGCGAGGATGGCGATGACCGAGACGTTCGGGCCGGACAGGCCCAGGGTGACGATCGCGAACGCCGCCGCGGCGCTCGAGCCGGCGCTGATCCCGATGATGTCGGGGCTGGCGAGGGGGTTGCGCAGCATGGTCTGGAAGGTGACGCCGGCCAGCCCGAAGCTGAGCCCGACCAGCAGCGCCAGCACCGCCCGGGGCAGCCGGAGCCGGCCCACCGTGAAGGACGCGCCGGGCACGTCGTGCCCGGCGATCACGGCGAGGACGTCGCCCGGCGGGTAGAACGTCCGTCCCACCATCAGGCTCGCCGCGAAGAAGGCGACGACCAGCAGGCCGAGCACGGCGACGACCGTACGGCGCCGGCGGCCGCGGCGGGCGCGACCGGCGCTCACCCGCTCGAGACTGGTGAGGCTCACAGCGCGCGCACCTTCTGACGACGGACGACGTGGATGAAGAACGGGGCGCCGACCAGCGCGGTGATGATCCCGACGTCGACCTCGCTCGGGCGGGCCACGATCCGCCCCACCACGTCCGCGGCGGTGAGCAGCCCGGCGCCGGTGATCGCCGAGAACGGCAGCAGCCAGCGGTGGTCGATGCCGACGAGCATCCGGCACAGGTGCGGCACGACGAGCCCGACGAAGCCGATCGGCCCGGCCGCCGCCGTGGCGGCGCCGCACAGCAGCACGGCGCCCAGCGCGGCCGTGCCGCGGGTCAGCGCCACCCGCTCGCCCAGGCCGGCGGCGACCTCGTCGCCGAGGGCCAGGGAGTTGAGGCCCTTCGCGCAGAGCAGGCAGATCGCCAGCCCGGCCAGCAGGAACGGCGCGACCAGGCGGATCGTCTCCGGCGACGCGCCGCCCACCCCGCCGACCTGCCAGGAGCGCACCGCCCCGGCGATGTCGCCGCGCGGCAGCGAGACCGCGGTGATGAAGGAGGCGAACGCCGCGGAGGTGGCGGTGCCGGCCAGGGCCAGCTTCAGCGGGGTCGCCCCGCCGCGGCCGAGCGAGCCGACGGCGTACACGAACGCCGCGGAGAGGCCGGCGCCGGCGATCGCGACCCAGACGTAGCCGGCGGCCGTGGAGAGGCCGAACCAGGCCATCGCGGTGATCACCGCCAGCGACGCGCCCATGTTGACGCCGAGGATGCCGGGGTCGGCGAGCGGGTTGCGGGTCACCCCCTGCATGACCGCGCCGGCCAGGCCGAGCGCGGCGCCCACGGCGAGGGCGAGCAGGGTGCGCGGGATGCGCTTGGTGACCGCCGCCTCCTCGAGGGTGTCGCTGGAGCCGCCCAGGGCGGCGACGATGTCGGCCCAGGCGACGTCGCGCGAGCCGATCGCCACCGACCAGGCCGCGAGCACGACGAGCACGCCGAGGGCGGCCAGGAGCCAGAGGGCGCGCAGCCGCCTCGGGCGCCGCACGACGGCGGCGCCCGAGGCGGTCTGCTTGCTCGCGGTGGCTGCGGGGCTCACTCGGCCCCGGCTGCCTCGGCGAGCATCGCGGCGTAGTCCTCCAGGACGTAGGAGATGGACAGCGGCGTCGGGTTCGCCGCGGTGCCCAGCGGGTTGTTCGGCAGCAGCACGATGGCGTCGTTCTTCACCGCGGGCATCTTCGAGAGCAGCGGGTCGCCCTTCAGTGCGTCGACCAGCTCCTGGTCGCCGTAGGTCACGATGATCTCGACGTCGTCGAGGGCGTCGATCTGCTCGGCGCTGAGCGTGCCCGAGAACTCCTCGGACTCCGCGGAGGCGGTCGCGATGCTCTGCGGGGTGCCCAGGCCCAGGTCGGCGAAGAACTTCGCCCGGGTGTCGTGGGTGGTGTAGTAGCTGACCTCGCTGAGGTCGCTGGTGTCGACGTGGGTGAGGAACATCGCCGACTTGCCCTCGAGCTCGGGGTGCTCCGCGACGGTCTCGCTGATCTCGCTCTCGAGGTCGGCGACGAGCTTCTCGCCCTCCTCGGCCATCCCCATCGCCTCGCTGCTGAGCGTGATCATGTCGCGCCACTCGGTCGCCCACGGCGCCTCGGGGTAGGCGACCACGGGAGCGATCTCGCTCAGCGTCTTGTAGTCCTCCTGGGTCAGTCCGGAGTAAGCGGCCAGGATGACGTCGGGCGCGGTGTCCGCGACGGCCTCGAAGTCGATGCCGTCGGTCTCGTCGAAGAGCACCGGCGTCTCGGCGTCGAGCTCCTCGAGCTTGTCGGCCACCCACGGCAGCACGCCGTCGCCGTCGTCGTCGCCGAAGTTGGCGGCGGCCATGCCCACCGGCACCACGCCGAGGGCCAGCGGCACCTCGTGGTTGGCCCAGTTGACCGTGGCGACCCGCTCCGGGGCCTTCTCGATGACGGTCTTGCCGAGCGCGTGCTCGATGGTGATCGGGAACTGCGTCGACGAGGAGTCGTCGGCGGCGGCTGCCTTCGGCTCCGAGTCGTCGGTGCCGCAGCCGGAGAGCAGGAGGCCGGCGACGGCGGCGGAGCCGGCCAGGAGGCGCAGAGAACGCACGGGGGTTGTCCTTTCAGCGGGGAGGGCGCGCAGACAGGCGCCCGCGCCGGGGCGGGAACGGACCCCGTTCGGAGCCCAGGCGAGGGAAGGCTAACCTAAGCGCATGTCGCCAGAGCGCAGCGGTCCCCAGTTCGGCCGAGTGCACACCGTGAGTCGGCTCACCCCGGCCATGATCCGGGTGGTGCTGGGCGGAGAGGGCCTCGCCGGGTTCGCGACCCCGCTCGGTGCCGACGCCTACGTGAACATCGCGGTGCCGCCCCCGGGTGCGCCGTACGGGCCGGTCTTCGACCCGGCTGCGGTGAGCGCCGAGCACGAGCGCCGCTGGTGGCCGGCGCGCCGGCGCTACACGGTGCGCGCCTGGGACCCCACCCGCCGTCTGCTCACCCTCGACTTCGTCGTCCACGGCGACGCCGGCGCGGCCGGCCCCTGGGCGGCTCACGCGCAGCCCGGCGACGTGCTGGTCCTCGACGGCCCGGCCGGCGGCTACCGCCCGGACGCCGACGCGGACTGGCACCTGATGCTCGGCGACGAGTCCGCCCTGCCGGCGATCGCGGCCTGCCTCGAGCAGGTGCCGGCCGGCCGGCGGGTCGTGGTGCGGCTGGTGTGCGACAGCGCCGAGCACGAGGTGCCCCTGGAGACGCCGGGGAGCCTGGACCTGCGGTGGCTGCACCGCGTCGGGGCCGAGGAGCCCGCGGGGCTGCTGCTCGCGGCGCTCGAGGAGCTGGACTTCGCGCCCGGTCGGGTGGACGCCTTCGTGCACGGAGAGGCCGACGAGATCCGCGCGATCCGCCGCCACCTGCTCGTCGGGCGCGGTCTGGAGCGCGCCGCGATGTCGTGCTCGCCGTACTGGCGGCGCACGATGACCGACGAGGACTGGCGCCGGGTCAAGGCGGACTTCGTCGCCGCCATGGATGCCGACGTCGCTTGAGCGAGGTCGCGCAGGAGCAGCCCCCCGCACTCGCCCCCCGTACGGCGGTGCCGCGCACGCCCGGAGCGCTGATCCGCAGCACCCTGGCTCGCGAGTGGCGCGCGGTCACGCTCGCCGCCGCCCTGATCACGGTGTGGCAGGTCGCCGAGCTGATGGTGCCGGTGCTGATCGCGGTCTTCATCGACCGCGCGGTCACCACCGGTGACGCCGCCGAGCTCGGTTGGTGGGCCGGGGTGCTCGTGGTGCACTTCGTGGTGCTGAGCCTGTCGTACCGGTTCGGGGCCCGGGCCGGGCTGCGGGCCCTGCAGACCCAGGCGCACGCGCTGCGCTGCGAGATCTCCGCCCGCGTGCTCTCCGCGCGCGGCGTCCGCTCCGAGCGGCTGCCGGGCGATGTGCTGACGATCGCGACCACGGATGCGGAGATGGTCGCGACGGTGATCCGCCAGCTGGCCTTCGCCGTGGCCGGCGTCGTGGGGCTGCTGGTCAGCGCCGTGGTCCTGGCCGCCATCGACGTGGTGCTGGCCGCGCTGGTGCTCCTCGGCGTGCCCACGGTGCTGGTGGTGACCCAGCTGCTGTCGCCGAGGTTGGCGCGCCGCAGCGGGGTCCGGCAGGAGTCGCTGGGCGCCGCGGCGGGCATCGCCGGCGACTTCGTGCGCGGCCTGCGACCGCTCAAGGGCATCGGAGCCGAGGACGCCGCCCTGGCCCGCTACCGCCGCGAGAGCCAGCAGGCGGTGCGCGCGAGCGTCGGCGCAGCCTGGTGGGAGGGGCTGATGCACGCGGTCACCGCGGGGCTCAGCGGCGTGTTCCTGGCGGTGGTGGCCCTGGTGGCCGGGGTGCGCGCGGCCCAGGGGGACATCGGGGTGGGGGAGTTCGTGGCGGTCGTCGGGATCAGCCAGTTCCTCTCCGAGCCGATGCACACCCTCACCTTCATGCTCACCCAGCTGGCCCAGTCGCGCGCCTCGGCGGCGCGCGTCGTCTCGTTCCTGAGCAGCGGCCCGCTGGTCGTCGCGGCGGCCGAGCCGGACGACGAGCCGGGCGACGAGCCGGCCGGCGCGCACGAGCAGCCGCCCGCGGTGGGCCTCGAGCTGCGCTCGGTCACCGCAGGCCCGCTGCGCGACCTGTCCTTGGTCGCGGACCCGGGACGCTGGCTGGGCATCGTCGCCGAGAGCCCGGCCGAGGCCGCCGCGCTGCTCGGGCTGCTGCGCGGCGAGGCCGAGCCCGAGTCGGGGTTGGTCCTGCTCGACGCGGTCGCGCTGAGGTCGTGGGAGATCGACGCGCTGCACGCCACGATGCTGGTCAGCGACCACCACGTCGATCTCCTGGCCGGCACGCTGATCGACAACATCGACCCGCGCGCTCGCCTCGACGACGCCGCGCTGGCCCGGGTGCTGACCGCGTCCGCGGCCGACGAGGTCGTCGCCCATGTCGGGGCCGGGCGCGGCGCGGACGCGGACGCGGAGCAGGAGGGTCCGGGCGTGCCGGCGCTGTCCGGCGGCCAGCGCCAGCGCGTCGGACTGGCCCGGGCGCTGGCGGCCGATCCGGCCGTCCTGGTGCTGCACGACCCGACCACCGCCGTGGACGCCGTCACCGAGGCGCGGGTCGCCGACGGCCTGCGCCGGCTGCGGCACGGGCCCGGCCCGGGGGCGCGCACCACCGTCGTCCTGACCAGCAGCCCGGTGCTGCTCGCGTCGGCCGACTGCGTGGCCCACGTGCGGGCCGGCCGGGTGGTGGCGCGCGGGACCCACGCCGAGCTGCTGGCTCGCGACGACTACCGAGCGGCGGTACTGCGATGAGTCGGCTTCCGGTGTCGAGCGCGGGGGAGGCCGCGGGCCTGGCCCTGAGGCTGCTGAGCCGGCGGCGAGCGGCGTTCGTGCTGAGCGCCACTGCCTTCGCCGTCGCCGGCGTCGCCGGCCTGGTCGCGCCCTGGCAGCTGGGGCGCATCGTCGACCTCGTCGGCCAGGCCGAGAGCGGCGGCGACACCCGCGGCATCGTGGTGGCGGCGCTGTGGATCGGCGCGGCGGCGCTGGTGGGGTCCGTCTGCACGCTGGTCTCGGTCGGCGCCCTGGCCCAGACCGCGGAGCCCGCGCTCGCCGAGCTGCGCGAGCAGGTGCTCTCCCGAGCGCTGCACCTGGAGACCGAGGAGCTCGAGCGCACCGGCACCGGGGACCTGATGTCGCGCGTCAGCGACGACGTCCGGGTGGTGGCGGGGTCGCTGACCGACGCGGTGCCGCTGGTGGTGAACTCGACGCTGGCGATCGTGCTCACCGTCGGGGGCCTGCTCGCCCTCGACTGGCGCCTGGGGGTGGCGGGGCTGCTGGCGGCCCCCTTCTACGCGCTCGCGCTGCGCTGGTACCTGCCGCGCTCGGGCCCCTACTACCGGCGCGAGCGCGTGGCGAACGGCGAGCGCGCCGAGGCCCTGCTCACCGGGATCCACGCCAGCCGCACCCTGCGCGGCCTCGGCCTGGGCGACGCCCACAGCGCGCAGGTCGCGGAGGCCTCCTGGCGCTCGGCCCGGCTCTCCATCGACGTCTTCGACCTGCTGATGCGCTTCGGCGGCCGGACCAACCGTGCGGAGGCGATCGGGCTCCTGCTGGTGCTCAGCGCCGGGTTCGTCCTGGTGCGCGAGCACGGGGTCACCGTGGGGGCGGTGACGGCGGCCGCGCTGTACTTCCACCGCCTCTTCAACCCCGTCGGCGCGATCCTCTTCCTCTTCGACGAGGTCCAGTCGGCCGGGGCGTCGCTGACCCGGCTCGCCGGCATCGCGCTGCTGCCGGCGGCGCGGAGCACGGCCGGCACCGCCCCGCGCGACGGCGGGGTCTCGCTGAGCGAGGTCTCGCACCAGTACGCGCCCGGCGAGAGCGCCCTGCGCGGCGTCAGCCTGGAGATCGCGTCCGGCGAGCGGCTGGCCGTGGTGGGCGCCAGCGGCGCCGGCAAGAGCACCCTCGGGCTGGCCGTGGCCGGTGGCCTGGTCCCCACCGGCGGGACGGTCTGCATCGGCGGCGTGCCGGTGCGCGAGGCCCGGCTCGAGGGCCGCCGGGTGGTCGCCACGGTCAGCCAGGAGCTGCACGTCTTCGCCGGGAGCGTGCGCGACAACCTGCTGCTCGCGCGCCCCGACGCCACGCTCGAGCAGGTGGACGCGGCCCTGGCCACGGTGGGCGCGCACTGGGTGGCTGCGCTCGCCGACGGTGCCGACACCGTGGTGGGGGAGGGCGCGCTGGCGCTGACCCCGGCGCAGACCCAGCAGCTCGCCCTGGCCCGGGTGGTGCTGGCCGACCCGTGGGTCGTGGTCCTGGACGAGGCGACGGCGGAGGCCGGCTCGGCCGGCGCCCGCGACCTGGAGGCGGCGGCCCTGGCCGCCACCCGGGGGCGCACCACGATCACCATCGCCCACCGGCTGGTGCAGGCCAGCACGGCCGACCGGGTGCTGGTGCTGGAGGAGGGCCGGCCCGTCGAGCTGGGCACCCACCAGGAGCTGCTCGCCTCCGGCGGGCGCTACGCCCGGCTGTGGGCGGCCTGGTCGAGTCAGGCCTGAGACGGGGCCGACGGCCGCACGAGTGCGGCCTGAGGCGGCGGGGCCGACGGCCACACGCTGGTTTCTTGCTGGTGCCCCCGGAAGGATTCGAACCTTCGCTCCCGCCTCCGGAGGGCGGTGCTCTATCCCCTGAGCTACGGGGGCTCAAGGTGCGGGGTTGACCATACAGGCGGGCGGTGGCTGAGGGGAAACCGGTACGCCGATAGGCTTGCCTGGTGACCCCCGAGCAGCTCTCCTCCGCCATCGTCGACGTCCTGACCCAGCTGGTCGAGGAGGGCGCTCTCGCGTTGCCGGACGGGCCGCCCCAGACGGTCACCGTCGAGCGGCCCCGCCAGAAGGGCCACGGGGACTACGCCACCAACGTGGCGCTCCAGCTGGCCAAGAAGGCCGGCACCAACCCGCGCGCCCTCGCCGAGCTGGTCAGTGCCCGACTGGGCGCCGTGGACGGCATCGCGGGCATCGAGATCGCCGGCCCCGGCTTCCTCAACATCACCGTCGACGCGGGCGCCCAGGGCGCGGTCGCGGCCCAGGTGGTCGCCGCCGGCGCGGCGTACGGCCACACCGAGACGCTGAGCGGGAACCGGATCAACGTCGAGTTCATCTCCGCCAACCCGACCGGTCCGCTGCACCTGGGACACACCCGCTGGGCCGTGGTCGGCGACGCGATCGGCCGGGTCCTCGAGGCCGCCGGTGCCGAGGTGACGCGCGAGTTCTACATCAACGACCGCGGCAACCAGATGAACCTCTTCGCCGCCTCCCTCGAGGCGGTCGCGCTGGGCCGCGAGGTCCCCGAGGACGGCTACCGCGGCGCCTACATCGTCGACCTGGCCCACAAGATCGTGGCCGCGCAGCCCGGCATCGTGGACCTGCCCGCCGACGAGCGGCTGGTCGCGTTCCGGGAGGCCGGCTACCAGCTGCAGCTGCAGGAGCAGCGGGACCAGCTGGAGATGTTCCAGACCCACTTCGACGTGTGGTTCTCCGAGCGCTCCCTGCACGAGAGCAACGACGTGGCGGCCGGGCTGGACAAGCTGCGCGCCCAGGGCCACCTCTACGACGCCGACGGTGCGCTGTGGATGCGCACCACCGACTTCGACGACGACAAGGACCGGGTGCTGATCCGGTCCAACGGCGAGCTGACCTACTTCGCCAGCGACACGGCGTACTACGTCAACAAGCGCGAGCGCGGCTTCGACCGGTGCCTGTACCTGCTCGGCGCCGACCACCACGGCTACGTCAACCGGCTGCGGGCGATGGCCGCCTGCGCCGGCGACGACCCGGACAAGACCCTCGAGGTGCTGATCGGCCAGCTGGTCAAGATCATGCGCGGCGAGCACGAGGTGCGGCTCTCGAAGCGCTCCGGCGAGATGGTCACCCTCAACGAGCTGGTCGACGAGATCGGAGTCGACGCGCTGCGCTACCACCTGGCGCGCTACCCCGCCGACTCGCCGCTGACCCTCGACATCGAGGAGATCACCCGCGCCTCGAGCGACAACCCGGTCTTCTACGTCCAGTACGCCCACGCCCGGGTCGCGTCGATCCTGCGCAACGCCGCCGACATGGGCCTGGCGCCGGCCGGTGACGACTTCGAGCCCGGCCTGCTCACCCACGAGAAGGAGGGCGAGCTGCTGCGCGGGCTCGCCGAGTTCCCGCGGGTCGTGGCCGCCGCCGCCCAGCTCCGCGAGCCGCACCGGGTGGCGCGCTACCTGGAGGAGACGGCCGCCTCCTACCACCGCTTCTACGACAACTGCCGCGTCCTGCCCCAGGGCGACGAGGAGCCCGGCGACCTGCACCGGGCCCGGCTGCTGCTGGTCGCCGCCACCCGCACGGTCCTCGCCAACGGGCTGGCTCTGCTCGGGGTCTCCGCCCCCGAGCGGATGTGAGAGGACGCTGATGCGCGCACACGAAGCAGGCTGGGCCCACGCGGAGGGCGCCATGCGGGGCCCCTCCTGGCTGCGCCCGCCCAGCGACCCCAACGAGCTGGTCACGCAGCTGTGGTCCACCACGGCCCGCAAGGTCGACGGCGTCCTGCAGGTGGGTGGCGTCGACATGCCCGACCTCGTCGCCGAGCACGGCTCCCCGGCCTACGTCCTCGACGAGCTCGACTTCCGCACCCGCGCCCGCGCCTTCCGTGACGCCTTCTCCGGCTACGACGTCTACTACGCCGGCAAGGCGTTCCTGTGCACGGCCGTGGCCGGCTGGATCGCCGAGGAGGGGCTGCACCTCGACGTCTGCTCGGGCGGCGAGCTGACCGTGGCGCTGCGCGGCGGCATGGACCCGGCCCGGATCGGATACCACGGCAACAACAAGACCCCGGCCGAGCTGCGCCGCGCGGTCGAGGCCGGGGTGGGTCGGATCATCGTCGACTCCTTCCACGAGATCGCCCGCCTGGACCAGATCACCGCGGAGACCGGGGCCCGGGTCCGGGTGATGGTGCGGGTCACCGCCGGGGTCGAGGCACACACCCACGAGTACATCGCCACCGCGCACGAGGACCAGAAGTTCGGCTTCTCGATCACCTCCGGTGACGCCCTGGAGGCGGTGCGCCGCGTCGAGCGGGCTGCGGGACTTCAGCTGCAGGGGCTGCACAGCCACATCGGCTCGCAGATCTTCGACTCCTCCGGCTTCGAGGTGGCCGCGCGCCGGGTCCTCGCCCTGCACGCCCAGGTCAGCCGCGAGCTGGGCGTGACGATGCCCGAGATGGACCTCGGCGGCGGGTTCGGCATCGCCTACACCACCCAGGACGACCCCGCGGACCCCTTCCAGCTGGCCACCGAGATGACCAAGATCGTCGAGCACGAGTGCCGCGCCCTCGGTGTGGCCCAGCCGCGGCTCTCGATCGAGCCCGGGCGGGCCATCGCCGGCCCGGCGATGTGCACCGTCTACGAGGTCGGGACCGTCAAGGAGGTCGCCCTCGACGGCGGCGCGCGACGCACCTACGTCTCGGTCGACGGAGGGATGAGCGACAACATCCGCACCGCGCTCTACGACGCCGACTACTCCTGCACGCTGGCCTCGCGCCGCTCGGAGTCGGCGCCGGCCCTGGCCCGCGTCGTCGGCAAGCACTGCGAGGCCGGCGACATCGTGGTCAAGGACGAGTTCCTGCCCGGAGACCTCGCGCCCGGAGACCTCCTGGCGGTGCCCGGCACGGGTGCCTACTGCCGCTCGATGGCCTCCAACTACAACCACGCGCTGCGGCCGCCGGTGATCGCGGTGCGGGACGGCGCCGCGCGCGTCGTCGTACGACGAGAGACTGAGGACGACCTGTTGGCAACCGATGTGGGAGCAGACGCGTGAGTGAGGGTCTCGAACCGGGCCAGGACGGCGGCGCCCCGCGCCCCCTCCGGGTCGCCGTGCTGGGCTGCGGATCCGTGGGGTCGCAGGTCGTCCGGCTGCTGAGCGAGCAGGCCGACGACCTCGCCGCACGGGTCGGCGCGCCCGTCGAGCTGGCCGGGGTGGCCGTGCGCCGCCTCGAGGCCGAGCGCGAGGTCGAGGTGCCGGCCGAGCTGCTGACCACCGACGCGCTCGCGCTGGCCAGCCGTGCCGACGTCGACCTGGTGGTCGAGGTGATCGGCGGCATCGAGCCGGCCCGCTCGTTGATCCTGGCGGCGCTGGAGAACGGCGCGTCGGTGGTCACCGCCAACAAGGCGCTGCTGGCCGAGGACGGCTCGACGCTGTTCGAGGCGGCCGCCAAGGCCCAGCGCGACCTCTACTACGAGGCCGCGGTGGCCGGCGCGATCCCGATCCTGCGCCCGCTGCGCGAGTCGCTGGCCGGCGACCGGGTGACCCGGGTGCTGGGCATCGTCAACGGCACCACCAACTTCATCCTGGACCGGATGGACACCTCCGGGGCCGGCTTCGCCGAGGCCCTGCAGGAGGCCCAGGACCTCGGCTACGCCGAGGCCGACCCGACCGCCGACGTCGAGGGCTTCGACGCCGCGGCCAAGGCCGCGATCCTCGCCTCGCTGGCGTTCCACAGCCGGGTCACCGCCGCCGACGTGCACCGCGAGGGCATCTCGGAGGTCACCGCCGGGGACATCGCCTCGGCGCGGGAGATGGGCGCGGTGGTCAAGCTGCTCGCGATCTGCGAGCTGCGCCGCGACCCGGCCGGTGAGGACGCGGTGGCCGTGCGCGTGCACCCCGCGATGATCCCGCGCTCGCACCCGCTGGCGTCGGTGCGCGAGGCCTACAACGCTGTCTTCGTCGAGTCCGAGGCCGCCGGCCAGCTGATGTTCTACGGGCCCGGCGCCGGTGGCTCGCCCACCGCCTCGGCCGTGCTCGGCGACCTGGTCACGGTGGCCCGCAACCGGATCGCCGGCACCTGCGGCCCCGGCGAGTCGGCGTACGCCGCGCACGACGTGCTGCCGATGGGCGAGACGATGACGCGCTACCACGTGGCGATCGACGTCGAGGACCGTGCAGGGGTGCTGGCCAGCGTCGCCACCGCCTTCGCCGAGCACGACGTGTCGATCCAGACGGTGCGTCAGGAGGGGCGTGGCGCGGACGCCCAGCTGGTCGTGGTCTCGCACCGCGCCAGCGACGCCCAGCTGTCGGCGACCGTGGAGACCCTGCGAGACATGGACATCGTGCGCGAGGTCACCTCGGTGATGCGCGTCGAAGGAGAGAGCGAATGAGCGCCAGCATCCAGGCCGGGCCCGGCACCCACCAGTGGCGCGGGGTGATCGAGGAGTACCGCGACCTGATGGAGATCCCCGCCGACACCGTCGCGGTGACGCTGGGGGAGGGCGGCACCCCGCTGGTCGCCTCCGAGTGGCTCTCCGAGCTCACCGGGGCCGAGGTCTGGCTCAAGGTCGAGGGCGACAACCCGACCGGCTCGTTCAAGGACCGCGGGATGACCGCCGCGATCTCGGTGGCGCGCCACGAGGGCGCCCAGGCCGTGGTCTGCGCGTCGACCGGCAACACCTCGGCGTCGATGGCCGCCTACGCCGCCAAGGCCCGGCTCAAGCCGCTCGTGCTGGTGCCCGAGGGCAAGATCTCCGCGGGCAAGATGGCCCAGGCGATCATGCACGGCGCCCAGGTGATCATGGTGCGCGGCAACTTCGACGACTGCCTGCGCCTCTCGCGCGGGCTCGCCGACCACTACCCGGTGGCGCTGGTGAACTCGGTCAACCCGGTGCGCCTGGAGGGGCAGAAGACCGCCGCCTTCGAGGTCGTCGACCGGCTCGGTGACGCCCCGGACTACCACCTGCTGCCGGTGGGCAACGCCGGCAACATCTCGGCGTACTGGCTCGGCTACCAGCAGTACGCGGCACTGGGCCGCAGCACCCGCAAGCCGGTGATGCGCGCCTTCCAGGCCGAGGGCGCCGCGCCGCTGGTGACCGGCGAGCCGTTCCCCAACCCCGAGACCAAGGCGACCGCCATCCGGATCGGCAACCCCGCCTCGTGGAAGCTCGCGGTGGCCGCGGCCGAGGAGTCCGGCGGCCGGTTCGCCTCGCTGAGCGACCGGCAGATCCTGTCGGCCCAGCACGACCTGGCCCGCCGCGACGGCGTCTTCGTGGAGCCGGCCTCCGCGGTGGGCATCGCCGGGCTGCTCCAGGAGCTGGAGCAGGGCGAGTCCTACGCGGGCAGCCGGGTGGTCATCACGGTCACCGGCCATGGCCTCAAGGACACCGCCACGGCGCTCGAGGGGGTCGGCCCGATGGTCGACACCGTCATCGACGCCGAGGTCGACGCGGCCGCGCACGCCGCCGGCCTCGGCTGAGGCCTGATGCTCTCGTGGTGAGCTTCGTCGAGGGGCCGGTGCGCGTCAGCGTGCCGGCCACCTCCGCCAACCTCGGCCCCGGCTTCGACTCCCTGGGCCTCGCCCTGGGCCTGCGCGACCGCGTCGAGGCGCAGGTCGGCGGCGCCGGCGCCGCGCCGGGGGTACGGGTCGAGGTGGAGGGCGAGGGGGCCGGGACGGTCCCGCTCGACGAGTCGCACCTGGTGGTGCGCTCGATGCACGCCGCCTTCGACGCGATGGGCGGGCGCCCGGACTCGCTGCGCGTGGCCTGTCGCAACGTCGTACCGCACGGGCGTGGGCTCGGCTCGTCGTCCTCGGCGATCGTGGCCGGGGTCTGCCTGGCGCGTGCGCTGGTCGCCGGCGGCTCGCTGCTGCTCGACGACCGCGCGCTCCTCTCGCTCGCCGCCGACCTGGAGGGCCACCCCGACAACGTCGCCCCCGCGCTCCTCGGCGGCTTCGTCGTCTCCGGGCGCGAGGACGACACCTGGTACGCCGCGTCCTCCCCGGTCGACCCGCGGATCTCGGTGGTGGTGTTCGTCCCGACCCAGCCGGTGGAGACGAAGGTGGCCCGCTCCCTGCTGCCCGCCTCGGTGCCGCACCAGGACGCCGCGGCGAACGCCGGTCGCGCGGCGCTGCTCGTCGCCGCACTGGCCGGCCAGCCCGAGCACCTGCTCGCGGCGACCCGGGACTACCTGCACCAGGACTACCGCGAGCCGGCCATGCCGCAGACGCTGGAGCTGGTCCGCGCGCTGCGACGCGACTCGGTGCCGGCGATCGTGTCGGGGGCCGGGCCCACCGCCCTGGCCTTCGCCGACTCCTCGCCCGCCGCCGGCTCCTCGCCCGCCTCGGTCGCCGCCCTGCTCGCCCGGTGCCCGAGCGGGTGGACCGCGCGCCACCTCGAGGTCGACCACGCCGGGGCGGTGCTCTGCTGAGACCGCGCCAGGTGTGGCGTGTGGGTTGACCACGTACCCGATCTCGGGTGGTACCGTGGCCGCGCGTCGCATTCTCGACGCAGCACTCGGGCGACACGCGTCGCACCCGGTGCGAACCTCCTCCTTGATCCCTCTGCGGATTCCTTTGCGTGAACCCGTCGGCACACCTGCCGGGTCCTCGTGTCGGTGAGGAGACATCGACCAGGAGGCCGACGGCATCTCCGCCGGATCGGCACTGATACGTGGGAAGGACCTCACGTGACGGAAACGACCGAATCCACCACAGCTCCGCAGGCGTCTGCCGGGGCACCCAAGAAGCGTGGTGGACTCAGCACCATGCTGCTCGCTGACCTGAGGGCGATGGCGGGTGGCATGGGGATCGCCGGAGCAGGCGGGATGAAGAAGGCCCAGCTCGTCGAGGCGATCCGCGCACAGCAGTCCGGGGGCGCCGCCCCGCGGGCCGCGGTGAAGAGGTCGGCGCCGGCTGCCGAGGCGCCCGCGAAGGCCGAGGCGCCTGCGAAGGCTGAGGCGCCTGCGAAGGCTGAGGCGCCCGCGAAGGCCGCCGAGCCCGGCGCGAGCGATGCCCCTGCCGGCGACACCGCTGCGCAGGAGGCTCCGCGCCGGCCCCGGACCCGCCAGCGGGCCGGTCGAGAGACCACCGCCGAGAGCCAGGGGAACGCGGCTGGGGACAAGCCCAGCTCGGACAAGCCCGGCTCGGACAGGTCGGGCGCCGGACAGTCGGCGTCCGAGTCGGCCGACCGCGCGGAGGGCCGCGACGCTCAGGGCAACCGGAATCGGGACCGCGCCGAGGCCCGGGGTCGGTCCGAGGGGCGCGACAAGCGCGAGCGCTCCGAGGGCAGGGACGGCCAGGCACCCGCGGCCCGCGAGCAGGACCGGGACCGCCAGGACCGCGACGGTCAGGACCGCGACCGTCAGGACCGCGACCGTCAGGACCGGGACCGTCAGGACCGCGACCGGGACCGGCAGGACCGCGCGCGTCAGGACCGCGACCAGGACCGGGACCGCCAGGACCGCGACCAGGACCGCGACCGCCAGGACCGCGACCAGGACCGCGAGGGCCAGTCCCGCGACAACCGGTCGGAGGAGGAGGGCGGCAGCCGCCGCAACCGCCGCCGCCGGGGCCGCGACCGCGACGGCCGCGACGGTCGTGACACCCGCGACGGGCGCGACGGTCGTGACACCCGCGACGGGCGCGACGGCGCCCGCGACACCCGTGAGCCGCGCGGCGAGCGCGGTGGCCGGGGCGGGCGCAACGAGCCCGACACCACGGTCCTCGAGGACGACGTGCTGGTGCCCGCCGCGGGCATCCTCGACGTGCTGGACAACTACGCCTTCGTCCGGACCAGCGGCTACCTGCCCGGCACCGAGGACGTCTACGTCTCGCTGTCGATGGTGCGCAAGTACGGTCTGCGCCGCGGCGACGCCATCGTCGGGCAGGTGCGCCAGCCCCGGGAGGGCGAGCGCAAGGAGAAGTTCAACCCGATGGTGCGCATCGAGAGCGTCAACGGGGGCGACCCGGAGACCTCCCGCTCGCGCGTGGAGTTCGCGAAGCTGACCCCGCTCTACCCCTCGGAGCGGCTGCGGATGGAGACGACACCGGACAACCTGATCGGGCGCGTCATCGACATCGCCGCGCCGATCGGCAAGGGACAGCGCGGTCTGATCGTCTCCCCGGCCAAGGCCGGCAAGACGATGGTGATGCAGTCGATCGCCAACTCGATCACCGCCAACAACCCCGAGTGCCACCTGATGGTGGTGCTGGTGGACGAGCGTCCCGAGGAGGTCACCGACTTCGAGCGCTCGGTGAAGGGCGAGGTCATCTCCTCGACCTTCGACCGGCCGGCCGTCGACCACACGACGGTCGCCGAGCTGGCCATCGAGCGTGCCAAGCGGCTCGTCGAGCTGGGCCACGACGTGGTGGTGCTGCTCGACGGCATCACCCGGCTGGGACGCGCGTACAACCTCGCCGCGCCGCCGAGCGGCCGGATCCTGTCCGGCGGCGTCGACTCCGCGGCCCTGTACCCGCCGAAGCGCTTCTTCGGCGCCGCGCGCAACATCGAGAACGGCGGCTCGCTCACCATCCTGGCGACCGCGCTGATCGAGAGCGGCTCGAAGATGGACGAGGTGATCTTCGAGGAGTTCAAGGGCACCGGCAACATGGAGCTGCGGTTGCGCCGCGACTTCGCCGACAAGCGGATCTTCCCGGCCATCGACGCGGTCCAGTCCGGTACCCGCCGCGAGGAGCTCCTGATGAGCCAGGAGGAGACCGCGATCGTGTGGAAGCTGCGACGCGTGCTCTCCGCCCTGGACGGGCAGCAGGCGCTCGAGCTGCTGCTGGGCAAGCTGCGCAAGTCGCACACCAACATCGAGTTCCTCACCGAGGTCCAGAAGACCACCCACATGGCCCCCAACGCCGACTGACCCCCCGCGAGTCGGCGCGAACTCGCACCCCCACCCCGCCGAGTCGGCGTGAACTCCTGAGTTCGCGCCGACTCGGCGTCGTACGGGGGCGAGTTCGCGCCGACTCGGCGGTTGGGCGGGGGTACCGGTCTGGTCCGAGTGCGAGTGGGGTGGTGGTTGCGGCTAGGCTCCGCGTGGGACGGACGAGGAAGCAAGGGGTGAAGTGTGGCGCGCATCGTGGTCGCCGACGACGACGTCGACATTCGTGAGCTCGTGGAGTTCAAGCTGTCGACCATGGGGCACGAGATCGTCGCCGTGGGTGATGGTGCAGCCGCGCTGGAGGCCTGCCGCGCGCAGCGTCCCGACCTGGCGATCCTCGACGTGATGATGCCGGGGATGTCCGGGCTCGAGGCGATGAAGGCGATCCGCGAGGAGCCCACGCTGGTCGGTCTCCCGGTCATCCTGCTCACCGCGCGCGCCCAGGAGTCCGACGTCGAGAGCGGCCTGGGCAGTGGCGCGGACGACTACATCACCAAGCCGTTCAGCCCTCGCGAGCTGGCGGCTCGCGTCGATGCGCTGGTGACCGGAAGCTGATGGCCCGACGCCTCCCCGAGGCCGTCGCTCAGACCCCCGCCGGGGAGGCCAGTTCGGTCGCGCGGGCGGTCGCGCCCACACTCGCGACGCTCGCGACGCTGGTCTTCCTGGTCTCGCTCATCGGTGTCGGAGGGCTGGTGCTCTCCGAGCGCGCCGTGCACGAGCTGACCGACCACCTCCAGCCGGCCTCCCTCGCCAACGAGCGCGTCCTGCGGGCGTGGACCGACGCCGAGACCGGCGTGCGCGCCTGGTCGCTCAGCGGCCAGCAGGTGGCGGTCGAGCCCTACCGCAAGGCACGCAGCCGCCTGCCCCGGCTGGAGGAGGAGCTGCGCGCCTACGCGGCCGACGACCCGGCGATGGCCGAGCTGGTCCGCGCCCAGGAGAAGGCCGGCGCCGCCTGGCTCGAGCAGTACGCCGAGATCCGGATGTCGCGGCCTGGTGGCGCCAAGACCTACGACGCCGAGCTCTTCGCCCAGGGCCGTACCCGCTTCGACGAGCTGCGCGAGGCGCACGCCCGGGTCGCCCGCAGCCTGGGCGCCCGGATGGAGGAGGCTCGCGACGAGGCCGCGGACCGCAGGCGGATGATCGGTGCCGCCCTGCTCCTGGTCGGGCTGCTCGGCGCCCTGTTGGCGCTGGGGGGCGGGCGTCGGGCGATGGCCCGCGTCGCGGACCCCCTCGTCGCGCTGCACGCGACCGTGGCCCGGCTGCGCAGCGGCGACGAGTCCGCCCGCGCCGAGATCGAGGGGCCCCGCGAGGTCCGCTCGGTGGCGCAGGCCATCAACGAGATGGCCGAGTCCCAGCAGCGTGCGCGGGCGATGGAGCAGCAGGTGCTGGCCGAGCTGCGCCGCCTGGACAACGCGAAGGGCGACTTCGTCTCCAACGTCTCGCACGAGCTGCGCACCCCGCTGACCACCATCGCCGGCTACGTCGACCTGGCCGGCGAGGAGTTCGAGGGACGCCTCGACGAGCGCCATCAGCGGATGCTGCACGCGGTCCAGCGCAACGTGAAGCGGCTGCAGGTGCTGATCGAGGACCTGCTGGCGCTCTCGCGCGCAGAGCAGCATTCCACCGACCTCCATCAGGTCGACCTCGTGGAGCTGCTGCACGACGTGGTCGCCGACCTGCGGATGACCGCGGCCCGGCGCGACATCCAGGTCACCCTGTCGAGCGTGGAGGCCCCGGCGCTCGTCCTGGCCGACCGCGGCCAGCTCGCCCGCGTGTTCGTCAACCTGCTCTCCAACGCCGTGAAGTTCAGCCACGACGGCGGCGCGGTGGCGGTGTCGGTGGAGCGCACCGCCGACGAGGTGCTGGTGGTGGTGGCCGACCGGGGGATCGGGGTGCCGGCCAGCGACCTGGACCAGCTGGGCTCGCGCTTCTACCGGGCCTCCAACGCGGTGGCCAGCCACGTCCCCGGCACCGGCCTGGGGCTGCGCATCGTGCAGACCATCGTCGACAACCACGCCGGGTCCCTGCAGCTGGAGTCGGTCGAGGGGGAGGGCACCACGGTCACCGTGCGGCTGCCCGGTCAGGCCCGGTCGTGAGCGCCCCGGACCTGCCCGCGACCGGCAAGCCCGCCCTCGACGGGCGCGGCTACGTCCGGCTGGTGCTCAGCCTCGGCTGCCTGATCGCGCTCGGGCCGCTGACCATCGACATGTACCTCCCGGCGTTCCCCGAGATCGCCCGCGACCTCGACGCCACCCAGTCGCAGGTGCAGCTCACGGTCACCGGCATCCTGATCGGGCTCGGCCTGGGGCAGCTGATCGTCGGGCCGCTCTCCGACGCCCTGGGCCGGCGTCGTCCGCTGCTGGTCGGGCTGTGCCTGCACGCGATCGCCTCGCTGGGCTGCGTGCTGGCCCCCACCGTCGAGACGCTGGCCGCGGTGCGGGTGCTGCAGGGGCTCGCCGGCGCCGCGGTCTCGGTGACGGTGATGGCGATGGTGCGCGACCAGTTCTCCGGCAAGGCGATGGCCGGGCTGATGGCTCGGCTGATGCTGGTGATGGGCCTCGCGCCGATGCTGGCCCCCAGCCTGGGCGGCCTGGTCCTGGAGTGGTCGAGCTGGCGCACCATCTTCGCGGTGCTGGCGGTCACGGCCCTGGCGCTCGCGGTCTTCGCCGGCCTCGGGCTGCGCGAGACCCTGCCCGCCGCGCGGCGCCACCCGGCCCGGGGCCGGGCCGTGCTCGCGGCGTACGCCCGGCTGGTCCGCGACCCCTACTTCATGTCGCTGGCGGTCATCGGGGGCTCGATGATGGCGACGATCTTCGCCTACGTGGCCGGGGGCTCCTTCGTGCTGCAGGAGGGCTACGGCCTCTCGGAGGGGACCTTCGCGGTCGTCTTCGGCGTCAACGCCCTGGGCCTGGTGCTGGGCTCGCAGGCCAACCCCGTGCTGCTGCGTCGCTTCTCGCTCGCCCAGGTGCTCACCGGCGGGATCTGCCTCGCCTTCGCATCGGCGACGGTGCTGGTGGTGCTGGCGGCGCTGGGGATCGGCGGCCTGGCGGGCCTGCTGGTGCCGCTGTTCGTGATGCTCTCCGCGGCGGGGCTGTCGATGGCCAACACCCCGGCGCTCGCGCTCGAGCGCCAGGGCGGGGCCGCGGGTACGGCGGCGGCCGTCCTCGGCTGTCTGCAGTTCGCGGTGGGCGGGCTCGTGGCGCCGGTGGTGGGCGCCTTCGACACCGTCAGCGCGGTGCCGATGGCCGCGGTGATGGCCGCGGTGAGCGGGCTCTCGCTGCTGTTGGTGACCACCGTCGTACGGCGCGGCTGAGCGCGGGAATACCCGGATTCGCGCGCACGTTGCGGCAGGTGGCACACTTGTGCGCTGGTTCCGGTTCACGTCTTCCTCGCTGGGAGGAGACGACCCGGCGGCTGAGAGGACACCCCATGCAGAAGGACATCCACCCCGCTTACGTCGAGACCCAGGTGACCTGCACCTGTGGCGCGACGTTCACGACTCGCAGCACCGCGACCTCCGGCACCCTCAAGGCCGACGTCTGCTCGCAGTGCCACCCCTTCTACACCGGCAAGCAGAAGATCCTCGACACCGGCGGTCGCGTGGCCCGCTTCGAGGCGCGCTACGCCAAGGCTGGTCAGAAGAAGTAGCTCTCCTCACTGCGCCGGTCCCCGCCCTGTGGCGGGGGCCGGCGTTCGTGGTTTCCGTCCACTGACCACCGAGGAGCCCCCATGTTCGAGGCCGTCACCGGACTCGTCGCCGAGCACGCCGAGCTCGAGACCAGGCTGTCCGAGCCCGAGACCCACGCCGACCAGGCGCTGGCCAAGCGGCTGAACCAGCGCTACGCCGAGCTGAGTGCCGTGGTGCGCGCCTGGCACACCTGGCGCGAGCTGGGTGACGACATCGAGGCCGCCCGCGAGCTCGCGGGGGAGGACGCCTCCTTCCTGGAGGAGGCCGCCGAGCTGGTCGTCCGGCAGGAGGCGGTCGCCGAGCGGCTGCGCCTGCTGCTGGTGCCCCGCGACCCGGCCGACGCCAAGGACGCGATCCTCGAGGTCAAGTCCGGGGAGGGCGGCGAGGAGTCGGCGCTCTTCGCCGCGGACCTGCTGCGGATGTACACCCGCTACGCCGAGAACCGCGGCTGGCGCACCGAGGTGCTGGACTCGACGCCCTCGGACCTGGGCGGCTTCAAGAGCGTGACGCTCGCGGTCAAGGCGAAGGGGACCCCCGAGCCGGGGGAGGCCCCCTACGGCCTGCTCAAGTTCGAGGGGGGCGTGCACCGCGTCCAGCGGGTGCCGGTCACGGAGTCGCAGGGGCGGGTGCACACCTCCGCGGCGGGCGTGCTGGTGATGCCCGAGGCCGAGCAGGTCGACGTGCAGGTCGACGACAACGACCTGCGCATCGATGTCTACCGCTCGTCGGGTCCCGGCGGGCAGAGCGTGAACACCACCGACTCGGCCGTGCGGATCACCCACCTGCCGACCGGGATCGTGGCCAGCTGCCAGAACGAGAAGAGCCAGCTGCAGAACAAGGAGCAGGCGATGCGGATCCTGCGCGCGCGGCTGCTCGCCGCGGCCCAGGACGCCCGCGACGCCGAGGACAGCGAGGCGCGACGCAGCCAGATCCGCACCGTGGACCGCTCCGAGCGGATCCGCACCTACAACTTCCCGGAGAACCGGATCTCCGACCACCGCACCGGCTACAAGTCCCACAACCTCGACCAGGTGCTGGACGGCGCCCTCGAGCCGGTGATCGAGGCCTGCGTGCGCTCGGACGTGGAGGCCCGGATGGAGGCGCTGGAGTCGTGAGCGCCGCACGCCGGGCACTGCGCGAGGCGGCCGAGCGCCTGGAGCGTGCCGGGGTCGTCTCCGCGCGCCGCGAGGCCGAGCTGTTGCTGGCCCACGTCCTCGGCATCACCCTCGGGCGCCTGCCCCTGGTCGACGACGTCACGCCCGAGCAGCTCGCGGCCTACGAGGAGCTCGTGGCTCGGCGCGCCACCCGGGTGCCCCTGCAGCACCTCACCGGGACCGCCGCGTTCCGCCACGTCGAGCTGGCGGTCGGCCCCGGGGTGTTCGTGCCGCGGCCCGAGACCGAGCTGCTCGCCGGCTGGGCCGTCGAGCAGGCCCGCGCCGTCGCGCAGGAGCGCGGCGAGGAGCCGGTCGTGGTGGACCTGTGCACCGGCTCCGGGGCGATCGCCCGCGCCCTGGCCGACGAGGTGCCCGGCGCGCGCATCCACGCCGTGGAGCTCGACGACGCGGCGTACCCCTGGGCCCAGCGCAACCTGTCGGGCACCGGGGTGGACCTGCGCCACGGCGACATGGAGACCGCCTTCCCCGAGCTCGCCGGCTGCGTCGACGTGGTCGTGTGCAACCCGCCGTACATCCCCCTCACCGCCTGGGAGGGCGTCGCCGTCGAGGCGCGCGACCACGACCCGCACCTGGCGCTGTTCTCCGGCGACGACGGGCTGGACGCGATGCGGGTGCTCGAGCGCCGTGCGGCGCTGCTGCTGCGTCCCGGAGGCGTGCTCGGCGCCGAGCACGCCGACCAGCAGGGCGAGTCCGCTCCGGCCGTGCTCACCGCCACCGGCCGGTGGCGTGAGGTGCGCGACCACCACGACTTGGCGGGCCGTCCGCGCTTCCTGACGGCGCGACTGGCACGATGAGCAACGGCCATGACGAGGAAAGGCAGCTCGTGAGCACGCGATACCCCACGGACACCGACGAGCAGCGTGAGGAGGCCGTCTCCGCGGCCAGCCTGGCGGTACGCCGCGGCCGGCTCGTGGTGCTGCCGACCGACACCGTCTACGGGATCGGCGCCGACGCCTTCGACCCCGCCGCGGTCCGCGCGCTGCTGGCGGCGAAGGGACGCGGCCGGGAGATGCCTCCGCCGGTGCTGATCAGCGCCGTCACCACCGTCGATGCGCTCGCCGTGGGGCTGCCGGGCTACGCACGGGCGCTGATCGAGGAGTTCTGGCCGGGAGCGCTGACGCTGGTCTGCCGGCAGCAGAGCTCGCTGCAGTGGGACCTCGGCGACACCCGGGGCACGGTGGCGGTGCGGATGCCCGATCACGAGCTCGCGCTCTCCATCCTGGAGCGCACCGGGCCGCTGGCGGTCAGCTCGGCCAACCGGACCGGGATGGCGGCGGCCGTGAACGCGGACGAGGCCGAGGAGATGCTGGGCGAGAAGGTCACCGCGATCGTCGACGGGGGACCGGTCCCCGGCAAGCAGGCCAGCACGATCGTCGACGTCACCGGCGCGCAGCCGCGCCTGCTGCGTCGCGGCGCGCTGAGCGTGGAGCAGCTCAACGCGGTCCTCGAGCCGCTCGGGGTCACCGTCACGGACGAAGGCTGACCCTGTGCGCGAGTACGTCCTGGTCTTCCTCGTGGCGGCGGCGGTCACCTACCTGCTGACGGTGATCGCCCGTGAGATCGCGCTGCGCACCGGAGCGGTGGCGCGGGTGCGCGACCGGGACGTCCACGCCGAGCCGATCCCGTACCTGGGTGGGCTGGCCATGCTGGGCGGCCTGGTGGCGGCGTACCTGGTGGCGCGCGAGCTGCCCTTCCTCTCCCGCAGCCAGGACTTCGTGTTCCGCGACGCGGCGGTGGTGCTCGCGGCGGGGGCGCTGATCTGCGCGGTGGGAGTGCTCGATGACATCTTCGAGCTGGACGCGCTGACCAAGCTCGGCGGGCAGGTGCTCGCCTCGGGGTTCCTGATCGCCTTCGGGGTGCAGTACTTCTTCTTCCCCCAGCCCGGGGACGCCCAGTTCGCCGTGGACCCGGTCCAGGGGGCCCTGCTCACCGTGCTGGTGGTGGTCGCGACGGTCAACGCGGTGAACTTCGTCGACGGCCTGGACGGCCTGGCCGCCGGCGTGGTCGGCATCGGCGCGATCGCGTTCTTCGTGTTCAGCTACAAGATCGCCGACCTCAACGGTCTCGCGCTGGCGTCCACCGGTGCGCTGCTCAGCGCCTCGCTGGCCGGTGCCTGCTTCGGCTTCGTGGCACACAACTTCCACCCGGCGCGGCTGTTCATGGGCGACAGCGGCTCGATGCTGATCGGGCTGGTGCTCTCGGCCAGCGCGCTGACGCTGACCGGGCAGTTCTCCGGCACGGACCTGAGCCAGGGCAACAGCCTGCTGCCCACGCTGCTGCCGGTGCTGCTGCCGGTGTCGATCATGATCGTGCCGTTCGCGGACCTGGTGCTGGCGGTGGTGCGCCGGACCAGGGCGGGCCGCTCGCCGTTCGCCCCGGACAAGCAGCACCTGCACCACCGCCTGCTCGAGATCGGGCACTCGCACCGTCGCGCGGTGCTGATCATGTGGCTGTGGGCCGGCCTGATCGGGTTCGGCACGGTGACCGCCAGCCTGTACAGCGGCCGGCTGATGTGGCTGGCGCTGGCCTTCATGGTGGTGTTCACGATCGCTGCGACGTTCGTCCTTCCGGTCGTCAAGAAGCCGCGGATCCCGGTGGTCGACGACCTGGTCGAGGAGCTCACCAGGGGCGATGATCCCGCGGGTTTCGAGCCCCCGGGGACCTTGTGATAACTTTCACGAGCGTCGCTGGACCAGTCCGGTGACACCCACTAGCTCCCTCAGAGGACGGCCGCCGAGCATGACGACCGAGTCGAAGACAGACCGCCGCGCCAGCGGTGGGCTCGTCCTCCTCGGAGCCGGCGTGGCCTCGCTGGGGGTCGCCGCCGTCGGGACCGGGCTCGGCGCCCTCGTCGCCGGTGGTCCGGGCGCGCTCGGCGCCCTGGCCGGGTCGCTGCTGGCCACCGTGGTGCTCGCCTTCGGGCTCCAGGTCACCCACGTGGTCACCATGCTGCAGCCGGCCCTCTCGCTGATCGTGGCGCTGATGACCTACGGGCTGCAGATCGCCATGGTCACCGCCGTCCTGGCCGGCCTCTCCCGTTCCGGTGCGCTCGGCTCGCAGCTCGACGCGTCGTGGACCGTCGGGGGAGTGGTCGCCGCGGTCCTGGTGTGGACATGTGTCCAGGTGGTGCTCTTCATGCGCCTGCGGATCCCGCTCTACGACCTCCCCGACGCGACTGACAGCACGTCGCGCGCCTCCGCGGCGTCCGTCCCCGCGAAGGCGGGTGAACGATGACCTCGTCCGACTGCTATTGTCCGGGGCGCGATGGCTCAGAAGAAACCACCTACTGGCCGCGTCGGCGACACCTCGGGGGTGCCTGGACCGGACCCCTGGCGGGCGTTCAGCTACCTGGTGACCGGCGTGCTGATGTACGGACTCATCGGCTGGGCGCTGGACCTCTGGCTGGGCACCACCTTCCTGGTCGGGATCGGCGTCGTCTTCGGTGCGGTCCTGGGGTTGTACCTGACTTTCAAGATCTTCAAACAGCCACGGGCGGACTCCTCGCAGGAGCCGCCGGGCGATACGCAGCAGAACAGGCATCCGTAGTGCGGCAGACACAGGAGACAGCGTGAGTGCGATCGCGATGAACGCGGTCCGGGCCGAGGGGTTCACTCCCCCCGGGCCGGGAGACTTCAACCTCCCCCCGATCGGCCCGGACAAGACGTTCGAGTTCCTGGGCGAGACCATGTACCTCGGCGTCACCAAGCCGATGCTGCAGATGGTGCTGGCCGCGATCCTCGTCTTCGGTCTGCTCTACGCCGCGGGCCGCAAGCGCGCCATGGTGCCGGGCAAGTTCCAGTACGTCGGCGAGGCCGGCTACGGCTTCGTGCGCAACTCCCTGGGCCGCGACATCATCGGCAGCCACGACTTCATGAAGTTCGTGCCCTACCTGGTCGCGCTGTTCTTCTTCATCCTGGTGAACAACCTGATGGCCGCGGTCCCGTTCTTCCAGTTCCCGACGTTCTCGCGCGCCGGCATCGCCTACGCCCTGGCGCTGCTCAGCTGGCTGGTCTACAACGGCGTCGGGATCAAGCGGCACGGGTTCGGCGGCTACTTCAAGCTGCAGACCGTCCCGAACGGGATCAAGGGCCCGGTGCTCCTGCTGCTGATCCCGCTGGAGTTCTTCTCCAACATCCTGGTCCGCCCGGTCACGCTGGCCCTGCGACTGTTCGCGAACATGTTCGCCGGCCACCTGCTGCTGATCCTCTTCGCCCTGGGCGGCGAGTACCTCCTCCTGCACGGTGAGGGCCTGGTGAAGCTCGCCGGTCCCATCGCGTGGCTCATGTTCGTCCTGATCAGCTTCCTCGAGCTGCTGGTTCAGGTCCTTCAGGCGTACGTCTTCGTGCTCCTGACCTCCATGTACATCTCGGGTGCTCTCGCAGACGAGCACTGAGATCCCGCAAGACTGCACCACCGCACGACCCCTCCGTAGGAACAACGAAAGGAAGAAGCCGTGGACGGCTCTCTGAACATGCTCGGCTACGGTCTCGCCACCGTGGGCCCCGGTCTGGCTGTCGGCCTGATCTTCGCCGCCTACATCAACGGCGTTGCTCGCCAGCCCGAGGCACAGGGTCGCCTGCAGCCGATCGCGATTCTGGGCTTCGCCCTTGCCGAGGCGCTCGCCATCATCGGCATCGCCCTCGCGTTCGTGCTCTGACCCTCCTGACCAGCACTGACGAAGGACCACGCCCATGAACTCGATCACCCTCGCGGCAGGGGGGGACCTCAATCCCCTCATCCCGCACCCGGTGGAGATCGTCCTGTCGCTGGTTGTCTTCGGCCTGCTCTGGTTCGCCGTCAAGAAGTGGGTTGTCCCCAACTTCGAGGCGACGTTCGCGGAGCGCACGTCTGCTATCGAAGGCGGCCTCCACGCCGCCGAGACCAAGCAGGCTGAGGCCGACGCCAAGCTGGCCGAGCTCGAGCAGCAGCTCGCGCAGGCACGCCACGAAGCGGCGCGCATCCGTGAGGAAGCGCGCGAGCAGGGCGCAGCCATCGTGGCCGAGATGCGGGACCAGGCCCAGGCCGAGTCCTCCCGCATCGTGGAGCACGGCAAGACCCAGATCGAGGCGGAGCGCCAGCAGGCCGTCGCCTCGCTGCGGGCCGAGGTCGGCACCCTGGCCACCAGCCTGGCCGGTCGTATCGTGGGCGAGAGCCTCGACGACGAGGCTCGCCAGAGCCGCGTGGTCGAGCGGTTCCTCGCCGAGCTCGAGACCGAGCGGCCGCAGAGCGGAGTCAACTGATGACCTTCCGCGGAGCATCGAAGGACGCCGTCGCGACCCTGTCCGAGGAGCTGAGCAGCACGCTCACCCTCGAGCAGGACGCTGCGGCGGTCGGCGCCGACCTGTTCTCGCTGGCAGCGGTGCTGCGCAGCGAGCCGGGGCTGCGCCGGGTCGCGACCGACGTGTCGATCCAGCCTGGTGCCAAGTCCGACCTGGTCCAGCAGATCTTCGCGGGCAAGGTGCACGGCGCGGCACTCACGCTGTTGGCCAGTGCCGTGACCCGTCGGTGGACCTCGACGCGGGACCTCCCCGACGCTCTCGAGCGTCTCGGTGTGGTCGCGGTCGTGCGCTCCGCCGGTAGCGGGGACGGCGCGGCTCGTCTCTCCGACGAGCTGTTCGCCTTCGGGCAGGTCGTGAAGGACAACCCGGACCTCCGGGACGCCCTCTCCGACCCGTCGCGCTCCGCGCAGGACAAGCAGGCACTGGTCCGCGGCCTCCTCGACGGCAAGGCGCTGCCGGCAACGGCGGCGCTCGTCGAGCAGGCCCTGGCCGGTACCTACCGCACCATCGGTGTCGCCCTGCGTGAGTTCCAGCAGATCGCCGCCGAGGTCCACCAGGAGACGGTGGCCACCGTTCGCGTGGCACGTCCGCTCTCCGACGGTGACCGCCAGCGGTTGACCGACGCTCTCTCCCGCCAGTACGGCCGCGACATCCACCTGGACGTCGTCGTCGACCCGCAGGTGATCGGCGGCATCCGTGTGGAGATCCGCGACGATGTGATCGACGGGACGGTCTCGAGCCGTCTCGACGACGCACGTCGCAAGCTGGCCGGCTGAGACCGTCCTTCGTAACGTATGAACCCGAGCAGACTTAGAGAACAGGAAGACGTATGACGGAGCTTTCGATCCGTCCGGACGAGATCCGCGACGCGCTGACGCGCTTCGTGTCGGACTACAAGCCCGAGACCGCCAGCCGTGAAGAGGTCGGCACCGTTGCCGAAGCAGGCGACGGCATCGCCCGCGTCAGCGGTCTGCCGTCGGTCATGGCCAACGAGCTGCTCGAGTTCGAGGACGGCACCCTGGGCCTGGCCCTGAACCTCGACACCCGCGAGATCGGTGTCGTCGTGCTCGGCGACTTCGACAAGATCGAGGAGGGCCAGGCGGTCCGCCGTACCGGCGAGATCCTCTCGGTCCCCGTCGGTGACGGCTACCTCGGTCGGGTCGTCGACCCGCTGGGCAAGCCGATCGACGGCCTCGGCGAGGTCGAGACGGTCGGGCGCCGCGCCCTGGAGCTCCAGGCTCCGTCGGTGGTCCAGCGCAAGTCGGTGCACGAGCCCCTCGCCACCGGCATCAAGGCGATCGACGCGATGACCCCGATCGGCCGTGGCCAGCGTCAGCTGATCATCGGCGACCGCGCGACCGGCAAGACCACGGTCGCCATCGACACGATTATCAACCAGAAGCAGTACTGGGAGACCGGCGACCCGAGCAAGCAGGTTCGCTGCATCTACGTCGCCATCGGCCAGAAGGGCTCGACCATCGCCTCCGTGCGTGGCGCCCTCGAGGAGGCCGGCGCGCTGGAGTACACCACGATCGTGGCGTCGCCCGCGTCCGACTCCGCCGGCTTCAAGTACCTGGCGCCGTACACCGGCTCGGCCATCGGCCAGCACTGGATGTACGAGGGCAAGCACGTCCTCATCGTGTTCGACGACCTCACCAAGCAGGCCGAGGCCTACCGCGCGGTGTCGCTGCTGCTGCGCCGCCCGCCGGGCCGTGAGGCGTACCCCGGTGACGTGTTCTACCTGCACAGCCGGCTGCTCGAGCGTTGCGCGAAGCTCTCCGACGAGCTGGGCGCGGGCTCGATGACCGGTCTGCCGATCATCGAGACCAAGGCCAACGACGTCTCGGCGTTCATCCCGACCAACGTCATCTCGATCACCGACGGTCAGATCTTCCTGCAGTCCGACCTGTTCGCGGCCAACCAGCGCCCGGCCATCGACGTCGGCGTCTCGGTGTCCCGAGTCGGCGGCGCGGCGATGACCAAGGCGATGAAGGCCGTCACCGGCTCGCTCAAGGTCGACCTGGCGCAGTTCCGCGCCATGGAGGCGTTCGCGATGTTCGCCTCCGACCTCGACGCCGCCTCGCGTCAGCAGCTCGACCGCGGTCAGCGGCTGATGGCGCTGCTCAAGCAGCCCGCCTACAGCCCGTACCCGGTCGAGGAGATGACCGTGTCGCTGTGGACCGGCACAAGTGGTCGCCTCGACCGCGTGCCGGCCGAGGACGTGCTCCGCTTCGAGAACGAGTTCCTCGACTTCCTGCGGCGTCAGCACTCCGGCATCCTGTCGGCGATCCGCGAGTCGCTGAAGTTCGAGAGTGAGACCGAGACGTCGCTTGAGGACGCCTACGACTCGTTCCTGGACCAGTTCGAGACCTCCGACGGCCAGTCGATCAAGCCTGGCAAGGAAGAGCACGTCGCGCTCGAGGACGCGGACATCGAGCAGGAGCAGATCGTCAAGCAGAAGCGGGGCTGACGATGGCACTGTCGCTGCGTGAGTACCGCGCGCGGATCAAGTCGACGGAGTCGATGAAGAAGATCACGCGCGCCATGGAGCTCATTGCTGCGTCCCGGATCATCAAGGCGCAGCAGCGGGCGCAGGCGGCCGCGCCGTACGCCCGCGAGCTGACCCGTGCGGTGTCGGCCGTGGCGACGTTCTCGAACGTCGAGCACGCCCTCACCACCGAGCCCGAGAACCCGCGCCGCGCCGCGGTCCTGGTCGTGACCAGTGACCGCGGCCTGGCGGGGGCCTACTCCTCCAACGTTCTCAAGGAGGCCGAGCGCCTCGTCGAGAAGCTGAAGGAAGAGGGCAAGGAGGCCGACCTGTACGTCGCCGGCCGCAAGGGCGAGGCGTACTTCAAGTTCCGCCAGCGGCCGATCCAGCGGGCGTGGACGGGCTTCTCCGACCAGCCGACCTACGACAAGGCCGACGAGATCGGCGCGACGCTGATCCAGGCGTTCCTCGCCGACGACGACACCGAGCTGGCCGAGGGCGACCCGCGTCCGGTGGACGAGGTGCACGTGATCTACACGCGCTTCCGTTCCATGCTTCTGCAGGAGCCCACCGCCAACCGTCTGCTGCCCCTCGAGGTCGTGGAGGGCACGGAGGCGCCTGAGGAGTCGGAGCTGCTTCCGCTCTACGAGTTCGAGCCCTCGGCAGAAGAGGTGCTCGACCTGCTGCTGCCTCGCTACGTCCAGAGCCGGATCTTCTTCTCCCTGCTGCAGTCGGCCGCCTCCGAGCTGGCCGCCCGTCAGAAGGCGATGAAGTCCGCGACGGACAACGCCGACGAGCTGATCAAGAAGTACAAGCGCATCGCCAACCAGGCTCGCCAGGCTGGCATTACCCAGGAAATCAGCGAGATCGTCGGTGGCGTCAACGCCCTCGCCGACGCCAACGCCGGGAATGAGTGAGAGATATGACTGCCACTGTTGCTGAAACGACCGACCGGGGCGGCTCGGCCCGCGGGGTCGGCCGTATCGCCCGCGTCATCGGTCCGGTCGTGGACATCGAGTTCCCGACCGACGCGATGCCCGAGATCTACAACGCCCTCAAGGTCGACATCGAGCTGGGCGGTGAGACCAACGAGATCACCCTCGAGGTCTCGCAGCACATCGGTGACGGCATGGTCCGCGCCATCTCCATGCGCCCGACCGACGGCCTGGTCCGTGGCACCCAGGTGCGCGACACCGGCGAGTCGATCAGCGTCCCCGTCGGCGACGTCACGCTCGGCAAGGTGTTCAACACCACCGGCGAGTGCCTGAACCTCGAGCCCGGCCAGACCCTCGACGTCAAGGAGCGGTGGGGCATCCACCGCAAGGCGCCGGCCTTCGACCAGCTGGAGTCGAAGACCCAGATGTTCGAGACGGGCATCAAGGTCATCGACCTGCTCACGCCGTACGTGACCGGTGGAAAGATCGGTCTGTTCGGTGGCGCCGGGGTCGGCAAGACCGTGCTGATCCAGGAGATGATCGCCCGCGTCGCCAAGAACCACGGTGGTGTGTCGGTGTTCGCCGGCGTCGGTGAGCGCACCCGTGAGGGCAACGACCTGATCGTGGAGATGGAGGAGGCCGGGGTCCTCGGTCAGACCGCCCTCGTCTTCGGTCAGATGGACGAGCCGCCGGGCACGCGTCTGCGCGTCGCCCTGTCCGCCCTGACGATGGCGGAGTACTTCCGCGACGTGCAGAAGCAGGACGTGCTGCTGTTCATCGACAACATCTTCCGGTTCACGCAGGCCGGCTCGGAGGTCTCCACGCTGCTCGGCCGGATGCCGTCCGCGGTGGGCTACCAGCCGAACCTGGCCGACGAGATGGGTCAGCTCCAGGAGCGGATCACCTCGACGCGCGGTCACTCGATCACCTCGATGCAGGCGATCTACGTGCCCGCCGACGACTACACCGACCCGGCGCCGGCCACGACGTTCGCGCACCTCGACGCGACGACCGAGCTGTCGCGTGACATCGCGTCGATGGGCATCTACCCCGCCGTCGACCCGCTGACCTCGACCTCGCGGATCCTCGACCCGCAGTACATCGGTCAGGCGCACTACGACTGCGCCATCCGGGTCAAGGGGATCCTGCAGCGCAACAAGGAGCTGCAGGACATCATCGCGATCCTCGGTGTCGACGAGCTGTCGGAGGAGGACAAGATCGTCGTCCACCGTGCGCGTCGCATCCAGCGGTTCCTGTCGCAGAACACCTACGTCGCCAAGCAGTTCACCGGCATCGAGGGCTCCACGGTTCCCGTGGCCGACACGATCGAGGCGTTCGACAAGATCGCCGCGGGCGAGTACGACCACGTGGCCGAGCAGGCCTTCTTCATGTGTGGTGGGCTCGACGACGTCGAGGCCAAGTGGGCCGAAATCCAGAAGAGCCTGTGAGCGGACGGTGGCCCCGGTCCTGCCGGGGCCACCACCTCTCGTGACACCAGAAAGGAGTCACCATGAGTGACCTGCTGCAGGTCGAACTCGTCGCGGCGGACCGCTTGGTCTGGTCCGGCGAGGCGAAGATGGTCATCGCGCGCACCACGGAGGGCGACGTCGGCATCCTGCCGGGGCACGCGCCGCTGCTGTCGCTGCTCGTCCACGGCGTGGTCGACGTCCAGACGAGCGAGGGCGAGACCTGGGTCGCGGCCGTCGACGCCGGCTTCCTGTCGGTGGCCGACAACCGCGTCTCGATCCTTTCCGAGCGTGCGGAGATGTCGCACGAGATCGACCTCGAGAAGGCGCGTCACGAGCTCGACCGGGCTCGCGAGGTCGGCGAGGTCAACGACGAGGCTCTCGACAACGTCAACCGCCTCGAGGCACGCGTGCGGGCGGTCGAGAAGGCCTCCTGACACCACGCCGGGAGGCGCCCGCTAGGGTGTGCCCACTGACGTGAATGGCGGGCCCCGGGGCCCGGCGGAGGAGGGATGGATGCCGCTGTGGCTCTGGCTGCTCGATGCGGCCGGCATCCTGCTCCTGCTCGTCCTGGCCTACGGCTTCTGCCTGGTCGTCCGCCGTCGTCTGCTCTCCCGTAACCGGGGGACCTTCGAGCTCAGCTACCGCGTCCGGTCCGAGAGGGCCGGACGCGGTTGGCTTCTCGGGCTCGGCCGCTACTCGGGTGACTCCCTGGAGTGGTTCCGCATCTTCTCGCTGTCGCCGCGGCCCAAGCGGGTCTGGCGTCGTACGGGGCTCTCCTACGTCGGCCAGCGCGCGCCCGCCGGCGTCGAGCAGGTCTCCCTCTACGCCGACCACGTGGTCGTCGTGTGCTCCACCCCCGAGGGCGAGATCGAGCTGGCGATGAGCCGCTCCTCGCTCACCGGCTTCCAGTCCTGGCTGGAGGCCGGACCACCCGGTTCGAGACGGGTGCGCTGAACCCTGGCCGGGCGGCCGGGAACGTTGCGCCGCCCCCTCGTGGGCTAGACCCCCGCAGGCACGGTGTCGGAGCCCTTCGATACGGTGCGGCGATGAGTGCGACGATCGAGGTCTCCGGCCTCACCAAGACCTTCCGCGGGGTGCGGGCGGTCGACGACCTGTCCTTCACCGCGCGACCCGGGGTGGTCACCGGCTTCCTGGGGCCCAACGGCGCCGGCAAGACGACCACCCTACGGATGCTGCTCGGGCTGGTGCGCCCCGACGCCGGCAGCGCCACCATCGGCGGAAAGGCCTACGCCGAGCTCAGGCGCCCGGGCGCCGTCGTCGGCGCCGACCTCGACGCCGCCAGCTACCACCCCGGGCGCACCGCACGCGACCACCTCCGGGTCTACGCCCCGCTGGTGGGGGCGGGCGACGCGCGCTGCGACGAGGTGCTCGCGCTGGTCGGCCTGGCCGAAGCCGCCAGGCGCCGGGTCGGCGGGTTCTCGCTGGGCATGCGTCAGCGACTGGGTCTGGCCACCACCCTGCTCGGCGACCCCAGCGTGCTGCTCCTCGACGAGCCGGCCAACGGGCTGGACCCCGAGGGCATCGTCTGGCTGCGCGGGTTCCTGCGCCACCTCGCCGCCGAGGGCCGCACGGTCCTCGTCTCCAGCCACGTGCTGGGGGAGGTCCAGGCCACCGTGGACGACGTGGTGATCATCGCCCGCGGCCGGCTGGTGCACTCCTCGCCGCTGGCGGAGCTCGTGGCGCTGGCCGCGCCCCAGGTCCGCGTGGTCACCCCCGACGTACCGGGCTTCGAGCGACTCGCGCTCGAGCAGGGCTGGGGGATCACGCCGACGTCCGACGGGCTGCTGATGGCCGGGCCGACCTCGGCCGCGGTCGGCGCGGCGGCACACCGCGCAGGCCTGGAGATCCACGGCCTGGCGGGGGACGGCGTCTCCCTCGAGGAGGTCTTCCTGCGGCTCACCGCGGCCCCGGACCCCAGCGACGTCGCGGCCGGCCGGGAGGTGGCGGCATGATGGCCCCGCTCGTCTCGGAGCTGCGCAAGATCACCAGCACCCGGATCTGGTGGATCATGGCGCTGCTGCTGTTTGCCTACATGGCCTTCCTGGGCGCGGTGATGGCGCTGAGCCTCACCATCGACGGCGGTGCGGAGGCGATGACCGGCCAGCCGGGCGCCGCGCAGCTGCCGGCGGTGGACGTCGCGCTGTCGGCGTACACGCTGGCCGCCGCGCTGGGCTACGTGTTCCCGTTGGTGGTCGGCGCGCTGGCGATGACCGGCGAGTTCCGGCACAAGACGATCACCCCCTCCCTGCTGGCCGAGCCGCGCCGCGGCGTCCTGCTCGGCGCCAAGCTGGCAGCGGGTCTGCTGGTGGGTCTGCTGCACGGCGTGCTGGGGACCCTCGGCGGGGTGGTCGGGGCCGCCCCGGTCCTCGCGCTGAGGGACGAGCCGGTGCTGCTCGGGGACGGCGAGGTGCTCACCGCGCTGCTGCTGTGCGTGGTGGCGCTGGCGATCTGGGCGGTGATCGGCGTCGGACTCGGCACGATGCTCACCAACCAGGTGGCCGCCGTCGTGGTGATCCTGGCGTTCACGCAGTTCGTGGAGCCGATCCTGCGGGTGGGCTTCGCCGCCTTCGACGCCCTCGAGGGCGTGTCCCGATTCTTCCCCGGCGCCGCCGCCGAGGCGCTGATCGGGACGAGCCTGTACAGCACCACCGGGCTGGCCACCCTGCTCTCGCGCTGGGAGGGCGGGCTGGTGCTCCTCGGCTACGCCGCGCTGTTCGCGCTGATCGGGCGCTACACCACCCTGCGCCGCGACGTCACCTGATCCTCAGCGCTCGCCGCCGGGCACCCAGAGCACGTCGCCCTGGGCCCGGTTGGCGTGCCGGGCCAGGATGAACAGCAGGTCCGAGAGCCGGTTGAGGTAGGTCAGGGCCACGACGTTCATCGTCTCGGCATGCTCGGCGTACGCCGCCCAGCCCGAGCGCTCTGCACGCCGTACGACGGTGCGCGCGACGTGCAGCAGGGCCGCGCCGGGCGTGCCGCCGTTGAGGATGAACGAGCGCAGGTTGGGCAGCTGCTCGTTGTACTCGTCGCACCAGGCCTCGAGGCGGTCGACGTAGGACTGCTCGATGCGCAGCGGCGGGTACTGCGGATCGGGCACCACGGGGGTGCAGAAGTCGGCACCGACGTCGAAGAGGTCGTTCTGCACGCGCGTCACGATCGCGGCCACGTCCTCGGCCAGGTCGCCCTGGGCGAGGGCCACGCCGAGGTGGGCGTTGGCCTCGTCGACGTCGGCGTACGCGTGCAGCCGCAGGTCGTTCTTCGACGTCTCGCTCATGTCGCCCAGGCGGGTGGTGCCGGCGTCGCCGGTGCGGGTGTAGATGCGGGTGAGGTTGACCATGGGGCCCAGCCTAGGTGCCGCCGCGTGGCGCTGAGCGGGCGCTCACCCGGATACCGGACGAGGCGCGCACGCCTCGGGCGGTATGTGACCTGGATCACGACACGCGGAAAACCTGTGGCGCAGGTGCAACGAAACGGCGTACTCAGGCGTCAGTGTGAGTAGCGGACAAGCAATCGCCTGGACCCGGCCGGGTCAGCGGGCATCTGGCGGCCGGCGCCGGGGGACGGGGTGGGTCACGTGATTCAGGTGCAGGGCAGCACCCTCAGGCTGCAGGGTGACGTGGACGTCCGCAGCACCGCCTCCGTGCGCGACGCGCTCTACGAGCTGCTGGAGCTGCACGGCGAGATCGTCGTCGACCTCACCGACGTGGTCTCCGTGGACCTCACCGCGCTGCGGATGCTGGCCGTGGCCACCCGTCGCGCGGCGCAGGGCGGGGGACACGTGACCCTGCGCGGCGCCCGCCCCACGGTGCGCCGACTGCTGCACCTCTCGCACCTGATCCGGCTCGTCGAGATCGAGCGGAGCCGCGCGCTCGTGTGAGCTCGCGCCCCGCCCGACGGTGTCGTCTGCGCCACACGGCGGCGGCGTTTACGCCCCGGTAACTTGGCACTATGTTCAGCCCATGACTGTCTCCGCCGAGAACCGGCCGCCCCACGACGAGGCCGACGCGAAGCAGGCCGCCCTGCGAGGCCCCGCCGCGAAGGACCGCCCCTGGGTGATGCGCACCTACGCCGGCCACTCCACGGCCGAGGCGTCGAACGCGCTCTACCGCACCAATCTCGCGAAGGGGCAGACCGGTCTCTCGGTGGCCTTCGACCTGCCCACCCAGACCGGCTACGACCCGGACTCCCCGCTGGCCCGCGGCGAGGTCGGCAAGGTGGGGGTCCCGGTCCAGCACCTCGGCGAGATGCGCAAGCTCTTCGCCGACATCCCCCTTGTCGAGATGAACACCTCGATGACGATCAACGCCACCGCGATGTGGCTGCTGGCGCTCTACCAGGTGGTGGCCGAGGAGCAGAACCCCGACCTCGAGCCCAGCGAGGTCGCCGCCCAGCTCGCGGGCACGACGCAGAACGACATCATCAAGGAGTACCTCTCCCGCGGGACCTACGTGTTCGGCCCCGACCACTCGCTGCGCCTGATCAGCGACGTCATCGCCTACACCGTGCACCAGATCCCCAAGTGGAACCCGATCAACATCTGCAGCTACCACCTGCAGGAGGCCGGCGCCACGCCCACCCAGGAGCTGGCCTACTCGCTGTGCACCGCGATCGCCGTACTGGACCAGGTCAAGGCCTCCGGACAGGTCTCCGAGGAGGACTTCGGCAAGGTCGTCGGCCGGATCTCCTTCTTCGTCAACGCCGGTGTGCGGTTCGTCGAGGAGACCTGCAAGATGCGGGCCTTCGTGCGGCTGTGGGACGAGATCACCCGGGAGCGCTACGGCGTCACCGACCCCAAGATGCGGCGCTTCCGCTACGGGGTGCAGGTGAACTCGCTCGGCCTCACCGAGGCGCAGCCGGAGAACAACGTCCAGCGCATCGTGCTGGAGATGCTCGGGGTCACCCTGTCCAAGAACGCCCGCGCGCGCGCCGTACAGCTGCCCGCCTGGAACGAGGCGCTCGGTCTGCCGCGGCCCTGGGACCAGCAGTGGTCGCTGCGCCTGCAGCAGGTCCTCGCCTTCGAGTCCGACCTGCTCGAGTACGACGACATCTTCGAGGGCTCGACGGTGATCGAGGCCAAGGTCGCCGAGCTCGTCGAAGGGGCCAAGGCCGAGATCGACCGGGTGCAGGCGATGGGCGGGGCGATCGCCGCGGTGGATTCCGGCTACATGAAGCAGGCGCTGGTCTCCGCCCACGCCGCGCGCCGCGCGCGCATCGAGGAGGGCGTCGAGAAGATCGTCGGCGTCAACGTCTTCGAGACCACCGAGCCGTCGCCGCTCACCGCGGACCTGGACGCCGCGATCATGGCCGCCGACCCGCTGGCCGAGCAGTCTGCCCTGGACTCGCTCGCGCAGTGGAAGGCGCAGCGCGACGAGACCGAGGTCGCCGAGGCGCTGGCCCGGCTGGCCGCGGACGCCAAGACCGACACCAACCTGATGCCGGCCACCCTCGCCGCCGCCCGCGCCGGCGTCACCACGGGGGAGTGGGCCGGCGCGCTGCGCGAGGTCTTCGGCGAGTTCCGGGCGCCCACCGGCGTCTCGGGCGCCGTCGGCGTGGCCGACGCCGGTGCGGAGCTGACCCAGGTGCGCGAGCGGGTCCGGGCCACCGGCGAGGAGCTCGGCGGCCGGCTGCGCCTGCTGGTCGGCAAGCCCGGGCTCGACGGTCACTCCAACGGCGCCGAGCAGGTCGCCGTCCGGGCGCGTGACGCCGGCTTCGAGGTGATCTACCAGGGGATCCGGCTGACTCCGGAGCAGATCGTGGCGGCGGCGGTCGCCGAGGACGTGCACTGCGTCGGTCTCTCGATCCTGTCCGGCTCGCACATGGAGCTGGTCCCGGCCGTGCTCGAGGGGCTGCGCAGCGCGGGACTGGGCGACGTCCCGGTGATCGTAGGCGGGATCATCCCCGACTCCGACGCCCGCGCCCTGGCCAAGGCGGGCGTCGCGGCCGTCTACACCCCCAAGGACTTCGGGCTCACCGAGATCATGGGCGGCATCGTGGACGTCATTCGCCGGGCCAACGGGCTGGACTGAGCCGGCGAGCGGCGCCGACCCGTCACTGCCTCCGCCGTGCACGGCGTGTCTGGTCGAGGCAGTGACGGGTCGCGGGATTGGGGTGGGATGGGGTGGGAAAGTCAGGTTAGGCACGCCTTAGTTCTGGTACGGTGCTGGGGTGGGCAAGAAGGTGAAGCCGCCGAAGTCGAAGTGCTGCGTGTCCAAGGACAGGTGCAAGCGCTGCCCGATTCGGATGCTCAAGGAGGGCACGCTGCCCGAGGGGTATACGGTCAAGAAGCGCAAGCTCGTGAAGGTGGACGCCGAGAAGTCCCCCACGAAGAAGCTGCCGAAGGCAGCCTGACCCCCAACTCACCAGGAGTCACCGGTGCCCGCAGCACGCTTCGTGGAGCAGCTCAACGCCCAGATCGGCAACGAGCTCGCCGCCCACAACCAGTACCTCGCCTGCGCTGTGCACTACGACGCGCTGACGATGCCGCGGATGGCCGCGTTCTTCTACGGCCAGGCGCTCGAGGAGCGCGAGCACGCGATGATGATGGTGCAGTACCTGCTCGACACCGACGCCGAGGTGATCATCCCCGGCGTCGAGGCCCCGGTCACCGGCTTCGCGGACATCGCCGCTCCGGTGGCGCTCGCGCTCGAGCAGGAGAAGCGGGTCACCGAGCAGGTCAACGCGCTGCTGCGGGTGGCGCGCGAGGAGCACGACTACGCCTCCGAGCAGTTCATGGCCTGGTTCATCAAGGAGCAGGTCGAGGAGGTCGCCACGATGAGCGACCTGCTCACCGTGGTGACCCGCAACGCCGACGACGTCGAGGACATCGAGGAGTACGTCGCCCGCGAGCAGGGCGGCGCGGACGCGGATCCGACCGCGCCGCGCGTCGCCGGAGCCTGACGCCACGCCGCACACGCGGCAGACTCCTCCCATGAGTCGAGTTCTCGTCGTCGGTGCCGGGGTGGTGGGGCTGACCTGCGCGGTGCGCCTGCTCGAGGCCGGGCACCGGGTGGACGTCGTCGCGCGCGACCTGCCGCTGGAGACCACCTCGGCCGTCGCCGGCGGGTTCTGGTACCCCTACCGGGCGCTGCCCCAGGACCGGGTGACCGCCTGGTCGGCGACGACCTACGCCGTGCTCGACGCGCTCTCCGACACCGACCCCGAGGCCGGCGTGCGGATGGTCGAGGGCACCGAGGTGTTCCGGGCGCCCGAGCGCGATCCGTGGTGGCTGCCCGCGGTGCCCGCCCTGGCCCGTCCGGCGGCGCTCCCACCCGGCTACGCCGACGGGTGGACGTTCGTCAGCCCCGTGGTCGAGATGCCGGTGCACCTGCGCTGGCTGGTCGCGCGCATCGACGAGCTGGGCGGGACGCTGACCCGGATGAACCTCTCGGCGCTCCCGGAGACCGACGAGGCGGTGGTGGTCAACTGCTCCGCGATCGGCTCGCGCCTGCTCGCCGGTGACCGCACGGTGGTCCCGGTGCGGGGACAGGTGCTGTACCTGGAGCAGGTCGGCCTGCGCAGGTGGTGGCTCGACAGCGCGGTCCCGACCTACGTCATCCCGCGCACGCACGACATCGTGGTGGGCGGCACCGACGAGGAGGGCGAGTGGAGCCGGACGCCGGATCCGCGCACGGCGGAGCAGCTGCTGGAGCGCGCCCGCGCGCTCGTCTGGGAGCTGCGCGACGCCCGGGTGCTGCGGCATCGGGTGGGGCTGCGCCCGGTGCGCCCCGCCGTCCGTCTGGAGCGGGTCGGGCGGCTGGTCCACTGCTACGGGCACGGAGGTGCCGGGGTGACGCTGGCCTGGGGTTGCGCCGACGAGGTGGTCGCCCACGTGGAGGATGCGCTCAGAGTCGATGCCCGCCGCTAGCATGCGCTCCATGCCCGAGCCGCTCTCGGCCGACGGCTCCCTGTTCCGGGAGATCGTCGAGTCCGCCCCCGACGCGATGGTGGTCGTGGACGGCGAGGCGAGGATCGTGCTGGTCAACACGCAGACCGAGCGGATCTTCGGCTACTCCCGCGCGGAGCTCCTCGGGCAGCCCCTGGAGATCCTCGTCCCGGATCGGGTCCGCGCTGCTCACCTGGAGCACCGGGCGCGGTTCGCCGCGGATCCGAAGGCTCGCCCGATGGGGATCGCCCGCGAGCTCGTCGGCGTACGTCGCGACGGCAGCGAGTTCCCGGTCGAGATCTCGCTGTCCCCGGTCCACGGCGCCCAGGGTCCGCTGATCTCCGCGGCGGTGCGTGACGTCACCGAGCGCAAGCGCGGCGAGGACCGGTTCCGCAAGCTGCTCGAAGCCGCCCCCGACGCGATGGTGATCGTGGACGACGCCGCCACCATCGTCCTGGTCAACCGCCAGGTCGAGCGGGTCTTCGGCTACCGCCGCGAGGAGCTGATCGGCCGGGAGATCGAGATGCTCGTGCCCGAGCGCTTCCGCCGCGGTCACCGCGCCCGCCGCGACGGGTTCCTGCGGACCGCGTCCGACGCCCGGCCGATGGCCAACGGCGTGGAGCTGGCCGGCCTGCGCAAGGACGGCACCGAGTTTCCCGCCGAGATCTCGCTGTCCCCCCTCGACACCGAGGAGGGGGTGCTGGTCTCGGCCGCGGTGCGGGACATGTCCGACCGCCTGCAGCTGCGCGAGCAGCACCACCGGATGCGCGAGCAGGTGATCGCCACGGTCTCCCACGAGCTGCGCACCCCACTGACCTCGATCCTGGGCTACGCCGAGCTGATGGGGGACCTCGGCGACGACGAGCTGGGCCCGGCGGCACGCCGCCTCCTCGAGATCGTCTCGCGCAACGCCTCGCGCGAGCTCCAGCTCGTCGAGGACCTGCTCACGCTGGCCTTCATCGGCGAGGAACGGATGACGATCGATGCGGTCCCCATCGACCTGGGCGACATCGCGCGGCAGGCGGTCATCGCCAGCCGGGAGCGGGCCGAGCGGGCCGCGATCGAGGTGCGCGTCATCGACGACGCGTCGAGCCCGGTGCTGGGGGACGCCCACCGGCTGCGGCAGGTGGTGGAGCAGCTGCTCGGCAACGCCCTGAAGTTCACCCCGGCCGGTGGCCGGGTCGAGATCCGCCTGCGCGACGTCGCCTCGATGGCCGTGCTCGAGGTCGAGGACACCGGGATGGGGGTCCCACCCGAGGAGCTCCCCCAGGTCTTCGAGCGGCTCTACCGGGCCGCCGGCGCGGTGGACGCACACATCCCCGGCGCGGGCCTGGGGCTGCCGATCACCAAGGCCATCGTGGAGGCCCACGGCGGCTGGATCGACGTCGAGAGCGAGCCGGGCCGGGGCACCGTCTTCCGGGTGGGGCTGCCCTACGCCGAGCGGCGGGTGCTGGACGGGGCCTGAGTCGGCTCAGCGCTTGAACAGGGCGGTCAGCATGGCGCCGATCGAGCCGATCGCGATCACCAGGCCCCACAGCAGCAGCCCGAGCACCGCTCCGGTCCGCGCGGAGACGCCCAGCCCGGCGTCGGTGTCCACCAGCGGCCACAGCACGGCGCCGAGCACAGCGCCCACGGCGATGAAGAGCAGCGCCACCCGGACGCCGTCGAAGGCAGGAGTGCGCGCCACGTCAGAAGAGCCTGTGCTCTGAGTCGTCCATGCCGCGCAGGAGGTTGTAGTCCACCACCGCGCAGGCGATGCCGCGGTCGGTGGCCAGCACCCGCGCCTGGGGCTTGATCTCCTGGGCGGCGAAGATGCCCCGCACCGGGCCCTTGCGGGTGAGCGCGGGATCGCGGTTGAGCAGCTCCAGGTAGCGGGTCAGCTGCTCCACGCCGTCGATGCAGTCGATACCCGCCGCTTCAAGCGCGGCTCGGGAACGGGGCGATCTGGCGACGCCAAGACTTGACCTCGCCGTGAAGTTCATCGGTTGGAATCGTAAGCAGAACCGGATACCCGTCCCCCAAGCGAACATCATCTGGCTCGGCGGGCGGGCAGGCTTCCTGGGACATCAGGAATCGAAGCTGAGTGTCGTTGGCAGTTTGTGCGACAACCTCGATCACAAGGATCGGTTCGGTGAATGCGATCCGTGTTTCGTCTGGCCGCTGGCGGGCAACTGCTTCGAGCCAGTTGCCGAGTTCTATCGCCTCGTCGGAATAGAGACATGGGAATGCCCACTCCCACGTCCGGCCGTCCACGGCGACGCGACCTTCGATGTTGAGCCAGTCGGGTTCTACGTGTCGGCCCGAAGGAAGATCGAGCCCATTCGGAAACTGGTAGCCGGTGACGTTGACTTCGACGAACGAAGCGTCGCTGCTTGTGAGACGCACGTTGTGACTAGAACAGACGCTCGGTCGGGTCGTCCAGACCCCGGAGCGCGTCGTAGTCGACCAGCGCGCACGAGATGCCCTTGTCGGTTGCGAGTACCCGCGCCTGTGGCTTGATCTCCTGGGCCGCAAAAATCCCTCGCACCGGACCCTTGCTCGTCAGCAGGGGATCGCGGTTGAGTAGTTCCAAATATCTTTCCAACTGGAGGACGCCGTCGATCTCGCCGCGTCTCTTGATCTCCACCGCCACCGACGCGCCCTCGGGGTCGCGGCACATCAGGTCGACGGGGCCGATCGCCGTGGGGAACTCGCGCCGGACCAGCGTCAGCCCCTCGGCCAGCGTGCCGGGATGCTCGGCGAGCAGCTCCTGCAGGTGCTTCTCCACCCCGTCCTTGCGCAGGCCGGGGTCGATGCCGAGGTCGTGGCTGGAGTCGTGCAGGATCTCCTCGATCAGGATGCGCAGGGTGTCGTCGGTCTTGCTGGTGACCGTCCACTCCACCCGCTGCGCGCCGTCCTCGTCGACGACCGACTCGCGCACCGTGCACGGCGGCGACATCCAGTTGAGCGGCTTGTAGGAGCCCCCGTCGGAGTGCACCAGCACCGAGCCGTCGCCCTTGATCATCAGCACCCGGGTGGCCATCGGCAGGTGGGCGGTCAGCCGGCCTGCGTAGTCGACCTGGCAACGGGCTACGACGAGTCTCACGGGGCGGCAATCTACCCGCCCGGCAGCCCGGGCGCCCATCGCCGCGACCTGGGTGGCTTAGGTCACTGTTACCGGAGGGTAGATACGTGCCATGATCCGGACATGACGAGCACCCCCACTGAGAGCCAGCGCGAGTTCCGCACCATCGGCGTCATCGGTCTGGGCACCATGGGTGCCGGAATCGCCGAGGTGTTCTCCCGCAACGGCTACACCGTCATCGGCGTGGAGCGCGACGAGGACGGCATCGCCCGCGGCCGCCAGCACCTCCAGGCCTCCACCAACCGTGCGGTGAAGCGTGGCAAGCTCAGCGAGGACGACGCCCAGGCGCTGCTCGACCGGATCACGCTGACCAGCGAGATGAAGGACCTGGCCCCCGCCGACCTCGTGGTCGAGGCCGTGGTGGAGTCGCTGCCGGTCAAGAAGGAGCTCTTCTCCGCCCTCGACGAGATCGTCTCGCCCGACGCGATCCTGGCGACCAACACCTCCTCGCTCTCGGTCACCGAGATCTCCACCGCCAACGCGCGCCCCGGCCGGGTCATCGGCGTGCACTTCTTCAACCCCGCCCCGGTCCAGAACCTCGTCGAGATCGTCCGCACGGTGGTCACCGAGCCCGCGGTCCTCTCCGACGTCCAGGGCCTGGTCGAGGGCCTGGGGAAGAACCCGGTGGTGTGCGGCGACAAGGCCGGCTTCATCGCCAACACGCTGCTCTTCGGCTACCTCAACCACGCGGTGCGGATGTTCGAGGGCCGCTACGCCACCCGCGAGGACATCGACGCCGGCATGCGCTACGGCTGCGGCTACCCGATGGGCCCGCTGGCCCTGCTGGACCTGATCGGCCTGGACACGGCGTACGAGATCCTGGACACGATGTACAAGCAGGGCCGCGACCGGCTGCACGCGCCCGCCCCGATCCTCAAGCAGATGGTCACCGCGGGCATGCTCGGCCGCAAGACCGGGCGCGGCTTCTACACCTACGAGGCGCCCGACAGCCCCGTCGTCGTCGCCGACGACAAGACCCCCTCGGCCGACTCCGCGCCCCAGCTCAAGCGCGACATCAAGCTGGTCGGCGTGGTCGGCACCGGCACGATGGCCTCGGGCATCGCCGAGGTCTTCGCCAAGAGCGGGTACGACGTGCTCTGCGTGGGTCGCTCGCAGGCCAAGGCCGACGGCGTCATCGCCGCGATCACCAAGAGCTTCGACAAGCAGATCCAGCGCGGCAAGAGCACCGAGGAGGCGAAGGCCGAGGTCCTCGCCCGGGTCACCGCCTCCAGCCGCCTCGACGACCTCAAGGACGTCGACCTGGTGGTGGAGGCGATCGCCGAGGACCTCGCCATCAAGACCACCCTGTTCGAGAACCTCGACGAGATCTGCAAGCCGGGCGCCATCCTGGCCACGACCACGTCGAGCCTGCCGATCATCTCGATGGCCAAGGTGACCAAGCGTCCCGAGGACGTCATCGGCATGCACTTCTTCAACCCCGCGACGATCATGAAGCTGGTCGAGGTGGTCTCCACGGTGTCGACCTCCGACGACGTCGCCGAGACCGTGCTGGCGCTGTGCGCGAAGGTCGGCAAGGTGGCCGTCTCCTGCAGCGACCGCGCCGGGTTCATCGTGAACGCGCTGCTGTTCCCCTACCTCAACGACGCGGTCAAGATGCTGGACGCCCACTACGCCTCGGCCGACGACATCGACATCGCCATGAAGCAGGGCTGTGCGCTGCCGATGGGCCCCTTCGAGCTGCTCGACGTGGTCGGCAACGACGTCTCGCTGGCGATCCAGCGCGAGCTCTACCTGGAGTTCCGCGAGCCCGGCTTCGCGCCGGCGCCGCTGCTGGAGCACCTGGTCACCGCCGGCTACCTGGGCCGCAAGACCAAGCGCGGCTTCCGCGACTACAGCGCCCGCTGAGCGGCCGGGCCGGTCACGCCACCCGCCGTGGCGTGGCCGGCCCTGACGCTCTCAGGCCGGCTGGGCGGGCTGCCACGGAGTGAGCCAGGGCGTGGCCGGCCAGCCCTCGCGCCCGGCCACCAGCTCGTACATGGTGGCGCCGTCCACCGCCTCGCGGACGATGTCGGCGTGCCCGGCGTGCCGGGCCAGCTCCTCGATCAGGTGGAACCACGCCCACCGCACCGACCACGCCTCGATGTCGGTGGGGTTCCACGGCGCCGGCGGCACCGGGACGGGGGTGTCCAGGTCGAGGCGCGTCACGGCGTCCAGCACCCGGCCCGAGACGTCGTCGAACGCGGCGAGCGCCGCCTGGACGGTGTCGCCGGGCAACCAGGTGTACGCCGCCTCCCGGGCGGCGTACCGCTCCTCGTCGCTGCGCTCGTCGACGGGGTGCTCGGGCGCCGCGAGCGCCTGGGCCAGCCAGCCCTCCTGGACGTCGCTCACGTGCTTGACCAGCGCTCCGACGCTGAGCGCGCTCGGGGTCGGAGCCAGCCCGGCCTGCTCGTCGGTGAGGCCGTAGGCCACGGCCCGGAAGGCATCCTGCTGCTGGAGAAGGTAGGCGCGTAGGGCGTCGCGCTCGTCGCGTACGGGTGGGGCCTGTCCGGGCATCAGCTGTGCTCCTCGGTGGTGGCGGCGACGTGGTCGCCGGGGGTCCGGTTCACGGTGGTGGCGCGGTGCAGGTCGCGCAGCAGCGCGATCTCGGCACCGTGGTGGATCAGCTCGCGGTGGATGTGCAGGACCAGCTCGGCCATCGGGTGCTCGGCCCAGGGCCCCTCGGCCTCGCCGCACGGCCGGGTCAGGCCCTCCTCGCCGAGGGCGCGCACGCCGGCCGTCCAGGTCGCGTACGCGTCGTCGAGCTGGGCGAGCGCTCCCTGCGCGGTGCCGGCGTAGTCAAAGGAGACGTAGTCGGTCGGCGGAGCGCCGAAGTGGGCGGCGTTGCGCCCGGCGAGGACGCCGACGATCACGTGCCCCAGCCGCCAGGCGATGGTGGTCACCGGCGCCGGGTCGGGCTCGGGGAAGGCGAAGTCGATCGTGAACGGGCCGCTGCCTCCCTGCACCGGGGCGGTGCCGGTGCCGCGCGGGCGCACGTTCCAGGTCTCGGGCGCCGGCTCCCAGAAGTACTCGGCGTCGGTGAGGTCATCCAGCCGCGGGCGCAGCTGGTGGCGCCAGTGCCAGTCGATCTGGTCGAGGAGAAGGGGGTTCCAGGTCAGGGTCGTCGTGGTCATGAGCCCACCCTGGCGGCAATACAGGACCGTTTCGGTCCGCTACCTCTGCGATCCTGGGGGTATGGCCGACACGACCCAGCGGGTGCTGACCCTGCTCTCCCTGCTCCAGTCGCGTCCGGTGTGGACCGGGCCGGAGCTGGCCGAGAGGCTGGGCGTGACCACCCGCTGCATCCGGCGCGACGTCGAGCGGCTGCGGGAGCTGGGCTACCCGGTCAACGCCACGCAGGGGGTGGGCGGCGGCTACCAGCTCGGTGCCGGCCGGGCGCTGCCGCCCCTGCTGCTCGACGACGAGGAGGCGGTGGCCGTCGCGGTCTCGCTGCGCCTGGCCGCGGGCGGCACCGTGGCCGGCGCGAGCGAGGCGGCGCTGCGGACCCTGGCCAAGCTCGACCAGGTGATGCCGCCGCGGCTGCGCGCGGAGGTGCGGGCGATCCGCGACGCCACCGTGACCCTGGCCGGCACCGCGATCGAGATCGACGGCGAGGCGCTGCTGACCCTGGCCCGAGCCTGTCGCGACAGCGTGCGCGTCCGCTTCGGGTACACCCCGCACGGCCGGGACGCCGGCGAGCGCACGGTGGAGCCGGTGCGGATGGTGGCCGCCGGCCGGCGCTGGTACCTGATGGCCTGGGACGTGGAGCGGGACGACTGGCGGACCTTCCGGCTGGACCGGATGAGCGGGGTCCGGGCGACGACCTGGCGCTTCCCGCCACGCGAGCACCCCGACCCGGCGGCGTTCGTGCAGCGGGCGGTGGCACACGGTCCCTATCGCTGGCAGACCCGGGTGCGGCTCGGCGCGCCGGCCGAGGAGGTGCGCCAGGTGGTCACCCCGCAGTCGGGCACGGTGACCCCGCTGGACGCGTCGAGCTGCCTGCTCGAGGCCGGCGCCGACAGCCTGGCGTCGATGGCGCTGCACCTGGCCTGGCTGGGCTTCGAGATCGAGGTACTCGATCCACCCGAGCTGCGCGAGGCGCTGGGCGAGCTCGCGGCCCGGCTGCTCCGGGCAGCCGCCGCCCGGCCCGAGCAGGCACACTGAGCCCGTGCGCCTCGTCTCCCTCGCCCTGCCCGCCGTGCTGGTGACCCTCCTGCTGGGGCTGCTGGGCTCGCCCGCGGCGGCCGCCGGCCCTCCGCCGGGTGCCGACTGGGACTACCAGCTGGGCGGGCCGCGCGGGGTCCCCGACCACGTCGGCGTGGTGGTCCTCGACCGCGAGGCCGCTCCCGTGCCGGGGCGTTGGAACGTCTGCTACGTCAACGCCTTCCAGACCCAGCCGGACCAGCGCCGGCTGTGGCGCGAGCGGCACTGGCGACTGGTGCTCAAGCAGGGCGGGCGCCCGGTGGTCGACTCCGGGTGGGGGGAGTGGCTGCTGGACCTGCGCACCCCCGCCCACCGGGCTGCGCTGAGCGCCATCGTGGGGGAGTGGATCGACGGCTGCGCCGCCGACGGGTTCGACGCCGTCGAGCTCGACAACCTCGACTCGTTCAGCCGCAGCCGGGGGTTGCTGCGCCCGCGCCACGCGAAGGCCTACGCCCGGATGCTGGTCGCGCGCGCCCACGACGCCGGGCTGGAGGTGGCGCAGAAGAACTGGGCGGAGCTGGACGGGAGGAGCCTCGGCTTCGACTTCGCCATCGCGGAGTCCTGCGGGCGCTGGCGCGAGTGCGGCGCCTACGTCGCGTCGTACGGGGCCCGGGTGCTGGCGGTGGAGTACGGCCGCGCCGACTTCCGTCGTACCTGCCGGCAGTGGGGGGAGCGGATCCCGGTGCTGCTGCGCGACCGGGCGCTGGCGCCTCGGGGCGCGCGCCGGTTCTGCTGAGACGGATATGTCAAGCACACTTGACATATCCGCATGGTGACAAGCATGCTTGACACATGAAGAACGTCGTGAGGGAGCTGCGCGCGGCCCGGGGCCTGTCCCAGGCGGACCTGGCCCGGGCGCTCGGTGTCTCGCGGCAGACCGTGAACTCGATCGAGACCGGTCGCTACCTGCCGTCCCTGCCGCTGGCCATCACGGTGGCCCGGTTCTTCGGCACGACCGTGGAAGAGGTGTTCGATGTCGATGCGTGAGAGCCCCACGTCCCTGACCCGCTGGGCCATCCCCGCTGTGGCGGTGCTGGCCGGGGTGGCCTACCTGGTGGCCGGCCTGCTGGGCGACGACCTGGCCTTCGGGGTGTTCGGCCTGGTCCTGATGCTGGCCGCCGGCGGAGGCTTCCTGCTCGCCACCCGCTTCAGCGAGACGGCCTCCGGGCTGCGTGAGCGGACCGACGAGCGGATCAACGAGATCGACCGCTCCGCGGCGCTGACGGCCGGGATGAGCGTGCTGCTCGCCGTGCTGGCGATGTTCGTGATCGAGCTGGCCCAAGGCGGGGACGGCTCTCCCTACTACCAGCTCGGAGCGCTCGGCGGCCTGGTGTACCTGGTCTCGCTGCTGTGGCTGCGCTGGCGTCGCTGAGCGGTCGCTCAGGCGCCGCTCAGGCGCCCGCGCGTCGCGCTCGATAGGCCGCCACCGCCACCCGGTTGCCGCACGCGGTGCTGCAGAAGCGCCGCGAGCGGTTGCGGGAGAGGTCGAGGACCAGCCCGTCGCAGCCGTCGTCGGCGCACACACCCAGGCGCGAGGTCTCGTCGGCGCGGATCACGTCGATCATCGCCATGGCGGTCTCCACCACGATCCGCGTCGCCAGCGGCTGCTCGGGGTCGACCGCGTGCAGGTGCCAGTCCCAGTCGTCGTGGCGGACCAGCTGGGGCAGGGCCCGCGCCTCGGCCAGCATCCGGTTGACGATGCCGGCGGCCGCGTCGCGCTCGCTGGTGAGCAGCTCGCGCAGCGCGGGGCGCAGGGCGCGCACCGCGGCGAGCTCGGCGGTGTCGCGCTGGTGGCGCCCGGTGTACTCGAAGCGCGCGTAGAACGCGTCCAGGTCGGCCACGCTCTGCAGCGTGTCCGGGGGCGAGGCGGTGTTGACCAGGGTCACCGCAGCCAGGAGTGCCACCTCGGTGTCATGGGTGAAGGGCATGTTGACAGGTTACTCAGGCCGGACCTAGCGTCATTGCCCATGGGCACGATCACTCATGACACCCGCGCGTCGTCGCGGCTGGGCTCCGGAGTGGCACTGGCGCTGCTGTCCGCGGCCGCCTTCGGCACGTCGGGAGCTCTGGCCCGCGGGCTGCTCGAGGCCGGCTGGTCGGCCGGAGCGGCGGTGACGGTGCGCGTCTGGCTCGGCGCCCTGATCCTGGGGGTCCCGGCTCTGGTGCTGCTGCGCGGGCGCTGGGGGCTGCTGCGCGCCCACGCGGGCCTGGTCGCGACCTACGGACTGGTCGCGGTGGCCGGGTGCCAGCTGTGCTACTTCTACGCGGTCGCCGAGCTGCAGGTCGGCGTGGCGCTGCTGATCGAGTACACCGCGCCGGTCGCGGTGGTGCTGTGGATGTGGGCGCGTCACGGACAGCGGCCCGGGTGGCTGACGGTAGCCGGGGCGGCGATCGCCACGGCGGGGCTGGTCCTGGTCCTGGACCTGATCTCCGGTGCCGACCTGAGCCTGAGCGGGGTGCTGTGGGCGCTCGGTGCGATGCTCGGTGCGGCGACCTACTTCGTGATCTCCGCCGACGAGGACAACGGTCTGCCCCCGCTGGTCCTGGCCGGAGGGGGGCTGCTGGTCGGCGGCCTCGTGCTGGCCACGGCGGGCCTGCTCGGGCTGGTCCCGATGGCGGCCAACACCCGCCCCGTGGCGTACGCCGCGGGCACGGTGTCGTGGTGGGTGCCGCTGCTCGGGCTGGGCCTGGTCTCGGCGGCCCTGGCCTACACCGCGGGGATCGGCGCGAGCCGCCGGCTGGGCTCGCGGCTGGCCTCCTTCGTCGCCCTGACCGAGGTGCTCTGCGCCCTGCTCTTCGCCTGGCTCCTGCTCGAGGAGCTGCCGCGTGCCGGGCAGCTCCTCGGTGGCATGCTGATCCTGGCCGGGGTCGTCGTGGTGAAGACCGGCGAGCGCGACGTCCCCGTGGGCGACCCGCAGTCGCCGCTCAGCGAGTGAGCCGTCTCAGCGGGCGTCCTGGCGCTTGACCACGACCTCGCGCATCAGCAGCAGGATGGCGGCGGCGGTGGGAATCGCCAGCAGCGCACCGACCACGCCGAGCAACCCCGCGCCGACCAGCGCCGCGATGACGATGACCGCGCCGGGCACGTCGACCGAGCGCGACATCACCCGCGGGTAGATCACGTAGTTCTCGATCTGCTGGTAGACGACGTAGAACACCACGCAGGCGAGCCCGATCCGGGGGTCGTTGGCCAGGCCGATCGCGCTGACGATGACGGCGCCGAGGGTGGCCCCGATCATCGGGATCACGTCGAGCAGCGCGACCACGAAGGCCAGCGCGACGGCGTACTCGCCGAGGCCGACGACGACCAGGAACACCAGCGAGGTCACGCCCGCGGTCAGCGCCACGAGGAAGGCGCCGGAGACGTAGGCGCCGACGTTGCCGAGGATCTCGTCGCCCAGGGCGCTCACCCGCTCGCGCCGGCTGGCCGGCGCGAGCCGGTACAGCGACGCCTTGAGGTGGGGCAGCGAGACGAGGAAGTAGAGCGTCAGCGCGATCACGATGAACGCGTTGAACAGCACCGAGAGCACCGCGATGCCGAAGCCCAGCGCGCCGCCGAAGGCCGCCGAGGCGAACCCGCCCTCGGCGATGTAGTCCTGGACCCGGTCGATGAGCCCGTAGCGCGCGTCGAGCTCCTGGACCCGGTCGTTGTGCTGGAGCTGGTCGAGCCAGTCCGGCGCGCTCCTGGTGATCTGGGTGACCTGCTCGGTGATCACCGGCACCAGCGCCAGCAGGAACAGGGTGATGCCGAGCAGCACGAAGCTGATCACCACCGTGACCGCCCACGGGCGCCGCAGGCCGCCGTGCACGATCAGCAGCTCGACCCAGGGGTTGAGGCCCACCGCGAGGAAGGCCGCGACCACGATCAGCAGCAGGATCGAGCTGATCGAGACGACCTGCGTGCCCAGCCAGATCGCGAGCATCGCGCCCAGGGCCCCGAAGAAGCCGATGGTGAAGGGTGAGTGCGACAGCAGCGGCCGCCCCTGGCGAGGTGCCCGGGGGCGGCCGATGCGTGGCTCGGGGGGTGCCTCGATCAGGACTCGTCCTCGGTGAAGCCCGCGACGACGTCGCGCAGCGCGCCCAGCTGGGCGGCGATCGCGTCGCGACGCTTGGACATCCGCTCCACCTCGGCACGGATCACGGCGAGCTCGCGCTCCGCCTCCGCGTCGCCGCTGGCGGCGATCGACTGGGCCTGGGTGCGCGCGGAGGTGACGATCTGCTCGGCCTCGCGCCGCGCCCGGCTGACCAGGGCCTCGGACTCGGTCTGGGCCTGCTGCCGCTGGGCGTTGGCCTGGGTGATGGCCTCGCGGGCCCGCTCCTCGGCGGCGGCCGCGCGCTGCTCGGCCTCCTCGACGAGGCGACGCGTCTCGGCGGTGGCGCTGTTGTGGTGGTCGGTGGCCTCGCGGGCCAGGCGCTCCTTCTCCACCGCCAGCGTGCGGCGCGCCTCCTGCACCTCCCGGTCGGCGGCAGCGCGGGCCTGCTCGGACTCGCGGGTCGCGGAGATGCGCAGGTCGTTGGCCTCCTGCTGGGCGGCCAGCCGCAGCTGGTCGGCCTCGCGCCGTGCCGAGGCGAGGGTGTCGGCGGCCTCGGCCCGAGCCAGGGTCCGCTCCTGCTCGGCGTCGGCGAGGATGCGGATGCGCCGCTCCTCGAGGTCCTTGAGCTGGACGATGCGCATGTCCTCGGCCTCGCGGCTGGCGTCGGCGCGGATCGCCTTCGCGTCCCGGGCGGCCTGCTCGCGGATCTCCCCGGCGTCGCGCTCGGCCGAGGCCCGGACGTCGGCGGCCTCCTCCTCGGCCAGACGCAGCATGGCGCTGGCTCGGCCGCCGAGACCGGCGTAGGAGGGGTTCTTGTTCTCGTCGAGCTCGGTGCGCAGCCGCTCGGTCTCGGCCTCGAGGCCGGCCAGGCGCTGCTGCGCCTGGGCCAGGTCGCCGGCCAGCGCGGCCCGCTCGGCGAGCATCGCCTGCAGTTGCGCGTCCACCGCCTGGCGGTCGTAGCCGCCGCGACGCACCACGGGCAGGCTGCCCGGGTCGAACGCGCTCGCGCCCGAGGCCATCGCGGGGCGCTGCTGTCCGGTCGGGCCGGGCTGAGCGACCGTGCGCTGCGCGGTCGGCGGCGCCGTCCGCCCGGGGGCGGTGGGAGGTGGCGTGGAGGCGGCGGATCGGGTGGTGCCGCCCTGCTCCTGCTCCACGGCCGGGATCAACCGGGTCGGCTGGTCATCGACGGACGCCTCGGTGCCCCCCGGCTCCTCGTCGAAGATGGACAGACCCTGGTTGCTCATGTCGTGGCTACCTCTTCCTGGCGGTGCGGCGAAGGACTCAAGTGTCGCGCATGGGCGGTGAACAACCCACCCCGGCTCGCAGGCGTTCGGCGAGCCGGGGTGGGAATGTCGCGGGGGCCCCGAGAGGCCGCCGGCTCAGACGCCGCGGAAGCGGTTGATCTCGGTCAGGTGGCGGCTGCGCATCTCCTGGTCGCGCACGCCCAGACCCTCCTCGGGGGCCAGGCAGAGCACGCCGACCTTGCCCTGGTGGGCGTTCTGGTGGACGTCGAGCGCGGCCTGGCCGACCTCGTTCAGGCCGTAGGTCTGCGACAGCGTCGGGTGGATCATGCCCTTCGCGATGAGCCGGTTGGCCTCCCAGGACTCGCGGTAGTTGGCGAAGTGCGAGGAGATGATTCGCTTGAGGTTCATCCACAGGTACCGGTTGTCGTACTCGTGCATGTAGCCCGAGGTCGAGGCGCAGGTGGTGATCGTGCCGCCCTTGCGGGTCACGTACACGCTCGCGCCGAAGGTCTCGCGGCCCGGGTGCTCGAAGACGATGTCGATGTCCTCGCCGCCGGTGAGCTCGCGGATCTTCGCGCCGAAGCGCTTCCACTCCTTGGGGTCCTGGGTGTGCTCGTCCTTCCAGAACTGGTAGTTCTCCTCGGAGCGGTTGATGATCAGCTCCGCGCCCATGCTGCGGGCGATCGCGGCCTTCTCCTCGTTGGAGACCACGCAGATCGGGGTCGCGCCGCCGTTGAGCGCGTACTGCGTGGCGAAGCCGCCGAGGCCGCCCGAGGCGCCCCAGACCAGGACGTTGTCGCCCTGCTTCATCGCGCCGCCGTTCTTGGAGACCAGCTGGCGGTACGCCGTGGAGTTCACCAGGCCGGGGGAGGCGGCCTCCTCCCAGGTCAGGTGGGCGGGCTTGGGCATCAGCTGGTTGGACTTGACCAGCGCGATCTCGGCGAGGCCGCCGAAGTTGGTCTCGAAGCCCCAGATCCGCTGCTGCGGGTCGAGCATCGTGTCGTCGTGGCCGTCGGGGTCCTCGAGCTCGACCGAGAGGCAGTGGGCGACGACCTCGGTGCCGGGCTTCCAGCGGGTGACGCCGGGGCCGGTCTTGAGCACGACGCCGGCCAGGTCGGAGCCGACCACGTGGTAGGGCAGGTCGTGGCGCTTGGTGAGCTCGGACTGGCGCCCGTAGCGCTCCAGGAAGCCGAACGTGGAGACCGGCTCGAAGATCGAGGTCCACACGGTGTTGTAGTTGATCGCCGAGGCCATCACCGCGACGTACGCCTCGCCGGGTCCGAGTTCGGGCAGCGGCACGTCGTCGAGGTGCAGCGACTTGCGGGGGTCCTTGTCGCGGGTGGCGACGCCCTCGAACATGTCGACCTCGTCCTTGTGGACCGTCACCGCCCGGTAGGACTCCGGGAGGGGCAGTGCGGCGAAGTCCTCCGCGCTGGTGTCGCCGGCGAGGATTGCGTCGAGAATCTGCTTCACGGGTACTCCTGTGTCGAGGCGGGGCTGCGGCAAGTGGTGCGGAATCTACTCAGGAGTAGCACCGGGTGTCAGCCCCGTGTGATCTATCTTGCGGACCCTCGACACAACTCCTACGCTGCGCGGGACCCGGGCGCCACCAGTCCTGCCCGCCGATCGAACTCCTCAGGAGACCTGTGACCGCGCCTCGCGTCGACCTCAACAGCGACGTGGGGGAGTCCTTCGGGCGCTGGGTGCTGGGCGACGACGAGGCCATGCTCGCCGTGGTGAGCAGCGCGAACGTCGCCTGCGGCTTCCACGCCGGGGACCCGCTCACCCTGCAGACGACCTGTCGCCACGCCGCGGCGCAGGGTGTCGCGGTCGGCGCCCAGGTGGGCTACCGCGATCTGGCCGGCTTCGGCCGGCGCTTCATCGAGATGGAGCCGGCCGAGCTGACCGCCGACGTGCTCTACCAGATCGGGGCGCTGGAGGCGATGGCGCGCGCGGCGGGGACGCGGGTGCGCTACGTCAAGCCGCACGGCGCCCTCTACAACGCGGTCGTGCACCACGAGGAGCAGGCGCGGGCGGTGGTCGCCGCGGTCCGCGCCTGGGACCCGTCGCTGCCGGTGCTGGGCCTGCCCGGCAGCGTGCTGCTGCGGGTGGCGCAGGAGGCCGGGCTGCGCGTGGTGCGCGAGGTCTTCGCCGACCGGGGCTACACCCCGCACGGCACCCTAGTGGCGCGCCGCGCGGCCGGCGCCCTGCTGAGCGACCCCGAGGTGGTGGCCCGGCGGGTGGTCCGGATGGTCACCGAGGGCGTGGTGGAGGCCGTCGACGGCAGCGAGGTGGCGCTGAGCGCGGAGTCGGTGTGCGTGCACGGCGACTCCGCGGACGCCGTGCGGATGGCGCGCCGGATCCGGGAGGAGCTGGCCCGGGTCGGGGTCGACGTGGAGCCGTTCGTGTGACGGGCCGGCGCGGCCCGACCCCCCGCCTGCTGCCGTACGGCGACCGGGCGGTGCTGGTCGAGCTGGCCGACACCGCGGCGGTGCTGCGCCTGGTCGACGCGCTGAGCGCCGCCGCTGTGTCCAGCGTGGGCGACCTGGTCCCGGCCAGCTCGACGGTCCTGTGCCTGGCCGGCGAGGGCGTGCCCGTCGCCCGCCTGCGCGCGGACCTGGCCGCGACCCTGGAGCGCCTCGCCGGCTCCACCGACCCGACCCCCGGCCCGCCGGCGTCCGCGCGAGAGGACGTGGTGGAGATCCCGGTGCGCTACGACGGCCCGGACCTGGCCGAGGTGTGCCGGCTGACCGGCCTGGCCGCCGGGGAGGTGGTCCGCGCCCACACCGGCACCCCCTGGCGGGTGGCGTTCGGCGGCTTCGCGCCCGGCTTCGGCTACCTCGTCGGCGGCGACCCCCGGCTGCGGGTGCCGCGCCGACCGCGTCCGCGCACGCGCGTGCCCGCCGGGGCGGTGGCGCTGGCCGACGAGTACAGCGGGGTCTACCCGCGTGAGTCGCCCGGGGGCTGGCAGCTGATCGGCACCACGCGCGTGTCGACGTGGGACCTGGAGCGCGAGCCGCCCGCGCTGCTGCGCCCCGGCGCGAGCGTCCGTTTCGTGGTGGAGTCGTGAGCCGCCCCCGGCTGCGGGTGCGCCGCGTCGGCGGTCCGTGCCTGGTCGAGGACCTGGGGCGCCCGGGCCAGGCGGCGATCGGGGTGGGTCGCAGCGGCGCGGCCGACCGGGCGTCGTACCTGCTCGCGAACCGGATGCTCGCCAACCCGCCCGGGGCGGCCGCCCTCGAGGTGGTGCTGGGGGGACTCGAGCTGGTCGTCGAGGAGGCCCTCGCCTGGGTCTGCGTGACCGGGGCACCCGCCCCGGTGAGCGTGGCGGGGCGCGAGGTCGGGCCCGGCCGGGTGGTGGCCGTCCCGGCCGGCTCGGTGCTCCGGCTGGGCACGCCGCCGGGCGGACTGCGCTCCTACCTGGCGGTGCGCGGCGGCATCGACGTGCCCCCGGTGCTGGGCTCACGCAGCCGCGACGTGCTGGCCGGGCTCGGCCCGGCGCCCGTCGTGCCCGGTGACGTGCTCGACGTCGGGGAGCCGGGGGAGGCCCAGCCCGTGGTCGGCGCGGTGGCGCTGCCCGGCTACCGCGACGAGGTGGTGCTGCGGGCGGTGCCGGGGCCGCGCCACCACCGGATCGCGGACCTGGGGGCTCTGGTCACCACGACGTGGACGGCCTCGGCGGACTCCGACCGGGTGGGCATGCGCCTGACCGGGGGAGTGCTGGCACCTGCCCCGGGTGCCGTCGCACTGGCCAGCGAGGGAGTGCTGCGCGGAGCGATCCAGGTCCCGCCCGCCGGCGAGCCCGTCCTGTTCCTGGCCGACCATCCGGTCACCGGCGGCTACCCGGTGGTGGCCGTGGTGCTCGACGCCGACGTCGACCGGGCGGCGCAGGTGCGCCCAGGTGAGCGGCTACGGCTCACCTGGGCGCGCACCTGGCGCTGAGTCATCCAGCGCCGAATCATCTAGTGCTGAGTCAGTGCGCGGGGACCTTCGCCGGCTCGACGAGCTCGACGAGCACGCCACCGGCGTCCTTGGGGTGCACGAAGTTGATCCGGGAGTCCGACGTGCCGCGGCGCGGGGCGTCGTAGAGCAGGCGCAGGCCGCGCTCGCGCAGGATCGCCGAGACCTGCTCGACGTCGGTGACGCGGTAGGCGAGCTGCTGCAGGCCCGGACCGGAGCGGTCGAGGAACTTGGCGATCGTGGACTGCTCGTTCAGCGGGGCCAGCAGCTGGATGCAGGAGCCGGAGTCACCGACGGCCACCATCGCCTCGCGGACCCCCTGCGCCTCGTTCACCTCCTGGTGCACCACATGCATGCCGAACTTGTCGCGATACATCGCGATCGCCTCGTCCAGGTCGGGCACGGCGACGCCGACGTGGTCGATGCAGGTGAACAGGTGCTCGGGAATCTCCAGCGGGGCTGTCATGAACGCCATCGTACGCCGAGGCCCACGCCCCGCCAGGGGCTCAGCACACTCGCCGCCGGCTGTGACGAGCGCTACAGTCCACGCGTGCGGCGGACCCCTCCCCGGAGACGGCTACTCATGGGTATCGTCGCTGGTCATGACCGGCCCGTGACTCGTGGGCCGGGAAAAAGTGAACCCGTTGCCAGGGAGGCACCATGTCCGGATCCGTCATCGTCGCGGGGGCACGCACCCCCATCGGACGCCTGCTGGGCGGACTGAAGAGCCAGTCGGCCGCCGACCTGGGCGGGGTCGCCATCCAGGGCGCCCTGGAGAGGGCCGGCGTCACCGGCGACCAGGTCGAGTACGTCATCATGGGCCACGTCATCCAGGCCGGGGCCGGGCAGATCACCGCCCGCCAGGCGGCCGTCAAGGGCGGCATCCCGATGAACGTGCCCGCGCTGACCATCAACAAGGTCTGCCTCTCGGGCATCAACGCCATCGCGCTGGCCGACCAGCTGATTCGCGCCGGCGAGCACGACATCGTCGTCGCCGGCGGCATGGAGTCGATGACCAACGCTCCGCACGTGCTGCCCAAGTCGCGCGAGGGCTTCAAGTACGGCGACGTCGCGCTGGTCGACTCGATGGCCTACGACGCGCTCTACGACCAGTTCACGAACCAGGCGATGGGCATCCTCACCGAGGAGTGCAACGCCGCCTCGGCCAAGCTCACCCGCGAGGAGCAGGACATCTTCTCCGCGCGCAGCCACGAGCTCGCCGCGGCCGCGGCCAAGAACGGCGTCTTCGACAACGAGATCGTCCCGGTCACCATCAAGGGCCGCGGTGGCGAGACCCAGGTCGCCACCGACGAGGGCGTGCGCGGCGACACCACCGCCGAGTCGCTGGCCAAGCTGCGTGCCGCCTTCGCCAAGGAGGGCACGATCACCGCGGGCTCCTCCTCGCAGATCTCCGACGGCGCCTGCGCCGTGGTGGTGATGAGCAAGGCCAAGGCCGAGGAGCTCGGCCTGGAGTGGCTCGCCGAGATCGGTGCCTCCGGCCAGGTCGCCGGCCCCGACTCGACCCTGCAGCTCCAGCCGTCGGCGGCGATCGCCAAGGCGGCCGAGAAGGAGGGCATCTCGGTCCAGGACATCGACCTGTTCGAGATCAACGAGGCCTTCGCGGCCGTGGGCATCGCCTCGGCGCGCGACCTCGGCGTCGACGAGGAGAAGGTCAACGTCAACGGCGGCGCCATCGCGCTGGGACACCCGGTCGGCATGTCCGGGGCCCGGATCGTGCTGCACCTCGCACTGGAGCTGCAGCGTCGCGGTGGCGGCATCGGCGCGGCCGCCCTGTGCGGTGGCGGCGGCCAGGGCGACGCGCTGATCGTGCGCGTGCCGAAGGCCTGAGTGAGCACCAGCAACGGGACCCTCGGGGGCCGACGTCGCGCTGCGGCGTCGGTCCCCGACCTCGTCTCCCGGGCCCGCGAGGGTGAGCCCCGAGCCGTCGCCCGGCTGATCTCCCTGGTGGAGGACGCCTCGCCGCTGCTGCGCGAGGTGATGGCCGCGCTGGCGCCGTACACCGGGAACGCCCAGGTCGTCGGGATCACCGGTTCCCCGGGCGTCGGCAAGTCGACCTCGACCAGCGCCCTGGTCACCGAGCTGCGCCGGGCGGGCAAGCGCGTCGGCGTGCTGGCCATCGACCCCTCCTCGCCGTTCACCGGGGGCGCCCTGCTGGGCGACCGGGTGCGGATGCAGGACCACGCGCTGGACCCCGAGGTGTACATCCGCTCGATGGCCTCGCGCGGGCATCTGGGCGGCCTGTCCTGGGCGACCCCCCAGGCGATGCGCGTGCTCGACGCCGCCGGCTGCGACGTGATCCTCGTCGAGACCGTCGGGGTGGGCCAGAGCGAGGTCGAGATCGCCGGCCAGGCCGACACCACGCTGGTGCTGCTCGCGCCCGGGATGGGCGACGGGATCCAGGCGGCGAAGGCGGGGATCCTCGAGATCGGCGACCTGTTCGTGGTCAACAAGGCCGACCGCGACGGGGCCGACCAGCTGCGCCGCGAGATCCGGTCGATGGTCTCGCTCTCCGAGCGACGGGAGGGAGCCTGGCAGCCGCCGATCGTGAAGACGATCGCGGCGAAGGAGGAGGGGGTCGACGAGGTCGTCGCGGAGATCGGGCGCCACCACGCCTGGCTGCGTGAGAGCGGCGAGCTCGAGCGTCGGCGCACTGCCCGGGCGCGCCACGAGATCGAGACGATCGCGGTCACCGCGCTGCGCGAGCGCTGGGGGGACGTCGGCGGCCGCACCGAGCTCGACGACCTCGCCGCCCGGGTCGCGGCGGGGGAGTCCGACCCCTACGCGGCGGCCGACGAGCTGCTCGCGGCGTACGCGGAGTAGCGTGACCGCGGGCCTGTGACCGGGCTCGCACGGCTGGGGCGGGGCAGAGCGTGCGAGGCGCCGGGTCCCGTGTGATAGTTAGGTGAGCCTCACCTGATGGGAACCCCTGTGACCACCCTCGACAAGCCTCGCCCGGTGCCGGAACGCGCCGCGCGGCGCGACGACGCGCTCCCCGGGCGGCGTCGCGGGACCACGGCACTGTCGCTGCTGGGACTCGCGCTGCTGCTGGTCGGGGTCTGCCTGGCCAGTCTCGCCTGGGGGACCCGCGACGTGGCCCCGGGGGCGGTGCTCGACGCCCTCCTCGCGCCCGACCTGTCCGACAACGACCACCGCGTCGTGCGCGAGCTGCGGCTGCCGCGCACGCTGGTCGGGCTGCTGGGCGGGATGGCGCTCGGCCTGGCCGGCGCGCTGATGCAGGGGCTCACCCGCAACCCGATCGCCGACCCCGGACTGCTGGGGATCAACTCGGGCGCCTCGCTCGCGGTGATCGTGGCGATCTCCGTCTTCGGCATCACCGGCGCGGCCGGCTTCATCTGGTTCGCCTTCGTGGGCGCCGCCCTGGCGGCCCTGGTCGTCTACGGCGTCGCGACGCTCGGGTGGGAGGGGCCCACCCCGGTCAAGCTGGCGCTGGTCGGCGCCGCCTTCACCGCCACCACCACCTCGCTGATCACGATGGTGCTGCTCACCGACCGCTCGGTGCTGGAGCAGTACCGCTTCTGGCAGGTCGGCTCGCTGATCAACCGCCCGCTCTCGACGGTGGCCGTGATCGCGCCGTTCCTGCTCGCCGGGATCGTGCTCACGATGCTGAGTGCCCGCTTCCTCAATGCGATGTCGCTGGGCGAGGACCTGGCCCGCGGGCTGGGCCAGCACGTCCTGCGCGGCCGGGCGATCGTCCTGCTCGCGGTGGTCCTGCTGTGCGGCGGCGCCACCGCCCTGGTCGGCCCGATCGCCTTCGTGGGCCTGATGGTCCCGCACGTGGCGCGCTTCGTGGTCGGCCCTGACTACCGCTGGATCCTGCCCTGGTCGATGCTGCTGGGGCCGGTCCTGCTGCTGTGCGCCGACATCCTCGGGCGCCTGGTGCTGCCCCACAGCGAGCTCGAGGCCGGGCTCGTCGTCGCCGTGATCGGGGCTCCGGTGCTGATCGCGCTGGTGCGCCGCTCGAAGGGGGTGGCGATGTGACCCTGCTCGAGGAGCGACCCACCGGGGTCGGCGAGCGGGAGGCGCGGCTGCTGCTGCGCAGCACCGCGCGCACCCGCCGTACCCGCCGGATCGCGGTGAACGCCGTGCTGAGCGTGCTCGCCGTGGCCACGATCCTGCTGACCCTGTCGGTCGGCGAGATGGCGGTCGGCGTCGGCGACGTCTTCGCCACCGCCCTGGGCCGCGGCGACGAGATCTCCCGCCTGGTGCTCGTGGAGTTCCGGCTGCCGCGGGTGCTGATGGCGGTGCTGGTCGGCGTCGCCTTCGCGCTTGCGGGCGGCCTGTTCCAGTCGGTGCTGCGCAACCCGCTGGCCAGCCCCGACATCATCGGGATCTCGCAGGGTGCCAGCGTCGGGGCGGTGGTCGCGCTGCTGGTGCTCGGTCTCTCGGGGCCGATGGTCTCGCTCGGCGCCCTGGTCGGCGCCGCGGTGATCGCCGGGGTGAACCTGCTGCTGGCCTCCCGCGGCGGCCTGGCCGGGCACCGCTTCGTGCTGTGCGGGATCGCGCTGGCCTTCGTGGCGAACAGCGTGCTCAGCTACGTGCTGACCCGGGTGGACGCGCGCGACGCCCAGACCGCGATGGTGTGGCTCTCCGGCTCGGTGTCCTCCGCCGAGTACGACGCGATCAGCCGGCTGGCCCTCGCGCTGGTCGTGCTGGTGCCGCTCGCGCTGGTGCTGGGGCGGCCCCTGGGCATGCTCGAGATGGGCGACGAGGCGGCCAGCGCGCTCGGGGTCTCCTCGGCGAGGCTGCGGCTGGGCGCGATCGTGCTCGGCGTGGCGCTCGCCGCCGTCGCCACCGCGGCCGCCGGGCCGGTCGCGTTCGTGGCGCTCACCGCCGCTCCCATCGCCCGCCGCCTCGTCGCCGACGGTCGCCTCTCCCTGGTGGCCACCGCCCTGGTGGGCGTGGTGATCATGGTCGTCGCGGACCTGGCCGCCCAGCACCTCCTCGACGGCGTGCAGCTGCCGGTCGGTGTGGTGACCGGCGTGATCGGCGGGCCCTACCTGATCTGGCTCCTCGCGAGCTCCCGTCCCCCGAGGAGGAGCGCATGAGCGCACCCACCGCCACGGCCCCCGACCGGGCCGTCGCGCCGAGCACCCCGCCGACGCTGCGCGCGGAGGGACTCGGGCTCGCCTACGACCGCCGCCAGGTCGTCGACGACCTCGACCTCGAGCTGCCCTCGGGCAAGGTCAGCGTCATCGTGGGGGCCAACGGCTGCGGCAAGTCCACCCTGCTGCGCGGTCTGGGCAGGCTGCTGCGCCCCAACCGCGGCCGGGTCCTGCTCGGCGACGAGGACATCCACCAGATGTCCGCGCGCAAGGTGGCCTCGGTGCTGGGCCTGCTCCCGCAGCAGCCGCTGGCCCCGGAGGGGATCACCGTCGGCGACCTCGTCGGGCGGGGGCGCTACCCGCACCAGGGCGTCTTCCGGCGCTGGAGCGCCGAGGACACCCGGATCGTCGCGCATGCGCTGGCGGCCACCGGGACCGGCGACATCGCCGGGCGGCGCATCGAGGAGCTCTCCGGCGGGCAGCGCCAGCGAGTGTGGATCGCGATGGCGCTGGCCCAGGAGCCGCGGATCCTGCTCCTCGACGAGCCGACGACGTACCTCGACGTCGCCCACCAGGTCGAGATCCTCGACCTGCTGGCCGAGCTCAACCACACCCGGGGCAGCACGGTGGTGATGGTCCTGCACGACCTCAACCTCGCGGCCCGCTACGCCGACCACATGGTGGTGATGGGCAACGGGGGCATCCTGTGCCAGGGCGCGCCCGGGGACATCCTCACCGTGGACACGGTGCGCGCGGCGTTCGGACTGGACTCGGTGGTCGTGCCCGACCCGGTCACCGGGGACCCGATGGTGGTGCCGCTGTCCGGGTTTCACCGCCCCTCCGTTGAGCGCTAAGTTAGGATAGCCTTACCGTGCTACCAGTGGGGTGGCGCGAGTTCAGTGATCTGGAGTAAGCCCGTGTCCTTGAAGAACGCCTTTCCGCGCACGCCCGCTCGGCTGCGTCGGTCCCGCGGTCTGGTCGGCGTGGCCCTCGCGGTCTCGCTGCTGTCCCTGGCCGCGTGCGGGTCCGAGAGCGACTCCGACGACGCCCAGGGCGGCGCGGACTCCTCGGCCGCAGAGTTCGAGCCGGTCAGCATCGAGCACGTCTTCGGCAAGACCGAGATCGACGCGCAGCCCGAGCGCGTCGTGACCCTCGGCTGGGGCTCGGCCGACGCGGCCATCGCCCTGGACGTGGTGCCGGTGGCGATGCCCTCGCTGACCTACGGCGCCGACGAGAACGGCCTGATGCCGTGGACCGCCGAGGCGCTGGAGGAGAAGGGCGCCGAGACCCCCACGCTGTTCACCGAGGGCGAGGAGCCCCCCTACGAGGAGATCATCAAGGCCAAGCCCGACGTGATCCTCGCGACCTACTCCGGCATCACCGAGGCGCAGTACAAGAAGCTCTCGGCGATCGCCGACACCGTCGCCTACCCCGGCGAGGCCTGGGCGACCCCGTGGCGCGACGTCATCACCACCACCGGTGAGGCGCTGGGCAAGGCCGACGAGGCCGAGGAGCTGGTCGAGGAGATCGACGGGCAGGTCGCGACCGCGGCCGAGGAGCACCCGGAGTTCAAGGGCAAGACCATCGCCGCCATCGCCGACTTCGGCTCGCTGTACGTCTACACCAGCGACGACCCGCGCGTGCAGTTCCTCGAGGACCTCGGCTTCGAGGTCGCACCGAGCGTCGACAAGCTGGAGACCGGCGAGGACACCTTCTTCTACACGATCTCCTACGAGGAGTCCGACAAACTGACCTCCGACGTGCTGGTCTCCTACGCCGACAGCGAGGAGCAGGCCGCCAAGGTGCGCGACTCGGCCTCCACCAAGGCCATGCAGCAGGCCAAGAACGGCACCATCGCCGAGATCACCGGCGCGCCGCTCGTGGCGTCGATCTCGCCGCCCACCGCGCTGTCGCTGACCTGGGGCCTCGACGACTTCGTCACCGCGCTCTCCGAGGCGGCCAACAAGGTCTCCTGACCTTCCACTCCGTTCGACGCGGACGCCCAGGACCGTCTCAGGTCCTGGGCGTTCGTCGTCCCCGGGCGCGCCTGCGCAGGTGCGGGGTCGTGGACTGCTAGAAATATGACGACCCATGCCCGCGGACACAGGACGGACCAGCCATGAACGCCAAGAAGGCGGTGCTCGCCCTCCTCGTCGTGCTGCTCGGGTACTGGATGGTCAACGACCCCCAGGGTCTCGCCGACTTCGCCCGCACCGGCGGCTCCGAGGGCTGGGGCGGCCTGAGCAGCGCCTTCGAGGCGATCATCGCCTTCGTCGGCGCGTTCTGAGACGGGCCCTGTCGTGGGTCTCCTCCGGGCGGTGACCGACCCGAACATCGCCAAGCACCTCCTGCGCGAGGAGGGCGAGGTGATCGTCGACGAGGTCCGCCACCACTGGGTGGCCTACGTCCTGCCGGCGCTGGAGGGGCTGCTCGCCCTGGCGCTGCTGGTGGCGCTCCCGTTCGTCGACGCGGACCTGGCCTGGTTCCCCTTCCTGCTCGTCGTCGCGCTGGTGGCGCACGGCGGCTGGCGCGCGCTGGGCGAGCACATGGACCGCTTCGTGATCACCAATATGCGGGTCTTCCGGGTGCACGGGGTCCTGTCCCAGCAGCTGGCCACGATGCCGCTGACCCGGATCCTGGACATCACCGTCGCCAAGCCGCTGCACGGGCGGATCCTCGGCTTCGGTCACTTCTGCTTCGAGTCCGCGGCCCAGGAGCAGGGCCTGCGCGACATCCGGTACGTCGGGCGCCCCGACGAGCGAGACCTCTCGATCCAGCGGGTGGTGCAGCGATCGGGCCTGCGTGGGCCTCGCACGGTGAACTGATGAGCCACCCCGGCGGCACCCGGCGATGACCCTGCCCTTCGACCCGATCGACGAGGCGGCCCGCCAGTGGGGCCTGCGCTGGTCCGGCGTGCCCGCCATGCACGCCGTCACCTCCCTGATGCGGGTCCAGCAGCTGGTGATCGCGCGCCTGGATGCGATCCTCAAGCCGCACGGGCTGACCTTCGCGCGCTACGAGGCGCTGGTCCTGCTGGTCTTCTCCACGCGCGGCTCGCTACCGCTGGGCAAGATGGGGGAGCGGCTCCAGGTGCACCCGACCTCGGTCACCTCGATCGTGAACCGGCTCGAGGCCGCCGGGCTCGTCGTACGGCGCCAGCATCCCGACGACGGGCGTGCCGTGCTGGCCGAGATCACCGAGGCCGGCCGCGCCGTGGTGGAGGCGGCCACCCGCGACCTCGTCGAGGCCGACTTCGCGCTCGGGGCCCTGGACGAGGACGCCTTGGGCGAGCTGTCGACGCTGCTGCGCCCGGTCCGCTCCGCCGCCGGCGACTTCTGAGGGCTCCGGTGCTCCGGGACGCGACGCCTGCACTAAGGTCAGCCAGCATGATCATGGGGACCGCCGGCTCGGCTCGGGCTGCTCGACTCGCCGGCGCGCTCGCCGTACTGGCCGCGGTGGTGTGCGTCCCGGCGCCGGCACAGGCCGCCGACGACCCGCAGCTGCCGGGCGAGGAGACCGCGACCAGCACCGACCTCGGCGCACCCACCGACCTCACCGCCGGCACCTGGCGCTTCGACGTGGAGGGCCCCGACGAGCCGCGCTGGTTCCGGGTGCCGCGGACGATCCCGGGCAGCACCGTGCACGCCTCGGTGCTGGCCCCGGCCGCCGAGGGCGACGCCGTGGACCTGGTGATCGCCACGCCGGACGGCGACTCCTGCGCCCAGGGCAGCGCCCGCGCGCCGTTCTCCTGGGGATGGCTGATGGACACCCAGGCCCGGGTGGGGCCCGAGGTCGACCCGGACGGCACCGGGACGGACGAGGACGAGGACCCCTGCCTGGCCGCGAAGTCGCTGCTGGTCGCGGTCGGACGCGCCAGCACCGCGGAGGGCACCGGGCGGCTGCCGGTGAGCCTGCGCCTGGTCGAGGAGGCTCCGGTGAAGAGCCTCGAGGGGCTGCCCGAGACCGAGGAGGCGCCCGAGTTCCGGGCGCCGGACGTGTCGGGGGAGCCCAGCGACGCCGAGGCCGCGCCCGGGCTCGTCGACGTCCCGGAGATCGGCACGGGGATCCACCGCGGGACCCTGTCCAGCGGTGAGGACGACGTCCGCCGGATCTCCCTGGAGTGGGGGCAGCACGCCCTGGTCCGGGTGGTCAGTCCCCGGGTGGCAGAGGACGTCGCCGAGGACCTCCCGGACGGCCTGCCCGACCTGCGCCTGGCGGTCCGCGGACCGCTGCTGTCCGCCGTGACCGACCCGGTGGACCGGACGCTCTCGTCGAGCAGCGTGACCACGCTGGAGGCCGTGGTCGGCCCGGTGGAGTACCTGCAGCGCGCCGCCGACGGTCCGTACCTGCCCGGCGACCACTTCGTGGTGGTGACGGCCGAAGGCGTCGACGGCGACCCGCTCGAGGTGGACTACACCCTCCAGGTCGAGGTGGTCGGGGAGCCCGACGCGGCGCCGGCGTACACCGAGGACGACCCGTTCGTGCTCGGCGACGGGGAGACGGCGCGGCTGGTGGGCTACGACGTCGGTCGCAGCCTGGTGCGGACGCTGAGCGCCGGAGCGCTCGCGGTGCTGGGGCTCGGCAGCCTGGGCGCCGGGGTCGTGCTGCTGCGCCGCCGCTGAGGCGGCGCTCAGCCGAGCACGCTCAGCCCAGCACCTTCAGCCCAGCGCCACCAGCAGGGCGGCCACCAGCAGGACCAGGCCCAGCGCCAGCAGCGCGAGGCCGGGGACTGCGCTGCCCCGGGGCCGCGGACTCGCGCCGGCGGTCTCCACCGGCTGCTCCACGCGGGTGGGCGCGGGCAGGACCGAGGTGGCCGGCGAGCGGGTGGGGGCATCGGGGAGTCGGACCGCCCGGGTGGGGGCGCTCGCGGTCAGGCCGGCGGTGGCCGGCTCCGGCGTGGAGGCCGGCTCCGGAGCGGGGGTGGGGGAGCCGGGACCGAAGTGGTCGCGGACCTCGACGTCGTCCCCGTCCTGCGGTGCGAACGCGGACAGTCCGAGCTCGGACAGCTCGGCGCGCAGCTGTGCGGCCGTGGAGTGCCGATCGTCGGGGTTCTGGGCGCTCGCGCGCAGGAGTACGGCGACCAGCCGCTCGACGAGCTCGCGCGGCTGGGGGAGGACCTCGGGCGCGGGCGCGACCAGGGGGTCCGGGCTCGCCGCGGGGCGCGTGCCGGTCAACATCTCGAGTCCGACCACCGCGACCGCGTAGAGGTCCTGGCGCGGGTCGGGGTGGGCGCCGTGCCACTGCTCGGGGGCCATGTAGCCGGGCGTGCCGATGGCCATCGAGGCGTGCGTCATCCGGGGCTGATCGGTCGGCGCGGCGATCCCGAAGTCGGTCAGCCGCAGCTGGGGCAGCCCTCGGCCGGTGGGCTCGAGGAGGAGGTTCGCCGGCTTCACGTCGCGGTGCACGATGCCGGCCGCGTGGACCGCCTCGAGGGCCTGCAGGGTCTGGTCGAGGAGAACCCCTACCCAGCGCACCGGCAGCGGGCCCTGCTCCTTGAGCAGGTCGGCGACCGAGCCGCCGCGCACCAGCGGCATCGTGAACAGCACCCGGTCGTCCATCCCGGCCCAGGACAGCGGGGTGACCACGTGGCGGTGGTCGATGCGCACCGACTGCTCGCGCACGAAGCGCAGCAGCGAGGAGGCGTCGGACTGGCGCAGGATCTTGGCGATCTTGACCTCGCCGTCGGCTCGGTCGTGGATCAGCCAGACCGACCCCATGCCGCCCTCGGCGACCGGGTCGAGCAGCTCGTAGCGTCCCGCGAAGATCTCACCCACGGGGAGCACCCTAAGGCCATCGGTCTCGGCAGACCCCTGGATGTATTTAGTAGGACGTCCTAGTATCTGGCGTATGAGCGACTCCTCCCGTGACCTGAACCACGCCTCGAGCGGCGAGCCCGGTGCCGCGTCCGGCCGCGCCCGCTGGCAGGCCAGGTACGACGCCTCCCGGGTGCGCGAGGCCGACTTCACCACCCTGTCGGGCGTGCCGGTCGACGCGGCGTACGGCACGGAGGACTCGGAGTGGCCCGGCGAGTTCCCCTTCACCCGCGGCCTGCACCCGACCGGGTACCGCGGCCGGACCTGGACCATCCGCCAGTTCGCCGGCTTCGGCAACGCGCAGCAGACCAACGAGCGCTACCGGATGATCCTGGGCCGCGGCGGGGGCGGGCTCTCGGTGGCCTTCGACATGCCCACGCTGATGGGCCACGACTCCGACAGTCCCAAGGCGCTGGGAGAGGTCGGCCACTGCGGCGTCGCCATCGACAGCGCCGCGGACATGGAGACGCTCTTCGACTCCATCCCGCTGGGCGAGGTGACGACGTCGATGACGATCAGCGGCCCGGCCGTCCCGGTCTTCTGCATGTACCTGGTCGCCGCCGAGCGTCAGGGCGTCGACCCCGGCGTGCTCAACGGGACCCTGCAGACCGACATCTTCAAGGAGTACATCGCCCAGAAGGAGTGGCTCTTCGCACCCGAGCCGCATCTGCGCCTGATCGGCGATCTGATGGAGCACTGTTCGCGCGACATCCCGGCCTACAAGCCGCTCTCGGTCTCCGGCTACCACATCCGTGAGGCGGGCTCGACGGCCGCGCAGGAGCTCGCCTACACGCTCGCGGACGGGTTCGGCTACGTCGAGCTCGGCCTCTCCCGCGGGCTCGACGTGGACGTCTTCGCGCCGGGGCTGTCGTTCTTCTTCGACGCCCACCTGGACTTCTTCGAGGAGATCGCGAAGTTCCGTGCCGCCCGCCGGATCTGGGCCCGCTGGATGCGCGACGTCTACGGCGCGAAGACCGAGAAGGCGCAGTGGATGCGGTTCCACACCCAGACCGCCGGCGTGTCGCTGACCGCGCAGCAGCCCTACAACAACGTAGTGCGCACCGGCATCGAGGCGCTCGCGGCGGTCCTGGGCGGCACCAACTCGCTGCACACCAACGCCCTGGACGAGACGCTGGCGCTGCCCTCCGAGCAGGCCGCGGAGATCGCGCTGCGCACCCAGCAGGTGATCATGGAGGAGACCGGCGTCGCGAACGTCGCCGACCCGCTCGGCGGCTCCTGGTACGTCGAGGCGCTGACCGACCGGATCGAGGCCGAGGCGAACGCGATCTTCGACCGGATCCTGGCGATGGGCGGCTCGACGCTGACCCACGCCGATTCCGACGGGCTCGCCGAGACCATGCGCCAGGCCACCGGCGAGGCCGAGGCGGGGGTGTGGCCGATGACGCGCGGCATCCTGCGCGGCATCGAGGAGGGCTGGTTCATGTCCGAGATCGCCGAGGCCGCGTTCCAGTACCAGGTGGCGCTGGAGAAGGGCGACAAGCGGGTGGTGGGCGTCAACTGCCACCAGGACTCGGTCACCCACGACCTGGAGATCCTGCGGGTCTCGCACGAGGTCGAGGTCGAGCAGGTCCGGCTGCTCGCCGAGCGCCGGGCTGCGCGCGACGCCGCGGCCGTGGAGTCCGCGCTGACCCGGGTGGTCGAGGTGGCGCGCACCACCGAGAACATCATCCCGGCGATGCTCGACGCGGTCCGGGTGGAGGCCACGCTGGGGGAGATCTGCGACGCCCTGCGCGCCGAGTGGGGCGAGTACCGCGAGCCTGCGCGGTTCTAGTCGTGGTGCTTGGGGGAAGATGGGCACCATGACCCAGCAGCCGTTCACCCGCCCTGGAGCGATCGACCTGTCCGCCCTCAAGCGCCCGGCGCCCGCGCCGTCCGCCGCAGCCCCCGGCGGCGTCCCTGGTGCAGCCGGTGGCGCCCCCGCAGGCATGGCCGGTGGTGCCCCCGCCGGCGCGCCCGGCGGCGGCTCGGCGTACGCCGTCCCGATCAGCGAGCAGAACTTCCAGCAGGTCCTCGAGACCTCGATGACCGCCCCGGTCCTGCTGGTGTTCTTCTCGCGCACCCGGATGCCGGAGAGCGGCCAGCTCGCCGACGACCTCGAGACGCTCTCGGGGGAGTTCGAGGGCCGATTCCTGGTCGGGCTGGTCGACATCGACGCCGCGCCGGCGATCGCCCAGGCCATGCAGATCCCGTCCATCCCGCTGGTGGTGGCCGTCGTCGACGGTCGCCCGATGCCGCTGCTGCAGGACCCGCTGCCGATCGACGAGCTGCGCACCGCGCTGACCCAGGTCGCCCAGCAGCTCACCGCGCAGGGCGTGGCCGGGCGACACCAGCCGCGCGCGGTCGGCCCGGTGGCCGACGGCGACGAGGAGCCGCAGCTCGACCCGCGCTACGCCCCGGCGCAGGACGCGCTGGCCGACGGGGACATCGACCGTGCGGTCGCCGAGTACCAGAAGCTCGTCGACGCCAACCCGGCCGACACCGAGGCCGCGGCCGGGCTGGCGATGGCCAAGGTGCTGCAGCGCACCCAGGGCGTCGACCTGAACGCCGCCCGCACGGCGGCCGCCGAGGCGCCCGACGACGTCGATGCGCAGACGATGGTGGCCGACCTCGATCTGCTGGGGGGACACGTCGACGACGCGTTCAACCGCCTCGTCGAGCTGGTGCGCCGTACCTCCGGCGACGAGCGCGACCGCGCCCGCCAGCACCTGATCGGGCTCTTCGCCGCCGTCGGCAACGACGACTCCCGCGTCATCAAGGGCCGCCAGAACCTCGCCTCCGCCCTCTTCTGACCCCCCACCCCGCCGCGCCGCGCCGCGCTCCGCGCGTCCCGCGCGCGCCGTACCCCGCCGCTGTAACGCGGGGTTATGTCCACTGGAGCAGCGTTATTTCGCTGTGGCAGTAGGCATAACCCCGCGTTACAAGCGGGATGTGTCGCCGGGGGGCGGCGCGGGGGCGGGGGCGGGGCGGGGCCGGGGCGGGAGGGCGGTGAGGAAGGCGCGTACGGCGGGGGAGGTGGCCATGCTGCGGCGGTGCAGGGCCAGCACGTCCCGGGTCGGCACGGGGTCGTGGGCCGGTACGGCGCACAGGCCGGCCGGCAGCTCCGAGCGCCCGAGGCGCGGGATCAGCGCGATGCCGAGACCGGCCTCGACCAGGGCCACGTGCGAGTGGAACTCCAGCGACTCGTGGGCGATCAGCGGCAGCCGGCCGGTGCCGTCGTACATCCGGGTCAGCCACTGACGGCAGATCGTGCCCTGCGGCGTCGCGATCCAGCGCTCGTCGACGAGGTCGGCCGGTGTCACCCGCTCGCGCGCGGCCAAGGGGTGGTCCGCCGCCACGATCACGTCCGCGACGTCGCGCGTCACCGGGGTCGTCTCCAGGTGGTCGGGGACCGCGATCGGGACGTCGCCCCAGCGGTGCACGATCGCCACGTCGCTGCGACCGTCGGCCACCAGCTCGACGGCGTCCCAGGGCTCGCGCTCGGTGAGGGAGACGGTGAGCGCCGGGTGCTCGCGCTGCACCGTGCGTACGGCGGGCGCGACCAGGCCGCGCGTCGCGGTGGAGAACGCGGTGACGCGCAGGTGACCGGTCACGGTGCCGGCGCCCGCGTGCAGGTCGGCCTCGATCTCCTCGAGGTCGGTGAGCAGCCGGGCGCCGGACTCGACCAGCTGTCGGCCGGGAGCCGTGAGCAGCACCCCGCGTCCCACCCGCTCCAGCAGCGGCACCCCGGCCTGGCGCTCGAGACGCTTGACCTGCTGGGAGACCGCGCTGGGGGTGTAGCCCAGTGCCGCGGCGGCGGCGACCACCGAGCCGTGGGTGGCGACGGCGCGCAGGGAGATCAGGGCGGCGAGGTCGATCATGAAGCAACGCTACAAGAAGACATGCAGATCAGTGCGCTGGTGCTTCGTGGTCGGTGGGCCCCAGACTCGTCCGGGTGACTGTACGAGACTCCCTCCTGGCCGCCCTGGTCGCCACCATCTGGGGCTTCAACTTCGTGGTGATCGACTGGGGGATGGCAGACGTGCCGCCGCTGCTGTTCGTGGCGCTGCGCTTCGGTCTCGTGGTCTTCCCCGCGATCCTGCTGGTCCCACGCCCCGCCGCGCCGTGGAGGACCGTCGCCGCCGTCGGGGTGTTCATGTCGTTGGGACAGTTCGGCCTGCTCTACGTCGCCATGCACGCCGGGCTGCCGCCCGGTCTCGCGGCGCTGGTCCTCCAGGCCCAGGTCATCTTCACGATCGTGATCGCCGCCGGGGTGCTGGGGGAGCGCCCCACCCGCGGGCAGGTCGCCGGCGTGCTCCTGGGCTCGGGCGGCCTGGTCGTGGTCGCCCTCGGCCGTGGTGGCGACGTGCCGTTGGCTGCCCTGCTGCTGTGCCTGGCCGGCGCGCTGTCCTGGGGCATCGGCAACGTCGTCTCCCGGGCGTCCGGGATCGCCGGCGGGCTCTCGCTGACGGTGTGGTCGGCCGTCGTGGTGCCGGTCCCGCTGCTCGCGCTCTCCCTGCTGCTCGACGGCCCGGACACCGTCGGGGCGGCGCTGGTCGGGCTGAGCCCGCAGGCGGTGCTCTCGACGCTGTACACCGCGGGGCTGGCCTCGCTGGTCGGCTACGGCATCTTCAACGCGCTGCTCTCGCGCAACCCGCCGGCGGCGGTGGTGCCGTGGGTGCTGCTGGCGCCCGTGGTGGCGATGACCTCGGCCTGGCTGCTGTGGGGCGAGCAGCCCAACCGCGCGGAGGTCGGCGGAGGCGGGCTGCTGCTGGTCGGCGTGCTGGTCGCCCTGCGCCCGGGGTTCGGGCGGCCCCGCAGGGACCTAGTTGCCGGACTCGGTGTAGGCGGGGGAGTCGCCGGGGCCGGCCTGGCGCAGGGCGGCCTCGACCCGGCGGGCGGTGAAGTCCGCGCACCGCTCCCTGACCTCGTCGAGGGTGCAGAACGCCGCTGAGCGGATCTCGCGCTCCTCGCGAACGACGCGCTCCAGCATGCTCGAGGGGTGGCGCCCCCCGTCGAAGACCAGGCACAGCGCGTCGTCCCAGCCGCTCCACGCGGGCAGCCAGTCGGTGAGCAGCAGCGGCCCGGCCGGGATCGTCAGCCCGAGCTCCTCCTCGATCTCCCGGCTCACCGCCAGCTGCGGGGACTCGCCCACCTCGACCACGCCGCCGGGCAGGTCCCAGTCCCGCTTGTAGGTGAGCTGGCACAGCAGCACCCGGTCCTGCTCGTCGCGCACCAGCATCTGGCTGATCGCCCGCTTGCGCGGCAGGAACGAGTTGAGCAGCTCGCGGAACCCCTCGGGGCGATCGGCCGGCACGTCGGAGGCGAGCCGGGCGAAGACGACCAGGTCCACGGTGCCGCCGTCGCGGGGCACCCCGCGCATCACGCCCTCGCGGCGCAGCCCGGCCCAGGTGGCGATGCGCAGCGCGGCCTCGTCGTCGGGGGGGATCAGCGTCTCCACCCGGAGGTGGCCGGCGAGCAGCGCCTCGACCTCACGGCGTACGACGTCGACGGCGGCCGAGCCGTGGGCGGTCAGCGACGGCTCCCAGCTGATGCGGGCGATGCCCTCGGCGACCACCGCCACGTGCAGGGTCGGCTGGCCCGGGAGGGACGACGGGTCGGTCACGCAGTCACCCTAGCCGTCCCTCCCGCGCCCACGCGCGAAGCCGTCACGTGCTCAGCGACGGCGCCGGAACCAGACCGTGGCGAGCGGCGGGATGACCACATCGGCATGCGCCGGGTGGCCGGACCACTCGCCCTCGACGGCCTCGATCGCGCCCAGGTTGCCGACGCCGGAGCCGGTGTAGCCCTCCGCGTCGGTGTTGAGCACCTCGTCCCAGGTGCCCGCCTCGGGCAGCCCGAGGCGGAAGCCCTCGTGCGGCACGGCCGAGAAGTTCGCCACGCAGACCAGGTCCGGCGCACCGGGCGCCCGGCGCACGAACGAGAACACGTTGCGCCCGGCGTCGTTGGCGTCGATCCAGGCGAAGGTCGACGCGTCGTTGTCGGCGGCGTAGAGGGCGGGGGAGTCGCGGTAGACGGTGTTCAGGTCGCGGACCAGGTCGCGCATCCCGCGGTGCTCGGGGTGGTCGAGCAGCCACCAGTCGAGCTGGCGGGCCTCGGCCCACTCCGACTCCTGGCCCAGCTCGACGCCCATGAACACCAGCTGTTTGCCGGGGTGGGCCCACATGAACCCGAGGTAGGCGCGCATGTTGGCCAGCTGGCGCCAGCGGTCCCCGGGCATCTTGCGCAGCAGCGAGCCCTTGCCGTGCACGACCTCGTCGTGGCTGATCGGCAGCACGTAGTTCTCGGAGAACGCGTAGACCAGCGAGAACGTCATCTGGGCGTGGTGGTAGGCGCGGTGCACCGGGTCGTGCTCGACGTAGCCCAGCGAGTCGTGCATCCAGCCCATGTTCCACTTGAAGCCGAAGCCCAGCCCGCCCTCGCTGGTCGGGGCGGTGACGCCGGGCCAGGAGGTGGACTCCTCGGCGATGGTCATCGCCCCCGGCACCCGCTTGTCGACGGTGGCGTTCATCTCCTGAAGGAACTGCATCGCCTCGAGGTTCTCGCGGCCCCCGTGCACATTGGGGGTCCACTCGCCCGGCTCGCGGCTGTAGTCGAGGTAGAGCATCGAGGCGACCGCGTCCACACGCAGCCCGTCGATGTGGTACTCCTCGAGCCAGTACAGCGCGTTGGCGACCAGGAAGTTGCGCACCTCGCGGCGACCGAAGTTGAAGACGTAGGTGCCCCAGTCGGGGTGCTCGCCCCGGCTCGGGTTGGGGTCCTCGTAGAGCGGCGTGCCGTCGAAGCGGGCCAGCGCGAACTCGTCCTTGGGGAAGTGCGCCGGCACCCAGTCGACGATGACGCCGATGCCGGCCTGGTGCAGCCGGTCCACCAGATGGCGGAAGCCGTCGGGGTCGCCGAGCCGCGCGGTCGGGGCGAAGTACGACGTGACCTGGTAGCCCCACGACCCGCCGAAGGGGTGCTCCATCACCGGCATGAACTCGACGTGGGTGAACCCGAGCTCGGTGAGGTAGGGCACCAGCACGTCGGCGAGCTGGCGGTAGTCGAGGGTCTCGCCCTGCCAGCCCTTGCGCCACGAGGCGAGGTGCATCTCGTAGACCGACATCGGCTCGGCGACGTGACGCCGCTCGGGACGCGAGGCCATCCAGGCGTCGTCGGACCAGGAGTAGGAGGAGTCGAAGACCACCGACGACGTCAGCGGCGGCACCTCGGTGTGGAAGGCCATCGGGTCGGCCTTCTCCCGCCAGACGCCGTCGGCACCCAGGATCGCGAACTTGTAGCGGGTGCCGGAGCCGATGTCGGGGACGAACAGCTCCCACACGCCGGAGACGCCGAGCTGGCGCATCGGGTGCTCGCGGCCGTCCCAGCCGTTGAAGTCGCCCTTGAGGCGCACACCGCGGGCCGAGGGCGCCCAGACGGCGAACGAGGTGCCGGTGATCCCGGCGGGGTAGTGGCGCACCTTCGCGCCGAGGACCTCCCAGAGGTTCTCGTGGCGGCCCTCGTTGATCAGGTGCAGGTCGGTGGGGCCCAGCGTCGGCAGGAACCGGTAGGGGTCGTCGAGGACCACCGGCTCGGCGTCGTAGGAGACCACCACCCGGTAGTCGGGGACCTCCTCGACCGGCAGCACGCCGGCCCAGATGCCCTCGTACTCGTGCACCAGTCGGGTCTCGGTGCCCTGGTGGCCGATCACGACGCTGGAGGCCAGCGGCTTGAAGACCCGGACCGTGACGCCGCCGTCGTGCGGGTGGGCGCCGAGCACGGCGTGCGGGTCTCCGTGCGCGCCCTCGATGAGCAGGTCGAGCTCCTCGCGGGGCACCGGCTTGAGCGCGGCGGTGGAGGCGGGGGTCTCGTCGGTCATGATGTGGCTCCGATCCGGGCGACGGCAGCGAGGGGGATGGACACCCACGCCGGTCTGTTTCGGGTCTCGTAGACGGTCTCGTAGACGGCCTTGTCCGCGACGTACGCCGCGAGCAGGGTCTGCTCGCCGGCGGAGAGGTCGCGACCGGCGTAGGCCTGCAGGAAGGCGTTGCGGTTGTGCTCGGACCACTCCTCGGCGCGGTAGGCGCGCTGGTGGTCGTCGTTGGCGTCGCCCTCGCCGAGGGTGCGCTCGACCACGCGCGGCGCGTAGTCGAAGGAGCGCAGCATCCCGGCGACGTCGCGCCATGGCGAGTCCGGCAGCATCCGCTCGGCCAGCGGCTTGGCGGGCTCGCCCTCGAAGTCGACGATCTTCCAGCCCTTGCTGGTGCGCAGGGTCTGGCCCAGGTGCAGGTCGCAGTGCACCCGCTGGACGGGCACGTCGTCGAGCTCGCCGAGCCTGGCGTACGCCGCGCGCAGGCCCTCGGCGTACGGCTCGAGGCCCGGCACGATCGTCAGCGCCTCGTCCAGGCGCCGGCTCATCGCGGCCCCGAGCTCGGCCATCTGCGCGGAGCTGCGCCGCTCGACGGGGAAGTGCTCGGCGAGGTCCGCGTGCACCTCGGCCAGCGCCACCCCGAGCCGCGCGGCCTCGGCGGCGAAGTCGCCGCCCACCTCGTAGGCGTGCAGGTCGGCCTCGGCGAAAAGGTTGCGCACGCTGGCCAGGGCGAGGTCCCAGCCGTCGCTGGCGGTGCGCAGGAACTGCTGCAGCATCGCCAGCTGGATGACGGAGTCGGCGGCCTCGTCGTGGATGTCGAGCCAGCCGTAGAGCGCGGCCACGTGGTCGGAGCCGGTGCGGGTGAGCACCTCGTGGATCGCGATGTCGGGGTTGACCCCCGGGGTCACCTTGCGGAAGACCTTCATCAGCGAGTCCTCGCCGAAGGCCACCGACGAGTTGGACTGCTCCCCGCTGAACAGCGTGGAGTGCCCACTCAGGTCGAGGTCGTGCCCGGGCAGGCGGTGGAAGGCCAGCGGGCTGTCGGGGTCGACGGTGCGGGTGGCCGCCAGGTCGAAGGAGCGCAGCCAGGACGCCATCGCGTCGTGGTCGTGGACCGCGTCGTAGGCGTGCACCTCGCCGAGGCCGAGGTCGGGCTCGGCCCAGGTGCCGACCAACGCGTGCTCGAGGCGCTCCTGCGGCTCGGGGTAGAAGGCCAGCGGGACCTGGTACATCTCGCGGCGCTCCTCGCCGCCCTCGGTCCCGTCGGTGTAGTCGACGACGACGAGGTCGATGACCACCCGCGGGCCGCCCTCCACGCCGCCGGGCACCTCGCCGAGTCGCCGGATCTGCGTGACCGTGAAGGCGCGGCCCTTGCCGCCGAACCAGCGCGACCTTTCCAGGAACGGGACCATGACGTCCGTGGGACCGGTCATGTCGACGCTCCCTCCTCCGCCGAAGCGGGCTTGGTGAGACGGAACCAGTAGAAGCCGTAGGCGCCGAGGGTCAGCAGGTAGGGCAGCTCGCCGACGGGCGGGAAGGGCACCCCGCCGAGCAGCTCGACGGGCTGGTAGCCCTCGAAGCGGCGCAGGTCCAGCTCGACCGGCTGGGGGAAGCGCGAGAGGTTGTTGACGCAGACGATGGTGTCGGTGCGCCCGTTCTCGTCGGTGTGCTCGCGGGCGTAGGAGAGCACGCTGGGGTTGGACCCGCCCAGGTCGGCGAAGGTGCCGAGGCCGAACGCCGCGTGCTTGCGGCGGGCGTGGATCATCCGGCGCGTCCAGTGCAGCAGCGAGGAGGAGTTCTCCAGCTGCGCCTCGACGTTGACGCTCTGGTAGCCGTAGACCGGGTCCTGGACCAGCGGCAGGTGCAGCTTGCCCGGCGTGGCCACCGAGAAGCCGGCGTTGCGGTCCGGGGTCCACTGCATCGGGGTGCGCACCCCGTCGCGGTCACCGAGCCAGATGTTGTCGCCCATCCCGATCTCGTCGCCGTAGTACAGCACCGGCGAGCCCGGCAGGGAGAGCAGCAGCGCGGTGAACAGCTCCATCTGGTTGATGTCGTTGTCCAGCAGCGGCGCCAGCCGGCGGCGGATGCCGATGTTGGCCTTCATCCGCGGGTCCTTGGCGTACTCGCCCCACATGTAGTCGCGGTCCTCGTCGGTGACCATCTCGAGGGTGAGCTCGTCGTGGTTGCGCAGGAAGATGCCCCACTGGCAGTTGTGCGGGATCGCCGGGGTCTGCTCGAGGATCTCCGAGATCGGGAAGCGCGACTCGCGGCGCACCGCCATGAAGATGCGCGGCATCACCGGGAAGTGGAAGCACATGTGGCACTCGTCGCCACCGGACTCGAAGTCGCCGAAGTAGTCCACGACATCGGCGGGCCACTGGTTGGCCTCGGCCAGCAGCACCCGGCCGGGGTACTTCTCGTCGACGAAGCGGCGCACCATCCGCAGGAACTCGTGGGTCTCGGGGAGGTTCTCGCCGTTGGTGCCGGGACGCTCGTAGAGGTAGGGGACCGCGTCCAGGCGGAACCCGTCCAGGCCCATGTCGAGCCAGAAGGACAACGCCTCCAGCATCGCCTCGTGGACCTTGGGGTTGTCGAAGTTGAGGTCGGGCTGGTGGCTGAAGAAGCGGTGCCAGAAGTACTGCTGGCGCACCGGGTCCCAGGTCCAGTTCGACGGCTCGGTGTCGACGAAGATGATCCGCGCGTCCTCGTAGAGCTCGTCGGAGTCCGACCAGACGTAGAAGTCGCCGTAGGGGCCCTCGGGGTCCTCGCGGCTCGCCTGGAACCACGGGTGCTGGTCGCTGGTGTGGTTCATGACGAAGTCGATGATCACGCGGATGCCGCGCTTGTGCGCCTCGTCGAGGAAGTGGTGGAAGTCCTCGATCGTGCCCACCTCGGGGAGGACCCCGGTGTAGTCGGCGACGTCGTAGCCGCCGTCGCGCAGCGGGCTGGGGAAGAACGGCGGCACCCACAGGCAGTCGACGCCGAGCCACTGGAGGTAGTCCAGCTTCTCGGTCAGGCCCTTGAAGTCGCCGGTGCCGTCGCCGTTGGAGTCGCGGAACGAGCGGACCAGCACCTCGTAGAAGACGGCCGTCTTGAACCAGTCGGGGGTGTCACCCCCGGCGAAGAGCGCGTTGTCGGCGGCGGTGGTGCCCGCGGCTGGGTCGGCGGTGACGGCGGGATCGCCGGTCGTGGATCCGGATGACGCGGGCTCGATCAACGGGGCCTCCTGACAGTGAGGATGTGGGCGGGCTCGTAGGACGGGTCGAGGCGCACGTAATTGTGCGCGCCCCAGGTCCAGGTCTCGTCGGTGAGCTCGTCGTGGACGTGGAAGGAGTCGTGCCACTCCATTCCGAGGGCGGGCAGGTCGAGGTGGACGGTCGTCTCGCGGGTGCCGTGCGGGTCGACGTTGACCACGACGATGACCAGGTCCTCCTCAGCGTCCGCCTGGGCGGCGGACCCCGCGGGCGGGGACTGCTTGGAGAAGACCAGGACGTTCTCGTCGTCGCTGTGGTGGATCACCACGTTGCGCAGCTGCTGCAGTGCCGGGTGGGCGCGGCGGATCGCGTTGAGCCGGGTGAGGTACGGCGCGAGCGTGCGGCCCTGCGCCTCGGCGCCCTCCCAGTCCCGGAGCCGGATCTGGAACTTCTCCGAGTCGAGGTACTCCTCGCTGCCCGGCTTGAGCGCCACGTGCTCGTAGAGCTCGAAGCCGGCGTAGACGCCCCAGCTCGGCGAGCCGGTGGCCGCGATCGCAGCCCGGATCTTGAACGCCGCCGGCCCGCCGTACTGCAGGTAGGCGTGCAGGATGTCGGGGGTGTTCACGAAGAAGTTCGGCCGCAGCAGGTGTGCGGACTCCTCGGACAGCTCGCGCAGGTACTCCTCGAGCTCCCACTTGGCGTTGCGCCAGGTGAAGTAGGTGTAGCTCTGGTGGAAGCCGACCGAGCCGAGCGCGTGCATCATCGCCGGGCGGGTGAACGCCTCGGAGAGGAACAGCACGTCGGGGTCGGTGCTGCGGATCTCCTTAAGCAGCCGCTCCCAGAAGGCCACCGGCTTGGTGTGCGGGTTGTCGACGCGGAAGATCCGCACCCCGTGATCCATCCAGTGGCGCACCACCCGCAGCACCTCGGCGTAGATGCCCTCGGGGTCGTTGTCGAAGTTGATCGGGTAGATGTCCTGGTACTTCTTCGGCGGATTCTCCGCGTAGGCGATGGACCCGTCCGCGCGGGTCGTGAAGAACTCCGGGTGCGCGCTGACCCAGGGGTGGTCCGGGGCCGCCTGCAGCGCCAGGTCCAGCGCCACCTCGAGGCCGAGCTCGCCGGCGCGCGCGACGAAGTCGTCGAAGTCGTCGATGGTCCCCAGGTCCGGGTGCACGGCGTCGTGGCCGCCGTGCCGGCTGCCGATCGCCCACGGCGAGCCCGGGTCGTCGGGGCCGGGGGTGAGGGTGTTGTTGGGGCCCTTGCGGTTGACCTCGCCGATCGGGTGGATGGGCGGCAGGTAGACCACGTCGAAGCCCATCGCGGCGACCGCGTCGAGGCGCTTCGCGGCGGTGGCGAAGGTGCCGCTGACGACCTTGCCGGTGGCCGGGTCGTGGTAGGCGCCCTCGGAGCGCGGGAAGAGTTCGTACCAGCTGCCGAAGAGCGCTCGGGAGCGGTCGGCGTAGAGGGGGAAGGGGCCCTCGAGGGTGACCAGGTCGCGCAGCGGGTTGGCCGCGAACACCTCGTCGAGCTCGGGGGACTGCAGCGCGGCGAGGCGGGCCCCCTCCGGGCGGGCGGTGTCGGTGGCCGCGTCGATCGCGGAGCGCAGCACCTCGCGCTGGCCGTCACCGGCGGGCAGGTCGGCGAGGATGCGCTCGCACAGCAGCCGCGCCTCGGTGAACATCAGCTCCACGTCCACGCCGGCCGGGATCTTCAGGCCCGCGTCGTGCTGCCAGGTGGCCAGGGGGTCGGACCAGGCCTGGATGGCGAAGGTCCACGGCCCCTCGGCGTCGGGCGTGACCCACGCCTCGTAGCGATCGGGGGTCTCGGGATCGGGGCTGGGTGCCATCCGCACCGGGGGGCGGCGTACGCCGTCGGGTCCGGTGAGGACCACCTCGGCGCCGAGCTTGTCGTGGCCCTCGCGGAACACCGTGGCGGTGACCGGGAAGGGCTCGTGGAGGGTTGCCTTGGCTGGCTGACGGCCCAGATCGACCAGAGGCATGACGTTCATGACGGGGATGCGTCCGACCATTTGTCCAACCTAGCGGTCTGTGGTGACAGGGCAGCAACACCGGGGGGCGGCGCCGGGCGTGGGGCGCCGGGTCGGGCCTGCGGTGCTGCGCAGGGAGTGGTTCCCCGTTCCTTGGTCGTTACACACCATTAGCGGGATTCGGTTGGAACGTTCCAGCGTGACCGCTACGGTCAGCATGTGCGAGCCATCAGACGATTCACCGTCCGTCCTGTCCTGCCCACCGAGCTCAGCGCCCTGAGCGATCTGGCCGCCAACCTGCGCTGGAGCTGGCACCACGACTCCCAGGAGCTCTTCCGCACGGTCGAGCCCGACCTGTGGGAGGAGGTCGGCCGTGACCCGGTGCGCCTGCTGGGCGCCCTGGACCCGGCCCGGCTCGAGGAGCTGAAGCGCGACAAGAGGTTCCGCAAGCAGCTGCGGGCCGTCGCCGAGGACCTCACCGAGTACCTCACCGCGGACCGCTGGTACCAGCGGCGCGCCGCCGAGGGGAAGACCTCTCCCGCCGCGATCGGCTACTTCTCCCCGGAGTTCGGCATCGCCTCGGTGCTGCCGCAGTACAGCGGTGGCCTGGGCATCCTCGCCGGCGACCACCTCAAGAGCGCCTCGGACCTCGGCGTGCCGATCGTCGGCGTGGGTCTGCTCTACCGGCACGGCTACTTCCGCCAGTCCCTCTCCCGCGCCGGCTGGCAGCAGGAGACCTACCCGGTCATCGACCCCGACGGTCTGCCGGTCTCGCTGCTGCGCGAGGAGGACGGGACCCCGGCCATCGTCACCCTCGGCGTGCCCGGTGCCGACCTGCACGCCCGGATCTGGGTGGCGCAGGTGGGCCGCGTCCCGCTGCTGATGCTCGACTCCGACGTCGAGGCCAACGAGCCCCGGCTGCGTGAGGTCACCGACCGCCTCTACGGCGGCACCTCCGAGCACCGCCTCCTGCAGGAGCTGCTGCTCGGCGTCGGCGGCGTCCGCGCGCTGCGCGTGTACTCGCGCATCACCGGCAGCCCCGAGCCCGAGGTCTTCCACACCAACGAGGGGCACGCCGGCTTCCTGGGCGTCGAGCGGATCCGCGAGCTCACCGTCGGCGAGGGCGGACCGGCCCTGGACTTCGAGACCGCGCTGGAGGTCTCGCGCACCGGCACGGTGTTCACCACCCACACGCCGGTGCCCGCGGGCATCGACCGGTTCCCGCGCGACCTGGTCGCGCAGTACTTCTCCGGCAACAGCCCCACGCCGGGCGTGCCGGTCGAGGAGGTGCTGGCGCTCGGCGCCGAGAACTACGACGGCGGCGACCCCGGAGTGTTCAACATGGCCGTGATGGGCCTGCGCCTGGCCCAGCGCGCCAACGGGGTGTCCCAGCTGCACGGCCACGTCTCGCGCGGCATGTTCAACGGCCTGTGGCCGGCCTTCGACGAGTCCGAGGTCCCGATCGGGTCGATCACCAACGGCGTGCACGCGCCGACCTGGTGCGCGCCCGAGGTCTTCGAGCTCTCCCGCGGTGCCGGCGTGGACCCCGACTCCGAGCTGACGCGCCTGGACCCCAGCGACGCCTTCGCCGCCGTCGACCGGGTGGCCTCCGCCGACATCTGGCGCACCAAGCGCGTGCTGCGCGAGCGGCTGGTGCTCGACGCCCGGCGCCGGGTCCGCGAGTCCTGCCTCGAGCGCGGCGCGGCCCCGGCCGAGCTGGACTGGACCGACTCCGTGCTCGACCCCGACGTGCTCACCATCGGCTTCGCGCGGCGGGTCCCGTCGTACAAGCGGCTCACGCTGATGCTGCGCGACCCCGCCCGGCTCAAGCGCCTGCTGCTCGACCCCGAGCGGCCGATCCAGCTGATCATCGCCGGCAAGGCGCACCCGGCCGACGACGGCGGCAAGAAGCTGATCCAGGAGATCGTCCGGTTCGCCGAGGACCCCGAGGTGCGGCACCGGATCGCGTTCCTGCCCAACTACGACATCGCGATGGCGCTGCCGCTGTACCCGGGCTGCGACGTGTGGCTGAACAACCCGCTGCGGCCCTACGAGGCCTGCGGCACCTCCGGGATGAAGGCGGCCCTGAACGGCGGGCTGAACCTGTCGATCCTCGACGGCTGGTGGGACGAGTGGTACGACGGCAACAACGGCTGGGCGATCCCGTCCGCCGACGTCGTCGACGACCCCGACCACCGTGACGACATCGAGGCGACGGCGCTCTACGACCTGATCGAGAACGAGGTCGCCCCGCGCTTCTACGACGTGGACCGCCAGGGCGTCCCGGCGCGCTGGATCGAGATGGTGCGCCACACGCTGAAGTCGCTCGGCCCCAAGGTGGTGGCCTCGCGGATGGTCCGCGACTACGTCGAGGCGCTCTACGCCCCGGCCGCCGCGTCGCGGCGCAACATCGTGGCCGACCCCGACGCGGCCCCCGAGCTGGCGCGCTGGAAGCACCGGGTCCGCGACGCGTGGCCGCACGTGGTCGTCGAGCACGTCGACTCCTCCGGCGTGGGCGACAGCCCGGAGCTGGGCGACGAGCTCACCGTGCGCGCCTTCGTGGCGCTCGGCGCCCTCTCGCCCGAGGACGTCGACGTGCAGCTGGTGCACGGACCGACCACCGCGGAGGACACGCTGAGTGACGCCGCGACCACCTCCCTGGAGCTGCAGGAGTCCTACGAGGGCTCCCGGTACTCCTTCGGGGGCACGGTCAGGCTCGCGCGCCCGGGCCCGTTCGGCTACACGGTGCGCGTCCTGCCGCGTCACCGGCTGCTGACCGCGCCGGCCGAGCTGGGCCTGATGACCCTGCCCGGCTGAGGCGCCTGCCGGGCCCGCGCTCAGACCTGGCGCAGCACCACCGTCGAGCGCGGGCCCACCAGCAGCCACTCCCCGGCCCGCAGCGGCGTGCCCTCGGCCAGGTCGGCATCGGTGGAGAGCACCACCTCGCCCTGCTGGACCCAGTCGTTCTCGGGGAGGTGGACCTTCACCGGGCCGTCGCCGGAGTTCAGCCAGACCATGAACGACTTGTCGTGCAGCTGCTCCCCGTGCGGGCCGGGCGCGCGCAGCGGGGACCCGGAGACGAACATCCCCACCACGTGCAGCGAGTCGTCCTGCCAGTCGTCGCCGGTCATCTCCCGCCCGCTCGGGTGCAGCCAGGCCAGGTCCTTGGGGCCGCCGCGGATCGCCGGACGACCCTCGAACCAGTGCCGCTGGCGCAGCGCGGGGTGCTCTCGCCGCAGACGCAGCGCGGTCCTGGTCACCGCGTGCACGTCGAGCCAGGCGTCGTCGAGGGACCAGTCCATCCAGGAGATCTCGTTGTCCTGGCTGTAGGCGTTGTTGTTGCCGCGCTGGGTCCGGCCGCGCTCGTCGCCGGCGGTCAGCATCGGCACCCCGGCCGACAGGCACAGCGTCGCCATCAGGTTGGCGGCCTGGCGTCGCCGTAGGGCGCGGATCCGGGGGTCGTCGGTCTCGCCCTCCACCCCGTGGTTCCAGGAGCGGTTGTTGTCGGTGCCGTCCCGGTTGTCCTCGCCGTTGGCCTCGTTGTGCTTGCGGTCGTAGGAGACCAGGTCGCGCACCGTGAAGCCGTCGTGGGCGGTGATGAAGTTGACCGAGGCGTACGGCGAGCGCCCGTCGTCGGCGTACAGGTCCGAGGAGCCGGCCAGCCGGGTGGCCACGCTGCGCACCCCCGCCGTGGCGCCGCGCCAGAAGTCGCGCATGGTGTCGCGGTACTTGTCGTTCCACTCCACCCACGGCGGCGGGAACTCGCCCACCCGGTAGCCCTCGGCGGAGGCGTCCCACGGCTCCGCGATCAGCTTCGTGTGCCGCAGCACCGGGTCCTGGCCGATCGTGGTCAGCAGCTGACAGTGCATGTCCACGTCGTAGCCGGTGCGGGTCAGGGCCGGGAGCAGGTCGAAGCGGAACCCGTCGACGTGCATCTCCTCGGCCCAGTAGCGCAGCGAGTCCAGGATCAGCCGCAGCACCTGGGGGTTGGAGCTGTCGACGGTGTTGCCGCACCCGGTGACGTCCCAGTAGGTGTCGTCGAAGACGGGGCCGCCGGCCGCCAGCTCCGCGAGCGTGGGCAGCACGCGCCGGTAGGTGCCGCGGTCGTCGAGGCCGCGGAAGCTGAGCGCGGGCCCCTGCGAGCCGGCCTCGGCGGTGTGGTTGTAGACCACGTCGAGGATGACCTCGAGCCCGGCGGCGTGGAAGGCCTTCACCATCTCCTTGAACTCGCGCACCTGCTCGCCGCGATCCCCCGAGGAGGAGTAGCCGTTGTGCGGCGCGAAGAACCCCAGGCTGTTGTAGCCCCAGTAGTTGTGCAGGCCGAGCCGGGACAGCCAGGGCTCGGAGAAGAACTGGTGCACCGGGAGCAGCTCGACCGCGGTCACCCCCAGGTCGAGCAGGTAGTCGATGACCGCGGGCGAGGCGAGTCCGGCGTAGGTGCCGCGGAGCTCCTCGGGCACCCGGTCGTGCAGGGCGGTCATGCCCTTCACGTGGAGCTCGTAGATCACCGTGTCGCGCCAGCGGTGCTGCAGCGGACGGTCGCCCTCCCAGTCGAACCGGTCGTCGACCACCACGCTGCGCGCGACGTACGGCGCGGAGTCGGTGGTCTCCGGCTTGGCGGGGTCGTCGAGGCGGTGGGCGTAGATGGCCGGGTGTGCGGTGAGGTCGCCGGACACGGCCCGGCCGTAGGGGTCCAGCAGCAGCTGGGCGGGGTTGAAGCGCAGGCCCTGGGCGGGGTCCCAGGGACCGTCGACGCGGAAGCCGTAGCGGGTACCGGGGGCGACTCCCGGCAGCGCGCCGTGCCAGATGCCCAGGGTGCGCTCGGTGAGCGAGACGCGCATCTCGATGTCCAGCTCGTGGAACAGGCACAGCCACACGTGGGTGGCGTCGGGGGCGTAGACGGCGAAGTTGGTCGACTCCTCCGACCAGGTGGCACCCAGCGGGTAGTGGTGTCCGGGCCAGACGCTGGACGTCTGCCCCTCGTAGGTCCACATTCCAGGAGTCATTCGCCCATTGTCCCCGATCGCCCTCCTCCGGACTCCTGACGGCGGCTCGGCGGCTCGGGCACAATGCGGCGTGGGCCGGCGCAGGCGCCGGACGTCGACGAGCAGTGAGGTGTGCAGCATGGGTGAGTTCGTCCGACTCGAGGTCTCCGACCAGGTGGCGACGCTGCGGCTGGACCGGCCGAAGATGAACGCGCTCGACGCGCAGGTGCAGGAGGAGATCCGTGCCGCCGCGGCCGAGGCCACCGAGCGTGACGACATCAAGGCCGTGGTCATCTACGGCGGGGAGCGGGTGTTCGCGGCCGGGGCGGACATCAAGGAGATGGCCGACATGTCCCACACCGACATGGTCAAGCGCTCGAGTGGGCTGCAGTCGGCGTTCTCGGCCGTGGCGCAGATCCCCAAGCCGGTCGTCGCCGCGATCACCGGCTACGCGCTGGGCGGAGGATGCGAGCTCGCCCTGTGCGCCGACCTGCGCTTCGCCGCGCACGACGCGACGCTGGGGCAGCCGGAGATCCTGCTCGGCATCATCCCCGGGGCCGGCGGCACCCAGCGGCTCACCCGCCTGGTCGGCCCGAGCAAGGCCAAGGACCTGGTCCTCACCGGCCGCTTCGTGAAGGCCGACGAGGCACTGGCCATCGGCCTGGTCGACCGCGTCTTCCCCGCCGACGAGGTGTACCGCGAGGCGCTGGCCTGGGCGCGCCAGTTCGCCGGTGCCGCGACCTACGCCGTGCGTGCCGCCAAGGAGGCCATCGACCGCGGGCTGGAGACGGACCTGGAGACCGGGCTGGCCATCGAGCGCCAGCAGTTCGCCGCCCTGTTCGCCACCGAGGACCGGACCATCGGGATGGCGTCGTTCATGGAGAAGGGGCCGGGCAAGGCCGAATTCGTGGGACGGTGACTAGCCAAGGCCCCGTCCGTCGGCTTCGATGACGGGCGAGCGAGCCCGACGGGAGGCTCGTCGAGACACGGATGAGGGATGAGCAGTGGCGCAGAAGGAAAAGGTGGACAGCGAAGCCGGCAAGAGCGGGCGGACCAAGCGGGACCTCAGCCCGAACGGCGTCCGCTCGATGCTGGCGCAGTTGGCCTGGCTGGTCTGTGTCGTGTGCGCGCTCTTCCTCGCGGTCGGCGCGCTCTGTGTCGCGCTGGGGGCCAACGAGGACAACAGTCTGGTGTCCTTCGTGCTCAGCGGCGCGGACCTCGTCGACCTCGGCATCTTCGCCCGCGAGGGCGGGGTCAAGGAGTTCACCGGACCGAACGCCGAGACGCTGAACGCGCTGGTCAACTGGGGGATCGGCGCCGTGGCGTGGCTGGTGATCGGCAAGGTCTTCGACAAGCTGCTGCGCCCCTGAGACCGAGCCTCACCCGCTCGCGGCGGCCGGCCGGCACCACGCGGGCCGGCGGTCGGCCGTGGGCGTGGACCGGGGTCACTCGGCGCGGGGGTCCGTGACAGTATCGCTGTGACTGACCACACGCGAGAGTCCCGTTCTCGCCCGGACGGCCAACTAGTAACCTCGCACAACACATCGAGCGCACAGGAGGGGCCGTACCGGCCACACCACCATGAACATTGTTGTCTGTGTGAAGCACGTCCCGGACGCCACTGCGGACCGGCATTTCGAGTCCGACAACACCGTCGACCGCGTGAGCGTCGACGGGCTGCTCTCCGAGCTCGACGAGTACGCCGTCGAGCAGGCCCTGCAGCTGAAGGAGAAGAACGAGGGCGCCGAGGTCACCGCGCTCTGCGTCGGCCCGGAGAAGGCCGTCGACGCGGTCCGCAAGGCCCTTCAGATGGGCGCCGACAAGGGCGTCCTGGTCTCCGACGAGGCCATCGCGGGCTCCGACTACGTCGCCACCTCGCTGGTGCTGGCCAAGGCCATCGAGAAGCTCGGCGCGGAGTCCCCGGTCGACCTGGTGGTGTGCGGCATGGCCAGCACCGACGCCTCGGGCAGCGTGGTCCCGGCGATGCTCGCCGAGCGGCTCTCCCTGCCGCAGGTCACCTTCGCCTCGGTCGTGGAGACCCAGGGCAAGGAGGTGCGCGTCAAGCGTGACGGCGACACCGCCACGGAGGTCATCGGTGCCACGATGCCGCTGGTGCTCTCGGTCACCGACCAGACCGGCGAGGCTCGCTACCCGTCCTTCAAGGGCATCATGGCGGCCAAGAAGAAGCCGCTGGAGACGCTCTCGCTGAGCGACCTCGGCGTGGAGGCCGACCAGGTCGGGCTCTCCGTGGCCTGGACCGCCGTCGAGGACACCGCGGCCCGCCCGCCGCGCACCGCCGGCGAGATCGTCACCGACGAGGACGGCTCGGGTGCCAAGGCGCTCACCGACTTCCTCGCCTCGAAGAAGTTCATCTGAGGAGCGTCGAATGTCTGAGATTCTGGTTCTGGTCGACCACGTCGACGGGACTGTCCGCAAGCCCACCTACGAGCTGCTGACGATCGCGCGCCGCCTCGGCGAGCCCTCGGCCGTCTTCATCGGCTCCGCCGACAAGGCGGCCGCGGCCGCCGACAGCCTCAAGAAGTACGGCGCGGAGAAGATCTACTCGGTCGACGACGCGCAGATCAAGGGCTACCTGGTGGCCCCCAAGGCCGAGACGCTGCAGCAGCTGGCCGAGAAGACGTCGGCCGGCGCGATCCTGATCCCCTCCTCCGCGGAGGGCAAGGAGATCGCGGGTCGGCTCGCGATCAAGCTCGACTCGGGCCTGATCACCGACGCCGTGGACGTGCAGCCCGGCCCGGTCACCACGCAGTCGGTCTTCGCCGGCAACTACACGGTGACCGCCAAGGTCACCCACGGCACGCCGATCATCACGGTCAAGCCCAACTCGGCGGCTCCCGAGGAGGCGGCCGGTGCCGGCACGGTCGAGGAGTTCGCGCCGTCGATCTCCGACGCCGCCAAGACCGCGCAGATCATCGCCTCGCAGCCGCGCAAGGCGACCGGTCGCCCCGAGCTGACCGAGGCCGCGATCGTGGTCTCCGGCGGTCGTGGCACCGGCGGCAACTTCGAGCCCGTCGAGGGGTTCGCGGACTCCCTCGGTGCAGCCGTCGGCGCCTCGCGCGCCGCGGTGGACTCGGGCTGGATGCCGCACACGTTCCAGGTGGGGCAGACCGGCAAGACGGTCTCGCCGCAGCTCTACGTGGCCAACGGCATCTCCGGTGCGATCCAGCACCGCGCCGGCATGCAGACCTCGAAGACGATCGTGGCCGTCAACAAGGACGAAGAGGCCCCGATCTTCGAGCTGGTCGACTTCGGCGTCGTGGGGGACCTGCACACGGTCCTCCCGGCCGCCACCGAGCAGGTCAACCAGCGCAAGGGCTGACCCGCTCCCGCGCGTCCACGACGCCGCGTCGCCCCTCAGGGGCGGCGCGGCGTCGTGCGTCGTGGGCTCAGTAGTCCTCGTCGGGTGCCGGCTCGTCGATGATGCCGACCTTGCTCACCCGCACCGTGCGCGCTCCGGGCTTGCCGCCGATCCGGATCCGGCGCAGCGCCTGGTTGTTGGCCGTGTCGGACTCCACCAGCCGGCGCATCGGGTTGCCCTCGACGGCGATGTAGTACACGCCGTTGGGCACCTTGCGCAGGTCGAAGGACTGGCCCGCGCGGAACTGCGCGTAGGTGTCGCCCGAGCCGGAGGCCAGCACCTCCCGGATCGAGAGCGAGCCCAGCTCCCCGCAGGCGCTGGACAGGTCGGTCTCGTCGGGCTGCCAGTCCGCGCCGGGCACCGTGTAGTCGACCATGTCGGTGTTGGCCAGGCAGAAGGACTGCTTGCGGGAGCGCACCGCCTCGGTGCGGTCGGCGCGCAGCAGGCTGTAGCGGGCGAAGTCGAGGAAGTGCCAGTGCTGGTGGGTGCGCGCGGCGTGCCAGTGCAGTTGACCCACCTGCTGGTAGCCGGTCTGCTCGCCGTCGGCGTCGAAGAAGTACTGGTAGGCGTCCATCAGGTCCTCGCCCTCGCGGCGGAACCCGTCGACCACCAGCGGGCCGGTCCCGGCGTTCCACACCGTCGCCGAGAACTGCAGGAAGTTGCCGTTGGGCGCCACCCGGATCCCGAACGCCGGCAGCGAGCGCAGGTCGGGGGTCGCGTCCCCGGGGGCTCCCGCGGCGCGTCGCGACGGCTCCTGGGCGGCCGGCGTGGCCCGAGGGCTCACCGACGGCGTGGGCCGGGCGTCCTGGCGGTGCGGGTGGTCCTCGCCGTGTCGGCGTGCGCGGCGGACGACCAGGGGGAAGGTGCGTTGCGACTGGGCCGCGCTCAGGCCCAGCGGGCCGGCGTACGCGGCACCGAGCGTGGCGGTGACCCGGTAGCGCCCGGGTCGCAGCGGCATCCGGCGCTCGGACTCGGTCAGCGGCGAGGCCCAGCCCGCCTGCACGCCCTGCACCGAGCCCAGGCTGTAGGTGCTGCCCCCGCAGTACTGCGGGTAGGGGGAGCGGGCGGGCGCGTCCGGGCGGACCCGCTCGGTGCTCCAGCTGTTCAGGCAGCCGCCGCGCCGCGCCTGGTGCACCACCTTGCCGGCGCGGTTGCGCACGACCACGCGCAGCATGCCGGGAAGGTTGGAGCCGAACGCGCTGAGCCGGACCCCGGGCAGCGGGACCGGGCCGTCGGGCGATTGCCAGTGGGTGAGGATGGGCTGGGAGTACGACGCACGCGTCGAGCGCAGCTCGAAGGGCACGTCGCCGGCCACCAGTCGGACCCCGAGGTTCACCCAGGCCCGCTTGCCGGAGGACTCGGCGACCACCCTGGGCGGAGCCCACAGGGTGACCGGAGGGGTGGCCGCCCGGGCGGCGGCAGCCAGGCCCGAGGAGCTGGGCGCGGGGGTGGGCGCGGGGGTGGGCGAGGCGGACGCACCGCCCGTGCCGGTGCCCGCGAGGGTGGAGGCGACGATCGTCGCGGTGGCGAGGATCGTGAGGAGTGGACGGCGCACGGCGGTTCCCTTCGACGAGGTGTGCTGCTCCTCACTGTGACGCGCCAGGCGGCGTTCCGGTTGCCCGCCGCGCGGGGGAGTGGGGCGAGACGGCCTCGGAGCCGGGCACGCCGAGGGATTACCCTCCAGGCATGTCGAGTGAGCAGGACGTCATCGAGGCGGCCCGGCGGGCCCGCGAGGCCTCCCACGGTCTGGCCGTCGCCACCCGGGCCCAGAAGGACCGCGCGCTGCACGCGATGGCCGCGGCGCTGATCGAGCACGCCGCGACCATCCTCCAGGCCAACGCCGAGGACGTCGCCCGGGCCGAGGAGGAGGGGACGTCGGCCAACATCGTCGACCGGCTCCGGCTCACCGACGAGCGCCTGGCGGCGATGGCGCAGGGCCTGCGCGAGGTCGCCGCGCTGCCCGACCCGGTGGGCGAGGTCGTCCGGGGCAGCACGCTGGCCAACGGCCTCGAGCTGCGCCAGGTCCGGGTCCCGTTCGGGGTGGTCGGCATCATCTACGAGGCCCGCCCCAACGTGACCGCCGACGCCGCCGGCATCTGCGTGAAGTCCGGCAACGCGGTGCTGCTGCGCGGCAGCTCCAGCGCCCGCTCCAGCAACGCCGCCATCGTGGCGGTGCTGCGCGACGCCGCCGCGTCCGAGGGGCTCGACCCGGACGCCGTCCAGCTGGTCCCCGGGCACACCCGCGACAGCGTCAAGACGCTGATGCGCGCCCGCGGGCTGGTCGACGTGCTCATCCCGCGCGGGGGAGCAGGGCTGATCCGCAGCGTGGTCGAGGAGTCGACGGTGCCGGTGATCGAGACCGGCGTCGGCAACTGCCACGTCTACGTGGACCGGGCCGCGGACCTGGAGAAGGCGCTGGCCATCGTGGTCAACTCCAAGACCCAGCGCACCAGCGTCTGCAACGCCGCCGAGTCGCTGCTGGTGCACGCCGACATCGCCGACGAGTTCCTGCCGACGGTCATCGAGACCCTGCACGCGCACGGCGTGGTGATCCACGGGGACGACCGCTTCGCCGAGTACGACGACGTGGTGCCCGCCACCGACGAGGACTACGCCGAGGAGTACCTCTCCCTCGACATCGCCGCGGCCGTGGTCGACGACCTGGAGGAGGCGGTGGCCCACATCCGGCGCTACTCCAGCCAGCACAGCGAGGCCATCGTCACCGAGGACCAGAGCGCCGCCCGCCGCTTCGTCGCGGCCGTCGACGCGGCCGCGGTCCTGGTCAACGCGTCCACCCGCTTCACCGACGGCGGCGAGTTCGGCTTCGGGGCGGAGATCGGGATCAGCACCCAGAAGCTGCACGCGCGCGGCCCGATGGGACTCAGCGAGATGACCTCCACCAAGTACGTCGTGACCGGCGACGGACACGTGCGCTGAGACCGGTAGGCTGTGGCGTATGACGTTGAGTGACCTGACCCTTCTCGCCGCCGAGTCCAGCGAGCACGGGGACCCCGCGATCAATCCCTACCTGGTCGGCCTGATCACGTTCGCGATCCTGATGTCGATGCTGATCGGCCTGCTCGCCTTCGGCGCGGGGCGCGAGCACAGCTGAGCGTGTCAGCCGCGGGGGCCTCGGGGCCGGCGCGCCGCAGGGTCGGCGTGATGGGCGGCACCTTCGACCCGATCCACCACGGGCACCTCGTCGCCGCCTCGGAGGTGCAGGCGTGGTTCGGCCTCGACGAGGTCGTCTTCGTCCCGACCGGGGATCCCTGGCAGAAGTCGCACCGGCAGGTCTCCCCGGCCGAGCACCGCTACCTGATGACGGTCATCGCGACCGCCGCCAACCCGCGGTTCACGGTGTCCCGCGTCGACATCGACCGGCAGGGGCGCACGTACACGATCGACACGCTGCGCGACCTGCACGCGCAGCTTCCCGACGTCGAGCTCTACTTCATCACCGGTGTCGACGCGCTGGCTGAGATCTTCACCTGGCGTGACGCCGCCGAGCTCTTCGAGCTCGCCAACTTCGTGGGCTGTACCCGTCCCGGCTACGCGATGGACCAGCACACGCTCGACACGATCCCGCAGGATCGCGTCACGATGGTGGAGATCCCGGCACTGGCGATCTCCTCGACCGACTGCCGCGAGCGCAAGCAGCGCGGCGAGCCGGTCTGGTACCTCGTCCCGGACGGTGTCGTCCAGTACATCGCCAAGCACGACCTCTATCCCGGGCCGGATTCGGTTCCCGGGACGGTTCAAGGAGTAGCACCATGACCGCCACCGACCATGCCCTCGAGCTCGTCCGCGCGGCGGCCCTCGCCGCCGCCGACAAGCAGGCTGCCAAGATCGTCGCCTTCGACGTGAGCGAGCAGCTCACCATCACCGACGCCTTCCTGATCGCCTCGGCCACCAACGACCGCCAGGTCAAGGCGGTCGTCGACGCGGTCGAGGACAAGCTCCGCGACCTCGGCGCCAAGCCGATCCGGCGCGAGGGCGAGCGCGACGGACGCTGGGTGCTCATCGACTACGGCGACGTGGTCGTCCACGTCCAGCACGAGGAGGAGCGCGAGTTCTACGCCCTCGAGCGGCTCTGGCGCGACTGCCCGGAGATCGAGCTGCCGGCCGACCCGGCCCGGCCCGCCACGCATGAGGCCTGAGCAGGCCGCTTCCATCGACCCGGCCCGCCCCGGGCGCCGGCTGGTGCTGGTGCGCCACGGCCAGACCGCCTGGAACGCCGAGGGCCGGGTCCAGGGCCAGACCGACGTCGAGCTCGACGACATCGGCCACGCCCAGGCCGCCGCGGCGGCGCCGTACCTGGCGTCGCTGCGTCCGGACGTGCTCTGGTCCTCCGACCTCGCCCGCGCCCGCCAGACCGCCGCCTACGTGGCCAAGGAGGCCGGCCTGGAGCCGGTGCTCGACGCCCGCCTGCGCGAGTTCGACTTCGGTGAGCGCGAGGCGATGACCCAGGTCGACTACGCCGCGCAGCACCCGCAGGAGCACGCCGCCTTCCGCACGGGGCGCTACGAGGTCGCCCCCGGCGCCGAGCGGCCCGGCGAGGTGGCGGCGCGGATGCGCGCGGCCCTGGACGACCTGGTGGCCGGTCTCGCGCCCGGCGCGACGGCGATGGCGGTGAGCCACGGAGCCGCGACGCGGGTGACCGTGGTGTCGCTGCTGGGGCTCGGCGTGGAGAGCGCGGGGGTGCTCAGCCCGGTGGTGAACTGCGCGGCCGTGCTCCTCGAGGAGGCCGGGTACGGCGGGCGGTGGCGGCTCGCGGGGTACAACCTGGGCGCCGGCGACGCGCTGTGAGGGACCCCGATTTCACACCGGTGGGGGACGCCCGCTAGTGTTCTCTCGTTGCCCGGGCGGTGTGAGCCGGCCGAGAGCAATGGGGCTGTGGCGCAGCTGGTAGCGCACCTCCATGGCATGGAGGGGGTCAGGGGTTCGAATCCCCTCAGCTCCACAACGCAGAAGGCCGGTCCTCACGGACCGGCCTTCTGGCTTTCCCGGCCCTTTCAGCACTGCTGAGGGCCGGCGGCTCAGAGCGGCAGCGCCAGCGCGCGCCGTACGTCCTCGAGCTCGGCGGCCGCCCGCTCGTCGTCCCAGCCGAGCTCGCGTGCGGCGACCGCGGCGATGCTGGCCAGCGTCTCCTCGGGCACCTGCCCCAGCGTGCCCAGGCCGGTGCGGCGCAGCATCACGTCGCGCAGGGTGCGCGCCATCTCCCAGCGCGTCGCCACCACGACCTGGGCCAGCAGCTCTCCGTCGGCGTCGAGGCGGCGGGCGAGGGCGGGGTCCTCGCGTGCCAGCTCGAGCACCGCGCGGTGCTCGGTGCCGTGGTGCTGGACCAGGTAGCGCACGGTCTCCGGGGCGAAGTCGGGGCTGTCGGCGATGCTGGCCGCGAGGTACCGCGCGAACGGGCCGGTGTCGCAGCCGTGCAGCGGGGTGCGCGCCGTACGGCTGCGGGCGGCCGGGCGGCCGACCTTGCGCTGCACGGCACGCAGGGTCTTCTGCGCGAAGTGCCGGCTGGTGGTGTACTTGCCGCCGCTGGTGCTGATCAGCCCCTCGACGCCGTCCCGGGCGTGGTCGACGTACTCCGAGGAGCGCGAGGCGTTGTAGGTGTCCTCGCCGGACGTCTCGCTCAACGGTCGCAGCCCGCCGTAGGCGAACAGGACGTCGTCGATGCCGAGCTGCACGGGCAGCATCGAGGACCCGTTGATCACGTCCAGGAACTCCGTCACGCTCTCGCGGGTCAGGCGCCACTCGTCGACCGGGCCGGTGTAGGGCTTCTCGGTGGGCCCGATCAGGCTGTGCCCGCGCCACGGGGCGCAGGAGAAGTGCCCGTGCGGCGTGACGTGCAGCGTCATCACGTCGGTGAGCTGGCGGGTGAGCAGGTAGATCCCCTCCGAGCGGACCTGCGGGCGCGGACCGGCGGTCTGCTGTGTCTGCGGCGTGCCGGCCAGGACGTCGTGGCCCCACGGTCCGGTCGCGTTGACGACGACGCCGGCCTGGATCTCGTGCTCGGTGCCGGTGAGCAGATCCTCGACGACGGCCCCGAGCACCTGGGTGCCCGTCCCGCGAGCCCGGGTGAGCAGTCGCGCGGCCCGGGTGTGGTTGGCGATCAGGGCGCCGTTCGCGGCGGCGGAGCGCACGAACGCGAGCGTGAGCCGCTCGGGGCTGATCATCATGCAGTCGTGGTACAGCAGCGGCGTGCGACCGCTGTCCACCCGGGCGGCGCGCGCCTCCTCGCGCGTCATCCGCCGGTGGCGCGGGATCCGCTTGTCGGGATCGCGCACCCGGTTGCGGTCGAAGGAGAGCGCGTCGTAGGCGGTGAGCCCGGCGTGCTCGACGAGACCGGCGTCGGGCAGCACGATCGGGTAGGGGTGGACCAGGTTGGGCGCGATGTCGCTGAGAATGCGGCGCTCGCGCAGTGACTCGCGCACCAGCCGGACCTCCAGGTGCTTGAGGTAGCGCAGCCCGCCGTGGACGAGCTTTCCGGTCGCCGCCGAGGTGGCGGCCCCGAAGTCGTCGCGCTCCACCAGGGCCACCGAGTAGCCGCGGCTGGCCGCCTCGTAGGCGATCGCGGCGCCGGTGATCCCGCCGCCGAGGACGAGCACGTCGACGTGGGTCTGCTCGCCGGGAGCGAGGCGCTCGACGAACCGGTCCAGCAGCAGCGGGGTCATCGTGCGCCCCCGTTCAGCTGCTCGCGGATCTCGCGGCGCAGCCGCTCCCGCTCGCTGGCGATGTCCAGCTCCCCGAGGCGCATCACCAGCACCGGGAGGCGCCAACGGTCGATCTCGGCGCGGTCCATGCCGGTCAGCCGCAGGTACTGCGAGAGCCAGGAGGCGCACAGGGTGCGGCGGAAGACGTTGAACACCAGCTTCTTGAGCGCCGGGGTCCCGGGCCACAGCTCGGCGTCGCGCAGCAGGAAGGCGGTGGCCGCCACGTCGGCGGCCGGGTCGCCGCGCCGCGCCGTGGGCCAGTCGATGACCTCGTGCCCGGCCTCACCGTGGGTGAAGACGTTCTCGGAGTGGAAGTCCATGTGCAGCACGCTGGAGCCGTCGGGCAGCGCCCGGATCCGACGTACGGCGGATGCCCGCTCGTCGTCGGCGAGGAACGCCAGCGGCGGCGTGTCGAGGGTGGCGACCACGCTCTCGCGCAGGTCGGGGAACACCTCGCTGTGCTGGGCGTGCAGGCGGGCCTGGAGCCGGGCGAGCACGCCGGCCGAGCGGGGCAGGCGCAGGGGGTTGCGCTCCATCACCCGGGTCAGCGACTCGCCGACGACCCGGTCCAGGACCAGGCCGGTGAGCTCCCCCACGCGGACCTGGCCGTGGCAGCGGACGGCGGTCAGGCCGAGGCGGTGCGCCTCGGCGCTGTACGCCTCCTCGCGGTCGATCTCCGCGGCGGGGTAGCCGGCGTGGAAGAGCTTCACGACGCGGTCGGTGCCCCAGGCGTGCACCTCGGCGCTACGCCCGGTCGCCAGGTGGGCGCCGAGCTCCGGGGGGAGGGCGGTGTCGCTCATGGCTGCGCCACCCGCCGGGTCGCGCCGTACCCGGTCCGCATCGCCTCCGCGACGACGGCCCGCTGCTGGTCCTCGGTCAGAGCGCGCGGGTCACCGACGGCCTTGGCCCGCCAGTACAGGCCGCAGCACCACTCCAGGAGCAGGGCGTTCTCGACGGCGCTGGTCAGGTCGGCGCCTAGCGCCACGGAGCCGTGGTTGGCCATCAGCGCGGCCTGCTTGCCGGCCAGCGCGGTGTCCACCGACGCGGCGAGGTCCGCGGACCCGAAGACGTCGAACGGCGCCACGCGGACCGCGCCACCGAGGGCCAGCTGCTGGTAGTGCACGCAGGGGAGCTCGTCGAGCACCAGCGACAGGGTGGTGGCCATCGGGGAGTGGGTGTGCACGACGGCGCACGCGTCGGGGCGGCGCAGCAGCATCAGGTGCAGGCCGAGCTCGGAGGTGGGAGCGAGGTCGCCCTGGACCAGCTCGCCGTCGAGGGTGACCACGCTGACCTGGTCGGCGGTGACGTCCGCGAGCACCGCCCCGGTGGCGGTCACCGCCACCAGGTCTCCGATCCGGGCGCTGACGTTGCCGGCGGTCCCGATCAGGAGCCCTTCGGCGGCGAGGCGACGAGCGGCGGCGGCGACGGCGTCGCGGGTGGAGGCGATGTCCTGCGGGTGGTCGGCTCCGGGGCCCATGCTGGTGGTGGGGCGTGTAGTGGTCACTTTGATAGCGTAACCAATATTGAGTTTGGTTTGGGGGTTACGAGTGTCGGCTCGAGATGACGACCTGGCAGGGGTCCCACTCGCGCGCACCCCGCTCCAGGCACGCTCGCGGGCGAAGGTGCTGCGCGCGTTGGCGGCGGCCGAGGCGCTGCTGGAGAGCGCGGGGCCGGACTCGTTGACCTTGACCTCCGTGGCGCGCGAGGCGGGTCTCACGGTGGGTGCGCTCTACCCGTACCTGCCGGACCGGGATGCGATCGTGCGGGCCCTGACGTCGCGCTACCACGCCCGTCTGGAGGCGCTGATGGCCGCGATCACGGCCGAGAGCGTGCCTGCGGTGGGTGATCCCGTCAGCCAGGTGCTCGATGCACTCGCGGGCCTCTACCGCGACCAGGCCGGGATCCGGTCGCTGCGCGCGGCCTGCGTCGAGCCCTCGGACGAGGCGCGGGACCACAAGGCACGGATGGCCCGGCACACGCACGCCGTCCTGGTGGCGCGGGGGATCCTCCCTGACGACGAGACGTCGGTGGCCGTGGCGCGCACGATGTTCCTCGCCGCCGACGCCGTGATGCACGAGGCGTTCCGGGGCGAGCGCGCCGGTGACCAGGTGCTGCTGGAGCAGCTCAAGGAGATGCTGCGCGGGTACCTGCGCCAGGTGGCGGGCTGACGGTAGGTGTTGACGGCACTGGGCTGACGGCACTGGGCTGATGGCACTGGGCTGATCGCACCGTGCTGATCGCACCGTGCTGACGGCACCCGAGGAGGGTGCTATTCGCGGCGGGGCCGGTGGCGAGTCCAGTCAGGTGGGGCCGGGTCCGGGCAGTCGGTGTGTGCGCTGTCGAGCTTGTGGCCGTCGTGGCCGTCGTGGTGCTGGCGGCGCTCGTGGTGCTGGTGGTGCTCGTGGTGAGGTCGTCTGCGGGGCGGGGGTGGCTGGAACTCGGGTAGTCGGTCGTGGGGGTTGAGCCGGACCTGCCAGGGGGTGTGGTGCAGGGTGCGGTGGTGGTGGCCGCAGACCAGGACCAGGTTGTCGAGTGCGGTGGTGCCGCCGTCGGCCCAGTGGGTGAGGTGGTGGGCGTGGCACATCACCGGGGGCCGGGTGCAGGCCGGGAAGGCGCAGTGCCGGTCGCGGACGACGAGGGCGCGCCACAGTGCCGGGGTGACCAGGCGGTGGGCGCGGCCGACGTCGAGCTGCTCGCCGGGGCCGCCGAGGGCGACGGGGATCAGGTCGGCGTCGCAGGCCAGCCGGCGTGCGGTGGCCGCGGACAGGGTCAGGCCCTCGTCGGTGACCCCCAACCCGGCGGCGAGGTCTGCGGCGATGCCCGACCTGCCGGTCCCGAGCAGCGACCAGTCGATGTCGCCGTCGCCGCTGGCAGGCGCCTGCCGGTCCAGGCACCCGGTCAGGGCGGTGTAGTCGAGGGTGACCGTGACCCGCGGCCGGGCGCCGTGTGACTCGGGTGCCTGGTCGGTGTCCAGGGCGTGTTGCGCGGTCTGGATCAGCGCGTCCCACAACCGCGCGCCGTGGTCACGCGGATCCAGCACCTCCCCGCCACACCCCTCGTCGGGGTCGTCGCTCAACGCCGGCTGGGGCTTGGTCAACGGCAGCAGCGCGGCCTTGAGGACTGCGGCGTCCTCCACTGACCCCCGCCCCTTCACCCGGACCCCGCCGGCGCCGTCGTCGACCAGGGACAGGAACCGGTCCAGGTGTGCGGCCCGTTCGGCGCGGTCCAGGGCCTTCTCCAGGTCGCGTTCGGTGCGTTCGGGGTCGACGACGTGGATCAGGTGGCGGGCGGCCTTGGCCAGCTCGGAAGCGTCCAGGCGCTCGGCCTCACCCAGCAACAGCGCTTCGGCCTCCTGGCGCAGGCGCGGGTTGCGGGGCAACTGCTCGACCGCGTCCACGATCACCCCGGCCTGCTCGGGTGAGACCCGGCCGGCCCGCAGCGCGGCCAACGTCGCCTGCCGGTCGCCGCACAGCAACCCGGCGTGGTCGACCGCGCGCTTGCCCTGGGCACGGCGCAGCCCACCGAGGTGCGTGAACCAGTCGCCGGTTGAGGCCCAGGCACGGTCGGTCTTGGCCGCGGCGCGGGCGTGGACCTCGGCCAGCAGTTCGGCCTCGACCGCGGCCAGGTGTGCCCGTAGCCCTTCCAGCGCGCCGACGCCGTTCATCAGCTCCTCGGAGGTCCGGCTGGCCCACAGCACCGAGTCCAACCCGGCCAGGGCCTCCTCGGCGCGGGAGACCACCGCGACCGCACCACCAGCGGCACCGTCACCGGTGCCGTCGGGGCTGACTGTGATCTCCATGACACTTACTCAATCAGCGACCACCGACAGTCCGGCCCCCACAAAGGCGCCCCGGTCCCAATCTGTGGACAACCACCCAGAAAAGTTTCTGTGGGCCTCGGCCAGGGTGGCGACGCCCCGTCCGTCGCGCCCGGCGCCCGCCACGCCGCATCCACCCGCCACGCCGCATCCACCCGCCACCCCGCATCCACCCGGCCCCCACCTCAGGCGACGACCTCCTCGGGGCTTCCACGCTCCCCGAGCCAGAAGGCGAGCCGCCCCTGGCGCCCCACCGCCCGCAACCGTCGTTCGGTCAGCTCGCGCACGTCGTCGGAGGCGACCAGCAGTAGGTGGTCGCCGCTGCGCAGCGTGGTGTGCGTGTCGGGCACGAAGATCTCGCCGTCGCGGTGCACCAGCGCGAGGGCGGCGTTCCCGGGCAGCCGCAGCTCGTGGATGTGCACTCCCGCCAGCCGCGAGCCGGGCGGCACCCGCAGCTGCAACAGGCTGGCGCCCATCTCCTCCAGCGGCGCGGACTCGACCTCGAGCTCCTGGGTGCCGGACGTCACCGCCACCCCGGTACGCCGCGCGAGCCACGGCAGCACGGGCGCCTGCAGCAGCGTGAAGACGACCACGAGGAGGAAGACGACGTCGAAGATCCGGGCGGCGTCCGGGATGCCCTGGGTGATCGGGATCGTCGCCAGCACGATCGGCACGGCACCACGCAGCCCCGCCCAGGACATGAACGCCTGCTCCCGCCAGGGGATGCGCCACCAGGACGCGCAGGCGGCGACCGACAGCGGGCGGGCCACGAAGGTGAGGGCAAGTCCGACCAGGGCCGCGGCGGGAAGCGCGTCGAGCAGGCGCCCGGGGCTGGCCAGCAGGCCGAGCAGCACGAACAGGCCGATCTGGGCCAGCCAGGCCAGGCCCTCGCTGAAGCCGGCCGTGGCCCGGCGGTGCGGCAGGGGAGCGTTGCCGAGCCAGAGCCCCGCCACGTAAATCGCCATCAGCGCGCTGGCCTGGAGGGCGCCGGCAGAGGCGAACGCGAGGAACATGATCGCGATCGTGGCGAGCGGGTAGAGCCCGGCCGAGGGCAGCGCGCTGCGCGAGAGCAGCCACTGGCCGAGCCGGGCCACGGCCAGCCCGATCAGGATGCCCCCGACGAGCTGGTAGACCACCTGTCCGCCGATCGTCCAGGGGTCGGCCGCCTCCCAGGCGTCGCTGGTGACCACCGTGACCAGGATGATCACCGGCGGGTCGTTGAACCCGGACTCCGCCTCGAGCGTGGCCCGGACGCGGGACCGGATCGGCAGGCGCCGCATCACCGAGAAGACGGCGGCCGCGTCGGTGGAGCCCACCACCGCCCCGAGCAGGATCGCGGTGCGGGCGTCCACGCCGAGCAGCCAGTGGGCCAGCCCGGCCGTGACCGCGACGCTGATCGCGACGCCGACCGTGGCGAGCAATCCGGCCAGCCCGACCACGGGCCGCACCACCGACCACCGGGTGGTGAAGCCCCCCTCACCCAGGATCACCGCGAGCGCCAGGGTGCCGAGCAGCATGGTGAGGTCGGCGTCCTCGAACTGCAGCCCCAGCCCGGCCTCACCGATCGCCAGACCGAGGGCGAGGTAGAGCAGCAGGCTGGGCAGCCCGGCGCGTACGGACACCCGCACCGCGGCCACCCCGGCGAGCAGGACGAGCGTTCCTCCGAGGATCGCCGGATAGAGGCTCACCGAGGCGGCCCGAGGTGGTGTGCGCTGCTCGACGGCATGGCTCGATCCTGGTGGCTCGCCGCTAGGGGCCCCATGGGGACCGCTCCCCACTTCCCGCGGGCGACCACCCGCACCGGCCGCGGGCCCGCGCGGCCTCCCGACCTCCGCCGTACGCCCTGTGCCGGGTGCGCGGACCCCGGCGTGGACAGCCGGGATCGGGGTGCGTGAGGGTGACGCCATGCCCGGTGTCCGCCCGCCCTCCCTGTCGCTGCGGGTGATCGCCACCAACGCGGCGATCTTCGCGGCCGGCACGGCCCTGCTCGCCTTCTCGCCGGCGACCGTCTCGTCGCGCCCGGTGGTCTCGGAGGTCGTCGTGCTCGGGGTCGGGCTGGTCGTGCTCGTCGCCGCCAACGCCGTGCTGCTGAGTCGTACCCTCGGGCCGCTGGACCGGCTGGTGCTCGATCTGGAGCGGACGCGCGGTGCCGACGGGGTGAAGCGGGTGCCCGATCCCGTCCCGGTTCCGAACGCTCCGGTGGCGCGGGAGCTGGCCGACGCGGTCAACGACCTGCTCGCGCGGATCGCCACCGCCCAGCGGGAGAGCGACGCGGCGGCGTTGGCGGCCCAGGAGGCCGAGCGCGCCCGCATCGCCCAGGAGCTGCACGACGGAGTGGGCCAGTCCCTGACCGCCCTTCTGCTCGACGTCAGCCTGGCGGCGCGGTCGGAGCCGGGCGAGGCCGGGCCCCACCTGGAACGGATCCAGGAGGCCACCCGCGCCGCGCTGGAGGAGGTCCGAGCGGTGGCGCGCAGCCTGCGTCCCGACGTCCTCGACGACCTGGGGCTGCGCAGCGCACTGGCCGCCCTGACCACCGACCTCTTCGGGCCCACCGACACCCTGGTGCGGCGCGGGATCACCCCCGGTCTGCCCGCGCTCGACCAGCGGTGCGAGCTCGTCGTCTTCCGGGTCGCCCAGGAGGCCCTGACCAACGTGGCGCGCCACGCCGCGGCGAACACCGTCGAGGTGCAGCTGGGACTGAGCGGGGACGTCGTCGAGCTCCGCGTCCTCGACGACGGGGTCGGGATCGCCCGCGATGCCCGGGGGACCGGCCTGCGGGGAATGCACGAGCGGGCCACGCTGGTCGGCGGCACCGTCGAGGTACGGCGCCGCGACGGCGGCGGGACCCAGGTGACGTTGCGGGTCCCGGTCCCGCACGCCGACGCGCCCACGCCGGGGCGCCGGTGAGCACCCCGAGCGCGGCGGGCCCCGAGCCCGCGCGGGTGCTGCTTGCCGACGACCACGCGCTGGTGCGCCGCGGCGTACGGCTGATCCTGGACCAGCAGCCCGACCTCGCCGTGGTCGCCGAGGCCGGGGACGGCGCCGAGGCCGTCGAGCTGCTGCGCACCACCGCGGTGGACCTGGTGGTGCTCGACATCGCGATGCCGCGACTGACCGGACTGCAGGCCGCACGCGAGATCTCCCGGCGCCCGCACCCGCCCCGGATGCTGATGCTGACCATGCACGACAACGAGCAGTACTTCTTCGAGTCGCTGCGCGTCGGGGCCTCGGGCTACGTGCTCAAGTCGGCGGCCGACCGGGACCTGGTCGACGCCTGCCGGGCCGCGCTGCGCGGCGACTCGTTCCTCTATCCCGGCGCGGAGAGCGTGCTGGTGCGCGACTACCTCGAGCGTCAGCGTCGCGGCGAGCGGCTGCCGCGCGCGGTGCTCACCGCCCGGGAGGACGAGGTGGTCAAGCTGATCGCCGAGGGCCACTCCACGCGCGAGATCGCCCGGCTGCTGGTGATCAGCGTGCGCACGGTCGAGCGGCACCGCGAGAACGTGCTGGGCAAGCTCGGCATGCGCGACCGCACCGAGCTGACCCGCTACGCCATCCGGGTCGGTCTGATCGAGCCCTGAAGCCGCGGCCCGAAGGACATCGCGAAGTCGTCGGCGACCAGGCTTGTCACCGGGCGGGCCTCGCGCAGCCAGTGCAGTGGGCCCTCGGCGGAGAACGTCCAGCCGGCGCGGGCCGTCCGGACCCGGCCGCCGGCCCGGATCCGGCTGGCCACGGTCGTCTCCCCGAGGGTCTGCACGACGCGGCCGGGCAGCGTGGGCAGCGGTACGGCGGGCGGCCGGCGCGGGGCGAACCAGGCATGGGCCAGGGGAGCGTGACCGGCTCCCGCGCCGGGGGCCAGCGCCGCCGAGCGCACGGTCCGGGCCGGCTCCGCGGTGGTGGTGAAGGCGGCCATCTCCTTGGGGATGCCCCACAGCGCACGGCCACCGGCGCGGGAGGCGGGGGAGTCGACCCAGATGTCGGTGATCGAGAGCGCGCCGCCGCGGCCGTGGCGCACCACGACGGCGGCGAGCAGCTCGTCGTAGGCCATCTGCCCGGCCTCGGAGTAGGAGACGAACGCGGTGACCGCCAGGGCCCGACCGCGCACCGCGAGCGGACGCACGCCGGTGGGCAACACCGGCAGCGCCGCGACGGGCACCCGCCACACGGTGATCTGGCCGGCGCCGGCCAGGTTCCACGGCTCGGGTGGGTACTCGACGGACTCGGTCACGAGGGCTCCTTGACGAACAGCGGCAGCCGCAGGGCGGCCGGCGCGGTGGGCGGTACGACGGGGTGCAGCGGCGCGACGGGGGAGACGCGCCGGTAGCCGGTACCCGGCTCGGGCCGGGGGTCGGGGGCGCCGGCGTTCGGCCACAGCGAGACGGCCCGCTCGGCCATCGCGGTGATCGTCAGCGACGGGTTGACGCCCAGGTTGGCCGACACCGTCGAGCCGTCGATCACGTGCAGCCCCCGGTAGCCGTGCACGCGATGGTAGGGGTCCACCACGCCCTCCTCGGCGCTCGCCCCCATCGGGCAGCCGCCGATCAGGTGGCCGGTGGTGGGGATGTCGAGGAGGTCGGCCCAGGTCCCGTTCGGGATCCCGTCGATGCGCTCGGCGACCCGGCGGGCGACCGCGTGCGCGGCCGGGATCCAGGTGGGGTTGGGCTCGCCGGTGCCCTGCCGGGTGGTCATCGTGCGGCCCCAGGGCCGCCACCGGGTGAACGTCGTGAGCGAGTTGTCGAGCGTCTGCATCACCAGCAGCGTGATCGCCTGCTGCGACCAGCGGCGCGGGTCGTGCAGCCGGCGCAGGTCGCGGCGGTCGCGCACCATCCCGCGCATCCCCAGCAACCAGCGCCGCCGGCCCTCCTCGACGTCGGTGAGCACCGCGCTGAGCAGCCCCATCGCGTTGCTGCCGGGGCCGTAGCGCACCGGCTCCACGTGGGTGTGCTCGTCGAGCTGGACCGAGGAGGTGATCGCCACCCCCTCGGAGTAGTCCACGTCGTCGCCGCGCGCGCGGACCGCGAGGATCGCCTCGGAGTTGGTGCGGGTCAGCTCGCCCAGCCGCGCGGAGATCGCGGGCAGGCTGCCGCGGTCGCGCAGCCGGTGCAACAGCCGCTGGGTGCCCAGAGCGGCGGCGGAGATCACCACCTGCTCGGCGGTGAAGGTGCGCCGCGTCGTCCGGCCCAGCCAGCCCGGCCGCCCGGTGCGCTGGGTGGTGACCCGGTAGCCGCCGCCGGGCAGCGGGCGGACGTCGGTGACCGTGGTCAGCGGGTGCACCACGGCGCCGGCGCGCTCGGCGAGGTGGAGGTAGTTCTTGACCAGGGTGTTCTTGGCGTTGTGCCGGCACCCGGTCATGCACTCCCCGCAGTTGCGGCAGGCGTTGCGCGCGGGGCCGACGCCGCCGAAGTAGGGGTCCTCGACCCGCTCGCCGCGCTCCTTGCCGAGGCTGTCGCCGAACAGCACGCCGACCTGGGTGGGGCTGAAGGTGTGCCCCACGCCGAGGTCCTCGGCGACGCCGCGCATCACCTCGTCCGACGGGCTCGTCCAGGGGTACGTCGCGGCTCCCAGCATCCGCTTGGCCTGGTCGTAGCAGGGCGCCAGCTCGTCGCGCCAGTCGGTGAGGTGGCTCCAGGACGGGTCGAGGAAGAACGCCTCGGACGGCTCGTAGAGGGTGTTGGCGTAGACCAGGGAGCCGCCGCCGACCCCGGCGCCGCTGAGCACCAGCACGTTGCGCAGCAGCGTCATCCGCTGGATGCCGAAGCAGCGCAGGGCCGGCACGAAGAGGTAGTCGCGCACCTTCCACGAGGTGGTGGCGAACTCGTCGTCGGCGAAGCGTCGGCCCGCCTCCACGACGCCGACCCGGTAGCCCTTCTCGGTCAGCCGCAGCGCGCTGACGCTGCCGCCGAACCCCGACCCGACGACGAGCACGTCGTAGTCGAAGCGGCCGCTCATCGCGCGCCCCCGACCCGCTCGCGCCGGGCCGGCGCGGTGACGGTGAAGTCGCGCAGGTCCAGGTTGGCCGTGCGTGCCTGGTACTCCTTGACCAGCCCCGGCCAGTTCGTGGTGACCCGGCCCCCGTCCTCGCGGTACCAGCTCAGGCACGCGGTCCACACGCTGTCGCCGAGCCGGGACTGCATCTCGGCGTCGAAGTCGTCGGCGATCTCGGGGCGGACGTCGAGGCGCTCGACGCGGCCCTCGGCGAGAGCCCGGACGGCCTGGACCAGGTAACCGGACTGGGCCTCCATCATGGTGATGATCGAGCTGCCGCCCAGGTTCGTGTTCGGCCCGTAGACCAGGAACAGCTGCGGGAAGCCGGGCACGGTCATCCCGAGATGGGCGCGGGCGCCGTCGGCCCAGTGCTCGTGCAGGTCGCGGTCGCCGACGCCGCGCACGGTCATCGGGGCCAGGAACTCGGTGGCGGCGAACCCGGTGCCCCAGATCAGCACGTCGGCCTCGTGGACGCGACCGTCGGTGGTGCGCACCCCGTGCGGCAGCACCTCGGCGACGTGGTCGGTGACCACGTCGACGTGGGGGCGGGCGAGGGCGGGGTACCAGTCGTTGGAGAACAGCATCCGCTTGCACCCCAGCGGGTAGTCGGGCACCAGCCGGGCGCGCAGCCCGGCGTCGCGCACCTGCAGGCGCAGCTGGGTGCGCCAGGCGAGCTCCATCGCCGTGGCGATCGGGGTGCCGGTGGTCAGGGCCGCGTTGAGCCGCTCGGAGAGCACCCAGGTGAGCCGCCGGCCGAAGCGCTGGGTGCGCGGCCAGCGCGCGAACGCCCGGTGGTGCAGGTCGGTGTAGGCCCGGTCCGGCTTCGGCACGACGTACGGCGCGGAGCGCTGGAAGACCGTCATCGCGGCGACGTCGTCGACGATCCCGGGCACGAACTGGATGGCGCTGGCGCCGGTGCCGAGCACCGCGACCCGCTTGCCGCGCAGGTCCACGTCGTGGCGCCACTGCGCGGAGTGGAACGCGGGGCCGGCGAAGCTCTCGCGGCCCGGGAGCTCGGGCACCACCGGACGGGAGAGCTGGCCCACGGCCGGGACCAGCACGTCGGCCTCGAGCACCTCGCCGCCGGCGAGCTCGACCTCCCAGCTGCGGGTCTCCTCGTGCCACGTGGCGCAGACGACCTCCGCGCCGGTCCGGACGTGGTCGAGCACCCCGCTCTCGCGGGCCGTGCGGCGCACGTAGTCGAGGATCTCGGGCTGGCCGGGGTAGCGCCGCCCCCAGTCGGGGTTCGGCGCGAACGACCAGGAGTAGAGCGCGGACGGCACGTCGCAGGCGGCGTTGGGGTAGGTGTTGTCGCGCCACACGCCGCCGACCTCGTCGGCCCGCTCGACGATGGTCAGGTCGCTGAACCCGGCCCGCAGCAGCGCCATGCCGGCGCCCAGGCCGCCGAACCCGGCGCCGATGACGAGCACCCGGGGACCGGGCGGGCGTGGCCCGGGGGAGGGGGCGCTGGACGGCTCGGTCTGCGGGCGCGCGGAAGTCGGCATGGGGTGACGGTAGGGCCCGCGGGTGTGACTCACGAGACATCCGCGGACAGATGGATCCATAATTGCGGCCATGACCTCCTCTGCGCCCGCGGCCACCCTGGAGGAGCCGGCCGCGCGAGGCTGGGACTTCCCCCGCAGCGTCAGCGGGGTCGCGCTGCTCGTCCAGTACGCCGCGCAGCGGGGCCTCGACGCCGCCGGCGCGCTGAGCGGCACCGGTCTCACGGTGGCCGACCTGGCCCAGCCCGAGCGCGAGGTCACCGCCGGCCAGGAGCTGCACGTGGTCCGCAACCTGCTCGCCGCCACCCGCGACTCGCTCGGGCACGCGCCGGGGGTGGAGGTCGGCAGCCGCTACCACGTGAGCACCTTCGGGATCTTCGGCTTCGCCCTGCTCAGCAGCCGCACCGTGCTCGACGCGGTCAACCTGGCCCTGCGGTTCATCGACCTCAGCTTCACCTTTGGGATCCCGCGGGCGCGGATCGAGGGCGATCTGGTCCGCGTCGTCGTCGACGGCGCCGGCCTGCCCACCGACGTGCACCGCTTCCTGGTCGAGCGCGACCTGGCCGCCATCCACACGGTGCTCGGCGAGCTCGTCCCGGGCGGGGTCCCGCTGCTCGAGGTCGAGCTGGCGTTCCCCGCGCCGGCGGACCCCGCGCCGTACCGCCAGGTGCTGGCGACGATGCCGCGCTTCGCCGCGCCGCGCACCAGCTTCGCCTTCGAGGCGGCCCACCTGCACCGGCCGCTGCCGCAGGCGAACCCGCAGACCGTGGCGCTGTGCGAGGCGCTGTGCCACGACGCGGTGGCCCGGCGCCGGGTCCGCAGCGGGATCACCCAGCAGGTGCGGGTGCTGCTCACCCAGCAGGTGGCCTTCGGCGGCGGGATGGAGCAGACCGCCGCCGCCCTGCGGATCAGCCCGCGCACTCTGCGCCGGCGCCTGGAGGAGGCCGGCACCAGCTATCGGGCCCTGCTCGACGAGGTCCGTCAGTCGCTGGCCGAGGAGCTGCTGGGCAGCCGAGGCGGCAGCGCGCTCACCGTCGAGGACGTCGCCCAGCGGCTGGGCTACGCGGAGGCGTCGAGCTTCATCCACGCCTTCAAGCGGTGGACCGGGACCACGCCCGCGGCGTTCCAGCGCGAGTCGCGCATCTCACTGCCAGGCATGGAGGCATCGCTAGGGGGGTAACGCTCCGATGGCCCGCACGCGCGGGTCCTGACTCCCGGGAGGACCGCGTGCTCACTGCCGCAGAACAATCGCTACGACTCGACGCGCAGTGGGTCGACTACCTGTTGGTGGCGATCTACTTCGCCTTCGTCCTGGGCGTCGGGATCCTGGCGCGGCGCTCGATCTCGAGCAGCATCGACTTCTTCCTCTCCGGGCGCAGCCTGCCGGCCTGGGTGACCGGCTTGGCCTTCGTCTCGGCCAACCTGGGCGCGGTCGAGATCGTCGGCATGTCCGCCAACGGCGCCAGCTACGGCGTGGCGACCATGCACTACTTCTGGATCGGCGCGGTGCCGGCGATGCTGTTCCTCGGCATCGTGATGATGCCGTTCTACTACGGCTCCCAGGTGCGCAGCGTGCCGGAGTTCATGCGCCGTCGGTTCGGCACCGGGGCGCACCTGGTCAACGCGCTCAGCTTCGCGGTCGCGCAGCTGCTGATCGCCGGCATCAACCTGTTCCTGCTCGCCTCGATCGTCGAGGTGCTGCTGGGCTGGTCGCTGTGGGTCTCGCTGGTGGTGGCCGCGGTGGTGGTGCTCACCTACACCGCGCTGGGCGGACTGTCCGCGGCCATCTACAACGAGGTGCTGCAGTTCTTCGTGATCGTCGCCGCGCTGGTCCCGCTGACGCTGGTGGGCCTGCACAAGGTGGGTGGCTGGAGCGGCTTCACCGAGAGGGTCACCGCCAGCCCCGGCGGCGCCGAGCAGCTCTCCTCGTGGCCGGGCACCGCGCTGAGCGGCTTCGACAGCCCGGTGCTCTCGGTGATCGGCATCGTCTTCGGCCTCGGCTTCGTGCTGTCGTTCGGCTACTGGACCACGAACTTCGTCGAGGTCCAGCGGGCGATGGCCTCCAGCTCGATGTCGGCCGCCCAGCGGGCCCCGATCATCGGCGCCTTCCCGAAGATGTTCATCCCGTTCATCGTGGTGATCCCCGGCATGATCGCGGCGGTCCTGGTCACCGAGCTGATCGACCTCAAGGCGGGGGAGGACAACGGGGCCTCCTACAACGACTCGATCCTCTACCTGATGCGCGACCTGCTGCCCAGCGGCATGCTCGGGGTCGCGATCGCCGGCCTGCTGGCGTCGTTCATGGCGGGCATGGCGGCCAACATCTCGGCCTTCAACACGGTCTTCAGCTACGACCTGTGGCAGACCTACGTGAAGAAGGACAAGCCCGACGAGTACTACACGGCGGTGGGGCGCTGGGCCACCGTCGGCGCCACCGTGGCCGCCATCGGCACGGCCGTGCTGGCCTCGTCGTACACGAACATCATGGACTACCTGCAGACCCTCTTCGGGTTCTTCAACGCGCCGCTGTTCGCGACGTTCATCCTCGGCATGTTCTGGAAGCGGATGACCGCCACCGCCGGCTGGGTGGGACTGGTCAGCGGCACCGCCGGCGCCATCACGGTGTGGCTGCTCAGCGAGGACGTCCTCGGCGTGATCGGCCTGGCCGGCCAGGGCGCGGCGTTCGTGGCCGCGGGCGTGGCCTTCGCGCTCGACATCGTGGTCAGCGTGGTGGTCAGCCTGGCCACCAAGCCGCGGGTGGAGTCGGAGCTGCGCGGGCTGGTCTGGTCGCTGACCCCGCGCAAGGACTTCCGCGACCCCGACGAGCCGCAGCTCGCGTGGTTCCAGCAGCCGACCAAGCTGGCCGCGGTGGGCCTGGCCATCGTGATCGGCCTCAACTTCCTCTTCTGGTGACCCGAGCAAGGGATCGAGACATGACTCAGCACGACAGCCCCTCCGCACAGCCGAAGGCCCAGCGGGCAGCCCGGGCCTTCGACATCCGCACCTTCATCGCCGCGCTGATCGGCATCTACGGGGTGGTGCTGGTGGCGATGGGCCTCCTGTCCACCAGCGACGCCGACCTCGACCGGGCCGGCGGGGTCAACGTCAACCTCTGGGCGGGGATCGGCATGGTCGTGGCCGCGGCGCTGTTCCAGGCGTGGGCGATGTGGCGCCCGGTGGTGGTGCCGGCCGAGCCGGAGCCCGAGACCGTTCTCGACAAGCCCGCACGCGACGACTCCGCGGGCTGAGCCCCGGCTCAGGTGATCGTCATCCCGCCGTCGACGGCCAGGGTCTGGCCGGTGACGTAGCCGCCGGCGGGGGAGACCATCCACACCAGCGTCGCGGCCAGCTCGCGCGGGTCGCCCTTGCGCCCCGCCGGGATCCGCGCCTGCTGGGACTCCAGGTAGCCCGGCGGGTACTGCTCGGTCATCTCGGAAGTGAAGAACCCGGGCGCGATCGCGTTCACCCGGATGCCCTTGCGTCCGGTCCACTGCTGGGCCAGGTCGCGGGTGAGGCCGATCAGGCCCGCCTTGCTGGCCGCGTACGCCGCCTGCGGCAGGCCGGCGGTGGTGAGGCCGAGCACCGAGCTGATGTTGACGATCGAGCTGCCCGGGCCCATCACCCGCCCGCAGGCCTGGGCCATCCAGTAGCAGCCGTTGAGGTTGACGTCGATGACCTGGCGGAACTGCTCGGGGGCCTCCCGAGTGGCCGGCACCGCGGTGCCGATGCCGGCGTTGTTGACCAGCACGTCGACGCGGCCGAGCTCGGTCATCGCGGTGTCGACGAGGCGCTGGCAGGCGGCCGGGTCGGCGACGTCGGTGGCGACGGTGACCACGCGCCGGCCGAGGTCGCGCACCAGCTGCGCGGTCTCCTCGAGCCGGTCGGTACGGCGAGCGCCGAGCGCGAGGTCCGCGCCCGCCTCGGCGAGGGCCTGGGCGAACGCGACGCCGAGACCGCTGGAGGCGCCGGTCACGATCGCGACCTTGCCGTCGAGTCGGAACATGTCGTTGACAGTCATGCTGGCACCCTAGAGGGTCCGCGCCGGCGGGGGCGGTGTCCCGCTCCGGCTCAGATCACCCAGCGCACCGGGTCGCGGTAGGCGTTGCGGGGGTTGGTGAACACCACGGCGTCCAGCGGCGCGCGCCGCTCGGTGAGGATCGGCACGCAGGCCGTCCACGTCGTGCCCACCGCCACGCCCGTGCCGTCGTAGGGCGGCGGCTCGTCGGAGCAGGGCGCGAACTCCTCCCACAGGATCACCGGCAGCACCGACTCGCCGTCCGCCTCGCCCTCGATGTTCATCCCGACCGACAGGTTCAACAGCGCCGCGCCCCGGCCCTCGAGCAGGGTGGCCCGGATCCGCACGTAGGTCAGGTCCCAGGCGCCGGGGGAGTCGGGGCGCTGCTCGGCGGGCAGGGCGCTCGCCGCGACGTTCTCGAGGCCGATGATCCGGTAGCGCACCAGCGCCTTGGCCCGGCCGAAGGAGACGGGCAGGTCGGCGGTGTCCCCGATCGCCAGCTCGGTGCCCGGCGGGGTGGGGGTGCCCGCGACCGGGTCGGCCGGGGAGGCCTCGCCCGACGGCGACAACGACGGCGACGGCGAGACCGAGCCCGAGGTCGAGCCCGACGGCGGCTCCGGCGCGGTACCGGCGGAGGAGTCCTCGCCGCACGCGGCGAGGGGCAGGAGCAGGGCGGCGGTGAGCAGCCCCGGCAGCAGACGCAGCCGGTGACGGGGCCGGCGTCGGGTGATGGGGGGCAAGGCGGCTCCTGACGAGCGGTAGCATGACCGACATGGGTACGCAGTTCCTGCTTCTTCCCCAGCCGCGCTGATCGCCAAACGACCGCGCGGCCGCCCCTCCGTGTGAGGGGTTTTTTCATGTCAGGAGCAGGGGCGCGACGCTCCGAGCACCCCGGAAAGGGCACACGATGAGCCAGGACGGCACGCAGCAGCACGAGGTCGAGCAGGACGGGGCCACGACGTACGACGTGGTGGCCGTGCAGGAGAAGTGGCAGCAGGTCTGGGACCGGCTCGACCCCTTCGCCGCCGACGACGACTCGCCGCGCGAGAAGAAGTACGCCCTGACGATGTTCCCCTACCCGTCCGGCGACCTGCACATGGGTCACGCCGAGGTGACCGCGCTGCACGACGTGCTCGCCCGCTACTGGTGGCAGCAGGGCTACGAGGTGATGAACCCGATCGGCTGGGACTCCTTCGGCCTGCCCGCCGAGAACGCCGCCATCAAGCGCGACGAGCACCCGGCGACCTACACCTACGCCAACATCGAGACCCAGGCCGCGTCGTTCAAGAAGTACGCGGTCAGCTTCGACTGGTCGCGCCGGCTGCACACCTCCGACGTCGAGTACTACAAGTGGACCCAGTGGCTGTTCCTGAAGTTCCGCGAGCGCGGGCTGGCCTACCGCAAGTCCTCGCCGGTCAACTGGTGCCCCAACGACCAGACGGTGCTGGCCAACGAGCAGGTCGTCGACGGCGCCTGCGAGCGCTGCGGCGCCGAGGTCACCAAGCGCGAGCTGACCCAGTGGTACTTCAAGGTCACCGACTACGCCCAGCGCCTGCTCGACGACATGGAGCAGCTCAAGGGCACCTGGCCCGAGCGGGTGCTGACCCTGCAGCGCAACTGGATCGGCCGCTCCGAGGGCGCCCACGTCGACTTCGACCTGACCCTGGCCGACGGCTCGACGCGCACCGTCACCGTCTACACCACCCGGCCCGACACCCTGCACGGCGCGACGTTCATGGTGGTCGCCGCGGACGCCGCGCTGGCCGGCGAGATCTGCGCTCCCGAGCAGCGCGCGGCCTACGACGCCTACCGCGAGCAGATCCGCAAGGAGTCCGACATCGAGCGGCTCGCCACCGACCGCCCCAAGACCGGCGTCCCGCTCGGGGTCACCGCGACCAACCCGGTCAACGGCGAGCAGATCCCGGTCTGGGCCGCCGACTACGTGCTGGCCGACTACGGCACCGGCGCGATCATGGCGGTGCCCGCGCACGACCAGCGCGACCTCGACTTCGCGAAGGCCTTCGACCTGCCGGTGCGCCGCGTCGTCGACACCGGGGAGGACAACCCGGAGGAGACCTACGTCGCCACCACCGGCAACGGCACCTACGTGAACTCCGGCTCCCTGGACGGGCTCAGCGACAAGGCCGCTGGGATCAGCGCCACCATCGAGGAGCTCGAGGCCGCCGGCCGCGGCAAGGGCGCGGTCAACTTCCGGCTGCGCGACTGGCTGCTCAGCCGCCAGCGCTTCTGGGGCTGCCCGATCCCGATCATCCACTGCGAGGCCTGCGGCGAGGTGCCGGTCCCCGAGGAGCAGCTGCCGGTGGTGCTGCCCGAGCTCAAGGGCGCCGACCTCAAGCCCAAGGGTGAGTCGCCGCTGGCGGCCGCCTCCGACTGGGTGAACGTCGAGTGCCCCTCGTGCGGGGCGCCGGCCAAGCGCGACTCCGACACCATGGACACGTTCGTGGACTCGTCGTGGTACTTCCTGCGCTACTGCTCGCCGAACTACACCGAGGGCCCCTTCGACGTCGAGGAGGTGCGCCGCTGGGGCCCCGTCGACCAGTACGTCGGCGGCGTCGAGCACGCCGTGCTGCACCTGCTCTACTCGCGCTTCTTCACCAAGGTCCTGCACGACATGGGGATGCTCGACTTCGTCGAGCCGTTCACGGCGCTGCTCAACCAGGGCCTGGTGATCAACGGCGGCAAGCGGATGTCGAAGACGGCCGGCAACGGCGTCGACCTGGGCGACCAGCTCAACGAGTTCGGCGTCGACGCGGTGCGCCTGACGCTGGTCTTCGCCGGCCCGCCCGAGGACAACATCGACTGGGCCGACGTCTCGCCGGCCGGCTCGCTGCGCTTCCTGCAGCGCGCCTGGCGGCTCTCGGGCGACGTGACCAGCGAGCCCGGCACCGACCCGGGCGCCGGGGACGTGGCGCTGCGCAAGATCACCCACAAGACCGTGCACGAGGCCGCGGAGCTGGTGGAGTCCTTCCGGTTCAACGTGATGGTCGCCCGGGTGATGGAGCTGGTCAACGCCACCCGCAAGGCCATTGACTCCGGCTGCGGTCCCGCCGACCCCGCGGTGCGCGAGGCCGTCGAGGTGGTGGCGATCCTGCTGTCGCTGGTCGCGCCGTACGCCGCGGAGGAGATGTGGGAGCGCCTGGGCCACCAGCCCACCGTCGCCAAGGCCGGCTGGCCGGTCGTCGACGAGGCGCTGCTGGTCGAGGACTCGGTGACCGCGGTCGTCCAGATCCAGGGCAAGGTCAAGGGGCGCCTGGAGGTGTCGCCGGACATCAGCGAGGCGGACCTCGAGGCCGCGGCGCTGGCCGACCCGACCGTCCAGCGGGCGCTGGAGGGCAAGACGGTGCGCAAGGTGATCGTGCGGGCGCCCAAGTTGGTGAACATCGTCGCGCAGTAGCCGCAGCCAGTAGCCTCCCCCCATGGACCAGGGTCGCCGGGTGATCGTCACCGACTCGACCGCCAGCCTGCCCGCGCAGCTGGCGGCCGAGCGCGGTATCGAGGTGGTGCCCCTACAGGTCGTCATCGGCGCCACGGTCTACGAGGAGGGCGTGGAGGGCGGCGCGACTCCGGAGCTGGTGGCGGAGTCACTGCGCAAGTGGGCCCCGGTCAGCACGTCGCGTCCCTCGCCGGCGGTGTTCGCCGAGGCCTACCGGCGGCTCGCCGCGCAGGGGGCGCAGGAGATCCTCTCGGTGCACCTGTCGGCGGACATGAGCGGCACGTTCGAGTCCGCCCAGCTGGCGGCCCGCGAGCTGGGGGCGGGGGAGTCGCCGGTGCGCGTCGTACCGGTGGACACCCGGCAGGTCGGGCCGGGCACCGGCTTCGCGGCGCTGGCCGCCGCCGACGTGCTGGACGCCGGGGGCAGCCTCGACGAGGCCGGCGAGGCGGCGCTGCGCCGTTCCGCCGCGACCACCTCGCTGTTCTACGTCGACACCTTGGAGTACCTGCGCCGCGGGGGCCGGATCGGCGCGGCCGCCGCGCTGTTCGGCAGCGCGCTGGCGCTCAAGCCGCTGCTGCGCATCGACGAGGGCCGGATCGCCTCCTACGAGCGGATCCGCACCTCGGGTCGTGCCCTGAGCCGGCTGGAGGACCTCGCGGTGGAGGCGGCCGGCGACGACCAGGTCGACGTCGGGGTCTACCACCTGGCCAGCACGGACCGCGCCGGGCAGCTGCGCGAGCGGCTCACCGAGCGGCTTCAGGCGAACCTGGCCGAGCGTGAGGTCGACTGCGGCGAGCTGGGGGCGGTGCTGGGCGCGCACGTCGGGCCCGGAATGGTCGCGGTCTGCGTGGCGCCCCGGCTCTGAGCCGGCACTGGCTATCCACAGGCGCGCGAACGCGCCTTCCGCGGCCGCCCGCGGCTTCCTAGGGTCGCTGCATGCGATCGCGCCGCCCCACCCCCCAGCAGGCTGAGGCGGTCGCGCGGCGGCTCGCGCAGCTGAGCGCGGAGCTGGCGGTGGTGCGCGCCGAGTCCGGCCCACCCGCCCGGATGACCGTCCCGACGCCTGACCGGCCGGCCCCGGGCCAGGAGCTGCCGCCGGGGGTGCCCGACACCCACACCCGGATCCGGGAGCACCCGCCCCGGCCGGGCGGGGCGCCTGAACCCACCGCCGAGGCGGCGACGCGGGGAGCGACCCTGGAGACGCCGCCGGCAGCGCCGCTGGTGCCGATCCCGGGCCGGCACGCCGCCCGGCGCCCCGGCTCGGCGGTCGGCTCCGCGCTGGACGAGCTGGTGCCGGCGACGCTGCGCGGCCGGGCGGGCCTGGGCCCCGGCGCGCTGGCCGTGCTGGCGGTCGCGGTCGCCCTGGGGCTGGCGGTCACCTGCTGGTGGATCCTGCGCAACGACCCCGAGCAGGTGCCCGCCCCGACGGTGAGCTCCGCGGGGCCCGGCCTGTTCACACCCTCGGCGTCGCCCGGCGCCTCGCCCGGCGCGGTGCCCGGGACGGCACCGGGCTCCCCGGGGGCCTCCGGCGCGGCCGCGGCACCGGCACAGATCGTGGTCGACGTGGCGGGCCGGGTGCGACGCCCCGGGATCGCGGTGCTCGCGCCGGGCTCGCGCGTCGTCGACGCGCTGGCGGCCGCGGGCGGCGTCCGACGCGGGGTCGACCTGTCCGGGCTCAACCTGGCCCGGCTCCTCGTCGACGGCGAGCAGATCCTGGTCGGTGCGCCGGGGGCCGCGGCGCCGGGGCCCCCGCTGTCGCCTTCGGGGGCACCCAGCGGCGGGGCCGGTGGCGCGCTGGTCAACATCAACACCGCCGATCAGCCGACCCTCGAGACGCTGCCGGGGGTGGGGCCGGTGACGGCCCAGGCGATCATCGCCTGGCGCACCGAGCACGGCGGGTTCTCCGCGATCGAGGAGCTGCTGGAGGTCGACGGCATCGGCGACGCCACCCTGGCCGACCTGACGCCCCACGTCACGGTCTGAGCGGTGTCCGGACCGATCCGCGAGGAGGCCGCTGCGGCGCCTGCGGACCTGCGGATGCCCGCGGTGGCGGCCGCGGCCTGGGCCGGCGGGCTGGGTGGGCTGCTGCCGTGGCCGGCCGTGGCGCTGCTCGTCGTGGGCGGCGGATCCGGACTGCTGCTGCTGCGCCGGCGCGGTGTCGCAGCAGCACGGGTGCGTACGGCGACGGGGCTGCTGCTGGTGCTGGCCGCGGTCGCGACGAGCGCGCAGCTGCGCGAGCAGCAGGTCGCCCACGGCCCCGTCTCGGGCCTGGCCGCGAGCGGCGCCGCGGTCACCGTCGCGTTGAGCGTCACCTCCGATCCGCGCCGCCGCGAGGGGCGCTTCGAGGACTACGTGCTGCTGCGGGCCCGGGTCACCGCGGTCACCGGTCGCGGGCGCACGCACCGGGTGGGGGCGCCGGTGCTGGTGCTGGGCGAGGAGTCCTGGGCCGACGTCGAGCTCGGGGCGCGACTGCGGGCCGAGGGCCGGCTGGCCCCGGCCGACGGGCGCGACCTCGCGGCCGTGCTGCGCCCCCGCGGCGCCCCCGAGGTGACCCACGGCCCGGGAGTCTGGTGGCGCGGCGCCGACCGGGTGCGCACGGCCCTGCGCGCCTCGGTCGCCGAGAGACCGCCGAGCCAGCGGGCGCTGGTGCCGGCGCTGGTGGTGGGCGACGACGAGGGGATGCCCGAGGAGCTCGCCGACGACTTCCGCACCACCGGGCTGACCCACCTGCTGGCGGTCTCGGGGACCAACCTGACGCTGCTGGTCGGCTTCCTGCTGGTGCTGGCCCGCTGGGCGGGGGTGCGCGGGCGCTGGCTGATGGTCGTCGGCGGGCTCGGCATCGTCGGCTTCGTGCTGCTCGCGCGCACCGAGCCGAGTGTCGTGCGGGCCGCCGCGATGGGCACGGTCGCGCTGGTCGGGCTGGGTGGCAACGGCCTGCAGCGCGGCACCCGCGCCCTGGGGGTGGCGGTGGTCGCCCTGCTGCTGGTGGACCCGTGGCTGGCGACCACGGCGGGCTTCGCGCTGTCGGTGCTGGCCACCGCGGGGATCCTGCTGCTCGCTCCGGCCTGGCGCGACGCGCTCGCACGCTGGCTGCCGCGCTGGGTGGCCGAGGCGGTGGCCGTGCCGGCGGCCGCCCAGCTGGCCTGCACGCCGGTGGTGGCCGCGCTCTCGGGCGAGGTCAGCCTGGTCGCGGTGGTGGCCAACCTGCTGGCGGCCCCGGCCGTCGGTCCGGCCACGGTCCTGGGACTGGCCGGAGGGTTGCTGGGGGTCGGCTCGGGCACCGTGGGGGCGGTCTTCGGGCTGCTCGCGTCGTGGTGCGTGGCGTGGATCGTGACCGTGGCCCGCTGGGGGGCCACGATGCCGGGCGCGGCGATGGAGTGGGGCAGCGGCGCGGTGGCGCTGGCGGCGCTCACGGCGCTGTGCGTGGTGATCGCCCTGGGTGCGCCCCGGGCGCTGCGGCACCCGGCCAGCGGCGCCGGCTGCTGCCTGGTGCTCTGCGCGGCGGTGCTCGTCCCTGCGCCCACCCCGGGTTGGCCCCCGCCGGGCTGGGTGCTGGCCGCCTGCGACGTCGGGCAGGGCGACGCGCTCGTGCTGCGCGCCGGACCGGGCTCGGGTGTCCTGGTGGACGCCGGACCCGATCCGGGTGCCGTCGACGCCTGCCTGCGCCGCCTCGAGGTCGAGCGGCTCCCGCTGGTCGTGCTCACCCACTTCCACGCCGACCACGTGGACGGACTCGCCGGCGCGCTCGAGGGCCGTGAGGTGGGCGTGGTGGAGGTGACCGCGCGCGCCGACCCGCCCGAGGGTGCGCGCCAGGTGGCCGCCGAGGTCGGACAGGCCGCGGCCACCGCCCGGACCGCGACGTACGGCGCGACGACGGTGGTCGGCGACGTCACCGTGCAGGTGCTCTGGCCGCCCGCCGGCCTGGACCCGGCCGGGGCCGGCGACGGGTCCAGCGCCAACGACGCCAGCGTCGTGCTGCTCGCCGAGGTCGGCGGGGTGCGGATCCTGCTCACCGGCGACCTCGAGCCGCCCGGCCAGGCGCAGCTCGCCCGGGTGCTGGAGGGGCTCGAGGTCGACGTGCTCAAGGTCCCCCACCACGGCAGCAGGCACCAGGACCTCGACCTGCTGCTCGGGCTGCGCCCCCGGGTGGCGCTGGTCAGCGTCGGCGCGGACAACGACTACGGTCACCCCTCCGCGCAGACGATGGCGCCGCTGGCCGGCGAGGGCACCCGCGTGCTGCGCACCGACGTGGACGGGGAAATCCTGGTGCTCGCCGACGGCGACCAGGTGCGCACCAGCACCCGCGAGTGAGGCGCACGACCCCTCCGCGGTCGGAGGATCGGGTCGCGGACGGCGCTGTCGGCGGCCTGTGGCAGGCTGGCGCCACCATGGCAGGTCCACGCGCAGCAGACGTCCTCGGTCGGGTCACCCTCGTCACCGGCAAGGAGGAGTTCCTCAACGAGCGCACGGTCGCCCAGGTGCGCGCCGCGGTGCGGGCCTACGACCCGGAGGCCGAGCTGGCCGAGTCGGCCGCCGGCGACCTGACGCTGGCCACGCTGGGCGAGATGTCGGCGCCCTCGCTGTTCTCCAGCACCCGCTGCGTGGTCGTGCGCAACCTGGAGAACCTGCCCGAGGAGTCGGTCGCGGGACTGCTGTCCTACGCCGCCTCGCCGGTGGAGGACGTGGCGCTGGTGCTGGTGCACGGCGGGGGCCAGAAGGGCTCCGGCGTGCTCGCCAAGCTGCGCAAGCTCAAGAGCGTCACGGAGTCCAAGTCCGTGGAGCTCAAGACCTCGGAGTTCCCCCGCTTCGTCACCAGCGAGATGCGCGGGCACGGCTCGAGCATCGACGAGGAGGGCGCGGGCTTCCTGGTCCAGGCGGTCGGGCAGGACCTGCGCTCGCTCTCCGCGGCCGCGCACCAGCTCGCCAACGACTTCCCCGGCGAGCCGATCAACATGGAGAAGGTCAAGCGCTACTTCGGCGGACGCGCGGAGGCCAAGTCCTTCGCCGTCGCCGACGCCGCCTTCGCCGGGCGCCGGGGCGCCGCGCTGGAGGAGCTGCGCTGGGCGATGGACGGCGGCACCGCCTCGGTGCTGGTGACCTCCGCCTTCGCCACCGGTGCCCGCGGGTTGGCCCGCTTCATCTCCGCCCCGCGCGGCATGCGCGAGGCCGACCTGGCCCGCGAGGTGGGCGTGCCGCCGTGGAAGCTGCGCACGCTGCGCGAGCAGTCACGCGGCTGGGCCCCGGACGGCGTCGCCCAGGCGATCCGCGCGGTGGCCCGCGCCGACGCCGAGGTGAAGGGCGCCGCGGGGGACCCGGCGTACACCCTCGAGCGGCTGGTGCTCACCATCGCCGACCTGCGCGAGGCGCGCTGAGCGCTCCGGCGCGCGGGTGTCCAGCCGCGTGGCGGTGGCGAACGTCGTGAGCGCCACCGGGTAGGTCACCTCAGGCAGCCAGGCCGGGTCCAGGTACCCCTCGAGGGCCGAGCGGACTGCCGGCCACACCAGGTTGCCGCCCGCCAGGCACGACTGGAACAGCCCGCCCGAGGCGCGGGTGTTGACCTCGAGCAGGAACGGCCGACCGTGCGCGTCCAGGCGGAACTGCGCGTTCGACAGATACGACAGCGCGTGCTCCTCGACCAGCAGTCGGGTGTAGCGCTCCAGCTCCGGGTGCGCGTCGAGCAGCACGCGGCGCGTGGTGGGGCTCTTGAAGCGGGGGATCGTGCGCCCCACCTTGCCGTCGTACGAGAGCGTGTCGACGGAGTACTCCCCGCCGGGCAGCACCGGCATCACCATCAGCGGGGGGAACGTGTCGCACTGCTGGACGAGACCACGCATCTGCGCCAGCGGCATCCGGCGCCGCGGCGCGGCGTACAGGTCCGCCAGCGACGGCGCCTCGGTGGAGATGATCCAGAACCCGGCCGCCCCCACCCCGGTGACCGGCTTGACGCAGATCTCCGCGTGCCCGTTGCCGACCAGGGTGGCGTAGGCGGTCTCGAACTGCGCCGCCGTGGTGGCGACGTGGTGCTCGGGCACGGGTACGCCGAGCCGCGCGGCCGCCGCGTAGGCGGCGGCCTTGTCCGCGAAGAGGCCGATCGCCTCCGGCGGGGAGGTCAGCACCCGCACCCCGAGTGCCTCGAAGTCACCGCGCCGGGCGGCGACCGCCTCCGCCTGCCAGGTGGGCCAGAGCACGTCGATCGCGTGCCGCGCGCAGAAGGCCAGGGCGGCCTCGACGTAGTCGTCCCCGAGGCCCTCGGGCTCCGGATGGGCCTCTGCGGCCGCCGCCAGCACCGGCGAGTCGGGATCGCGATGCGTGGCCACAACGTGCACGGGGCGGCGGTCGGGGTTCTCCTCGAGCATCCGGATCTGGTGGTGGTAGGTGGCGTAGGTGCGGTTGATCCAGATGCGCAGCGGGGGCACGGGTGACACGGCTTTCACGGGGGTGGGTGCGGGACGGGTGGGTGTGGGACGGGTGAGGAGTAGGAAGCGAAACGCACGAAAGGCGCCGACCCCTCACGGGGTGGCGCCTCAGCGTGTGGACCTACGTCAGAGCGACGCGGCCTTCTTGGAGATCGCCGACTTGCGGTTGGCGGCCTGGTTCTTGTGGATGACGCCCTTGGAGGCGGCCTTGTCGAGCTTGCGCGTCGCGGCGCGGGCTGCCTCGAGGGCGGCGTCCTTGTCGCCCGCCTCGGAGAGCTCGCGGAACTTGCGGATCGCGGACTTCAGGCCGGTCTTCACCGACTTGTTGCGCTCGTGCGCCGCCTCGTTCTGCTTGTTGCGCTTGATCTGGGACTTGATGTTCGCCACTACGCTGCGCCTCTATTGGTCGAAGGGATTCGGTCGTGCAAGTTCGATTGCGCTCGGCGCGACTGCCTGCGGGCAGGCTCCAGACACGCGACGTGAAACTCTAGCAGCGGCCGCGCGGGCCCCCAAATCACAGCCAGCCCCGGCGTTCGCCCAGCCAGCCCCACGCCACCTCCGCGCACCAGCTCTGGTGCGTGCGCAGCCACGGCGAGGACGGCGGTGCGGGGGCGTCGCGCTGGCGCAGGAAGTAGCCGGCGAGCAGCGCGAGCACCACGTCGACGTGCTCGCGGGGGAGGTCGCGGGTCAGCCGGCGCTCGCGCAGCACCGCCTCCACGTCGATCCCGTCCCCGCGCGCGCCCAGCAGCAGGAAGACGGTGTCCAGCCACGGCGCGCCCAGGACCGGCCAGTTCCAGTCGCAGACCCAGACCTCGCCGGCCGCCCCCAGCAGGAGGTTGTCGTCGCGGATGTCGGTGTGCACCAGGGTGTCGCCGGCGCAGACCTCCGCGTAGCGCCCGGCCAGCGCCGCGGCCTCCTCGAGGTGCGGCAGCTCGGGCAGCGCGCGCCGGACGTGGTCCCAGGCGGCGAGGAAGTCGGCGAACGCGGCGGCGAAGGTGTCCCGCCGGGGACCCGGCGGTGCGGGAGTCAGCGTGGTGGCCAGCGCCTCGAGGGTGTCCAGGCAGCGGTCCAGGTCGGTCAGGCGCCAGGGCCGCTGCGGTGAGGCGGCCTCGACGTGCTCGATGCCCAGCACCACCCAGGCGTCGTCTTCGTGGGTCCACAGCAGCCGGGGCGCGGGGACGTCCGCGGGGAGGGCGCCGAGCTGGCGCGCCTCGTCGCGGTACGACGCGGCGACCGCGCGCTGGGCCTTGCACGAGGCTGCCTTGACGAAAATCCGGGACCCGTCGCGCCCGGTGAGGACCGAGGCGAAGCCGGGTGTGAACCCGCCGCCCTGGCTCGCCGCGTGCGTGACGGGGGAGCCGAGCCGGTCCTCGACCAGCGCGCGCACGTGCGGTGGCAGGAAGGGCCACTCGAGCCGGCGCGCGGTGCGGCCGTGGGGGATGGCGGCGATGGACATGGGCGCATCCTCGCAGAGCCGGCCGGGGCCGCCCGGGTCCGCCGGCGGCCCGGGCATTCGGGCCAGCCGCCGCTGCGTGGGAAGATGTGAGTCCCGACCCACCCGATCCGACGAGAGCAGTTCGTGGCCACTTCTTCGACCGCGCCCAAGCCGGGCAAGACCGATCCCGCGATCATCCGCAACTTCTGCATCATCGCGCACATCGACCACGGCAAGTCGACGCTCGCCGACCGGATGCTGCAGTACACCGGCGTCGTGGACGAGCGGGCCTCGCGGGCTCAGTACCTCGACCGGATGGACATCGAGCGCGAGCGCGGCATCACCATCAAGAGCCAGGCCGTGCGGATGCCGTGGACGGTGCCCGTCGACAACGAGCAGGGCGCCGAGCCGGGGGACTACGTCCTCAACATGATCGACACCCCGGGCCACGTGGACTTCACCTACGAGGTCTCCCGCTCGCTCGAGGCGTGCGAGACGGCGGTCCTGCTGGTCGACGCGGCGCAGGGGATCGAGGCGCAGACGCTGGCCAACCTGTACCTGGCGATGAACGCGGACCTGCACATCATCCCGGTGCTCAACAAGATCGACCTGCCCAGCGCCAACCCGGAGAAGTACGCCGCGGAGCTGGCCGGCCTGATCGGCTGCGACCCCTCCGACGTGCTGCAGACCTCGGCCAAGACCGGGCTGGGCGTGCGCGAGCTGCTCAACGAGATCGTGAAGCAGACCCCGGCCCCCGTCGGCGACGCCGACGCCGCGCCGCGGGCGCTGATCTTCGACTCCGTCTACGACACCTACCGCGGCGTGGTCACCTACGTCCGGGTGGTCGACGGCAAGCTGACCCACCGCGACCGGATCAAGATGATGTCGACCGGCGCCGTGCACGAGATGCTCGAGGTGGGCGTGATCAGCCCGGAGCCGGTCAAGACCGGGGAGATCGGGGTCGGCGAGGTCGGCTACCTGATCACCGGGGTCAAGGACGTGCGCCAGTCCCGCGTCGGCGACACCGTGACCAGCCAGCACCACGGCGCCACCGAGGCGCTGGGCGGCTACAAGCACCCGAACCCGATGGTCTACTCCGGGCTCTACCCGATCGACGGCGACGACTACCCGACGCTGCGCGACGCGCTCGAGCGGCTCCAGCTCAACGACGCCGCGCTGACCTTCGAGCCGGAGACCTCCGGGGCCCTGGGCTTCGGCTTCCGCTGCGGCTTCCTCGGCCTGCTGCACATGGAGATCACCCGCGACCGCCTCGAGCGCGAGTTCGACCTCGACCTGATCTCGACCGCCCCCAACGTGGTCTACCAGGTGGTGATGGAGGACGGCTCCGAGCACACCGTCACCAACCCCAGCGAGTACCCCGAGGGCAAGATCGCCGAGGTCCGCGAGCCGGTCGTGCGGGCCACGATCCTCAGCCCCAGCGACTACATCGGCACGATCATGGAGCTGTGCCAGACCAAGCGGGGCAACCTGCAGGGGATGGACTACCTCTCCGAGGATCGCGTGGAGATGCGCTACACGCTGCCGATGGGCGAGATCGTCTTCGACTTCTTCGACCAGCTCAAGTCCCGGACCAAGGGCTACGCCTCGCTCGACTACGAACGCTCCGGCGAGCAGGCAGCCGACCTGGTGAAGGTCGACATCCTGCTCCAGGGCGAGCCGGTCGACGCGTTCTCCGCGATCGTGCACCGCGACGCGGCGTACGCCTACGGCGTGATGCTGGCCGGCAAGCTCAAGGACCTGATCCCGCGCCAGCAGTTCGAGGTGCCGATCCAGGCCGCCATCGGCGCTCGGGTGATCGCCCGCGAGACCATCCGCGCGATCCGCAAGGACGTGCTCGCCAAGTGCTACGGCGGCGACATCAGCCGCAAGCGCAAGCTGCTGGAGAAGCAGAAGGAGGGCAAGAAGCGGATGAAGATGGTCGGCCGGGTCGAGGTGCCCCAGGAGGCCTTCATCGCCGCGCTGTCCAACGCCCCGGCCGCGGACAAGAACAAGAAGTAGCCGCGCCCGGCTGCCCGGCTCCGCGCCGGGCGGTCGGATGCGAGGATCCGGGGGTGCCCTCACCCGCCGCGCCGCTCGAGCTGATCGAGGAGTGGGGCCTGCGCGCCGAGGGGGCGCTCGAGCCGGATCCCCGCCCGGGCGGGCACCGAGGACGCCTGCTGCGGGTGCGCACCCGCGGCGGGGCGCCGGCGGTGCTGAAGATCGCGGAGCCGGTTCCCGAGACCGAGCACGAGTCGCTGGCGCTGCAGCACTGGCACGGACGCGGAGCCGTCCGCCTGCTGCGTGCCGACCCGCGCCGCCGCGCGCTGCTGCTGGAGCGGGTGCACGAGGAGGACCTCGCCGAGCACTGGGACGTGGAGGCGTGCGAGATCGTGGCGGGGCTCTACCGGTCCCTGCACATGCCGGCCGTGCCGCAGCTGAGGTCGCTGGCCGAGCTGGCCGGCGGCTGGGCGGGCGAGCTCGCGGCGCTGCCCCGAACGGCGCCGCTGCCGCGGCGCCTCGTCGAGCAGGCCGCCTCGCTCGCGGCGTCGTTCGCCCGCGACCCCGGCACCGCCGGCACCACCGTGCACGGCGACCTGCACTACGCGAAGGTGCTCGCGGCCGACCGGGAGCCGTGGCTGGCGATCGCGCCGCGGCCGCTGAGCGGTGATCCGCACTTCGAGCCCGCCCCGATGCTCTGGCACCGGTGGGAGGAGATGCTCGCCAGCGGCGACGTCCGCGACGCCGTGCGCCGCCGGTTCCACACGCTCATCGACGCCGCCGGTCTCGACGAGGGCCGGGCCCGCGACTGGGTGGTGGTGCGGGCGGTGCGGCGCGCGGTGCGCGACCCCGGGGCCGACCTCACTCGCTGGGTGACGCTGGCGAAGGCGGTGCAGGACTGAGGGCCTCGGCCTCGGCGAGGAGCTCGCGCAGCGCCGTGGCGTGCCGACGGTAGGCGGCGAGGCCGGCCCGGGTGGCGCGGTACGTCGTGGTGGCACCGCGCCCGCGCCCGCTCTTGCTGATCCGCACGTAGCCGGCCTTCTCCAGCGCCGCCATCTGCTTGGACAGGTCGGAGTCGCTGACGCCCAGCTGCTCGCGCAGGAATGTGAAGCTCACCGTGGACGCGCTGGCCAGCATCGCCATCGCCGCGAGTCGCTTCGGGGCGTGGATGATCGGATCGAGGTCGCCGATCATCCCAGTCGCTCGCGGGTCCGGCGGGCGGCCTCGGCGTAGAGCCGCTCGTAGAGGGCGAGCCCGGCGGTGACCAGGACCCAGGTGGCGGCCACGGCCGCCCAACCGCCCGCCAGCGCCCAGGCCAGGGCGACCAGCGCGACGACCACCACCACGCCGACCGCGTAGCGCGCGAAGGCCCCACGGAACTCCGCCGGCGGCTGGCGCAGCGAGGGCATCGCGCCGTGGCGGCGCGAGTACCAGCGCAGGAACGCCAGCTCGACGACCAGGAGCGCGCCCAGCCCGACCACGAACCGCGCGCTGACCAGGGGGGACGACACGTACAGGGCGACGAGGGCGGCCGCCCAGGTGCCGACGGCCGGCGGATACCAGGCGGGGGTGGGCGGGTAGACGACGTAGGGGGCGGCAGCGGCGCGCTCGATGGCGAGCAGCTGGGCGGCGAGGTCCTCATCACTTTCCATGCCGGAAAACTATCGGATCGCTTTCCGGTCTGGCAAGTGATGGTCTGCGCCCGGGGTGGCACTCCGCGCCGGTCCGGGAGAGCATGTCCGGGTGCAGAGCTCCGGACAGGTCATCTCGGTCAACCTCGGGCAGCCCGAAGGAGGGCAGTGGACCGGACGCGTCGGGCGCACCTCGATCCGCAAGCGCCCCGCCGCGGGGCCGGTGCGGATCGGCTGGCGGGGCCTGGCCGGCGACACGATCAGCGACACCAAGTATCACGGCTTCGCCGAGAACGCCGTCTACGCCTTCGCCCGCGAGGACCTCGACAGGTGGGGCCGCGAGCTGGGCCGCGTGCTGCCGGACGGGATGTTCGGGGAGAACCTGACCACCACCGGCATCGACGTCAACGAGGCGCTGATCGGGGAGCGCTGGCGGGTCGGCACGGCGCTGCTGGAGGTGGCCAAGGTGCGCACCCCGTGCAAGGTGTTCGCCGGCTGGCTCGACGTCTCCGGCCTCGACGCGACCGGCTGGGTGCGCCGGTTCACCCGCGAGGGGCGGCCCGGGCCCTACCTGCGCGTCCTCGAGGAGGGCGTGGTGGAGGCCGGCGACGCGATCACCGTGGAGCACCGGCCCGACCACGCGATCACCGTCGCGCTGATGTTCCGGGCGCTGACCACCGAGCGCGAGCTGCTGCCGGAGCTGCTGGCCGTCGACGACCTGGCGCCGTCGGTGCTCGCGAAGGTGTCGAAGGCGGCTCGGACCCCATGATCGTGCGTCGTTGGCGAGGGGCCGTGCGGTCCGCGGACGCCGAGGCCTACCTGGCCCACCAGAGCAGCACCGGTGTGCGCGACTACCGCACCACCCCGGGCAACCGCGGCGTCCTGGTGCTGCGCCGCGCGCTGGGCGACCTCGTCGAGGTGGTCGCGATCTCGTTCTGGGAGTCGATGGACGACGTCCGGCGCTTCGCCGGGGACACGCCCCACGTGGCCGTCTTCTACCCCGGTGACGACGACCTGCTGGTCGAGAAGGACGAGCACGTGGACCACTACGAGGTGGCCGAGGCCGACCTCGACCCCTCCCTGCTCACGGCCGGGACGGACTGAGGACCTCTCCCCCTGCCGCTCAGCGCGTCAGCGCGCGCCCCACGCCGTGCGCGGCCACCTGCAGGGCGGTCACCAGCCGGGACTGGTCGCGGGTCAGCGAGGAGACCACGAGCCCGAGCGCGGCCACCACCTGTCGGCCCTGCCAGACCGGGACCGCGGCCGAGCAGGCGCCCAGGCTCATCTCCTCGTTCGTGGTCGCGTAGCCCTCCGCGATGATGCGATCGAGCTGGCGGCGCAGTACGCCGGGCTGGGTGACGGTGTACGGCGTGACGCGCGCCAGCTGCGCGAGCGAGCGGGCCTGGACCTCCGCGGGCCCATGGGCCAGCAGCACCTTGCCGACGCCGGTGCTGTGCAGCGGCAGCCGGGAGCCGACCGCGCTCACCACCGGCACGGAGGTGTTGCCGCGCAGCCGGTCCAGGTAGAGCACCTCGAGCCCGTCGCGCACGGCGAGGTGCACGGTCGCGAGCGTGGCGGCGTACAGGTCGTGCAGGAACGGGGAGGCGCTCTCGCGCAGGTCGGCCTGCAGCGGGGCGAGCAGGCCGAGGTCCCACAGCCGGCGCCCCACCACGTACTCGCCGCTCGGCAGCCGGGCCAGCGCCCCCCAGGCGACCAGCTCGCCGATCAGCCGGTGCGCGGTCGGCACCGGCACCTCGGCGCGTGCGGCGAGCTCGGTCAGCGTCTGCCGCCGGTGTCCGTCGTCGAAGGCGCCCAGCAGCGCCAGCGCGCGACTGGTGACGCTGGTGCCGGGGCGCGAGAGGTTGCCGGGCATGGACCCATCCTCGCCCGAGGAGGCCGCGACGCCGCCCAGGCGCGGCGTCGCGGCCCCTCAGGCCTCGGTGTCGGCGTGGGCCGGGACGGTGGCCAGCGCCAGCACCGCGAGGAGCGCGGCGACGGCGAAGGCGTAGAAGCCCCACGGGTAGGCGATCCCGGCGGTCACCATGGCCCCGCCCAGGAACGGTCCGACGATCGCGCCGACGCGCCCCACGCCGGCGGACATGCCCAGCGCGGTGCCCCGGATGTTCGGTGGGTACAGGTGGCCGACGAACGCGTAGACGAGCACCTGGGCGCTGAAGACGAAGATCCCGGCGAGCATCACCGCGGCGTAGACCAGCAGCGAGCTGTCCATCCGCACCGACAGCAGCGCCAGGAAGATCGCGGAGAGCCCGAACCAGGCCAGCACCGTCGGCTTGTTGCCGCGCTGGTCGGCGATCGCGCCGGCGACCACCAGGCCGATCACCGCGCCGACGTTGAGCACCAGCAGCAGGCCGGTGCCGGCCTCGATCGAGTAGCCGGCCTCGCCCATGATCTTGGGCAGCCAGGTGTTGAGGCCGTAGACCAGCAGCAGGCCCATGAACGAGGCGACCCACAGGCCGAGGCTGATCCGCAGGTAGCGTCCGCGCACCACGTCCGCGGTGCCCACCGAGGCGACGGCTCCACCCTCGCGGCGGGTCTGGGTCGCGGCCAGGAAGGTCTCGGACTCGGGCAGCTTGGCCCACATCAGCGGCACGGTGAGCAGCCCCGCCACACCGCCGACGACGAACATCGACTCCCAGCCGAACGCGTCCACCAGCCACAGCGCCAGCAGCGCGGTCAGCACCGCGCCGACGTGGTAGCCGGTCATCATCCGGGTCATCGCGGAGCCGCCCCGTCCGGGCGGGGCGTACTCGGACATGTAGGCGAGCGCGGTCGGCAGGCAGGCGCCGAGCCCGAGCCCGGCCAGGAAGCGCAGCACGATGAACACGGTGACGTTGGGGGCGAACGCCACGGCCAGGGTCAGCAGCGAGAAGCCCGCGATCGAGCCGATCAGGCTGGTGCGTCGGCCGAACCGGTCGGTGAGCGGGCCGATCGTCACCGCCCCGATGCCGACGCCGACCAGGCCGATCGTGGAGGCCAGCGTCAGCGAGGAGTCGGTGAAGCCGAGCGCTCCGGTCTTCGACAGGGTCGGGATGACGGCCCCGAGCACGACGAGGTCGAACCCGTCGAGGGCGACGGCGATCCAGCAGAGCAGGACCGGCCAGAACCCGGTGGACGCGGCGCGGCGGCCGGTCCTCGGGCCCGGGTGGGCGGAGGGGGGTGCGGATTCGGTGGGCATGGCTCTCCTCGCCGAGACGGGCGGTCGTCGGGCGCGACCGCTCCAGGATGCGCTCCGTCACGGTCCAACCCGCCGGCGCCACGCGCGAGCATCGGCTTCCACTGAGCGGAAGCGCTCACCGACTCGGTGCTGGCTACCGGCAGGTAGAACTGGTGAGACGCGCGCGGATTCTGCCCCCATCGAGGGTCATTGTGATCTAGGTTACGGACATCGCAGTCTGTGGGCAGCCTCACACCGGTGGGGGCCCGCGGGAGGAGAGGGAACCCCGATGCCGATCACGAATGATGCGTCCTTCCTGGACACCATGCCGCGCAACGTCGCCGCCCAGTTCCTCGACCGGGTCGAGACCTCGGCCGCGCGCGAGGCCTACCGCTTCCCGCGGGGCGAGGAGTGGGTCTCGGTCACCTGGCGGGAGGTGGGGGACCGCGTCGCCGAGCTGGCCGCCGGCCTGATGGCCCTGGGCATCGAGCCCGAGCAGCGCGCCGGCATCTCCTCCAACACCCGCTACGAGTGGATCCTGGCCGACCTGGCGATCATGTCCGCCGGCGCGGCCACCACCACGGTGTACCCGACCACCAACGCCGACGACACGGCGTACATCCTCAGTGACTCCGAGAGCCGCGTGGTGTTCGCCGAGGACGACGAGCAGATCGCGAAGCTCACCGCGAACCGCGCCGAGCTGCCGCACGTCGCCAAGATCATCACCTTCGACGGGACCACCGACGGGGACTGGGTGATCTCGCTCGACGAGCTCGCCAAGCTCGGCCAGGGCTACCTCGCCGAGCACCCGGACGCGATCCGGGCGATGGCCGAGTCGATCCGCCCCGACCAGCTCGCGACGCTGATCTACACCTCCGGCACCACCGGACGCCCCAAGGGCGTGCGGCTGCGGCACTCCTCCTGGGTCTTCGAGGGCGAGGCGATCAAGGCGCAGGGCACGCTGTTCGAGGACGACCTGCAGTTCCTGTGGCTGCCGATGGCGCACAGCTTCGGCAAGGTGCTGCTCTCCACCCAGATGGCCTGCGGCTTCGCCACCGCCATCGACGGGCGCATCGACCGGATCATCGAGAACCTGGCCATCGTCAAGCCCACCTTCATGGGCGCGGCCCCGCGGATCTTCGAGAAGGCCCACGGCAAGATCATCACCATGCAGGCCGCCGAGGGCGGGGTGAAGGAGAAGCTGTTCACCCAGGCCTTCAAGGTCGGCCTCGAGGTGGACCGCCGCAACCGCGAGGGCAAGTCGATCCCGCTGGGCCTCAAGCTCCAGCACGGAGTGCTGGACAAGCTGGTCTTCGCCAAGGTCCGCGACCGCTTCGGTGGACGCGTCCGGTTCTTCATCTCCGGCGCCGCGGCCCTCAACCAGGAGGTCGCCGAGTGGTTCCACGCCGCGGGCATCGTGGTGCTGGAGGGCTACGGGCTGACCGAGACCTCGGCCGGCGCCTTCGTCAACCACCCGGAGAACTACCGCTTCGGCACGGTCGGCACCCCCTTCCCCGGCTCCGAGGTCAAGATCGCCGCCGACGGCGAGGTGCTGATCCGCGGCCCGCACGTGATGGAGGGCTACCACAATCTCCCCGAGCAGACCGCCGAGACGCTGCAGGACGGCTGGCTGCACACCGGTGACATCGGCGAGCTCGACGCGGAGGGCTTCCTCAAGATCACCGACCGCAAGAAGGACCTGTTCAAGACCTCGGGCGGCAAGTACATCGCCCCCTCCTCGATCGAGTCGCAGTTCAAGGCGATCTGCCCCTACGCCAGCCAGTTCCTGGTGCACGGCAACGACCGCAACTACTGCGTGGCGCTGGTGACGCTCGACCCCGAGGCGATGGCCGACTGGGGTGCGCGCAACGGGATGGAGGGCGCCTCCTACACCGACATCGTGCGCTCCGAGGCCGTGCAGAAGATGGTCGACGGGTACGTCGAGCAGCTCAACGCCCGCCTCAACCGCTGGGAGACGATCAAGAAGCACCTGGTGCTCGACCACGACCTCAGCATCGAGTCCGGTGAGCTCACCCCCTCGATGAAGGTCAAGCGCAAGGTCGTGGAGGCGAACAACCGAGAGGCCATCGAGCGCCTCTACGCCTCCTCCTGAGGAGGTTGACCGGCTGACGGCCGGTCCGACGCCGGTGGGAGGATGGGGGGCGTGCCCTCCACTCCTCCTCCCGGCGAGCCCGTGCCCGCGGACGGCTCGCTGCCGGAGTCCGCTCTGGAGGGGGTGGGCGCACGTCCCTTCGGGTTCTACGTCCACGTGCCGTTCTGCCGGGTCCGGTGCGGCTACTGCGACTTCAACACCTACACCGTCTCCGAGCTGGGCCCGGTCTCCTCGGCGCCGGGCGCCTCGCGGGCGTCGTACGCCGACGGCGTGGTCGCGGAGGTACGCCGCGCGCGCCGCGTGCTGGGCGAGCGTGACGTCCCGGTCGAGACGGTCTTCCTCGGCGGCGGCACCCCGACGCTGATCGAGCCCGGTGACCTGGCCCGGGTGCTGCAGGCGATCCGTGACGAGTTCGGCCTCGTGGCGGGCGCCGAGATCACCACCGAGGCCAACCCCGACAGCGTCACCCCGGCCAGCCTGGCGGCGCTGCGGGAGGCGGGGTTCACCCGGCTCTCGTTCGGGATGCAGTCGGCGGTGCCGCACGTGCTGGCCACCCTGGACCGCACCCACGACCCGCTGCGGGTGCCGCGGGTGGTCGAGGAGGCCCGCCGGGCCGGCTTCGACGAGGTGAGCCTGGACCTCATCTACGGCACGCCGGGGGAGTCGCTGGCCGACTGGCGCACCTCCCTGGAGGCGGCGCTGGCGTGCGGCCCCGACCATGTGTCCGCCTATGCGCTGATCGTCGAGGACGGCACCGCGCTGGCGCGCCAGGTGCGCCGCGGCGAGATCCCGATGCCCGACGACGACGACCTCGCCGACAAGTACCTCCTCGCCGACGAGGTCCTCGCCGCCGACGGGCTGCACTGGTACGAGGTCTCGAACTGGGCGCGCCGCGAGCGCAGCCAGTGCCGGCACAACGTCCTCTACTGGACCGGCGCCGACTGGTGGGGCGCCGGCCCCGGCGCCCACTCCCACGTCGGTGGGGTGCGGTGGTGGAACGTGCGCCACCCGGCCGCCTACGCGGCGCGGCTGTCCGACGACGTCAGCCCCGCCCAGGCGCGCGAGGTCCTCGGCGCCGAGGACCGACGCGTCGAGCGGGTGCTGCTGGAGATCCGGCTGCGCGCCGGGCTGCCCCTCGAGGTGCTCGACGCGGCGGGCCGGGCGGCCGTGCCCGACCTGGTCGCCCGGGGGCTGGTGGTCCCCGAGGGGGACCGGCTGGTGCTGACCACCCGGGGCCGGCTGCTGGCCGACGCGGTGGTGCGCGACCTGCTGCCCTGAGCCGACCCCGGGCGGAGGCTCGGGGTTGCCCCGAACGCCCCCGGACTTCGGTGTGATCGCCCCTCGGCGCGGCGTCGGCACACTAAGGTCGGAGCATGAGCCCAGGCCCCGACTTCAGCAAGCACCCCTCCGACGAGCCCGAGCCGTCGCCCGAGCAGCCGCACAGCGCCCCGCCGCCGCCGTACGGGGTGCCCCAGCCCGGCTACGGCCAGCCCGGCTACGGCCAGCCTCCCTACGGCGCGCCGGGCTACGGGCCGGGGATGGGCGTCCCGGCGCCGTACGGCGTGCACCCGGTCAGCGGGATGCCCTACTCGGACAAGTCGAAGCTGGTCGCGGGGCTGCTGCAGATCCTGATCCCGCTGGGCATCGGCCGCTTCTACATCGGCGACAGCCGCACCGGCGTGGCCCAGCTGCTGGTCACGATCTTCACCTGCGGCGTGGGCTCGCTGTGGCCCTTCATCGACGGGATCATGATGCTGGTCGGCAACCCGCTCGACGCCGAGGGCCGTCCGCTGCGGGGCTGACCCCCGACGGGCCGGCGGCGCCCGTGACCCGTCCGGGTCAGGGCGCCGTCACGAAGTCGATGAGCTCCTCGACCCGGCCGAGCAGCTCGGGCTCGAGGTCGGCGAAGGAGCCGACCTTGGACAGCACGTGCTTCCAGGCGCGCGCGATGTCGGCCTGGTCGCGGTGCGGCCAGCCCATGTGCTGGCAGATGCCCTTCTTCCACTCGATGCTGCGCGGGATCGTCGGCCACTGCTGCAGGCCGAGGCGGTCGGGCTTGACCGCCTGCCACACGTCGATGAAGGGGTGGCCGACGATCAGCACGTGCTTGCCGACCGGCGAGCGGGCGATGCCCTGGGCGATCCGGCTCTCCTTGGAGCCCTTGACCAGGTGGTCCACGAGCACGCCCACCTTGCGGTCCGGGCCGGGGCGGAAGTCGCGCAGGTGGTCGGCGAGGTCGTCCACGCCGCCCAGGTACTCCACCACCACGCCTTCGATGCGCAGGTCGTCGCCCCACACCTTCTCCACCAGCTCGGCGTCGTGGCGGCCCTCGACGAAGATCCGGCTCTGCCGGGCCACCCGGGCCGGGGCGTCGTGCACGGCGACCGAGCCGGACGCGGTGCGGGTCGGCTTCGCGGGAGCCTTGAGCCGGGTCGGGGGCGTGAGGATGACCGGCTTGCCCTCGAGCAGGAAGCCCGGCCCGAGCGGGAACGTGCGGCGCTTGCCGCGCCGGTCCTCCAGGGTCAGGGTGCGGATGTCGCGGTCGATCGCGACGACCTCGCCGCACCAGTCGGTGGTCACCTCCTCGACGACCAGGCCGAGCTCGGCCTCGGTCTCCACGGCGCGGCCGCGCTTGGGCGCGCGCCAGTCGGTGTTGAGGACGTTGGTTCCGTAGCGATCGCGGGAGGTCACCGGGCAACGCTAGGGCGCGCGAGCCTCATGGCCGGGCAGGGCACGCCGGTGAGACCCACTCCACGCGGCACGCCGGAGGCGGTTAGCGTCGTGGGCATGCCCAACCGCCTCGACATCGTCACCTTCCGCGACGAGCCGCCCCCGCCCGGGCGGTCGCCGTGGGTCCCCGGATCGGGGCCCTCGGTCGGGGTGGAGCTGGCCGCGCCCGATCCGGCCTGGGCGCGGCGCTACGAGGAGCTCGCCTCGCGGATCCGGGCCGCGCTGGGCACCCGGGTCCTCGACCTGACCCACGTCGGCTCGACCGCGGTCCCGGGGCTGATCGCCAAGCCGGTCATCGATATCGACCTCACCCTCGCCGACCCCGACCGCGAGGCGGCCTACCTGCCCGCTCTGGAGGCGGCCGGGTTCGAGCTGCGCGTGCGTGAGCCGTGGTGGCACGGGCACCGGATGCTGCGCAGCGAGCGGCCCGCGGGGCAGGTCCACGTGTTCGGCCCGGACAGTCCCGAGCCGCTCCGGCACCGGATCTTCCGTGACTGGCTGCGCGCCGACGCCGGCGACCGGGAGCGCTACGTCCGCGCCAAGCGGGCGGCCGCGCAGACGGCGGACGCGGAATCGCAGCTGGTGATGGACTACAACGCGGGCAAGGAGCCGGTGATCCTCGAGATCTACCAGCGCGCCTTCGTGGCGGCCGGCCTGCTCGAGGGCTGAGCTCGACGCGTGGCCGGCCCGGGCGCGCTCAGACCAGCGGCAGGTTGCGCTGGGCGCGCGGCAGGTGCGCATACCCGCGTCGTACGGCGTGGGCCAGGTCCTCGCGCGGGTAGGGCCACTCGGCGGCGGCGAGCGCCTCGTCGACGGGCACGCCGCGGGTGGACAGGTCGCGGATGGTCTCCGCCACCACGCCGATCGCGGCGCGCTGCTCCTCGACGAACTCCTTGCCCACCGGTGCGCCGTGGCCGGGGACGACGACCGTGGAGGCGGTGAGCAGGTTCAGGGTCAGGTCGAGCGCCAGCGGCCACTCCATCGGGTGGCAGTCCGCGCCGAAGCCCGGCACGCCGGACTCCTCGACGAGGTCGCCGGCGAGCAGCACGTCGACGTCGGGCACGCGCACCACCACGTCGCCGGCGGTGTGGCCCTTGCCGGGGTGGATCAGCTCGACCACGCGGCCGCCGCCGAGGTCGAGGGGCCAGACCGAGGAGAAGGTGTGGTCCGCGGCGACGATCTCGGTCGCCAGCACCTCCTCGCGGTGCGGGTCGTCCGGGTCGTCGCGGTAGGCCTGCTTGATCCGCTCGCCGGCGGCGACGGTGGCGGCCGCGGCGTCCTGGTGGGCGTGGATCGGCACCGCGCCGTACGCCGCGCGCATCGCCGCGTTGCCGAAGGTGTGGTCGAAGTGCTCGTGGGTGTTCACCACGGCCACCACGTCGCCGGCGCCCAGGGCCCGCAGATCGGCGATCACCTCGCCCGCGGCCGCGCTCGAGGCGTGGGTGTCCACGACCAGGAGCCCGTGCTCGCCGCCGATCGCGGTGACGTTGACGTCGAACCATGCATAGCGCGCGACCCAGACCCGGTCGGCCACCTCGGTGAACCTCATCTCACCACCCTAGGCGCGCGCCGGCCGGTGGGTGGGGGAGGGGCTCTCAGCCGAGGCCGGAGCCGAGCTCGCGGCTGAGCAGGGCGCCGAGCTCGGCGCGACTGCGGGCCGGCCGAGGGAACCAGAGCCGGTAGGTGTGCGCGCCGTCGACGTCGACCCAGTGCACCTCGACGCCGTCGCGGGTCAGGTCGGCGATGGCGGCGCCGGCCACGCTGCCCGCGCGCAGGCCGAGAGCCGTGGTCACGGTGTGGCGCAGCTCGGCGGGGTGGCCCTGGTTGGCGTGCTCGACCACGCGCCGCAGGTACCCGTCGTTCAGGTCGTGCTCGGTGCTGCGGAAGTGATCCAGGGAGACCCCGTGCGAGGACCGCGCGGTCCGCGCACTGACCCCATCCAGGTCCAGCTCGACCAGGAACGACGGCGGGCAGGGCGCGTGCCCGCGGCCCACCGGGCGCAGGCGCAGGGTCCCGGAGAGGGTGATCGAGGAGAGCGTGCTGCCCGACTCCGCCGCGAGGGTGAGGCGGGCCGCGCGCCCGCAGCCGGCGGCCAGCGCCAGCGCGCTGTCGGCCGGGCAGGTGAACGTCGGCACCCCGGAGGTGTCGCGGACCGCGAGGTCGACGATGTCGTCGAGGTGGCTGAGTCCCTCGACCTCCAGGGAGGCGGCGGCGGGGCACGAGAGCACCGAGCGGGCCTGTCCGGCCAGCGTGCTCGGGTCATGGGGCTGCTGGGTGGTGGTCATCGGTCTCCTCATCGACTTAGGGGAGCCTAACCTCACTTGCACCGGAACACCAGTGCTGTCTCACGGGCTTGTAGTCTTGGCACTCAGTAGGGATGAGTGCCAACGCGCTCAGCGTCGTCGGACCGAAGGGAGGCGTGACATGGTCGAGGACCGCAGACTCGCCGTCCTGCGTGCCATCGTCGAGGACTACGTGGCGACCGAGGAGCCGGTGGGGTCCAAGGCCCTGGTGGAGCGACACGGGCTCGGTGTCTCCCCGGCGACGGTGCGCAACGACATGGCCGTGCTGGAGGAGGAGGGGTTCATCACCCAGCCGCACACCAGCGCCGGCCGGGTGCCGACCGACAAGGGCTACCGGCTGTTCGTGGACCGGCTCACCACCCTCAAGCCGATGAGCGCCGCCGAGAGGCGCGCGATCGCGACGTTCCTCGACGGCGCCGTCGACCTCGACGACGTCGTCCAGCGCAGCGTGCGGCTGCTGGCCCAGCTCACCCGGCAGGTCGCCGTCGTGCAGTACCCCACCCTCTCGCGCAGCACCGTGCGTCACGTCGAGCTCGTCGCGCTGACGCCCTGCCGGCTGCTGGCGGTGCTGATCCTCAGCACCGGCCGGGTCGAGCAGCGCCTGGTCGAGCTGACCGAGCCGATCGGTGAGGAGCAGCTCGCCGCGCTGCGCACCCGCGTCAACCGGGCGGCCACCGGGGAGCAGATCTCCCAGGCCACCGCCGCGCTCGACGCGCTCGCCGACGAGGTGCCCCACGACGACAACGCGGTGACCGCGCAGGTGGTGGCCACGCTGGTCGAGGCGATGTCCGACCACCGCTCCGACGAGCGGGTCGCGGTCGGGGGAGCCGCCAACCTCGCCCGCTTCGGCGAGGGCTTCGACACCGCGATCCGTCCCATGCTCGAGGTCCTCGAGGAGCACGTGGTGCTGCTCAAGCTCCTCGGCGAGGCGACCAGCGGCGGGGCCGTCACCGTGCGGATCGGCCACGAGGGCCCCTACCAGGAGCTCGCCAGCACCAGCGTCGTCGCCACCGGGTACGGGCCCGGGGAGCAGGCCCTGGCCACCCTGGGCATCGTCGGACCGACCCGGATGGACTACCCGGGCACGATGGCCTCGGTGCGGGCCGTGGCCCGCTACGTCTCGCGGATCCTCGACGAGGCCTGACCCCTCCTCCAGCAGCCGCCACCAGCCAGCAACCAGCAGCAGAACAGGAACCCCACCTTGAGTCAGGACCTCTACGAGCTCCTCGGCGTCGACCGCGACGCGGACCCGGACGCCATCAAGAAGGCCTACCGGCGCCTTGCCCGGCAGCTTCACCCGGACGTGAACCCGGACCCGGAGACCCAGGAGCGCTTCAAGGAGGTCTCGCGCGCCTACGAGGTGCTCTCCGACCCGCAGAAGCGGGCGGCCTACGACCGCGGCGGCGATCCCTTCGGCGGCGGGGACGGCGGCTTCGGCCAGGGGGCGGGCTTCTCCTTCACCGACATCATGGACGCCTTCTTCGGGGGCAACGCTCCCGGCGGCCAGGGCGGCGGCCGCGGTCCGCGCCCGCGCGTGCGGCGGGGGCAGGACGCGCTCATCCGGCTCGAGATCGACCTGGCCGAGGCGGCGTTCGGCGTCACCCACGAGCTCAAGGTCGACACAGCCGTGGTCTGCACCACCTGTCACGGCGACGGAGCCGCCCCGGGCAGCGAGCCGGTGACCTGCGAGACCTGCCGTGGCGCGGGCGAGGTCGCCCAGGTCCAGCGCTCCTTCCTCGGCGAGATCCGCACGCTGCGCCCCTGCCCGGCCTGCCGCGGCTTCGGCTCGATCATCCCCGAGCCCTGCCGCGACTGCTCCGGCGACGGACGGATCCGCTCGCGCCGCAACCTGACCGTGAAGATCCCGGCCGGCGTCGACACCGGGACCCGGGTGCAGCTGCCCGAGCAGGGCGAGGTCGGTCCCGGCGGCGGCCCGGCCGGGGACCTCTACGTGGAGATCCACGTCCGGCCGCACGAGGTGTTCACCCGCGAGGGCAGCGACCTGCACTGCACCGTGTCGCTGCCGGTGACCGCGGCCGCGCTTGGCACCACGCTGACGCTGCCCACGCTCGAGGCCGACGTGCTCGCCGAGGGCCAGGACAAGCAGACCGACCTGGAGACCGAGTTCGAGCTCGAGATCCGTCCCGGCACCCAGTCCGGCACCGAGCAGGTGCTGCGCGGGCGCGGCGTCCCCGGTCTGCGCGGGCTGGGTCGTGGCGACCTCGTGGTCACCGTGGTGGTCGAGACGCCGACGCGCCTGGACGAGCGCCAGAAGGAGCTGCTCTTCGAGCTCGCCGCGCTGCGCGGCGAGGAGGCGCCCAGCGGCAACGTCGGGCCGGGGCAGCACCGCACGCTGAAGGACCGGCTGCGCAACGCCTTCCAGGGCCGCTGAGCAGGAGATGACGCTTCCGGTCCACCACCTGCCCGAGCTGGCGGCCTCGGGGGTCCCCGAGGCCGGCCGGCTGGTCGAGGTCACCGGTGACGAGGCCCACCACGCGGTCGCCGTACGGCGGCTGCGGGTGGGGGAGCAGGTCGTGCTCACCGACGGCGCCGGCACCGCCGTCACCGGCGAGGTCGTCGGCACCGGCAAGCGGCTGTTCACCGTGACCGTGCTGGCCGCCGAGGTCTCGCCCCGGCCGGCCCCGGAGCTGGTGGTGGTCCAGGCCCTCCCGAAGGGGGAGCGGGGCGAGCTGGCGGTGGAGATGCTGACCGAGATCGGCGTGGACGTCGTGGTGCCCTGGGCCGCCTCGCGCAGCGTGGCGGTGTGGCGCGGCGAGCGGGCGGCCAAGTCCCTGGCCAAGTGGCGCGCCACCTCCCGGGAGGCGGCCAAGCAGGCGCGGCGCAGCTGGTTCCCGCAGGTCCGTGAGCTGGCCTCGACCGCGGAGGTCGTCGAGCTGATCGGCTCCGCCGACCTGGCCGTCGTGCTGCACGAGGAGGCGGTCGAGCCGATCGGCGGCCTGGCGCTGCCCACATGCGGACGCGTCGTGCTGGTGGTGGGCCCCGAGGGTGGCGTCGCCGAGGACGAGATCGCGGCCTTCGGGGCCGCGGGCGCCCGTCCGATCCGGCTGGGCCACGAGGTCCTGCGCACCTCCACCGCCGGGGTGGCCGCCTGCGCGGCCCTGCTCGCCGGCTCCCCGCGCTGGGCCTGACCCGCGGGCCGGCTCGGCGCTACCTGACGACGACCGTCTTGGTGTCCCGAGTGGGGCCGGCACCCTCCCCGGAGGGCTCGTCGGTGAGGGCGACGAAGGTGTACCGGCCCGGAGCCAGCCCGGACACGTCGACCTCGGCCTGCCAGGGGTAGAGCCGGTCCATCCAGCCGGCCGCGGTCGCGAAGCCGGATCGCACGACCTGCGATCGGCGCCGCAGCTCCCACGGCACGGTGGCCTCGAACGAGCTGGCCAGACCCCGGGCGGTGAACGAGCCCCGGACCCGCTGGCCGTGGCGTGGCCAGGTGACGTTGGCCAGCGCCAGCACGTCCAGCGCAGGGGCGGCGGCGAAGCCGCGCCGGCGCTGCAGGCCGAGGACCGGCACCTGCTCGGTCCCCAGCAGGAACCTCACCCGGGCGCGTGAGCGCCCGGCGCCCTGGAGGGTGCGGACCAGCTGCTGTACGGCGAGCCGCGCCTGGCGCCGGGTCATCGCCTCCGGACGCTGGGTCCAGCTCCGGTCGCTGAGCCGCACCGAGTAGCGCCCGGTCCGCCCGGTGCCCTCGAGGCTGACGCTCTCGAGCGCGCCCGCGGGGAACAGCGAGCGGTAGTCGGGGTCCAGCGCCTCGCCCGCCGTGGTCAGTGCGGCGGCGGCCCCGACCGGGTCGGCGGCGGCGACCCGGCGCAGCTCACGGAACAGCCGGGGGCCGCCGGGGGCGTCCCCGACGAAGTACACCGGGACGGTGACGGTCTCGGGCCTCGTGCCGGGGGCGCGCCGGGGGGCCGCCCCGGGCGCCTGCCCGCGCGCGCCGGGACGCGCGGAGCGGCTGACCCGTGGCTCGACCCGGTCGTCGGAGGAGGCCTCGGGGGAGGCATCGGTGGAGCCGGCCGAGGCGCCGCTCGGCGGCGGGGACACCGGGCGCGCCGGCGTGCCGGACGCCGAGGGACCGCCGTCGGCCCGGGGCTCGGAGTCCTCGCCGCACCCGCTCAGCAGGGAGAGCGCGAGGGCGCCGGCCACGAGGGCGGCGGTCGCGGTGGCGGCAGGGCGGGCGGGGTGTCTCATCGACGTCCTTTGATCTGGTGCGGGAGAGCTGGTGCGGGAGAGCTGGTGCGGGGAGAGCGGGTACGGGGAGAGCGGGTACGGGGAGAGCGGGTGCGGTGCTGGCTGGTGCGGTGCTGGCGGGGCCGGTGCCGGTGGGGGACCGGACCGGCGGCACTCACTCCACGACGATCGTGCGGGTGTCCTCGGTGGGGCCGAAGCCCTCCTCGCCGCCACTGGGGTCGTTGGTCATCGCCGCGAACGTGTAGCGCCCCGGCGCCAACGCGGAGACGTCGATCTCGGCCCGCCAGGGGTAGAGCCGGTCCATCCACCCCTCCGCGGTCGTGAAGCCGCTGTCGACGACCGTGCTGCCCTGGCGGATCTCCCAGGGGACGGTCGCCTCGACGGAGCTGGCGACGCCCTCGGCGGTGAACGACCCGGAGACCCGCTGGCCCTCGGCGGGCTCGGTGACGCTGGCCAGCGCGAGCACCTCGAGCGGGTCCCCCTGGGTGAGTGGCTTCGCGGCGCTCACCCCGAGGACGGTGGCGCTGGGCTGCCCGTCGAGGAGGAGCTGCACGGGCGCGCGCACCTGCAGGGCGCCCTGGACGGTGTAGAGCAGCTGCTCGACGGCCAGCGACGCCTCCTGCTGGGACATGCCCGAGGGCCGCTCGCCCAGGGCGACGTCCGGGCCCGCGGCGAGGTCGACGGTGACGACGTCCGGCTCCTGGCCCTCGGCGGTGACCGCGCGCACGGAGACGTCGGCCGGCCACAGGGTGCGGTAGTCGGGGTCGTCGGCCGTGCCGGCGATCGTCAGCGTCGCGGCGGCCAGGCCGAGGTCGGGCTCGGTCGTCTGCTGGAACTCCCGGAACAGCCGCGGGCCCTGGGGCGCGTCCGCGGCGAAGTAGACCGGCACCACTGCCGACCCGGCCGACGGCGTCTGGCTGGGGCTGCCCGCGGGCGTCCCGGTCGGCGTCTCGGGCGTCTCGGGTGACTCGGGCGCCGCGGCGCTGGTGGCCGGCCGGCTGGCGTCCGCCGAGGCCGGGGCGTCGTCCCCGCCGCCCAGCTGTCCGCCGAACACCGCGACGGCGACGATCACCGCGGCGGTCGCACCGGCAGCGCCGCCGACGGCATAGAGCCAGGGACGTCGACTGCTCATGGGGGTCACCTTCGTTCGGTTGCGGATGGAGTCGAGGCGGTGAGCGGGCTCGATGTCCGAGACCGCCCCGGAGAGCAGCTCGCCGAGCGCCGCGTCCTGCGGGGACGGGTCGAGGGGACGGTCGTCGGGCCCGGGCGGGCGGTGGCTCATCGGTGCTCCTCCAGCAACGGACGCAGGGCGGCGGCGCCGCGCGAGGCATGGCTCTTGACCGCGCCGCGGCTGATCCCCAGGGTCGCCGCGATCTCGGCCTCGGACAGGTCGAGGTAGTAGCGCAGCGCCAGCACCTCGCGCTGGCGCTGGGGCAGGGCACGCATCGCGTCCAGCACGGCGGTACGGCGTGCGGCGGCCAGCGCGCCCGCGTCCGCGCCCGGCGCGTACCCCGCCGGCGCCGCGGCCTCGCGCCGTACGTGGCGATCGACCACGGCGCCGTGGCGCAGCACCGACCGGGAGCGGTTGACGACGCTCTGGCGCAGGTAGGCCAGCGCCTTGTCGGGGTCGCGCAGCCTCGACCAGCGGGCGTGCACCGCGACGAACGCGTCCTGGACGACCTCCTCGGCGGTGGCCGGCTCGCGCACCAGCAGCACCGAGAGCCGGACCAGCTGGCGCCAGTGCACGGCGTAGAGCTGCTCCAGTGCGGTGTCGGCGTCCCCCCACGCCGGGCCCTGGCCCGGGGAGTCCGGTCGCGGGGTCACCGCGAGGCTCCGTGACGTGAGGGGCGCATGGGTCATCACGGTAGTGGGACGCGCCGGGCCCGGACGCGGTTGACACGCCCCTAAGGTGTGAGACATGACTGCCTCCCCCGACTGCCTGTTCTGCGGCATCGTCGCCGGCGCGGTGCCCGCGACGATCGTGCACGAGAGCGAGACCACCCTCGCCTTCCGCGACATCAACGCCCAGGCGCCCACCCACGTGCTGGTCGTGCCGCGCAGCCACCACGCCGACGCTGCGGCGCTGGCCGCCGCCGAGCCGACCGTGCTCGCCGACCTGCACCGGGCGGCGGCCGAGATCGCCGAGGCCGAGGGGCTCGAGGGTGGCTACCGCAGCGTCTTCAACACCGGTGCGGCCGCCGGTCAGACGGTCTTCCACGCGCATCTGCACGTGCTGGGCGGTCGCCCGCTCGCCTGGCCTCCCGGCTGAGCGCGCCGGTGGCGGCAAAGTCGCGGGCCTCCGGCTCGGCGGACCACGTAGCATGGACGGGGCGCCACGACCAGGTGCGCCCGACCGCCTACAGGAAGGCCGCCCGCCCGGGCATCCATGACTGACACGCAGCGCGACAAGCCGGACAGCACGACCAACGTGGTCCGTCACACCGTGACCGTCCCCGCCAGCATCAACATGGTGAGCCTGCTCGGGCCCGGCGACGAGCACCTGGGCCTGGTCGAGAAGGCCTTCGCCGCCGACATCCACGTGCGCGGCAACCAGATCACCCTGGAGGGCGAGCCCGGCGAGGTCGCGCTCGCCGAGCGGCTCCTCGACGAGGTGGTGACGATCATCCGCACCGGTCAGGGGATCACCCCCGAGACCGTCGAGCGAGCGATCGACATGCTGCGCGCCGAGACCACCGAGCGGCCCGCCGACGTGCTGAGCCTCAACATCCTCTCCAACCGCGGGCGCACGATCCGGCCCAAGACGCTGAACCAGAAGCGCTACGTCGACTCCATCGACAAGCACACCATCACCTTCGGCATCGGCCCGGCCGGCACCGGCAAGACCTACCTGGCGATGGCCAAGGCGGTCCAGGCGCTGCAGGCCAAGCAGGTCACCCGGATCATCCTGACCCGCCCGGCGGTCGAGGCCGGCGAGCGGCTCGGGTTCCTGCCCGGCACCCTCAGCGAGAAGATCGACCCCTACCTGCGCCCGCTCTACGACGCGCTGCACGACATGATCGACCCCGAGACGATCCCCAAGCTGCTCGCCGCCGGCACCATCGAGGTGGCGCCGCTGGCGTACATGCGCGGGCGCACCCTCAACGACGCGTTCATCATCCTCGACGAGGCGCAGAACACCTCGCCCGAGCAGATGAAGATGTTCCTCACCCGGCTGGGCTTCGGCTCCAAGATCGTGGTCACCGGCGACGTCACCCAGGTGGACCTGCCGGGCGGCGTGAAGTCCGGGCTGCGCGTCATCGAGGGCATCCTCGGCGACGTCGACGACATCGTCTTCAACCGGCTCACCAGCTCCGACGTCGTACGCCACCGCCTGGTCGGGCGGATCGTGGCGGCCTACGACGAGGCCGACGCCCGCGGCGAGCTGAAGGAGGGCCGGCGGTGAGCATCGAGATCCTCGACGAGTCGGGTCACGGCCTGGACGTCGCCCACCTCTCCGCGCTCGCGCGCTTCGTGATGGACCGGATGCGGGTGCACCCGATGGCCGAGCTGTGCATCAAGGCGGTCGACGAGCCCACCATCGCCCAGCTCAACGCGCAGTGGATGGAGAAGGAGGGGCCCACCGACGTGCTCGCCTTCCCGATGGACGAGCTGCGCCCCGGCCTGGTCAACGAGGAGCCCGAGGAGGGGGTGCTGGGCGACCTGGTGCTGTGCCCCGACGTCGCCGCGCGCCAGGGCGAGACGGCCGGGCACGGCACGCTCGCCGAGCTCGAGCTGCTCACCGTGCACGGGATCCTGCACCTCCTCGGCTACGACCACGCCGAGCCGGAGGAGCACAAGGAGATGTTCGGGCTGCAGGACGAGCTGCTCGCCGCGTGGCGCGCCCGATCCTGACGAGCCGCCGATGATCCCCTCCGACGTCTGGCTGGTGCTCTCGGCGTCCGCGCTGGTGCTTCTCGCCGGGCTGTTCTCCGCGGCCGACGCCGCGGTGGGCGCCTTCTCCCACGCCCGCGCCGAGCAGCTCGTGGCCGAGGGACGCCCGGGCGCCAAGCGGCTGCTGACGCTGCTCGACGACCCGCCGCGCTACCTCAACACCGCGCTGCTGCTGCGGCTGCTGTGCGAGACCTCCGCGATCGTGCTGGTCGCGCTGCAGGTCCACGACGCCTTCGACGGGGCCTGGTGGCCGGCCGTGCTGGTCGCCACCGGTTCGATGCTGGTCGTCTCGTTCGTGGTGATCGGCGTCGCGCCGCGCACCCTGGGCCGCCAGCACGCGGAGCGGATCGCGCTGCTCTCGGCGCTGCCGCTGAGCGTGGTCACCACGGTGCTGGGGCCGCTGCCGCGCCTGCTGATCCTGCTCGGCAACGCGATCACCCCCGGCAAGGGGTTCCGCGAGGGCCCGTTCTCCACCGAGACCGAGCTGCGCGAGCTGGTCGACCTCGCCGAGGCCTCCGCGGTGATCGAGTCCGGCGAGCGCAAGATGATCCACTCCGTCTTCGAGCTCGGGGACACCTCCGCGCGCGAGGTGATGGTGCCGCGCACCGACGTGGTCTACATCGAGCGCTACAAGAACCTGCGCCAGACGATGAGCCTGTTCCTGCGCAGCGGGTTCTCCCGGCTGCCGGTGGTGGGGGAGAACCTCGACGAGATCGTCGGCTTCGCCTATCTCAAGGACGTCGCGCAGCGGGAGTTCGAGGAGCCGGGCATCGACATCGCCGAGCGGATCGAGACCCGGATGCGCCCGGCGCACTTCGTGCCGGACTCCAAGCCGGTCGACGAGCTGCTCTCGGAGATGCAGGCGCGCCGCCAGCACATCGCCGTGGTCGTGGACGAGTACGGCGGGACCGCGGGGCTGATCACGATCGAGGACATCCTCGAGGAGATCGTCGGCGAGATCACCGACGAGTACGACGAGGCCGGGATCGAGGTGGAGACGCTGCCCTCGGGCCTGACCCGGGTCTCCTCGCGCTACCCGATCGGCGACCTCGACGAGCTCTTCGGCATCGACGTGGAGGACGAGGACGTCGACAGCGTGGGCGGCCTGATGGCCAAGCACCTGGGCCGGGTGCCGATCCCGGGGTCCAGCGTCGTGGTGCACGGGCTGCGCTTCGAGGCCGAGGCGCCGACCGGGCGCCGCAACCGGATCTCGACGGTGCTGATCAGCCCGGTGGCCGAGGAGCCGGAGACCGCCGAGGAGCGGTCCGCGACGCTCGAGCACTACCCTGACGCGCATGCCTGAGACCCCGCCGCAGCCGCTCGCCGCCGAGGACCAGAAGCTGGTCACCCTGGCCCGGACCACCCGCGCCCGGGTGCGGGCGGCGGAGGGCGCCGCGGTCCGCGACGCCGACGGGCGCACCTACGCCGCGGCCACCGTGGACCTGCCCTCGCTGCAGCTGTCGGCGCTGCAGGTGTGCGTCGCGATGGCCGTCGCCTCCGGTGCCCGTGGCCTGGAGGCGGCCGTGCTGCTGGGCGAGGCGACCGAGCCGACCTCGCCCGACCTCGCCGCGCTCGCCGACCTGGCCGGCCCCGGGATCCCGCTCCACCTCGGGGACCCCCGCGGCGCCCTGGCGGCGACGTACCGCTCCTGAGGGGCGCCCTCAGCGCGGCCCCCGGCGGCGGAATCGGCCCGCGATGAGGTGATGCGCGGACGACCCGGGCTCGCTACTGTGCCAGAGGTGAGCTCCGCAATCGGGTGGGAGAGCCACCGTGCCGCGGTCGCACGACTCCTGGAGTCGTACGACGCGCTGCCGCCGGGCGCACCCGTCCGGCTCGCCAAGCGGACCTCCAACCTGTTCCGGCCCCGGGCCGCGGCCGGCACCGGCCTGGACGTGAGCGGGCTCGGCGCGGTGATCGAGGTCGACGCCGAGGCTCGGGTCGCGCAGGTGCAGGGGATGTGCACCTACGAGGACCTGACCGCGCTCACCCTGCGGCACGGCCTGATCCCGCTCGTCGTGCCGCAGCTGCGCACGATCACCCTCGGCGGGGCGGTCACCGGGCTGGGCATCGAGTCCACCAGCTTCCGCAACGGGCTGCCGCACGAGTCGGTGCGGGAGATGGACGTGCTCACCGGCGCCGGCGAGGTCGTCACCGCGCGCCCCGACGGTGAGCACGCCGACCTCTTCGACGCCTTCCCCAACTCCTACGGCTCGCTCGGCTACGCCGTCCGGCTGGCCATCGAGCTGGAGCCCGTCGCCTCCTACGTCGCGCTGCGCCACGTCCGCTTCGACGACGCCAAGCAGCTCGCCGAGGCGCTCGAGGAGATCGTCGCCACCCGCGCCTGGCACGCGCAGCCGGTGGACGCCCTCGACGGCACCGCCTTCTCGCCCGAGGAGCTCTACCTGACCCTGGCGACCTGGACCCACGAGCCGGGTCGCACACCGCCCAGCGACTACACCGGCCAGCAGATCTACTACCGCTCGATCCGCGAGCGCGAGCGGGACCTGCTCACCATGCACGACTACCTGTGGCGCTGGGACACCGACTGGTTCTGGTGCTCGGGGGCGTTCGGGCTGCACGACCCCCGGGTGCGCCGGGTCTGGCCCCGGCGCTGGCGCCGCTCGGAGGTCTACCACCGGCTGGTCGGGCTGGACCGCCGGCTGGGGGTCGTGGACCGGCTGGACCGGCGCGCGGGCCGGCCCCGGCGCGAGCGCGTGGTCCAGGACGTCGAGGTGCCGCTGGACCGGCTGGCGGAGTTCCTGGAGTGGTTCGACGCCGAGGTCTCGATGCGCCCGGTCTGGCTGTGCCCGCTGCGGCTGCGCGAGCCCGGCGGGCCCGGCACCGCCCGCAGCTGGTCGTCGTACCCGCTCGAGCCTGCGACGACCTACGTCAACGTCGGGTTCTGGGGCACCGTCCCGGTCGGCGAGGACGCCCCGCAGGCGCCTTTGAACCGGGCCATCGAGGCCCGCGTGCACGAGCTCGGCGGGCACAAGTCGCTCTACTCCGAGGCGTTCTACGACCCCGCCACCTTCGACCGGCTCTACCACGGTGAGCGGCTGGCTGCGGTGAAGGGCCGCTACGACCCCGACGACCGGCTGACGACCCTCTTCGACAAGGCGGTGAGAAGCAGATGAGCACATCCGAGGACCTGAGCATCGGCGAGGCATTCGGCACCCTGATGCCCGAGAGCCTGAATGTCCGCTTCACCGCCTACGACGGCAGCAGCGCCGGCCCGGCCGACGCGCCGGTGGCCATGCACCTGCGCAACGAGCGCGGCCTGTCCTACCTGCTCACCGCCCCCGGGGACCTCGGCCTGACCCGTGCCTACGTGAGCGGGGACCTCGAGCTGCGCGGCGTGCATCCGGGGGATCCCTACGAGGCGCTGCAACGGCTGCTGAGCACCGAGCGCCTGCGCCGGCCGACACCGGCCGAGGCGCTGCGGGTGCTGCGCGGGCTGGGGCTGCAGCACCTGCGCCCGCTGCCGCCCCCGCCCCAGGAGCACCTGCCCCGCTGGCGTCGCGTGGTCGAGGGAGTGCGCCACCCGCGCGCCCGCGACGCGGACGCGATCGGCCACCACTACGACGTCTCCAACCGGTTCTACGAGCTGGTGCTCGGGCCGTCGATGACCTACACCTGCGCGCTGTACCCGACCGCGGACGTCACCCTGGAGGACGCCCAGCGCGAGAAGCACGACCTGGTCGCACGCAAGCTCGACCTGCGCCCCGGCCAGCGGCTGCTCGACGTGGGCTGCGGCTGGGGCGGGATGGTCCTGCACGCCGCCCGCGAGTACGGCGTCCGGGCGCTGGGCGTGACGCTGTCGCGGCAGCAGGCCACCTGGGCGAAGGAGGCCATCGACCGGGCCGGGCTCGCCGACCTGGCCGAGGTGCGCCACCTGGACTACCGCGAGGTGGTGGAGTCGGGGTTCGACGCGGTCAGCTCGATCGGGCTGACCGAGCACATCGGGGTGCGCAACTACCCGGCCTACTTCGCCTTCCTGCGCGACCGGCTGCGCCCGCAGGGGCGGCTGCTCAACCACTGCATCACCCGCGCGCACAACCGGCCCCAGCCGACCGGCGCGTTCATCGACCGCTACATCTTCCCCGACGGGGAGCTGACCGGCTCCGGGCGGATCATCACCGAGGCTCAGAACGCCGGGCTCGAGGTGCAGCACGCGGAGAACCTGCGTGAGCACTACGCGCTCACGCTGGCCGGCTGGTCGCGCAACCTCGTGGCGCACTGGGACGAGTGCGTCGCGGAGGTGGGCGAGGGCACGGCACGGGCCTGGGGCGTCTACCTGACCGGCTCGAGGATCGGCTTCGAGCGCAACCAGATCCAGCTGCACCAGGTGCTCGCCACCCGCACCGACGAACAGGGCCGCTCCGGCTTCGGCCTGCGCCCGACCTGGTAGCGGCCGGGCCGGGTTGGGCCCGGGGGTGCGCCACGCCCTAACCTTGGCCGGTGAGCACCCGAGCCCTGACGTACGACGCACAGGTGCTGCGGCGCGTGCAGCTCTCCGAGCACCTGGTCCGCCTCGTCCTGGGCGGACCCGGGCTGGCGTCCTTCCGCAGCACCCAGACCCCCGACGAGTGGGTCGGGCTGATCGTGCCCGGTCAGTTCCAGAGCCGCTACTACACGGTGCGCAGCTGGGACGGGGCCGAGATGGTCCTCGACGTGGTCGTCCATGACACCGGCCTGGTCACCGAGTGGGCGCGCGGCGAGTGCGTGGGCGAGACGGTGACGGTGACCGAGGCCAGAGGCTCGTTCGCGATGCCCGAGAACGCGCGCTGGCTGCTGCTGGTCGGCGACCTCACCGCCCTGCCGGCGATGGCCCGGATCAGCGAGAGCGTGCGCGCCGACGTGGACCTGCGGATCTGGGCCGAGGTGCCCGACGACCTGGCCGGCTACCTGCCCGCCGGGCTCGACGTGACCTGGCTCAGGCCGCCCGCCGAGGCCGAGAGCGCGCTGGCCGCGGTCGTCGAGGGGATCGACTGGCCCGCGGGCGAGGGATACTTCTGGATGGCCGGGGAGTCCGCCCAGATGCGGGCGATCCGCAAGCACCTGATGCGGGTGCGGCGGCTGCCGTCCACGGCGTACGACGTGATGGGCTACTGGCGCGGCGGGGGACACCAGCGCCAGCCCCGGGCGGTGGACCCGGGCCCGATCCACCGGGCCGGCAAGGCCGCCGGCAAGAGCGACGCAGAGATCTGGGCGGACTACGACGCCGCCCGTGACGGAGAGGCACGACCATGACCGAGCCCGAGAACGCGCACAAGAGCGGGTTCGCCTCGTTCGTGGGCAGACCGAACGCGGGGAAGTCCACGCTGACCAACGCGCTGGTGGGCAGCAAGGTGGTGATCACCAGCTCCAAGCCGCAGACCACCCGCACCGTCGTGCGCGGCATCGTGCACCGCCCGGACGCGCAGCTGATCCTGGTGGACACCCCCGGGCTGCACCGGCCGCGCACGCTGCTCGGCGAGCGGCTCAACGACCTGGTCAAGACCACGCTGGCCGAGGTCGACGTGGTGGCGGTCTGCTTCCCGGCCAACGAGAGGATCGGCCCCGGCGACCGGTTCATCGTCAACGAGATGGGCAAGATCAAGCGCACGATCAAGGTCGCGATCGCGACCAAGACTGACCTGGCCACCCCCGAGCAGATCGCCAACCACCTGCTCGACATCCAGCGCCTCGGCGCCGAGACCGGCACCGAGTGGGCCGAGATCGTGCCCGTCTCCGCGGTCGCCGGCGACCAGGTGCGGCTGCTGGAGGACCTGCTGGTCGGCCTGCTGCCCGAGGGGCCCCAGCTCTACCCGGACGGCGATCTCAGCGACGCCCCGGAGGAGGCGATCGTGGCGGAGCTGATCCGCGAGGCCTCCCTGGAGGGGGTGCGCGACGAGCTGCCGCACTCGATCGCGGTGGTGGTCGAGGAGATGGGCCTGCGCGAGGGCCGTCCCGACGACAAGCCGCTGCTGGACATCCACGCCAACCTCTTCGTGGAGCGCGACTCCCAGAAGGGGATCATGATCGGCCACAAGGGGGCCCGGCTGCGCGAGGTGGGCACCGCCGCGCGGCACCAGATCGAGGCGCTGCTCGGCACCCCGGTCTACCTCGACCTGCGCGTCAAGATCGCCAAGGACTGGCAGCGCGACCCCCGTCAGCTGCGCCGGCTGGGCTTCTAGCCCGGCGGCGCCGCGACCTCGCGAGCGGGGCGTCGTGCCTCAGTCCGGGGCCCAGCACACGGCGTAGTGCTGGCCGGCCTTCCACTGGGCGGCGGTCGGCCACTCGTAGCCCCAGCGGTAGCTGAGCGGGTCGTCGGCCACGTCGCCGGCGGCCTCCTCGCAGGCGGCCTGCCCGGCGGCACGCGCCTTCGCGCCGCCGGGGTAGGCGCGCCCGGGCAGGTCGATGGTGGCGATCGCGCGCCAGGAGTGCCGCGCCGTGCAGACCACGCGCTCGAAGCCTGCGGTGCCCGGCTCGGCGGTGCCGCAGATCCCCCAGCGGGCGCGTCCCGCGGGGCGCGTGAGCACGCCCTTCAGCCGTCCGGTGAGCGGGGCCAGCCGGCGCTCGCCGGCCACCGCGATCACGTCGCAGCGGTACCAGTCCTGGCCGGCGTCGGACTGCGCCACGGTGGGGGCGAACCAGACCGCGCGCAGCACGCTGAGCCGCAGCTGCTCGGTCGAGCCGCCGAGGAAGCTCTTGACCCGGCGCGGGCAGACGGCGGCGGCCTGGTGACGCACCCGCGCGGCGTCGACGGCGAGCAGGTGCCCGTCCACCACGGTGTCGAGGCGGCCCACATAGACCGTCTGCGCGGTGTGCCGCTGCTTGCACGACGACGGGGCGGTGCTCGAGGTCGGCGAGATCGCCTCCTCGTAGTCCAGCTGCGTGCAGGCGCCGCGCGCCGGCACCGGGGCCGGCTGCGCGGGCGTCGGCGTCGCGCTCGGCGTCGACGAGGGTCGCGACTGCGGGGCGTCGTCGTCACCGGTGCAGCCGGTGAGCAGCGCGGCGGCCAGCGCCAGCGCGGGGACGGCCGCGGACCAGCGGGACAGCGGCCGGGCGCGGCCGCTCACTTGCTGGTCCTCGCCCAGCAGATCGAGCGGCGGTTCCCGGCCTCCCACTCGCCCTTGCCGAACCAGGTGAAGCCGAAGTCGTAGTCCGAGGCGTAGTTGACGTAGGCCAGGACGGACTCCGAGCAGAAGTCGCGGGTGCGCACCTGCACGATCCGGTCGCCAGGGTAGGGCTCGTCGTCGTCCCCGGGCTTGACGGTGCTCACGGCGCGCCAGTCGTGCGGCTCGGAGCAGGGCACCTTGACCGAGCCGGCCACCGTGGGCCCCTCGGCGCACACCATCCACTTGTCGTCGGGGTCCTGGCCGCGCAGCAGCGCCTTGGCGGTCTCCGGCAGCTCGACGTACTCCTTGCTCTGCTCGCCCCCGCCGACGATGTCGCAGCGGTACCAGCGCGCGCCGTCCTCCCAGGCCTGCTCGGAGGGGCGGAACCAGGCCCAGCTGACGACCGAGCGCATCACCGTGCTCTCCTCGGTGCCGAGGAACTTCGTGAAGGCGGCGCTGCAGGTGCGGTAGGCGAAGCGGCCGAGCTCCTCGTCGGCGTAGTCGGCCTCGTCGTACTCCTCGGGCAGGGTGCCGACCGCGTAGGTCTCCGCGGTGTGCGGCTCGGTGCACGGGATGCTGCGGGTGGCGTTGCTGGCCTGGGCGACGTCGTCGGGGGTCAGCATCCGGCAGGCACCCAGCTCGGGTGCCTCGACGGCGTCGACCTGCTCGGGGTCGACGTCGCCCCCCTGGTCGCTGCTGGAGCAGCCGGCCAGGAGGAGCGCGGCGATCGCCGCGAGTGCGGTCAGCGAGTGCCGAGGGCGGGCGCCGGGGCGCCGAGCGAGCGACAGGATCGCGGCCCTCCCAGATCGTCGTGCGTGCAGTCGGTGGTGTGGACGACTCCGCCGGAGCCGCGTGTGGCGATCCTACCGTTCGCGATCAGTCCAGTGTCAGCGCCGCGAGGGTGCCGCCCAGCTCGTAGCCGGCCTCGCGCTCCGCGCTGCCCACCTCGCCGAGCACCTCGAGCACCTCCGCGCCCTGGCGCCAGGGCAGGGCGCCGACGATGGAGAGCACCGAACGCACCGCCCCGGTGGTGTCGTAGCGCCCGTGCACCCAGAGCCCGAACGGCTTCCTCGCAGCCGCCCCACCCGCCGCGCCGGAGTCGCCGGACCCGTCGTCGCTGAGGGCTCCGCCGGCCTCGAGGAAGATGGTGTCGAAGAAGTGCTTCAGCGCGCCGGACATGTAGCCGAAGTTGGCGGTGGTGCCGAGCAGCACGGCGTCCGCGGCCAGCACGTCCGCGGCGCGGGCGACCAGCGCCTCGCGGACCACGACCTCCACGCCCTCCAGGGCGTCGTCGCGGGTGCCGGCGAGCACCGCGTCGCTCAGCGCCCGCACCCCCGGGGTGGGGGAGTGGTGGACGACCAGCAGGCGCGGCACCGGCTCAGCCCCGCCGGCGGGCGCGGACCGCCTCGTCCACGCGGCGGGCCAGGCGCAGCGCGTCCTCGGAGCCGGTCAGCTCCTCCACCGACAGCGGCAGCGGGACCCGCCAGTTGGCGCGCTGCACGGTGCCCGGCACGTTGGGCCGGCGCTCCTCGAGCACCGCGTCCTCCAGGGCCACCGAGAGCAGCAGGCTCGGCGAGCGGCCCAGCTGGTCGTAGGCGGCGTCCACCGCCTCGGCGACGCTCGCCTGCTCGTCGAGGCCGTGGCGGCGCAGCCGGCCGAGCAGCTCGCGCCGGCCCGAGTGCACGTCCTCGTGGGTCATCGTGCTGCTCGCCAGGGCGTCCTCGGCGTCCGAGCCGGTCCACAGCCCGGCGACCGTCGGCAGGTCGTGGGTGGTCACCGCCCCCAGCGCGCACACCGGCCAGTCCTGCGGCTCCTGGTCCTCGAACCAGAGCACCTTGTAGGAGAGGATGTTGCGCTCGGTGAGGGTCTCGCGCACGCCCGGCTCGACGACCCCGAGGTCCTCGCCGACCACGATCGCCTGGGCGCGGTGCGACTCCAGCGCGACGATGTCGAGCAGGTCCTCGGCGGGGTAGCGGACGTAGCCGCCCTCTCGGGCCCCGTGTCCCTGCGGGATCCACCAGAGCCGGAAGAGCCCCATCACGTGGTCGATGCGCAGGCCGCCGGCCCCGGCGATCGTGCCGCGGACCGCGTCGATGAACGGCTGGTACTGCGCGGCCTGGAGCTGCCAGGGCACCAGCGGCGGGGAGCCCCAGTCCTGGCCGGTCGAGTTGAGCATGTCCGGCGGAGCGCCCACGGTCATCGCGTCGGCCAGCACGTCCTGCCAGGCCCAGGCGTCCGAGCCGGCGCCGGAGACCCCGATCGGCAGGTCCTGGATCACCGTGGTGGCGCCGGTGGCGTGGCGCAGCTGCACGTCGAGCTGCCACTGCAGCCACGCCTGGAAGTCGATCTCGTCGGCGTGCGCGCAGCGGAAGGCACCGACCTCGGCGCTGTCGGGGCGGCGCAGCCCCTCGGGCCAGGTCCGCCAGTCCGGGCCGTGCTCGGCGACGAGCACCACCCAGGTGGCGAAGGTGAGCAGCCCCTCGCCCTGCTGCTCGCGCCACGTCGTCAGCTCCGGGTCCGCCGGCGCCGCGTCGTACGCCGCACGCAGCGCCTCGCCCTTGAGTGCCCAGACGGCGTCGCGGTCGATCAGCTCGCCGGCGTTGAGCAGGCGGCGCCGCTCCTCGTAGGCGGCCGCCAGCGCGGCGTCGTAGCCGGGCACGTCCTCCACGCGCAGGTAGATCGGGTTGCGGAAGCGACGGGTGGCCGGCAGGTAGGGGCTGGCCTCCTGCGGCGAGACCGGCGCGACCGCGTGCAGCGGGTTGATCAGCAGGAAGCCGCCACCCAGGCTCTCGGTCCAGCTGCGCAGCCGCCCCAGGTCGGCGAGGTCCCCGATGCCCCAGCTGTCGTGCGAGCGGGCGCCGTAGAGCTGCACCGCCCAGCCCCACTCCTGGTGCGCGGGAAGCCAGCAGCGTCCCGGGGAGACGATCAGCCGGCGACCGACGGCGTGCGCGTCCTCGGCGCCGGTGATCCGGTGGTAGCCCAGCGGGAAGTCCTCGGGCAGGGTGTCGCCCACCGTGCGGACGCTGCCGTCCTCGCAGGTGACCTCGACGGTGCCCAGGCCGGTGGCGCGCCCCGGCCGGGTGACCAGCGGGATGCGGTGTCGGTGGCCCTCGGGGGGTAGGCCGAGCGCGCCGCGCAGCAGCTCGACGGTCTCGTCCGGCAGGCGCTGGGGACGCCCGTCGGCGTCGATCCAGTCCTGCTGGATGCCCCAGGGGTCGGTCGGGCTGCTCATCGGATCCATGGGGGCGACATTGCCCGGGACCGACCCGACCTATGCGTTAAGGTGGTCTTCGTCATGATCATGCGACGCCTTCTCCTTCGCTGCCGCAGCGAGGTCTGACCAGCCGGACCTCCTCGCTGCGGAGTGTGTGTGCCTGCCGGCGCCCCCCGAAAACCCTGACCGTGGTCCTACCGGTCAGCCACCAGCGAGGACACCCATGAACCACCTGAGCAACGCCAGCAACCAGCAGCAGCCCAGCGGGATGCCGGTGGCACGCTACCGCCCGTTCGTGCCGGTCGACGTACCGGACCGGACCTGGCCGGCGAAGAAGATCACCGCTGCCCCGCGCTGGCTCTCCACCGATCTGCGCGACGGCAACCAGGCGCTGATCGACCCGATGACGCCGGCGCGCAAGCTGAAGATGTTCGACCTGCTCGTGAAGATGGGCTACAAGGAGATCGAGGTCGGCTTCCCCAGCGCCAGCCAGACGGACTTCGACTTCGTGCGTCAGCTGGTCGAGCAGGACCGGATCCCCGACGACGTGCGGATCTCGGTGCTGACCCAGGCCCGTGAGGACCTCATCGAGCGCACCGTCGCGTCGCTGGTCGGCGCCGAGCGGGCCACGCTGCACCTCTACAACGCGACCGCTCCGCTGTTTCGCCGCGTCGTCTTCGGGGTCACCGAGGCCGAGTGCCGCACCATCGCCACGCGCGGCACCGAGCTGGTGCTGAAGTACGCCGAGCAGAGCCTGGGCGCCGCGTTCTCCGAGTTCGGCTACCAGTACTCGCCGGAGATCTTCACCCAGTCCGAGACCGACTTCGCCCTCGAGGTCTGCGAGGCCGTCTCCGACGTCTGGCAGCCCGAGGCGGGCCGCGAGATCATCCTCAACCTGCCGGCGACCGTCGAGATGTCGACGCCGAACACCTACGCCGACCAGATCGAGTACTTCTCGCGCGGGCTGACCCGCCGCGAGCACAGCGCGATCAGCCTGCACCCGCACAACGACCGCGGCACGGCCGTCGCGGCCACCGAGCTGGGCCTGATGGCCGGCGCCGACCGGGTCGAGGGGTGCCTGTTCGGGCACGGCGAGCGGACCGGCAACGTCTGCCTGGTGACGCTGGGGATGAACCTGTTCAGCCAGGGCATCGACCCGCAGATCGACTTCAGCGACATCGACGAGGTGCGCCGCACGGTCGAGTACTGCACCCAGCTGCCGGTGCACCCGCGTCACCCCTACGCCGGCGACCTGGTCTACACCGCGTTCTCCGGCTCCCACCAGGACGCGATCAAGAAGGGCCTGGAGGACCTCGAGCGCCAGGCGGCGCAGGCCGGCAAGCCGGTCTCCGAGATCGCCTGGGAGGCCCCCTACCTGCCGATCGACCCCAAGGACGTGGGCCGCTCCTACGAGGCGGTGATCCGGGTCAACAGCCAGTCCGGCAAGGGCGGCGTCGCCTACATCCTCAAGGCCGAGCACAAGCTGGACCTGCCGCGCCGCGCGCAGATCGAGTTCAGCCGGGTGATCCAGGAGCACACCGACTCCGAGGGCGGCGAGATGCCGCCCGAGGCGATCTGGGACGTGTTCCGTGCCGAGTACCTGGAGCGCACCGCCCCGCTGCAGCTCAACTCCGTGCACACCTCCTCGGCCGCCGGTGAGAAGGACGCGCTCGAGGTCAACGTCTACGTGGACGGCGAGGCGCGTCTGCTCTCCGGCACCGGCAACGGCCCGATCGCCGCGTTCGTCCAGGCCCTCAACGGGCTCGTCGCCGACGAGCACGCCGCCGGCAACCCCGCCTACGAGCACCGCGGCGACGTCCGGGTCCTGGATTACCACGAGCACGCGCTGTCGGCGGGCGGGGACGCCCTCGCCGCGGCGTACGTCGAGTGCGCCGTCGGTGAGAAGGTGCTGTGGGGCGTGGGCATCGACGCCAACATCGTCACCGCGTCGCTGAAGGCGGTCATCTCCGCGGTCAACCGCGCCTGAGGGCCGGCCGGGCCCTCGCCGGGCCCGGCCGGCTCAGCCGGCGTGGGACGTGGTGAGCGGCAGGGTCACGGTGAACGTGGTGCCCGCCAGGTGCGCGGACTCCACGTCGATGACCCCGCCGTGCGCCTCCACGATGGAGGCGATGATCGACAGCCCCAGCCCGGTGCCCTGGATGGCCCGCGCCTGGGCGGTGGAGGAGCGGAAGAACTTCTGGAACAGGCCCGCCTGCTCCTCCACCGGGATGCCGATGCCGCTGTCGGAGACGACCAGGACCGCGCTGGCCCCGTCGCGCTCCACGCGACAGCGGATCAGGCCCTCGTCCTCGGTGAACTTCACGGCGTTGTTGAGCAGGTTGAACGCGACCCGCTCGAGGTGGGCCGGGTCCCCGTCCACGGGGACCTCCTGCTCGGCCATCTCGAAGACGACCTCCAGCTTGCGCCCGGCCAGCAGCGGGTCCAGCGCCACCCGGGCACGGTGCACCACCTCGGCCAGGTCGACCCGCTCGCGCTGCCAGGTCGCCGTACCGGACTCCAGGCCGGACAGCATCAGCAGGTCGTTGGCCAGCGCGATCAGCCTGGTGCCGTTGCGCTCGATGGCGGCGAGGAAGGGGACCTGCTCGGGGAGGGCGTCCACGATCGAGCCGTCCTGCAGCATCTCGGTGTAGCCGACGATGCTGGTCACCGGGGTGCGGAGCTCGTGGCTGACGGTGGAGACGATGTCGTTCTTGGCGTTGTCGAGCTGACGCAGCCGCTCCACGGCGTGGCGCTCCTTCTCGAGCGCGGTCACCAGCATCTCCTGGCCGCGCCGCTTCTCGGTGACGTCGCGGGCCACGCACAGGAAGCCGATGCCCTGCTCGGAGGCGTCCTTGACGATGCTCAGCGTCATCGAGACGGTGATCTCGCGCCCGGTGCTCGTGGTCCACGCACAGTCCCCGAGCTGGGGCGTCCCGGTGTGGCGCAGCTCGGCGACCAGGGGCGCGAAGGCGACGGTGCCGTCGGCCTCGCGCGGCCACGACCTGGTGTGCGAGGCGGCCAGGATCTCGGTGAAGCGCCGTCCCACCATCTCCTGGGCCGGATAGCCCAGCAGGTGCCGGGCGCCGGTGTTGAACACGGTGATCAGGCCGTGGTTGTCCACCCCGATCAGCGCCGTGGTGTTGTCGGCCTGGATCAGGTGGGTCATCAGGCTGGTGCTGCTGCGCTCCTCGGTGACGTCCAGACCGGTCATCACCAGGTAGAGCGGCGCCCCGTCGTCGTCGTGGACGCAGTCGTTGCTCCACACCACCCGACGCCGCCCGCCGTCGGCGCAGTGGGTGTCGGTCTCCTGGGCGCGCGGGAACTCGCGCACGTCCAGCGGGGAGAAGAGGCCCTGCACGTGCGCGCGCTCGGCGGGCGGCACGATGCACTCCCAGACCGGGCGGCCCTCGAGCTGCTCGGAGGTGAAGCCGGTGAGCCGGGTGGCGGCGGGATTGCTGCGCAGCACCGTGCCCTGCAGGTCGACGAGCAGGATCATGCAGGCCGTGGTCTCCACGGTGGCGCGGATCAGCTCGCGCTCGGCGCGCAGGTGCTCGCGGGCCTGGTGCTCGGGGGTGAGGTCGACGATCTGAGCGGAGAACGCCGGCTCGCCCGCGGAGTCGCCCAGGGAGGAGACCGCGATCTCCAGCAGGGTGTCGCGGCGACCGGGCAGTCGTACCTCGCCGCGCCAGCAGCACTCGGCGCCGACCCCGGCGAGGATCTCGGAGGTCGTGGCCGAGGTCTCCACCACCCGGCCGAGCGGTCGTCCGATCAGCGCGTCACGTTCCGTGCCGAGCATCTGGGTCGCCACCGCGTTGATGTCGGTGATCTCCAGCCCTCGCGGGGTCTGGCGCAGCAGCGCCATGCCCACCATCGAGTCGGTGAAGCTGCGGCGGAAGAGCCGCTCCCGGGCGGAGACCTCGGCCAGCAGCTCGCGACGCTGCTCGACGGTGAGCGCCAGCGGGAGCGCCATCAGGGCGGCACAGACCAGGTAGGCCTGGACGAGCGCGTTGATCGTCTGCGCCGGTAGGGCGACGTCGCCCAGGCCGTGGGCGAACGGTCCGCTGCGCTGGGCCGCGGTGAGCGTGACGATGACGCACAGCGCCACCAGCTGCAGGCTCGTCACCCGGGCCCCCATCCGCAGGCCCGCCCAGATCAGCAGCGGCAGCGGCAGGAAGGCCAGGGACAGCGTCTGGGCGGGGGAGAACGCCACCGTCAGCACGACGGCCAGCGCGAGGCACTGCACCAGCAGCTCCTGGCGCCGGTACGGCGCAGCCGAGCGCCGCCAGGTCAGCACCAGGGGGACGATCACCAGGTCCGCCGCAGCGTTGGCGGCGGCCACGGTGAGGAACGCGCGCGCGTACGGGTCCGAGCCGGTCAGCGCGACGATCCCCGCGAAGCCCAGGCCGCTGACCCCGGCCCCGGCCAGCACCGCGCCCACCAGGCGCACGAAGTCCTCGAGCGTGCGCAGCTGCGGCCCCGGGCCACGGCGCAGGCACAGCCCCGCGGTGACGGCGGCGCACGCGTTGACCACGCCGAAGGCAGCGGCCAGGCCCAGCGGCACCCCGCCCAGGTGGTTCCCGGCCGCGGAGCAGACGGCGACGAGCACACCCAGCCCGGGCCACCACGAGCGCGGGCCGAGTGCGACCAGGGCCATCGCGATGCCGGCCGCCGGCCACCAGTGCGCGACGTAGGTGTCGCCGGGGGTGAACGCGACCGCGAGCACCGCCGTCACGACGATGCCCGCGGCGGAAGCCAGCACGCCCAGCTGGGCAGGCCGGACGCGTCCCGAGGAGCTCATGGGGTCAGTCTCGTGTACTCAGACGCGTCGCGGGGCGACTTCAGTGACGACCCGGACACGATTCGTCGCGGGGCAGCACCAGACGCTCGGCGACCAGGTCCGACCCGGGGCGCAGCGGACGCCGTTGCCCGGTGGGCACGAAGCCCCGCGACAGGTACGCCGACCACGCGGTCGCGTTGCTGTGCACGACGTCGAGCTCGCTGCCGCGCCCCTCGGCGCGGGCGCCGGCGACGATCTCGTCGAGCACCAGCCCGCCCAGGCCCGTGCCGCGGTGGGCGGGGTCGACCCACATCGCGACCACCTGCACCGGCTCCGGCGCCTCGCCGATCCCGGCGCCCAGGGCCGCCGGCACGCCGTCGACCAGCGCCACCACCGCGAGCCCGCTGGTGCGCTGGCGCCACTCGGCCTCGGTGAACGCGCGCTCGCGCGCCAGCGTCGAGCCGAACGCGTCGGGGGAGTCCTCCAGCGCGCGCAGGCGGATGGCACGCCACAGCCGCCAGTCCTCGGGGCCCACCCGGCGCAGTTCCACATCGCTCATCGGCCGAGGATCGCAGGCGCGCGGCCCGCTCAGCCACTACATTGCCGTCATGGTCGTGGTCTCCGAACGCATCGGGCAGTTCTTCGTGGGCAGCGGCGGGGAGCGTGACCGGCTGGAGTACACCGAGTACGGCGCGGGCGGGTCCTGGGTCGTGCTGCTGCCCGGGCAGCTGATGCCGCGCCGGATGCACCAGCCGCTGGCGCGCAGCCTCGCCGCGGCCGGGCTGCACGTGGTCACCCTGGACCTGCTCGGGCACGGGCGCTCGGACCGCCCGGCGGACCCACTGGTCTACTCCACCACCGCCTTCGCCGAGCAGGTGGTGTCCCTGCTCGACCACCTCGGCGCCGAGGAGGCGGTGATCGGCGGCACCTCGCTGGGGGCGAACGTCGCCCTCGAGGTGGCCGTCGCGGCCCCGGAGCGGGTGCGCGGCCTGATCGCGGAGATGCCGGTCCTCGACAACGCGCTGGAGGCGGGCCTGCTCACCGCGGTGCCGCTGCTGTTCGCCTCCCGGTTCCTGCCGCTCTCGGTGAGCGCCGTACGGCGGGTGACCCGGCAGATCCCGCGCGGCCTGGTGCCGTTCTGGCTCGGCGTGGGGCTCGACATCTGCGACCAGCGACCGGCGCCGATGGCCGCCCTCGTGCACGGCGTCTGCTTCGGCCGGATCGCGCCCTCCTCTCGTCAGCGCCGGGCGCTGCGGATGCCGGCCCTGGTGGTGGGACACCCCTCCGACCCGCTGCACCCGGCCGCCGACGCGGCGATGCTGGCCAGCGAGATGCCCCACGCGACGTTCGTGCGGGCCACCAGCGTGCTGGAGTGGCGGGTGCGCCCGCGCCGCCTCGACGAGGAGGCGACCCGCTTCGCGCTCGCCTGCTGGCCCCAGTCGAGCGCCACGTCGCGCCGACGCCGCGCCGGCGCCTGAGCACGGCACAATGGGGGGGTGCCCCTCTACCGCGACGAAGCGATCGTCCTGCGCACCCACAAGCTGGGTGAGGCCGACCGCATCCTGACGCTGCTGACCCGCAACCGCGGGCGGGTGCGGGCGGTGGCCAAGGGCGTGCGTCGCACTACGTCGCGCTGGGGCTCGCGCCTGGAGCCGTTCACCCACGTCGACCTGCAGCTCGCCGAGGGCCGCAACCTCGACACCGTCACCCAGGCCGAGACCCTGAACCCCTTCTCGGCCGGACTGGGTCTCGACTACGACCGCTACACCGCGGGCACGGCCATGCTCGAGACCGCCGACCGGCTGGTGGTGGAGGAGGGCCAGCCGGCCGTGCAGCAGTTCCTGCTGCTGGTCGGCGGGCTGCGAGCGCTGACCGCCGGCGAGCGGGGCTCCCACCAGGTGCTGGACTCCTACCTGCTGCGCTCGCTGTCGGTGGCCGGGTACGCGCCGTCCTTCGACCACTGCGTGCGCTGCGGGGTGGCCGGGCCGCATCGGTGGTTCAACCCCTCCGCCGGGGGTGTGCTGTGCGCGGCCTGCCGGCTGCCCGGGTCCGCGTCGCCGCCCGCGGAGACGATCCGGGTGCTGGGCGCCCTGCTGGCCGGGGAGTGGGACGTGGTGGAGGCCGCGGAGCCGCGGCACCTGCGCGAGGCCAGCGGCCTGGTCTCGGCCTACGTCGCGTGGCACCTCGAGCGTGGGCTGCGCTCGCTGGAGTACGTCGAGCGCTGAGCGCCGCTACTCGGGCGGCGGGGGCTGCCCGGGGATGGCGTCGTTCTCGATCCACTCCGAGATCGTGTTGTTGAAGCGGGTCAGGCCGCGCAGGAACTCGGCGCGGTCCTCGGTGGACCAGTCGGCCAGGATCGTGGTGAGCATCTGGCGGCGGTGCCCGCGGGCACTGTCCACCGCGAGTCGCCCCTCGTCGGTCAGCGTCACGATGCTGGCCCGGCGGTCCTGCGGGTCGACGGCCTTCTCCGCGAGCCCGAGGCGGACCACGGCCTGCACCTGGCGGGTGATCGTGGACGGGTCGAGGCTGAACGCGGAGGCGATCCGGCCCAGGCGCTGGGGGCCCTCGTCGGCGAGCAGGCAGAGGATCCCGTAGGTGGACCGGTCCAGCTCGTAGGCCCCCGAGGACGTCACCACGTGGATGGCGAACGTGCGCCGGAAGAGCATGAAGAGCTGGTGCTCGATCTCTTGGTCGATGCTGGCCACGGCGCATCCTCCTCTGAGGCACACCGCCGAGGGGTGCGGCCCCGGGGACAGCATAGGTGGCGCGCGAGCAGGTCCTAGTCTTTCGCCTGTGAAGCGCGCCGTTCGTCCTCCGACCCCCCATCCCTCCGGTGAGCGTCCCCCGTCGGTGCCCCCCGAGCTGGTGCCCCGGCACGTGGCCATCGTGATGGACGGCAACGGCCGGTGGGCCAAGGAGCGCGGACTGCCGCGCACCGCGGGGCACGAGCAGGGCGAGAGCTCGCTGTTCGACGTGGTCGAGGGCGCCATCGAGATCGGCGTCAAGGCGGTGTCGGCCTACGCGTTCTCCACCGAGAACTGGTCGCGCTCGCCCGACGAGGTCCGCTTCCTGATGGGCTTCAACCGCGACGTGATCCGCCGGCGCCGCGACGAGATGCACGAGCTCGGGGTGCGGGTGCGGTGGGCCGGGCGCGCGCCGCGGCTGTGGAAGTCGGTGGTGCGCGAGCTGCAGGTGGCCGAGGAGCTCACCCGCGACAACGACGTGCTGACGCTGACCATGTGCGTCAACTACGGAGGCCGCGCGGAGGTCGCCGACGCGGCACGCTCCATCGCCCGCGAGGTGGCCGCAGGACGGATCAACCCGGAGAAGGTGGACGAGCGGATGTTCGCCCGCCATCTCTACGTCCCCGAGCAGTCCGACGCCGACCTGGTCTGGCGGACCTCGGGGGAGCAGCGGCTCTCGAACTTCATGCTCTGGCAGGCCGCCTACTCCGAGCTCGTGTTCAGCGACGTGCTGTGGCCCGACGTCGACCGGCGCCACCTCTGGGCCGCGATCGACACCTACGCCCGACGCGACCGGCGCTACGGCGGAGCCCAGCCGAACCGCTGAGAATCCGGGTCCGGCCGTGGCCGGTCAGCCGCGGCAGGTCGGGCAGGTGCCGAAGATCTCCAGGGTGTGGCTCACCGCGGAGAAGCCGTGCTGGGCGGCCACCGAGGCGGCCCAGCGCTCGACGGTCGGGCCCTCCACCTCCACGGTGGCGCCGCAGGCGCGGCACACCAGGTGGTGGTGGTGGCTCTCCGAGCAGCGCCGGTAGGAGGCCTCCCCGTCCGCGGCACGCAGCATGTCCACCTCGCCGTGGTCGGCGAGTCGCTGCAGCGTGCGGTACACGGTGGCCAGGCCGACCTGCTCGCCGCGGCGCCCGAGCAGGTCGTGGATCTCCTGGGCCGAGCGGAAGTCGGAGCACGCCTCGAGCGCCTCGATGACGGCGAGCCGCTGGCGGGTGGGCCGTACGGCGGGCCGCGGCGGGTTCGGCGAGGGCTCAGTGCTCGTCATAGTGGCCTCCCTGGGGTGCGTGGCGGTGCCCGTCGTGCAGGTAGTCGACGTGGTCCCCGTGCTCGACGGCCTGGTGGCCGCAGCCCGGCCCGTGCGCGTGGGGATGCGCCTCAGCCGGTCGCACGGCCTCGTCCCCGAGGATGGGGAACGGCACCCGTAGGCGTCGGCGCCGACGCAGCCAGACGCCCAGCGGCCAGGTGAGCGCGAACCCGGCCAGCGAGAGCAGCACGATCGTCGGGCCGGTGGCCACGCTGGCGTCGTGCTCGACCCCGAGCCACGCCGCGAACAGCAGCCCGCCGACGGCGGCGCCCGCCCCGAGCGCGGTGGCCAGCGCGAGCGTGGTCCGGAAGGAGCGCATCAGCTGCTGGGAGGTCGCGACCGGCACCACCATCAGCGCGGAGACCAGCAGCAGGCCGACGGTGCGCATCGCGACGGTCACGGTGACCGCGCCGAGCACGGCGACCAGCAGGTTGTAGGCGCGCACGTTCAGCCCGGCGACCCGGGCGAACTCCTGGTCCTGGGCCACCGCGAACAGCTGGGGCAGCAGCCCCACGCCGAGCGCGGCCACCACCAGCGAGAGCGCCACGGTGAACCAGACGTCGCCGTCGCTGAGCGAGGTCAGCGAGCCGAACAGGAACTGGTTGAGCCGCGAGGCGCTCTCCCCGCCCAGTCCGGCGAGCAGGACGCCGCCGGCGATGCCGCCGTAGAACAGCAGGGCCAGGGCGACGTCGCCGTTGGCCGGTCCGCGCTCGCGGATGATCTCGATCAGCGCCGCGCCCAGGATGGCGACGACCACCGCGGTCCAGGTCGGGGAGGTGCCGGTGACCAGGCCGAGGGCGACGCCGGTGACCGCGACGTGTCCCAGCCCGTCGCCCATCAGGGCCAGTCGGCGCTGGACCAGGTAGATGCCCACGATCGGTGCGGCGAAGCCGGTGAAGAGCGCGGCGACCAGCGCGCGTTGCATGAACGCCAGTGAGAGCAGGTCGGTCATCAGAGGTGGTCCTCGGGATCGGCCGGATCGAGCGGCGAGCCGACGTGGGGGGTGTGGTCGGGGCGCGCGGCCCCGGCGTGGTGGTGCCCGTGCTCGGCCATCAGGTCCTCGGCGCTCAGCGGCGGACCGTCGTAGGAGACCCGGCCGTCGCGCATCACCACGGCGCGGTGCACCAGCGGCGCCAGCGGGCCGAGCTCGTGGGCGACCAGCACGATCGTCGCGCCGCGCCCGGAGAGCAGCTCGAGGGCGCGGGCCAGGGCCTGCTGGTTGGGCAGGTCGACGCCCGCGGTGGGCTCGTCGAGGAAGAACAGCTCCGGCTCGCCGGCGAGCGCACGGGCGATCAGCACCCGCTGCTGCTGGCCGCCGGAGAGGGTGGAGACGCCGTCGCGGGCGCGGTCGGCGAGACCGACGACCTCGAGCGCGTCGCTCACCGCCCGGCGGTCGGCGGCGCTCATCGGGCGCAGCAGACGGCGCCGGGTGAGGCGCCCGGAGGCGACCACCTCGGCGACCGAGGTCGGCACCCCGCTGGCGGCGCCGGGGCGCTGCGGGACGAAGCCGATGCGCTGCCAGTCCCGGAACGAGCGGATCGGGGTGCCGAAGAGCCGCAGCTCGCCCCCGGCCAGCGGACGCAGCCCGGTCATCGCCCGGACCAGGGTCGACTTCCCGGACCCGTTGGCCCCCATCAGGGCCACGAACTCGCCCGGTCGCACCGCCAGGTCGATCCCGCGCAGGATCGGTCGCCCGGCGATCTCGACACAGCCGTTGCGGACCTCGACGGCAGTCTGGGGCGGGGAGTCGTGTCTCAACAGCCGTTCGCCTTCTGCAGGGCGCGCAGGTTCGCGCGCATGAGGGAGAGGTAGTCCTCCCCGGAGGTCTGGTCCGAGAGACCCTCGAGCGGGTCGAGCACGTCCGCGCGCACGCCCACGTCGGCGGCCAGCGTCTCGGCGGTCTTGGGGCTGACCAGGCTCTCGGAGAAGACCGTGGTCAGGCCCTCGTCACGGATCAGCTCCTGCAGGCGGGCCAGGTCCGCCGGGGACGGCTCGGCGTCGGGGGAGAGGCCGGCGATCGGCTCCAGGTGCAGCCCGTAGCGGCTCAGGTAGCCGAACGCGTCGTGGTTGACCACGACCAGGTCGCGCTCGCACGACGCCAGCCCCTTCTCGTACTCGGCGTCGAGCCTCTCGAGGTCGGTGCGCAGGGCCGTCGCGTTGGCGGCGTAGTCGTCGGCATGGTCGGGGTCGAGCTCGCTCAGCTCGTCCGCCACGGCGTCGCCGAGCTCGGCCATCCGCAGCGGGTCCAGCCAGAAGTGCGGGTCCTCGTCGCCATGGTCGTGGCCCTCCTCGTCGTGCCCCTCGTCCTCGTGGGCCTCGTCGCTGTGCTCGGCGTACGGCTGCAGGTCGACCGCCGAGCCCGCCTCGAGCACGGCGCCCTCGGCGTTCTCCTCGACGGCGGCGTCCACGGCCGGCTGGAAGTCCTCGAGGTAGACCACCAGGTCGGCGCCGGCGAGCCGGGCGGTGTCCTTGATGGCGAGCTCCAGGTCGTGCGGCTCGCCGCCGGGGCGGGTCAGGTTGGTGACCTCGGCGTGCTCGCCGCCCACCCGCGAGGCGACGTACTCCAGCGGGTAGAACGCGGCCGCCACCTCCAGCGTGTCGCCGGAGGTCCCGGCCGAGTCCGAGCCGGTCCCGCAGCCCGCCAGCAGCAGGGCGGTGGCGGCGACGGCGACGCTCGGGCGGAGAAGGCGGTGCATGAGAACGATTCTCAGCAAAGTGAGAATCATTGTCAATCTGTCGAGGCGTGTCCTCGGTCTCGTCGGGGCGGTGGCTACGGTGGGCCGATGCTGGTCGTGAACAGGTTCCGGGTCGCCGCCGAGCGGGCCGAGGCCTTCCGCAGCGACGTCGAGGGCGCGCACGCGCTGCTGGCGCGATGCCCGGGCTACCTCGGCGGCACCGTCGGGCGCAACGTCGACGACCCGGCGCTGTGGGTGCTCACCACCCGCTGGGAGCACGTCGGGGCCTACCGGCGCGCGCTGTCGGCCTACGACGTGAAGGTGGGCGCCGTCGGGCTGCTCGCGCAGGCCCTCGACGAGCCGTCGGCCTACGAGGTGGTCGTCCCCGGAGGCGACCTGAACACCGCGCGCACCCGCTCGCTAGGCTGAGCGCTTGCGGTCGGCAGCCAGCCGGCCGGTCCCGATCCCAGGAGCAGTCCCGTGGCCAAGCCGCCCGCATCCATCGTCGATCACGTCGTCTCCCTCGCCAAGCGCAGAGGCTTCGTCTACCCCTGTGGCGAGATCTACGGCGGCACCCGCTCGGCCTGGGACTACGGGCCCCTCGGCGTCGAGCTCAAGGACAACATCAAGCGCCAGTGGTGGAAGTCGATGGTCCAGGCGCGCGAGGACGTCGTCGGCCTCGACTCCAGCGTGATCCTGCCGCGCCAGACCTGGGAGGCCAGCGGTCACGTCGACACCTTCAACGACCCGCTGACCGAGTGCCAGTCCTGCCACAAGCGCTTCCGCGCCGACCACCTACAGGAGGCGTACGCGGAGAAGAAGGGCATCGAGAACCCCGACGACGTCGACCTCAAGGACGTCGCCTGCAGCAACTGCGGCACCCGCGGCGCGTGGACCGAGCCCCGCCAGTTCTCCGGCATGCTCAAGACCCACCTCGGCGTCACCGAGGACGAGAGCGGGCTGCACTACCTGCGCCCGGAGACCGCTCAGGGCATCTTCCTCAACTTCGCCAACGTGGTCACCTCGAGCCGGCGCAAGCCGCCGTTCGGCATCGCCCAGATCGGCAAGAGCTTCCGCAACGAGATCACGCCGGGCAACTTCATCTTCCGCACCCGCGAGTTCGAGCAGATGGAGATGGAGTTCTTCGTCAAGCCCGGCGAGGACGAGGAGTGGCACCAGTACTGGATCGACGAGCGGACCCGCTGGTACACCGACCTCGGCATCAACCCCGACAACCTGCGCCACTACGAGCACGCCAAGGAGAAGCTGAGCCACTACTCCAAGCGGACCGTCGACATCGAGTACCGCTTCCGCTTCGCCGGCTCGGAGTGGGGCGAGCTCGAGGGCATCGCCAACCGCACCGACTTCGACCTGAAGACGCACTCGCAGCACTCCGGCCAGGACCTGTCCTACTTCGACCAGGCCAGCAACGAGCGCTACGTGCCCTACGTCATCGAGCCGGCGGCCGGCCTCTCGCGCAGCCTGATGACCTTCCTGGTCGACGCCTGGACCGAGGACGAGGCCCCCAACACCAAGGGCGGCGTCGACACCCGCACCGTGCTGCGCCTCGACCCGCGTCTGGCGCCGGTCAAGGTCGCGGTGCTCCCGCTGTCGCGCAACGCCGACCTCTCCCCGAAGGCGAAGGCGCTGGCCGCCGAGCTGCGCCAGAACTGGAACGTCGAGTTCGACGACTCCGGGGCGATCGGTCGTCGCTACCGTCGCCAGGACGAGATCGGCACGCCGTACTGCGTGACGGTGGACTTCGAGACCCTCGACGACAACGCGGTGACGGTGCGCGAGCGTGACTCGATGAGCCAGGAGCGGATCAGCCTCGACGGCATCTCGCGCTACTTCGGCGAGCGCCTGCTCGGCTGCTGAGCCGCCGCGTGGGGGCGGCGTCGGCGGCAGCGCCGTGATGCACAATGACGCCATGACGTCGCCCCTCGCCCGCGCAGCCTCCCCCTCGCGGGCGGTCCGGCTCGCCGCCGCCGGGCTCTGTGCCCTGCTCGTCCTGACCGCGTGCTCGGGCGAGGACGGCGACGACGCCGCCTCGGACGCCACCACCTCGGCCGCCGCCTACCCCGAGGTGCCGGCCGGCGTCGAGCTCACCGACCCCGGCTCGGAGCTGAGCCTGGGCGAGGAGGCGGTGGTGGCCTGGGAGCCGCGCGCCGACACCACCGGCGTGCTCTCGCTGACGCCGCAGAGCTTCGAGCGGGCCACGATGCGGGCGTTCTCCGGCTGGCGCCTCGACGAGGCCAGTCGCGCCTCCACTCCCTACTACGTGCACGTCTCGGTGGAGAACGTCGGTGAGAGCGACCTGGGCCAGGTGCCGGTGCCGCTCTACGTGGTGGACGGCACCGACACGCTGATCCAGCAGTCCACCTTCGGCAGCTCCTTCGCCCCGTGCCCGAGCACCGCGCTGCCCGCGAAGTTCCCGACCGGGGCCAAGGCCGAGCTCTGCCTGGTGTATCTGGCGCCCGCGCGCGGCGTGCTCGAGGCGGCCAGCTTCCGCCCCACCCAGGCCTTCGACCCGATCACCTGGACCGGCGAGGTCACCGACGCCGAGCCGGCCCGCAAGGACCGCAAGGACCGCAAGCGCCAGAAGAAGAGGGGCAAGGCCCGGAAGGGCTGATTTGGGCGGTGCTGGGCGGCCGGGAAGAATGGCCGCCATGCATGCCCTGCCCTCCTCGCTCACGCTCGGGTCCCTGCGCGTGGACCTGCCCGTGGTGCTGGCGCCGATGGCGGGGATCACCAACGCCGCCTACCGGCGGCTGTGCGCCGAGCAGGGCGCAGGCCTCTACGTGTGCGAGATGATCACCAGCCGCGGCCTGGTCGAGGGCGACGCCGTGACCCGCTCGATGCTGGTCTTCGACGAGCTGGAGACGGTGCGCTCGGTGCAGCTCTACGGCACCGACCCCGCCTACGTGGGCAAGGCCGCCGAGATCCTCTGCGCCGAGTACGGCGTCGCGCACATCGACCTCAACTTCGGCTGCCCGGTGCCCAAGGTGACCCGCAAGGGCGGTGGCGGGGCGCTGCCCTACAAGCGCGGCCTGCTCGGCGAGATCCTGCAGGCGGCCGTGCGCGCCGCCACGCCGTACGACGTGCCGGTGACGATGAAGACCCGCAAGGGCATCGACGACGAGCACCTGACCTACCTCGACGCCGGCCGGATCGCGCAGGAGAGCGGCGTCGCCGCGATCGCGCTGCACGGGCGCACGGTGGAGCAGGCCTACTCCGGCGAGGCCGACTGGGACGCGATCGCCCGGCTCGTCGAGCACGTCGACATCCCGGTGCTCGGCAACGGCGACATCTGGGAGGCCGCCGACGCCGTCCGGATGGTCGAGCAGACCGGCGCCGCCGGGGTGGTCGTGGGTCGCGGCTGCCTGGGGCGGCCCTGGCTCTTCCGGGACCTGGCCGCCGCCTTCTCCGGCGAGCAGGTGGCCACCCTGCCCACCCTCGGCGAGGTGAGCACGATGATGCGCCGCCACGCCGAGCTGCTGAGCCGGCACATGGGGGAGGAGCGCGGCTGCAAGGAGTTCCGCAAGCACGTCTCGTGGTACCTCAAGGGCTTCCCGGCCGGCGGTCCGCTGCGCCACGCGCTCGCCCTGATCGACAGCCTCGCCACCCTCGACCGGTTGCTCGCCGAGCTGGACCCCACCGCCCCCTATCCGGTGGCCGAGCTCGGTTCGCCGCGCGGGCGTCAGGGCTCCCCGCGCAAGCGTGTGGTGCTGCCCGAGGGGTGGCTCGACGACACCGACGGCAGCGGCTGGGCGACGCGCGAGGAGGCCGGCGAGACCTCGGGCGGGTGACTGGGAACACCGCACCTGAGAGTGGCCTGAATTCTGCTTGGGCTTGCCAGGTGTGTTTGACTCGCAAGACGTGCCCAGGTCGGACCATCTCCGTCCGGGGCGTCTCCGCCAGCAACAGCTAAGGATCAGCGCCGTGGCAAACAGCCACAAGCGGGACACCGATGCCCGCCGTAAGCCCACTGCAGTTCTTGTGGCCGCGCCCATCGCGGTACTCGCCACCCTCTCCGCCGTCAGCCTCGGCGTGCTCGGCAGCAACCCTGCCTCCAGCGACGACACCTACCGAGCGGACAGCTCCCTCATCGACGTGACCGACCGTGAGGTGGTCTCCCGGGCCTCCGGTCGCACCGCTCTGCTCCCGGCCGACGCGGCCGCCGTCGCCGAGGTGCGCGAGCAGCGCGCCGAGGCCCGCAAGGCCCGCCGCGCCGCGGCCGCCGCCAAGGCGAAGGCCGAGGCCCGCGCCCAGGCCCGAGCCGAGGCCCGGGCGGCCCGCGAGGCCGCCGAGACCCGCCGGGCCGTGTCCCGCGCCGACACCCGGATGTGGACCACCGAGGACCTCAACCTCTGGGACGGCCCCGGCGCCGGGGCCCGCCAGGCCGGCGTCGTCGACGCCGGCGAGAAGGTCCTGGTCACCGAGCGCGCCGAGTCCGGCCGCGAGGAGATCGTCATCAAGGGCGCCGCCTACTGGGTGAGTGCCGGCTACCTCTCCGAGGAGAAGCCCGTCGAGGGCATCGGCGGCGAGTGCACCAACGGCACCTCGGTCGCCTCCGGCGTGAGCCCCAACGTCTCCGCGGTGCACCAGGCCGTCTGCGCGGCGTTCCCCGAGATCACCACCTACGGCACCTTCCGCGGCGACGGCGAGCACTCCCAGGGGCTGGCCGTGGACATCATGGTCAGCGGCGACCGCGGCTGGGAGGTCGCGGAGTTCATCCGCGCCAACTACGCCGAGCTCGGCGTCTCCTACCTGATCTACGCCCAGAAGATCTGGTCGGTCGAGCGCTCCGGCGAGGGCTGGCGCTCGATGTCCGACCGCGGCTCGAGCACCGCGAACCACTACGACCACGTGCACGTCACGACGAACTGAGGACTGCGGCCGCGGCCGCGGCTTTCACGAGTTAACTCGTGAAACCCCCGCTTCCCACATGAAGGAACACGTGGGAAGTGGGGTTTTCGTGTGGGGAGTACGTCGGCCGTGCCCCGGCTTGTCCTCCCCTGCAGCCCGCCGGCGGGCGGGGCCTCGTCGGAGGGTCGGTGCCCGGCGCTAGGGTCGCAGGCGATGGATGACCTGGACCCCGACCTGTACGACGCCGCCTCCCGCGAGCGGATCGTCGACGAGCCGCCCAAGCGGGTCGACGCGCCGATCCGCACCGCCTTCGAGCGCGACCGCGCCCGCGTCGTGCACGCCGCGGCGAGCCGCCGGCTGGCCGCCAAGACGCAGGTCGTCGGGCCGCAGTCCGACGACTTCGTGCGCAACCGCCTCACCCACAGCCTCGAGGTCGCCCAGGTGGGCCGCGACCTGGCCCGCGCGCTGGGCTGCCACCCCGACATCGTGGAGACCGCGGCGCTGGCCCACGACCTGGGCCACCCGCCGTTCGGCCACAACGGCGAGCAGGTGCTCGCCGAGCTCAGCACCGACTGCGGCGGGTTCGAGGGCAACGCCCAGACGCTGCGGCTGCTCACCCGGCTCGAGGCCAAGACGTTCACCGGCGACGACCCCGGCGCCCGCTCGGTGGGGCTCAACCTGACCCGGGCCACCCTCGACGCCTGCACCAAGTACCCCTGGCCGCGCAGCGCCGCCGAGCCCCCGCGCGGCGTGCACGCCGACGGCTCGCCGCGCTTCGTGGTGAAGTTCGGCGTCTACGACGACGACCGCCCGGTGTTCGACTGGATGCGCGCCGGAGTCGAGGGCAGCGCGCGCTGCCTGGAGGCCCAGGTGATGGACCTCGCCGACGACGTCGCCTACTCCGTGCACGACGTGGAGGACGGCGTGGTCGCGGGACGCATCGACCTCACCCTGGTCGAGGCCGAGCGCCACGAGGTCTTCCAGACGGTGCGCGACTGGTACGTGCCGAGCGCCGACGACGCCACGCTGGACGCGGTCCTCGCCGGGCTGCAGACCCAGGGCAGCTGGCCCCGCACGCCGTACGACGGCAGCCGGCGCAGCCTGGCCGCGCTGAAGAATCTCACCAGCGACCTGGTCGGCCGCTTCTGCGGCAGCGTCCAGGCGGCCACCTGGGCCGCCGGCGACGGCCCGTTCGTGCGCTACCGCGCCGACCTGGTGGTGCCGGAGGTGACCCGCCTGGAGATCGCCGTCCTCAAGGGGATCGCCGCCCACTACGTGATGCGCGCCGACGACCGGGTCGCGCTGATGGAGCGCCAGCGCCAGCTGATGGCCGAGCTGGTGGAGGCCGTCTGGCGCGACGCCCCGGTCACCCTGGAGGGGCCCTTCGCCGGCGACTGGGCGGAGGCGGTCGACGACGCCCAGCGTCGCCGGGTGGTCATCGACCAGGTGGCGTCGCTGACCGACGCGAGCGCCGTGGCGTGGCACCGCCGCCTGTGTGGCACGGGCGTGGTCGCGGGCCCGTAGTCTCACCCGGGTGAGCGAACCCCTGGTCTGGCTGCCCTTCGAACCCGCCCTGCTCGGCGACGTGCCCGCGGGCCTGCGCTACGAGGTCGTCGACCCCTCCGAGCACGTGCCCGACTCGGTGGGCGACGTCGAGTTCTACGTCACGCCGTACCGGATGAGCAGCGACGTGGGCGACGTCCTCCCGCGGATGAGCAGCCTGCGGGTGGTGCAGACCCTCTCCGCGGGAGTCGACAACGTCCGGGCCCGGGTCCCCGCCGGGGTCACCCTGTGCAACGGGCGCGGCATCCACGACACCTCCACCGCCGAGCTGACCCTGACCCTGATCCTGGCGTCCCTGCGTGGCGTGCCGGACTTCGTGCGGGCCCAGGACCGGGCCTCGTGGGAGCCCCGGTGGAGTGAGTCACTGGCCGACAAGAGGGTGCTCATCGTGGGCTACGGCGCGATCGGGCAGGCCATCGAGGCCCGGGTGCGCGCCTTCGAGGCCGACGTGGTGCGCGTGGCGCGCACCGCCCGCGCGGGCGTGCACGCCTTCGAGGAGCTGCCGGACCTGCTGCCGGCCGCCGACGTGGTGGTGCTGATCGTGCCGCTTACCGAGCAGACCCGGGGGCTCGTCGACGCCGACTTCCTCTCCCGGCTGCGCGACGGGGCGCTGCTGGTCAACATGGCCCGCGGCGCCGTGGTGGACACCGACGCGCTCGTCGCGGAGCTGCACACCGGTCGGATCAGCGCGGCCGTCGATGTCGTCGACACCGAGCCGATGCCCGCCGAGCACCCGCTGTGGCAGGCGCCGCACCTCCTGGTCTCGCCGCACGTCGGCGGCGCCAGCAGCGCGATGTGGCCGCGCGCGCACCGTCTGGTGCAGGCACAGCTGGCGCGGTTCGCGGCCGGGGAGGCGCTGGCCAACCAGATGGCGGGGGACTACTGAGGCGTCGTGGTGGAGGGCTGCTCCGGCCCGATCGGCTGAGCCGTAGACTCCGGCTGTGGTTGGGCTGATCCGCGATGAGGACATCGCCGAGGTGCGTGAGAAGGCGCGCATCGACGAGGTCGTCTCCGACTACGTCACGCTGCGCAACGCCGGCGGCGGCTCGCAGAAGGGACTGTGCCCCTTCCACGACGAGAAGTCGCCGTCGTTCCACGTCACCCCCGCCCGCCAGTTCTGGCACTGCTTCGGCTGCAACGAGGGCGGCGACGTGATCGCCTTCCTGATGAAGATCGACGGGCTCGGCTTCGTGGAGGCGATCGAGAAGCTCGCCGACAAGTACGGCGTGCAGCTGCGCCGCGAGGAGGGCGAGGAGGCCGACCAGCGCCCCAAGGGCCCGCCGCGGACCCGCCTGGTCGAGGCGAACCGTGCCGCCCAGGAGTTCTACGCCGGCCAGCTGGGCACCCCCGAGGCGCTCGTCGCGCGCCAGTTCCTGGGCAGCCGGGGCTTCGACCAGCAGGCGGCCGAGACGTTCGGCGTCGGCTTCGCCCCCCGCGACGGTGAGGCGCTGCTGCGCCACCTGCGCCAGAAGGGCTTCCGCGACGAGGAGCTCGTGGTGGCCGGGCTGGTCGGTCAGGGGCGCAGCACCTACGACCGCTTCCGGGGACGGCTGCTGTGGCCGATCCGCGACGCCAGCGGCGACACCATCGGGTTCGGCGCGCGCCGGATCTTCGACGACGACCGCATCGACGCGAAGTACCTCAACACCTCCGAGACGCCGCTGTACAAGAAGAGCCACGTCCTCTACGGCCTCGACCTGGCCCGGCGCGACATCGCCCGGACCTCCCAGGCCGTGGTGGTCGAGGGGTACACCGACGTGATGGCCTGCCACCTGGCCGGGGTGAAGACCGCGATCGCCACCTGCGGGACCGCCTTCGGCGACGACCACGCGCGGGTGCTGCGCCGTTTCATGCACGACCACGAGGAGTTCCGCGGCGAGGTCATCTTCACCTTCGACGGCGACGCCGCCGGACAGAAGGCGGCCTTGCGCGCCTTCGCGGGCGACCAGAACTTCGTCTCCCAGACCTACGTGGCGGTCGAGCCGGACGGGATGGACCCCTGCGACCTGCGCCTGGCGCAGGGCGACGCCGCGGTCCGGGAGCTGGTGGCCCGCCGGGTGCCGCTGTACCGGTTCGTGCTCGGGAACGTGGTCGGCAAGTACGACCTCGACCGTGCCGACGCCCGCGTCGACGCCGTGCGCGAGGCGGCGCGCCTGGTCTCGAGCGTGCGGGACCGCTCCAAGGTCGACGCCTTCGCGCGCGAGATCGCCGGGATGGTCGGCGTCGACATCGAGCAGGCGCGCTCGGAGGTCAAGCGCGCCCAGGCCCGCGGCCGCTCCGCACCGGTCGAGACGCGCACCGGCTCGCGCGCCACCGGACCCGCGGCCGGCGGCGGCGAGCCCGCCGCGCCGCCGCGTCGCCAGCTGCCCAGCCTCCGCGACCCGCGCTTCGCGCTGGAGCGCGAGACGCTGAAGCTGGTGATCCAGCATCCCGCGCAGGTGGGCGCGGTGATCGGCGACGTGGCGGACAACGACTTCACCCACCCCACCTACCGCAGCGTCTGGCAGGCGGTGCACGCCTCCGGCGGACCCGCCACGGGCACCAGCGACCCGGGCTGGGCCGCGCGGCTGCGCGACCAGGCGGCCGGTGAGCCCGAGGTCTCCGCCGCGATCAGCGCGCTCGCCGTGGAGCCGCTGCTGCGCGAGCCCGACGCGACGTACGTCGCCGCCCACGTCTACCGGCTTCAGGAGCTGACCGCCATGCGACGCATCGCCGACCTCAAGTCGCGCCTGCAGCGAACCAACCCCGTCGAGCACGCGACGGAGTACAACAAGATGTTCGGTGAGCTGGTCGCCCTCGAGCAGCACCGCCGCAGCCTGCGCGACCTGGCCATCGGGGCGTCCTCGTGATCCGGCGTCGCGAGCGGCCCGACGTCCGGCTCCCCGCCGGGGAGAAGGCGCTGGCCTGGGCCCCCACCCGCGACGGCCGCGTCGTGGTCGGCACGCGCGACGCGCTGCACCTGCCCGGCGAGAGCGCAGGCTCGACGCTGCGGATCGCCTGGGAGGACATCGAGGCGGCCGACTGGGACGCCGAGACCTCCACCCTGCGCGTCACCGAGGTCGGCACCTGGGGGGTCCTCCGCCCCGACCACCGCCTGGAGCTGACCGAGCCGGCGCTGCTGCTGCAGCTGGTGCGTGAGCGGGTCACGGCCAGCATCGTGCTCCAGCGACGGGTGAAGGTCGAGGGGCGCCACGGACTCGCGGTGATCGCGCGCCGGGCGCCGCGCGGCGACCGTCCGCTTCGCTGGTTCTTCGAGTACGACGCCGGCGTGGACCCCGAGGACCCGGCCGTGGTGGACCTCGCGACCCGGGCGCTGAGCGAGGCCCAGGCCGAGGTCGGGGAGCGTTAGCGACCTCGTCGCGGCACGCCCGGGACCACCACCCGATTTCGCATGCACCCAGGCACTTGCTAGGGTTTCCCCGCTGCCTAGCGGTCCCCTGTAGCTCAACTGGCAGAGCATTCGGCTGTTAACCGGAGGGTTGTTGGTTCGAGTCCAACCGGGGGAGCAAGTGAAGGGCCTCTGACCTGGAGATACAGGTCGGAGGCCCTTTTCTCGTCCGGGGTGGTCTCCTGCCGTCGACGGGGTCGGGGACGGGCCACCCTGGCCAGATCCAGTGATCTGCCTCACTGTGGAGACATGAAGGCTGCCGTCGTCACCAGTTTCACCGAGCCGCTCACCCTCGCCGACAGGCCCGTGCCGGAGCCCGGCCCGGGCCAGGCCCTGGTGCGCATCGAGGCCTGCGGGCTGTGCCACACCGACATCCACGCCGCGAAGGGGGAGTGGCCGGTCAAGCCGAGCCCGCCCTTCGTGCCCGGCCACGAGGGCGTCGGGATCGTCGAGGCCCTGGGCGTGGGGGCGGACGCGGTGGCCGTCGGCGACCGGGTCGCGATCCCGTGGCTGGGCTACGCGTGCGGGCACTGCGACTACTGCGTCTCGGGCCGCGAGACGCTCTGCCTGGAGCAGCGCAACACCGGGTTCTCCGTGGACGGGGGCTTCGCGCAGTACGCCGTAGCGGAGGCGGCCTACGTGGTGCGCGTGCCGGACGGGGTGAGCCCGATCGACGCGGCGCCGCTGACCTGCGCGGGCGTCACCACCTACAAGGCGATCAAGGTGGCGCGCATCGAGCCCACCGAGCGGGTCGCGGTGTTCGGGATCGGCGGTCTGGGCCACCTCGCCATCCAGTACGCCCGGCTGGTCGGCGGCATCGTGATCGCCGTCGACGTGGACGACCAGAAGCTCCAGCTCGCCACCGAGCTGGGCGCCGACCACGTGGTGAACGCGCGCGCCGTCGATCCGGTCGCGGCCATCGAGGCGCTGGGGGGCGCCGACGTCGCGGTCGTGCTGGCCACCGCGCCCTCGGTGTTCGAGCAGGCCTTCGCCTCGCTGCGACGCGGGGGCCGGCTGGTGTGCGTGGGGCTGCCCGCGGAGGACGAGGGCCCGATGGCCCTCCCGATCTTCCCCACCGTCCTCGGCGGGATCAGCGTCATCGGCTCCATCGTCGGGACCCGGCAGGACCTGGCGGAGGTGTTCGAGCTGCACGCCCACGGGCGCACCCGGGTGATCGCGGAGCCGCGCGAGCTCGAGGACGTCAACGGCGCCATCGACGAGGTGCTCTCCGGGCGTGCGCGGGCCCGCCTGGTCTTCACGCTCTGAGGCGCTCCGCGCCCCGGCCGGGTCAGCCCAGACGCGCCCAGAACCGCCGTACCTGCTCCGCGAGGGCCTCCGGCTGCTCCAGCGGGATCAGCGTGCGGGCGGCGTGGACGGTCACCGCCTCGGCGCCCGGCGCGAGAGTGGCCGCGTGCTGGGCCTCCTGCGGGCCCCAGTCGCCGCGATCGTCGGAGGCCACGAACAGGCTGGGCGCCACGAAGCCCGGCAGCTGCGCGGTGACGTCGCGGCGGTTGAGGATGAAGGAGCGTACGGCGAGCGCCAGGCTGCGGCGCGTCGGCCGCGCGAGCGAGTCGAGGACGACCTGACGGATCGGCTCCTGGGCCGCGGAGGCCTCGGTGAGCAGAGCCGAGAGGATGCTGCTGCGCACCAGGGCGACCGGTCCCGCCGCCCTGAGCAGCGGCAGCAGCAGGTGGATCTGCCGGCGCAGCGAGGCGGGCAGTGCCTCCGGGGGCGAGCTCACCGCGACCAGGCTGCGCAGCACGCCGGGGCGCACCGCGAGCTCGAACCCGACGTGTCCGCCGAAGGCGTTGCCCACCCAGTCCACCGGCTCGTCGATGTCCAGGCCCCCGAGCAGGTCCAGGGCGGCGTCGGCGGCGCCCGGGATGTCACTGGGACGGGTCAGCGCCTCGCTCAGCCCCAGTCCCGGCGGGTCGACGAGCAGGTAGCGACGCTCCGGGCCCAGCAGCCCGACGAGCCGGTCCCAGGTGTGGCTGTCGGCGAACATCGAGGGCCACAGCACGATCGGCCTCCCGGTGCCGATCGTGCGCACCTGCAGCCGGCCGAGCCGGGTGGGCACGAAGACGGTGGACGAGCTGGGCTCCATGTCGGCTCCTGCCTGTGGTGCGCCGCGCACACGACAGGCTCAGCCTGGCCTCGGCGCCGGGAAAGCGCCATCCCGGCCGGCGGAGGTCAGCGCCGGCTGTCGGCGATGCAGCCCTGCTCGGCGCCGATGGCCTTCATCCCGGCCAGGTCCCCGGCACCGAAGCGGTGGTTCTGTGCGGTGAGGTACGGCGCCATCAGCTGCACGCCCGACCGCGCGTGGCCCAGCCCCATCACGTGCAGGAGCTCGTGCACCATCACCTGGCCCCAGGTGGGCGAGCCCTGGCTGGCGAAGCCCTGGGCGAGGTCGTTGCTCTGGCCCGAGTCCAGCAGGACCGCCCCGGTCAGGAACTCCCCGGCACCCGGGCCGGTGCGCTTGCCGCTCGCGGAGGCCCAGCCGACCACCCCGCCCTCGAGGTGGCGGCTCTGCGCGGCGGTCGCCCAGGAGACGACCACGTCGGCGTCCTGGGGTCGGTCCGCGTCGGCGAACGGGACATGGGGGGTCGTGCCCAGGTACTCGAAGTCCAGGCCCGTGTGCAGGCTGATCCGCTCGAGCGCCTCGTCGAGGTGGGAGAGCGCCCGCGGGTATCCCCGATGGGCGTTGTAGCGCCAGGTGATCGGCTGGCACGGATCCCATCGCCAGCCCGGCCCGATGACCCGGGTGAAGTCCCTCGGGTCGCCCAACTCGCTCAGGCCCGTGGTCGGGCTCGCCGCTGCCACGATCTGGATCCGGACGGGCGCGCTGTCGCGGCTGACGCCCCTGGTGAGAGCGCGCACCCGCAGCGTCACGGTCTGGGTGAGCGGGTAGCCCGCGACGCTGAACCGGTAGTGCCCCTGGGCATCGGTCTGCCGCTTCTGCTTGACGACCCAGCGGTTGCCGCTGAGCTGCAGGAGCCGGACCGTCGCGGGCCGCGGGTGCCGGCCCCCGGCCAGCTTGACGTTGCCTCCCACGACGAACCCCGCCCCGGGGCGCACCCGCGCCGGGGCCGCGGCGTACACCGACAGCCGGCGGCGGTCGACCCGGAGTCCGTGGTCGAGCAGGTGCTCGGCCCGCAGCGCCGGGCGGGCCTCGGACGGCTCCGCGGCGCGCGCCGGCCGCTCGGCGAGGCCGGCCATGCTCAGCGCGGCGAGGAGGACTGCGAGGAGTGCTGCGAGCGCCGCCGTGTACCGGCGAGCGCCCGGAAAGGGGGTCGACACGTGGGGATCTCCTGAGGTCAGGATCCGGCCCCACCAGGCGGGGGACCAGACGGGCAGTTCCTTCTGTCCGTCTGCTGCATCGGCTGCTGGCGAGGGAACCTGAGTCCCGCGCAGGAGCGAGTCGGCCGACCGGTAGGCTCCGGGCGCGGAGCTGGCAGCCCCAGCTCCGTGCGGGGCGGTAGCTCAGTCGGTTAGAGCAGAGGACTCATAATCCTTGGGTCGTGGGTTCGAGCCCCACCCGCCCCACAGGTCCACCGGACGTCGGGTGAGGGCCGCCAGGAAGGTTGCCGAGGCCCCCCTGCGCGGGTCTAGGGTGCTGAGCGCCGACACGCTCGCGTGAGCGACCACCTCTCGGAGGTGACATCACCTTGATGATCCGCCGGCTCGGCTGTCCGCTGTCCGCGGCCCTGGGGGCCACCGCCGGGGCGTGGCTGGCGCTGACTCCCTCCCTGCTGCCGCGCGGCGCCCTCTACCAGGGAGTGGTCGTCGCCCTCTCGGCGTGGCTGGGCTACGGGGTGGGCGGGCTGCTGGGGTGGATGGCGCGGTGCTGTGGCCTGGACCTGCCGGACCGGGTACGCCGCGCGGCCTGGATCGGCTACGGCGTCGTCGCGGTGCTCGGCAGCGTGCTGATGCTGTGGTGGTTCCACCAGTGGGAGAACGAGCTTCGCGACCTGATCGGGATGGAGCCGATCGATCTCGTCGAGGTGGTGGCGACGGTCGTCGTCGCCGTCACGCTCTTCGTCGTCCTGGTCGCGCTCTCGCGGCTGGTGCGGGCCCTGGGCCGGTGGGTCGCGCACCTCGCCGGCCGGGTGCTGCCCGCACCGGTCGCCGGGGTGCTCGGCGTCCTGGCCGCCGTGGTGCTGGGCTACACCGTGCTGGTCGACGTCGCCACCGGGCGGGTGCTGGCCTCGCTGGACGCCGCCTCGGTGGCGGTGAACGACGAGTTCCGCACCGACCGGCGGCCCCCGGACACGCCGTACGTGTCGGCGGGGCCGCGTTCGCAGGTGAGCTGGGACCGGCTGGGGCGGCAGGGCCGGATCTTCATCGACAACCGCCCCACGGCCGAGGAGATCGGGCTCTTCAGCGGGCGGCGCGCGACGGAGCCGGTGCGGGCCTACGTCGGCATCGGCACCGACGGCGAGATCGACCTGCGCGAGGAGGCCCGGGCCGCCGCCGACGAGCTGGTGCGCCTCGGCGGCCTCGACCGGGCCGTGGTCAACGTGGTCACCGGGACCGGCCGGGGGTGGGTCAACGAGCACCAGGCCCAGGCCCTGGAGTACATGTGGAACGGCGACACCGCCACGGTGAGCATGCAGTACTCCTACCTGCCCAGCCCGTTGTCGTTCCTGCTCGACAGCGGGCGGGCCGAGGACGCCGGGCGGCTGCTGTTCGACGCCGTCTACGCCCGCCTGCTCGAGCGGCCGGAGGGGGACCGGCCACGCCTGGTGGTCAGCGGCGAGAGCCTGGGCAGCCTCGGCGGGGAGGCCGCCTTCAGCGGCGAGCAGGACATGGCGAACCGCATCGACGGCGCCCTGTTCGTCGGGCCCACCAGCAACAACCGGCTGTGGAGCCGGTTCACCGACGAGCGCGACCCGGCCACCACCGAGGTCGAGCCGGTCTACGACGGCGGCAGCATCGTGAGGTTCTCCGGCGACCCGACTGGCTGGAGGAGCCGCGCGGCGAGGGGGTCTCGCCCGACATCCGCTGGATCCCCGTGGTGACCATGCTGCAGCTCGCCGCGGACCAGCTGATGGCCAACCAGGTCCCGATCGGCCAGGGGCACCGGTTCGGGCGCGAGCCGGTCTGGGCGTGGGCCGCGATCCTGCCGCCCGCGGGCTGGACGCAGACGGACACCGAGCGCCTCGCCGAGCTCACCCCGGAGGGGGTGGCGGAGGACTGAGCCGGCCCTCAGATCCGCTGCGAGGGGTGCCGCGACAGGAGGAGACCCCGGCCAACCCGTCCACGGGGGGACGAAAAACGGGCCGTCCGGGGCCTCTGTCTCCATTGTGCCACCGTCCGCATAGCCCGGCTCAGCCCAGGCGCCGCGCCAGCGCGAGGGCGTCGTGCGGGGCGAACCCCTTCGCGTCGTTGTCGAAGTAGACGTAGACGTCGCGGCCCGCCTCGGCCCAGTCGCGACAGCGCTGCGCCCACCGGTCCAGCGCCTCGGCGCTGTAGCCGCTGGTGTACAGCTCGGTGTCCCCGTGCAGGCGCACGTAGGTGAAGTCGCTGCTGGGCACGTCCGGCATCGGGAACCGGCCGGCGGTGTCGGCGACCACGCAGGCGATGTCGTGCTCGTGCATCAGCGCGAACGCCTCCTCGGTGCAGAACGACTCGCTGCGGAACTCCAGCGCGTGCCGGATCGGCTGGTCGCTCTCGGCGCTCGTCCACGCCCGGTCCTCGGGGAGCTTGGCGTCGTGGCCACGCGCCAGGGCGGCCGCCTGGTACGTCGTGCGGGGCAGCTGGGCGAAGAACGCCCCGACCCGCTCCGCGTCGAAGGGGAGGTTGGCCGGCAGCTGCCACAGCACCGGGCCCAGCTTGGGACCCAGCGCGAGCACGCCGGAGGCGAAGAAGTTGGCCAGCGCCGTCTCGACCCCGCGCAGCTTCAGCATGTGGGTGATGTAGCGACCGCCCTTGACCGCGAAGACGAAGTCGTCGGGGGTCTGCTCGCGCCACGACACGTACGACGAGGCGCGCTGCAGCGAGTAGAACGACCCGTTGATCTCGATCGAGCTCATCCGCTCGGCGGCGTAGGCCAGCTCCCGGCGCTGGACGAGGCCGGGGGGATAGAAGTCGCCGCGCCACCCGGCGTAGGTCCACCCCGAGATGCCGACACGGATTCGCCCCATGCCCACCGACCCTAGACGGCCCGCCGGCACGGCGGCGCGGCGTGTGAAGTGGCGCCGCGCGGGCACCGGGGGCGGGTCCGACCCTCCCATCGGCTCGCAGGGGGCTTCTCGTGCGCATCGCGATCACCGGCGCCAGCGGCAACATCGGCTCGGCCCTGCTCCGCCGGCTCACCGCCGACGGCCACGACATCGTCGGCGTGGTCCGGCGCCTGCCGGATGCCGGTCCGCCGTTCGACCGCGTGGACTGGATCAGTGCCGACCTCACCGAGGACTCCTGTGCCACGCCCCTGCACGACGCGTTCAGCGGGGCCGACGCCGTCGTCCACCTGGCCTGGGGCTTCCAGCCCTCGCACGACCTGGACCACCTCGGGGAGCTCGGGGTCGGCGGCACCCGTCGCGTCCTCGACGTGGTGGCGGACGTGGGCGTCGGGCACCTGGTGCACATGTCCTCGATCGGGGCGTACTCGCCCAAGGTCGACGACGAGCCGGTCGACGAGTCGTGGCCGACCGACGGCGTCCCGACCTCGCCGTACAGCCGACACAAGGCGGCCGCCGAGCGTCTCCTCGACGCCCACGAGCGGGCGCACCCGGACCGCGTCGTGACCCGGATCCGGCCCGGCATCGTGGGGCAGCGCAGCGCCGGCAGCGCGCTGCTGCGCTACGGCCTGCCGGCCGCGCTCCCGGCCCGGGTCCTCGACGTGCTGCCCGTGCTCCCGCTGGATCGCCGCCTCGCCGTGCCGATGGTGCACGCCGACGATGTCGCCGACGCCTACGCGCGCGTGCTCGAGGCGAGGGCGCCGGGCGCCTTCAACCTGGCCGCCGGGGTGCTCCGGCCGCCCGACATCGGCCGGGTGCTGGGCGCCCGTCCCGTCCACCTCCCCGCACCGGTGCTGCGGGCGGGGGCCTCGGCCGCCTGGCATGCGCGGCTGCAGCAGGTCGACCCGGGCTGGGTGGATCTGGCCTTCTCGGTCCCGCTGCTCGACTGTGGTCGCGCCGCTCGGGAGCTCGGCTGGCGACCGACCCGGGACGCGGTCGAGGTGCTGGAGGAGACGGTGGCCGGGATGCGGGCCACCGAGGCCGACGACACCCCCGTGCTGCGCCGCCGCACCGTGCGCTCCGAGCTCACCCAGGTGCTGCGCGACGGCGTGGTCAGCCGCCGACGCCGTTCGTGACCCGGCCGGCGGCGGCACGGAAAGCGGTCTGCTCCACATAGCGAGAGCGCGCTCGCCATGTTAGGTTCGCCGGACCTAGTGAGGAAGGTCACAACCATGAGCGCATTCGACCTGGTGGTCCGCGGCGGCACCTACTACGACGGGCACGGTGCCCCCGGCGTGGTGGCGGACGTCGGCGTCCGCGACGGCCGGGTCGTGGCGGTGAGCCCCGACCCGCTGCCGATCGGGCCCGAGACCGAGGTCGTCGAGGCCGCCGGTCGCTGGGTGATGCCGGGCTTCGTCGACGCGCACACCCACTACGACGCCGAGGTGCAGGTCGCTCCGGGCCTCAACGAGTCCGTGCGCCACGGCGTCACCTCGGTGCTGGTCGGCAACTGCTCGATCTCCTCGGTCTACTCCAGTCCGCTCGACATCGCCGACCTGTTCAGCCGGGTCGAGGCGCTGCCGCGGGCCCACGTGCTGGCGGCGCTGGAGGAGACCAAGACCTGGTCGACGCCGCAGGAGTGGGTGGACGCGATCGAGGCGATGCCGCTGGGGCCGAACATCGCCTCGTTCCTGGGCCACTCCGACGCCCGGGCCAGCGTGATGGGGCTGGGGCGGGCCACCGACCCCGACGAGCGGGCCACGCCCGAGGAGATGGCCGAGATCGAGCGCCGCATCGAGGAGGCCCTGGACGCGGGCTTCCTGGGGGTCTCCACGATGACCAACCCCTGGGACAAGCTCGACGGCGACCGCTACCGCTCGCGCCAGCTGCCCTCGACGTACGCCACCTGGAAGGAGTTCCGCCGGGTCAGCAAGGTGCTGCGCCGCCGGGGCCGGGTGCTGCAGGGGGTGCCCAACCTCAACAAGAAGTACGACGTCGCGTTCTACGCGAGCACCTCGATGGGCCGCCTGCGCAAGCCGCTGCGGGTCTCGCTGCTCTCGGCCGCCGACACCAAGGCCGAGCCCTGGGTGCACCGCATCTTCGCGCCGGTGGCCCTGATCGCCAACAAGATCGGCGGCGGCCGGTTCACCTGGCAGCACCTGCCCACCACCTTCCGGGTCTGGGCCGACGGCATCGACCTGGTCGTCTTCGAGGAGTTCGGCACCGGTCGCGAGGCGCTGCACCTGCGTGACGAGGTGGAGCGCAACGGCCTGCTCGCCGACGAGGACTACCGGCGCCGCTTCCGCAAGGACTTCGACAAGAAGTTCTCGCCCCGGGTGTGGCACCGCGACTTCGACGACGCCGAGATCACCGAGTGCCCCGACACCACGCTGGTCGGCCGCAGGATCGGCGCCGTCGCCCGTGAGCGCGGACTGCACCCGGTGGACTGCTACCTCGACCTCGTCGTGGAGTACGGCACCAAGCTGCGCTGGAAGACCGACATCGCCAACACCCGCCGCGAGGTGGCCGACAAGCTCGTCACCACCCCGGGCGTCAGCATCGGCTTCTCCGACGCCGGAGCGCACCTGCGCAACATGGCGTTCTACAACTTCGGGATCTGCCTGCTGCGCCGCGTCCACGAGGCCCAGCAGAGCGCGAAGCCGTTCCTCTCCGTCGAGCAGGCGGTGCACAAGCTGACCGGCGAGCTCGCGGAGTTCTACCTCCTCGACGCCGGCGGCATCCGCGTCGGGGACCGGGCCGACATCGTGGTGGTGGACCCCGCGGGCCTCGACGCGCGCGTGGACGAGTACCACGAGGCCACGATCGAGGAGTTCGGCAACCTGAGCCGCATCGTCAACCGCAACGACGCGGCGCTCACCGCCACCGTGGTCGGCGGCACGCTCGTCTACCGCGACGGCGAGTTCGTCGAGGGCTACGGCCGCACGCTCGGCACCGGCCGGTTCCTGCGCGCCGAGGAGCCGCGTGGCACGGTCACCCCGGTCCGTCGGCTGCGCCCGACCGAGGCGGTGGCGCCGTAGCCACGACGACGAGCCCGCGCCGTACCCAGGCGCAGCGGCGCGCGTCCACGATCGCCACGCTGGTCGGGGCGACCGTGGACGCGCTCAGCGAGGTCGGCTACGCCCGGACCACCACCGCGGAGATCAGCCGGCGCACCGGCGTCTCCCAGGGTGGCCTGTTCCGCCACTTCCCGACCCGGCCGGCACTGATCGTCGCGGCCGCCGAGGAGGTGCGCGCCCGCCAGCTCGACGGGTTCCGCGAGGGGCTCGCCCAGCTGAGCGCGGCGACGGTGCCCGAGTGCCTGCGGCTGCTGCGGGTGGCCTGTCGGGCGCCGGTCAACGCGGCCTGGTACGAGCTGCTCGTCGCCGCCCGCACCGACCCCGAGCTGCGCGCCGAGCTGGCGCCGATGGTCGCGCGCTACCACCAGGAGATCGTGGAGCTCGGCCGCTCGCTGCCGATCGCGCGGCAGATCCCCGAGCCGGAGGTCGAGAGCATGCTGATGGGGATCGTGCACCAGCTCGACGGGGAGGCGCTCAGCGCCGTGCTGTGCCCGCATCCCGAGCAGGAGGACCGCCGGCTCGAGCACCTGCTGCGCATCCTCGCCGGACGCCCGGCCTGGGACGCCCCCGGCTGAGGGGGCGCCCCGCTCAGGAGCCGGACGTGTCCGCGTCGCTGTCGAGCGTGATCTCGACGCTGCGCGGCTCGTCGTCGCGGACCACCGTCACGGTGACCTCGTCCCCGGGCCGCTCACCGCGGATGAACGCGATCAGGCTCTCGGCGTCGGTGACCACGAAGTCGTCGACCTTGGTGATCACGTCACCGGCGCGCAGGCCGGCCCGGGCGGCGGCGGAGCCGTCCTCGACGCGCTGCACGCCCGCCCCGCTGACCAGTCCGTCCTCGCTGACCACGTCGCGCACCGAGACCCCGATCCGCGCGTGGGTGGCCGGGTCGCCGGCCAGGAGCTGCTCCACGATCGGCCACACCTTGCTGATCGGGATGGCGAAGCCCAGCCCGATCGAGCCGCTCTCGGACTCGCCGTACGCCGACGAGGACGCGGTGCGGATGGAGGAGTTGATGCCGACCACCTCGCCGGCCATGTTCACCAGCGGCCCGCCGGAGTTGCCCGGGTTGATCGCCGCGTCGGTCTGGATGGCGGGATAGATGGTGTCGACGCCCTGCGTGCTCTGCCCGACGCTCACCGGGCGGTCCAGGGCGCTGACGATGCCGCTGGTCACCGTGGCGGCCAGACCGAACGGCGAGCCGATCGCGACCACCTCCTCGCCGACGTCGACGTGGTCGCCGGTGGCGATCGTGGCCGGGGTGAGGTCGGAGACCCCCTCGGCGGAGATCACCGCGAGGTCGGTCACCGGGTCGGTGCCGACGATGCGCGCGGGCGCCGAGGTCCCGTCGTTGAAGCTGACCGTGATGCGTCCGCGCTCTGCACCGGCGACCACGTGGTCGTTGGTGAGGATCTTGCCGTCGTCGCTGATCACGACGCCCGAGCCGGAGCCCGAGCCCCGTAGGCCCACCACCTTGATCTGGACGACGGAGGGCAGCACCGCATCGGCCACCTGCTGCACCGAGCCCTCGTCGGCGGGAAGGTCCTCGCCGGCGACCACGCTCGTGCCGACGGGCTCGGGGTCCTCGCCGCCGTCGGTCATCCCGATCGCCGTGGCCGCGCCGATCCCGGCGCTGAGCAGGCTGAGGCCGAGCACCCCGGCGCCGAGCAGCACCCGCGCCCGCCGGGGCCGGCGGGGCGTCGGCGGCTGCGATGTCGGCGGCGTCGGCGGCGTCGGGGGCGTCGGGGGCGTCGGCGTGGGGGACGTCGGCGGCATGGCGAAGTCACTCATGGCGTCGACATTGTCGGGGGACTCTGAGAGCCCGATGAGACAGCGGTGTGACCCGTCGAAGAGTCGCGCGGGCGCTCACCGCCGGGTCGGGGCTCAGGCGTCGGCGTCCGCCTGCTGGTAGCTGCGCTGGTAGCCGAGCAGCTGCTCGCGGCCCCGCTCCAGCTCGGCCTCGAGGACGTCGAGCATGGCGCAGGCACCGGCGGTGGAGCCGGAGTCGCCCAGCGTCTCCAGCTCCAGCGCGGCCGCCCCGACCGCCGGCATCCCGAGGTTCAGGGCGCTGCCGCGCAGCTTGTGCGCCGCCTGCCGCATGTCCTCGGCGTCCTCGGCGGCCACCGCGGTGCGCAGCGTGCTCAGCGCCGCGTCGGAGTTCTTGACGAAGTTCGCGATCGCCCGGTCGAGGTAGGCGGTGTTGCCGGGATCGATGTCGCGCAGCATGTTCAACCGGGACAGGTCGAGTCCGGACGGCACGGGTTGCTCCTCGGGTTCTTCGCTTCGACGGGGCTCGGCGGGGGTCTCGGGGGCCCCGTCCGCCTCCGCCGTGGCGGGGGCAGCGGCCGGATCCCCGGAGATCCAGAGGTCCAGCATGGCACCCAGCGCCGCCGGGTCGACCGGCTTGGTCAGGAAGTCGTCCATCCCCGCGTCGAGGCAGCGCTCGCGCTCGCCCTCGATCGCCGCGGCGGTCATCGCCAGCACCGGGGTCCGCGGGCCCTGAGCCTCGGCCTCGCGCTCGCGGATCCGGCGGGTGGCGGTGTAGCCGTCCATCCGCGGCATCTGCACGTCCATGAGCACCGCGTCGTAGCTCGCCGCGGCGACCGCGTCGAGGGCCTCCAGCCCGTCGGAGGCGGTGTCGCTGACGTAGCCCAGCGCCTCCAGGAAGCCGGCCGCGACCAGCTGGTTGACGGGGTTGTCCTCGACCACGAGGATCCGGCGGCGGGGGCCGTGGCTGGCCACCGGCTGCTCCGGGGCGTCCTGGGGCACTCCGCCGCCGAGCTCACGCATCAGCGTGCCGCGCAGCGACGAGGCCAGCACGGGCTTGGTCAGGCAGGCGGAGATGCCGCTGGTGCGCAGCCGGGCCTGGTCGGGCGGGGTGGAGGAGGTGAGCATGATGAGCCGGACCGCGTCGTTGGCCGGGTCGCGGCGTACGGCGTCGGCCAGGTCCAGCCCGTCCTGGTCGGGCATCGCCATGTCCAGCAGCACGGCGCGGAAGGGCTGGCCGCTCGCGCGTGCCTCGTCCAGCGCGAGCAGCGCGTCCTGGGCCGTCGCCACGCTCAGCGTGCCGACCTCCCACCAGGACAGCTGCTCGCACAGGATCATCCGGTTGTGCGAGTTGTCGTCGACGACGAGCATCCGCAGGCCGCTCAGCGCGGAGCGCGCCCGGTCGTCGAGCGGGTCCGACTGCGAGCCGGTGGGCTCCGCGAAGTGCGCGGTGAACCAGAAGGTGCTGCCCTCTCCGGGACGGCTCTCGACCCCGATCTCACCGCCCAGCGCCTCCACGATCTCGCGCGCGATGGCCAGGCCGAGGCCGGTTCCGCCGAAGCGGCGGGTGGTGGAGACGTCCGCCTGGGAGAAGGGGTCGAAGATCTGCTCGCGCTGCTCGTCCTCGATGCCGATGCCGGTGTCGCTGACCTCCACCCGCAGCAGGTGGCCGCCGTCGGGGGCGGCCACTGCGGTGGCGCGGATCAGCACCTCGCCCGCGGCGGTGAACTTGACCGCGTTGGAGCCCAGGTTGGTCAGCACCTGGGCCAACCTGGTCGGGTCTCCGGCCAGCACCTCCGGTACGTCGGGGTGGCAGGCCACCATCAGCTCCAGGCCCTTGGACCGCGCGCTCTGCGCGAGCAGGCTGGCCACCTGGTCGAAGACCGCGCGCACGTCGAAGTCGAGGTGCTCCAGCTCGAGTCGACCGGCCTCGATCTTGGAGAAGTCGAGGATGTCGTTGATGACGGCGAGCAGGGCCCGGCTCGCCACCTGGACCCCCGAGACCAGCCGCTGCTGGTGCTCGTCGAGGCGGGTGCGGGTGAGGAGGTCGTTGAGCCCGATCACGCCGTTGAGCGGGGTTCGGATCTCGTGGCTCATCGTGGCCAGGAAGTCCGACTTCTGCCGCGACGCCTCCATCGCCTGGTCGCGGGCCGCGGCGAGCTCGCGGGCGGCGTGGTCGCGCTCGGCGACCCGGGCCAGCTGGATGGCGACCTCCTCCACCATCCCCTGGACCATCGCGCGGCGGTACAGCGGGGGAGAGGAGGTGATCGCGACGAGTGCGACGACCTGTTCGCCCAGCAGCACCGGGAAGGCGATCGTGAGCTTGGCGTCGTCCCACACCACGCCGCGCTCGTGCAGGGCGCAGCGGGCCGCACGCCGTTCGATCGCGGCCTTGGCCGGCTCCTGGGCGTCGGCGAGGCGGTCGGCCTCGTGCAGGTAGAGAGGGACGACGTCGTCTCCGTCGGCCGTGGGCACGAACGCCCGGCCCCGCTCCCAGTCGTCGTGCAGCATCACCAGGGTCTGGGCGTTGCCGAGGACCTCCTCCAGGTCGGCCGCCTCGTTGGCGGCGGCGGCGACCGCCTGCATCAGCGCGTTCTGCCGGACCATGTCCTCCAGTGCGCCCTGGGCCTCCTTGAACTCGGTGATGTCCTGGTGGGTGCCCGACATGTACGCCGGGCGCCCGGAGGCGTCGTGGGTGACCTCGGCCCGGCTGCGGGTCCACACCCAGCCCGACGAGCCGCGCAGCCGTGCCTCGAAGGCGAGCTCGACACCCTCCTCCAGCGACCGGGCCACCGCGGCCTCGACGACGGGGCGGTCCTGGGGGTGCACCCGGTCGAGGAACTGGCGCAGCGTGTTGCGGCCGTCGGCAGTGGTGGTGCTCGGCAGCGCGCGCACACCGTTCGAGCCGCGCACCACGTCGCGCGCGATGTCCCACTCCCAGCTCCCGACCCGGGCGATGCGCTGGGCCTCGGCGAGCTGCCGGCTGGTGGCGCTCAGCTCCTCGAACAGCCGGCGGCGCTCGCCGTACTCGCTGAGCCGCAGCAGGGTGCCCACCAGCTCCCCGGTGGAGTCGTAGAGCGGGTTCTCCCGGACCAGCACCCACACGACGGTGCCGTCGTGGCGCCTGAGGCGGCACTCCACGTCGGCCCCGCTCGCCCGAGCGGAGCTCCGCTCGGTTCCGTGCGAGGCGAGCTGGTCAGGGCCCTCGGAGTCCAGGACGTCGAGCGCCGAGACCGTGACCGGGTCGCCCTCGGGGATGCCGAGGAGCGTCGCGACCTGCGTGTTGGCATACCGAGTACGGCCCTCCAGGTCCACGACCCAGATGCCGTCCGGTGACGCCTCGACGATGTCGCGGTACAACTCCGCGAGCTCCATGGTTACCTCCGCGCACAGACTATGCGAGCCGGCGCGAGTGCGGGCCAGGTCAGCTGAGCTCCTGGGCGATCAGGTACTCGCCGTCCTGGTAGACCAGCTGCAGCGTCACCTGATCGCTGGTGCGCTCGCCGTTCTTCTTCGTGTAGTCCACGGAGTAGTTCACCGTCATCGCCTCGGGGTCGGCGCTGGCCTGGGTCACTCGGGCCGACGCGATCGTGCTCCAGAAGCCGCTGTAGGAGCCGAAGCCGCGACTGCGGCCCTGGAACTCCGGGGTGAGCCACCGCCAGGTCGTCTTCGGGTCCGAGGTCACCGTGGCGAGGTAGTCGGCGACGAAGCTCTCCATCTCCTCGGCCTCGGGGCCCTCGGGGGTCGGCGGCGCGGTGTCGCTGGGCGTCGGGGTGGGGGTGCTCTTCTGGGAGGGGGACGCCGACGAGGTCGCCGGGGCGTCGGCTCGGGCCCGCTCGCCGTCCGGGGCCCCGTCGTCGCTGCTCAGCGCGAGCCACCCGACGACGGCGACGATGGCCAGCACCGCGACCGCGGCGAGCGGGACCAGCCAGGGGCGTCGTCGTCGGGACGGGTCGGGCGCCAGAGCGGGCGCCGGAGCAGACACGGGAGTAGGCGCAGGAGCGGGCGCGGGCTCCTCGCGGACGATCGGCTGGAGGGCGGTGCGCGCGTCCGCCGCGACCGGGACGTCCTGCCGGGCGCAGGCCTCGGCGAGGAACTCCTTGACCTGGGCCATCGACCAGCGGCGCTCCGGGTCGTGGGCCATCGTCGCCTCGAGCAGCGGGGCGAGCGGCCCGGCGTCGTCGAGGCGGGGCGGCTCCTCGTTCACGATCCGGTACAGGGCGCCCATCAGGTTGCCGGTCACGTCGTAGGGCGGGTGGCCGGCGAGGGCGTGGAAGCAGGTGGCACCCAGCGACCAGACGTCGCTGGCGTCGTTGGCCACCTGCCCCCTGGCCACCTCGGGCGCGAGGTAGGCGGGGGAGCCGGTGACCAGACCGGTCTGGGTGAGCGAGGCGTCCGCCTCCGCGCGGGCGATGCCGAAGTCGGTGAGCTTCACCTGGCCCTGCTGGGTGACCAGGATGTTCGAGGGCTTGACGTCGCGGTGCACGATGCCCGCGGCGTGCGCGGCGGCCAGGGCGTCGGCCGCCTGCAGCAGCAGCGGCGCGGCATCCTCGGGGGAGAGGGGACCCTCGCGCCGGACCAGCTCGGCGAGGGTCACGTTCTCCACGTACTCCATCACCAGCCACTGCTGGTCGTCGTGGGTGACGAGGTCGAAGACGGCCACCACGTGCGGGTGGTTCAGCATCGCCGCCAGGCGGGCCTCACGGGCGGCGCGCTCCAGGTCGGCCGTCTCGGTCCCCGGCGCCATCCCGATCCGCTTGAGCGCGACCGCGCGGCCGAGCACCTCGTCCCGTGCCAGCCAGACTGCGCCCATCCCGCCGCGCCCGACCTCGCGCTCGAGGGTGTACCTGCCTGCGATCAACGTGTTCGAACCTTCCGCGGGGAATCGGGCGTGCGGCAGCCCCCTCGCTGAGGATGCCGACTCCCTGTGTACCCCCCGAGCGTGCGCGGCACACACCCGGCGGGGCCGGTCGGCCCCGCCGGTGTGCGTGCGGCGAGACGAGGCTCACTGTGCCAGGGGGTTCTCCAACGGCCCGGCCAGGGCCAGCGCGCTCGACGGGTCGCCGAGGTCCACCATCTGCTGGTTGTTGCGCAGCTGGAGCCGGTTCATGCACATCCGCGGGATCCGGGCGGCGAACAGGTCGTGGCCGGCGAAGCGCGCGGCGAGCTCGGGGTGCGACGCCTGGTAGCGGCGCGCGCAGGCGGCCGCCTCCGCCCAGAAATCGTCGGCGCCCAGCACCCCGGCCTCGTCCAGCAGGCCGGCGAGGAACCGCAGGAAGCAGTCCATCACGTCCGAGAAGATGGCCAGCAGCTGCTGCTCCTCAGGCAGGTCGGCGGCGATGCGGCGCACGTCCTCGGGGAGCTCGTCGTGAGGGTGCGCGGCGGTGGCGAAGAGCCCGACCTCCTCGCCGATGTCCTTCATCACCACGCGCACCGGCACGTGGTCGCGCAGCACCAGGATCAGGTTCTCGCCGTGCGGCATGAAGACCAGCCCGTGCGCGTAGAAGCAGTGCAGCACCGGGACCAGGTACGCCTCGAGGTAGCGCCCCACCCAGTCGGCCGCGCTCAGGCCGGAGGCGCGCACCAGCTCCGCGACGTACGGGGTGCCGGCGGCGTCGACGTGCAGCAGCGAGGCCATCGTGGCCAGCCGCTCCTGGTCCTCGATGCGGTCCAGCGGGCTCTCGCGCCACAGCGCGGAGAGCATCTTGGTGTACGGCGAGGGGCCGGTGCGCCGGGCCACCTCCTCGTAGACGGGGTGCCGGTAGCCGATCGCGGCGACCTCGCGCAGCACCGAGAACCCGTGCCGGGCCAGCTCCTCGTCGTCGCGCACCAGTGCGTCCACCCAGCTGTTGATGGCCGGCGTGACCGCCATGTAGGCCGGCGACAGGCCGCGCATGAAGCCCATGTTGAGCACCGAGAGCGACGTCTTCACGTAGTGCCGCTCGGGACGGTCGGTGTTGAAGAAGGTGCGCACCGACTGCTGCGGCTGGTAGGCGTCGGCCCCGGTCCCCAGGTGCACGATCTCGTGGGCGGCGACCTGCGGGGCGAAGGTGACCGCGATCTTCATCCGCCACTGCCAGGGATGGCACGGCACGAGCAGGTAGTCGTCCGGGTCCAGCCCGAGGTCGCGCAGCCGCTTCTCGAAGCCGTCGAGCTCCTCGGGGGCGAGCTCGCCGGCCAGCAGCGCCCGCTGGTCCTCCAGGCCGGCCACACCGGCGTAGGTGGCGAGGTCGGCGCGGACCGCCAGCCACTCCAACCGCAGCCGGGCGCCGGTCTCGGGGGTGTAGGCGTGGTAGTCGTCGACGCCGAAGCCGATCCGGCCGTTGTTGGCCACGAAGCAGGGGTGGCCCTCGCTCATCGCCGCCTCCACCTGCTGGAAGTCGGCCTCCAGCAGGTCGGCCGACGTCGGCGCCTCGGGACGCAGCTTCCAGGCGCGCCCGGCCAGCGTGGAGGCGATCTCCTCCAGGTAGGTCGGCAGGACCGTCTCGCTCAGGCCCAGGGACTCCTGCAGGTCGAGCACGAAGCGCTGGGCGTCGACCGGGGTGTCGCGCCCGTCCGCGACGCGGCGCACGGACTCGGCGTCGACGATCCAGTGGTCCAGCGGCAGCCGGCGCGCCCGGTAGCGCCACTGGGCCGAGCCGTCGTCCGCGGCGACCTGCCAGCCTCCGTCGCCGTCCGGCTGGGGTTGCAGCAGCTCCTCGTGGGCGAGCTCGGCCAGGGCCTTGGCCACCTGGGCGCGGTGTGCGGCGGCCATCCGCTCCGGGGTCAGGTGCCGGGTGTCGGGGGTCGTCATCGGGTCCTCCTGTGGAACGCCTCGCGGGTGCAGAAGCTGAGCAGTGCCTGCTTGTCCGACAGCGTGATCACGCGCTCGACGAGGAAGCCCATCGCCGCGTTCAGGGCGTGGACGCGCTCGTTCTCGGCGTCCGGCTCGACGACCACGCGACGTACCGCCGGGTCGGCGAAGCACTCCTGCAGCACCGCCTCGATCACCGCCCGGGTGAAGCCGTGGACCGGTCCGGCAGGGCCCGGCGGAGCCACCAGGAAGTGCATCCCCAGGTCACCGGCGCACAGCGGCGCGTGCTGGGCCAGCTCGTGGTGGGCGGGGTCGTAGGTCTCCATCAGGAAGACGGGCTCACCGTCGAGCAGACCGATCCGGGCGTCGTGGTGCGGGTTCGCCGCGATCGCCGCGTACTCGCGCCGGACGTCGTCGCGGCTGGCACCCTGCATCCCCCAGAACACCGAGCGCTCGTGGGTCACCCAGCCGTGCAGCAGCGCCAGGTCGTCGTCGAGGCGCAGCGGGCGGGTGCGGAAGGTGGTCACGGTGGTCGCGGTCATCGCACGAGCTCCTTGCTGCTCGGGGCGGGCACGCCGAACTCCTGGAAGGCGACGCGTCGCTCGACCGGGTAGGGCTCGTGTCCGAGCATCCGAGCCAGGATCACCGAGTTGCGCCAGGCGCCCATGCCCAGGTCGGGGGCGACGAGCCCGTGGGTGTGCAGCTCGGCGTTCTGCACGAACACGCCGGCGCCGGTGGTGTCGATGGCGAAGTCGGGGCTCGCCAGCGGGCGGCCGCGCTCGTCGAGGTGGAGCCGGTCGCGCACCGGGGCCAGGAAGTCCGGCAGCCGGCCGGAGTAGCCGGTCGCGAGCACCAGCGCCTCGGTGTCGAGCCGGTAGTCCTCCTCCAGCTCGGTGTGGTGCACGTGCAGCCGGTGCCGGACCCCGTCGTGCTCCACGGCGGTCACCTCGGCGGCGGTCAGCAGCTGCGGGGCGACCGCGTCGGTGAGGCTGCGCCGGTACAGCTGCTCGTGCAGCTGGTCGACGAGCTCGCCGCTGATGCCCTTGTAGAGCCCCGCCTGGGAGCGCAGCAGCCCGGCGCGCCGCTCGGGCGGCAGCGACTGGAAGTGCCGGCTGTACTCCGGCGACGTCAGCTCCAAGGTGAGCTTGGTGTACTCCAACGGGAAGAAGCGCGGGCTGCGGGTGACCCAGCGCAGCTGCTGGGTGCGCGGGGCGTGGGCGAGCAGGTCGCTGACGATCTCCGCGGCGCTCTGCCCGCTGCCCACGACCGTGACGTCGTCGCGGGCCAGCAGGTCCTCGCGGGCGTCGAGGTACCCGGCACTGTGGGTGACCGGGCCGGCGAGGTCGCGCAGCGCGTCCGGGACGTACGGCGTGGTGCCCACGCCCAGCACGATCCGCCGCCCGTGGTGCACGTGCTCGCTGCCGTCGCGGGGGTCGGTGCTGCGCACGGTGTAGCAGCCGGCCCCCTCATCGAAGGTGACCGCGACCACCTGGCGGTGGAACGTGATCGAGCGCAGCCGGGAGACCGCCCAGCGGCAGTAGTCGTCGTACTCGCGGCGCATCGGGAAGAAGGACTCCCGCACGTAGAACGGGTAGAGCCGGCCCTTCTCCTTGAGGTAGTTGAGGAAGGAGAACGGGGAGGTGGGGTCGGCCATCGTGACCAGGTCGGCCAGGAACGGCACCTGCAGGGTGGCGTCGTCGAGCATCATCCCGGGGTGCCAGCGGAACTCGCCGCGGGCCTCGAGGAAGACGCCGTCGAGGTCCGGCAGCGGCTCGGCCAGGCAGGCGAGGCCGAGGTTGAACGGCCCGAGGCCGACGGCGACGAAGTCGTGGACGTGCATCAGGCGACACCTTCCTCACGGGCGGCCAGGCAGGCCCGGGCGTGCCCGCGCACCAGATCGAGGACGTGGTCGACGTCGCCGAGGGTGGTGGCCGGGTTGAGCAGGGTCAGCTTGAGCCAGGTCCGGCCCTCGAGCTCGGTGCGCGCCACCGCCCCCAGGCCGCTGCGGAAGAGCAGGTCGCGGGCGGTCTTGTTGACCTCGTCGAGGACGCGGGTGTCGACCCCGGACTCCTCGAAGCGGAACAGCACCGTGCTCAGGTCGGTGTCGGTGAGCACCGCGAAGTCGGGGTCTCCGCAGAGTCCCTCGCGCACGTCCGCGGCCAGGTCGATCACGGTGTCGAAGAGCTCGCCCAGCCGGTCCGGTCCGAGCACCCGCAGCGTCATCCAGAGCTTCAGGGCGTCGAAGCGCCGGGTGGTCTGCAGGCTCTTGTCGACCTGGTTGGGGATCTCCTCGAGCACGTCGCGCTGCGGGTTGAGGTACGCCGCGTGGTGGGTCACGTGGCGCAGCGTCGCCACGTCGGCCACGATCAGCGCGCTGGACGCGACCGGCTGGAAGAACGTCTTGTGGAAGTCGACGGTCACCGAGTCGGCCCGCTCGATGCCGGTCAGCAGGTGCCGGCGCCGGCGCGAGGCCAGCAGCCCTCCGCCGTAGGCGGCGTCGACGTGCAGCCAGACGTCGTGGCGCCGGCAGGCGCGGGCGATCGAGGGCAGCGGGTCGATGCAGCCCAGGTCGGTGGTGCCGGCGGTGGCGACCACCGCCATCGGGTGCAGCCCCTCGGCGCGCAGCGCGACCAGCACGGCGTCCAGGTCCGCGGCGTCCATCCGGCCGACCGCGTCGGTGGTGACCGGCACGACGGCGTCCTCGCCCAGCCCCAGCACCATCGCCGACTTGCGGCTGCTGAAGTGGGCGTGCCCGGTCGTCACGATGCGCAGCGCGGACAGCTCGGCCCCGGCGGCGAGCGCCTCGCCGCGGGCCAGCAGCAGCGCCTGCATGTTCGACTGGGTGCCGCCGCTGGTGAAGACGCCGTCCGCGCGGGGGCCCAGGCCGATCCGCTGGGCGGTCCAGTCGACCAGGCGCCGCTCGATGTGGGTGGCGGGACCGCTCTGGTCCCAGGTGTCCATCGAGGAGTTGACCGCGCTGGCGATCACGTCGGCCACCACCGCCGGGATCGCGACGGGGCAGTTCAGGTGTGCCTGGTAGTGCGGGTGGTGGAAGTAGACCGCGTGGTCGAGGTAGACCTCGCGCACCTCCGCCAGGGCCGCGGCGGTGTCGCGCAGCGGGGTGTCGAGATCGATCGCGGCGACGTCGCGACGGCCCGCGTCGGGGGTGGTGCCCGAGAACGGTCGGGTGACCGAGGCGAAGGTGTCGGTGACCAGGGTCCGGGCCAGGTCGAGCTGCTCGGCGAGGGCCTCGGCCGAGGTGGCGTCCACGAGCGCCGGGACGGGACGTCTGTCGTCGCGTCCCTGCGACGCGTGGTGCCTGCGGGTCGTGACAGGGGATGGGGGGAGTGCCGAGCTCACGTAGTCCTCCGAGATTGGTTAGGTTAGGCAAACCTAACCAGACCCGAGGTGGGGTATGTCAACCGTCTCGCCGCGTGCGTCGCGGCCGATCCCGGGGGCCCGTGGGCAGTGGGGCAGACTGGGTCCCGACCGCTTGTCCGACCGGAAGGAAAGCCCGTGACCGCCCAGAATGTCCTCGACGAGCTCGAGTGGCGTGGCCTGATCGCCCACTCGACCGACCGCGACGCGCTCCGCGCGGCGCTGGCCGAGGGCAGCGTGCGGTACTACGTGGGCTTCGACCCCACTGCCCCGAGCCTGCACATGGGCAACCTGGTGCAGATCCTCACCGCCAAGCGGCTCCAGGACGCCGGGCACACGCCGTACGCCCTGGTCGGCGGCGCCACCGGGATGATCGGCGACCCGCGCGACTCCGGGGAGCGGACGCTCAACTCGCCGGAGACGGTGGCCGACTGGGTGGCCCGGGTGCGCTCCCAGATCGAGCCGTTCCTGGCCTTCGAGGGCGAGAACGCCGCGACCATGGTCAACAACCTCGACTGGACCGCGCCGCTGTCGACGATCGACTTCCTGCGCGACATCGGCAAGCACTTCCCGGTCAACCGGATGCTGGCGCGCGACGTGGTGAAGAGCCGTCTCGAGGCCGGGATCAGCTACACCGAGTTCAGCTACATCCTGCTGCAGTCGATGGACTTCCTGCAGCTCTACCGCGACCACGGTGTGACGCTGCAGTTCGGCGGCTCCGACCAGTGGGGCAACCTCACCGGCGGCGTCGAGCTGATCCGTCGCTCCGAGGGCGGCAAGGCCCACGCCTTCGCCACCCCGCTGATCACCAAGACCGACGGCACGAAGTACGGCAAGACCGAGGGTGGAGCCCTGTGGCTCGACCCCGAGATGATGTCTCCCTACGCCTTCTACCAGTTCTGGCTCAACGTCGAGGACGAGAAGGTCGGTGAGCTGCTGCGCATCTTCACCTTCTTCTCCCGCGAGGAGATCGAGGAGCTCGACCGGCAGACCGCGGAGAAGCCGTTCCTGCGTGCGGGGCAGAAGGCCCTGGCCGAGCACGTCACCACCCTGGTGCACGGCGCCGAGGAGACCGAGCGGATCAAGGCCGCCTCCGCGGCGCTCTTCGGCGGCGGCGACCTCGCCGCACTGAGCCCCGCCACGCTCGGCGCCGCACTGCGCGAGGCCGGCGCCGTCCGCCTGGACGGCGCCGAGGCGCTGCCCAACGTGGTGGAGCTGCTCGTGGCCACCGGCCTGTCCAAGAGCAAGGGCGACGCTCGCCGTACCGTCTCCGAGGGAGGCGCCTACGTGAACAACGTCCGGGTCAGCGACCCCGAGCACGTGCCCGCCCGCGCGGACCTGCTGGGCGGCACCTGGCTGGTCCTGCGTCGCGGCAAGCGCAACCTGGCCGGCGTCGAGATCGGCTGAGGAGGCGGCGTGAGCGGGTGGCCCGAGTCCCTGGAGGCCCGAGCGCAGTCCGTGCTCGCGCCCGAGGTCTTCGAGTACGTCGCACAGGGGGCGCGCGAGGGCGTCACCACCCAGGAGGCCGCACCCGCCTGGCGCCAGGTGCGCCTGCACCCGCGGGTGCTGCGCGACGTGACCAGCGTCGACCTCACCGTGAGCCTGCTCGGCCACGACCTGGCCGTGCCGTGGGGCGTGGCGCCGACGACGTTCCAGCGGGCGGTGCACCCCGACGGCGAGCTGGCGATGGCGCGCGCCTGCGCGGCCGCCGGCTCGCCGATGGTCGTGTCCAGCAACGCCGGCACCTCCTTCGCGGCGATCGGCGAGACCGGGGTGCACTGGTGGCTGCAGGCCTACCTGCCCGCGGACCGGACGCTGGCCAAGCCGCTGCTGGCGCGCGCCGTGGCGGCGGGCGCGCAGGCCGTGGTGCTCACCGTGGACACCCCCGTCGTCGGCACCAAGTACCAGCGTGGTGAGACCAGCGTGTGGGAGAGCGTCGACGCCGGCCTGCTGCGAGTGAACTTCGACGCCGGCTACGACGAGCAGCCAGGCTCGGAGAAGGCGCCCGACCTCGGCCCCCACGACATCGGCTGGGTGGCCGCCCTCACCGGCCTGCCCGTCGTGGTCAAGGGAGTGCTCCGCCCCGACGACGCGGTGCGCTGCGTCCAGGCGGGCGCGGCCGCGGTCTGGGTCTCCAACCACGGAGGGCGCCAGCTGGACCGGACGGTCTCGACCGCGGCTGCGCTGCCCGCGGTCGTGGACGCCCTCGGCGACACCGCGCAGGTGTACGTCGACGGGGGAGTGCGCACCGGCCTGGACGTGGTGACCGCGTGTGCCCTGGGCGCCCGGGCGGTGTTCCTGGGGCGCCCCGCCCTCTACGCGCTGGTCGACGGGGAGGGCGGGGTCGCCGCCTGGCACGCGGAGCTCGCTCGGCAGACGACGGAGGCCCTGAGGCTGTCCGGCAGCCGAAGCGTGGCCGACGCACGAGGACTGGCCGACCCGGGCCTCTGACCTGCGAAGACGGGACGCTGGCCCGCTTCAAACCTGACTGTGCCCGGCGTCACGTGGCCCCGAGTTGCCCACCAGGTCGGGCCCGGTCTAATGTTCTGTCTGTCGCCGAGAGCGGCGGGGAGCAAGGCCCTGAAGAGGGTGCGGGCTCCCGGCTCTCAGGTCGGCCCCTTTCGCTGTGTCTCCGGTTTGACCGGGTGGTGCGGATCGGGTAAGTTTCTGCAGGTTGCCCCGGCGCCTGATCGTCACCTGATGGTGGT
>NZ_JCBAJX010000005.1:0-256350 GCF_059766585.1 Nocardioides sp. Z21_20
AGACCTCGACCCCTATCCGGGCACTGACGCGCCGACCACCCCGGATAAGGCCGCTACACCCTCAACTGGGATGAGCCACTATGCCAGGCTGTCCCAGGCCGCCAAGACGCTCAACTGTGGCGGGTGAGAGCAGAGCAGGGGGTCGCTCCATGAAGGACGACGCAGCACGCTGGCCATGGCGAGCACGGGAAAGACGACGTGCTCGGTCAACGTCGCCGCTTGATCGGGGTTCACGCGAGGTCCAGCTCGTCTACGCCCGCCGCCCGGGTTTGCAGCAGCCGGAGCCACTCGTCGCCGTGGTGTGGACAGAGGATGAGGCAGCTCAAATCGAGACCCAAGTCGTGAGTCGCGAGCCGGGCGCGCGAGTGATGTGGGAGGCCCACCGGGTGGTCGGCGGCCCCACCGAAACTGTGCATGCGGTGCTGCTGACCCCAGACTGCGACGAGGTGAACGAAGCTGCCGATCCGATGGGCATCGCCGTTTACGCAGACCGTGATGACGCCGATCGCGACATGAGGATGCGCCGCGAAAAGGACGGGATAGACGATTATATCGTGCGCACATTGCCAGTGGGATGGCGTCGCGACGCGTGGCCGCTTGACGCCGCTAGCTCTTCGCCGACGGGTGTCAACTAGTGCGCCCTGAACGCTCCGCAAGGCCCTGGCCTTGTTGCACACAGGAGCTCTCCGGTCGCTGATTCACCCTTCGAACGTGCCTACGTAAGTCGACTACCTTACATAATGTAAGTTATCGGCGGTTAGTCCTACCCGCCGTTCTGCTAGTCAGAGGCCGGTCACTCGTCGGACTCGCCAACTAGTCGCTGCACGTTTCGGAGCGTTGTCCGCCGCACATCCGCACACGTCTCGGCCGCTCGCGAGAGCAGAACACGGATGTTGTCGGCGTCCGACACAGCACTTTGAAAACCAGCGACGGTGTTGAAGCGCTCCGCCTCCATGTGCTGGATGAAGAAGCGATGGATAAGCCTGTTGCGCTCACCGATTGCTCGTTGCCACAACTGGATGATCTCGAGGCTGATCGCGCCGTGTTCCTTCCGCAGGTCAACGAGTAGTTGACCCGCCGGGAGCCGGTGCAGCCGGCTCAGGTTCGTCTCCAACGCCACCCGTCCGACGCAAAAGCTCGACCAGCTGAATGATCTATCTAGATCGCGGAGACGATCCCCGAGTTGTTCACCGGCCTATCTCACACGGTCATGTCACGCTTCGGCTATGACTGGCCGGGATCCCGAACTCACTGCTGACGTCGAGTTGCGGAACACGCTCTACGAGTTGCAGGTCTACGAGGCCCTCGCAGTCGCCATCGATGACGCCCACGCGGCGCTCGACACGATGCTGTGCGCCTCGGACCCGGAGAGTGCGCGACGAGCCCTCGCGCAGCGATTCGGCTTCAACGAGACGCAGGCAGACGCGGTCCTGAACCTACAGTTTCGGCGAGTGACTGCGATCGACAGGCAAAAGATCGAGCATCGACGCCAAGAACTAGCCCACCGCGTTGTGGTCCTTGAGGCCGAGCTCGGCAGATCTTGATCTGCTGTTCCCAGCGGGGCCTGCTCATCGGCTAGATGTGACGTCCAGGCCGGGGTGGCCCTGGTTCGAATCGAGCCGCCTCACCCTCTCCGCACCACGGCAATATTATCGGCGGGTCGCCTCGGGCGCTATGTCCACTGGTCAGAGCCGCCTTTTGGGGCGCGCGGGAAAGCGCAAGTGCATTCGTCAAGCGAGCTTCTCCACCGCAGGCGGACCACAGCAGTCACTCCTTTGCCTGACGCGGGGCGAAGCGAGTGTGACAAAACTGCTGTGGCGTACAGACTGGTCCGCATGGAACTCATTCGCTCGCTGCTCTATGGCGCCGCAGTCGTCGGACTGGTCGTGCTGGTGGCCATCGCATTGGACCTGACTGGTCTCATCGATTTGTCCCAGCGAGTGACGCCGTCTGCAGTCAGTGGGCTCAGTGCCCTCTTTGTAGGGTTCACCCTTGAAGGGCGCAGGCGAAGTCGTCCACCCAGCGATGCATTCACCTCAGCAAAAAAGTCGGAACTCGACTTATAGAGGACTATGGTCCTATCGCTAGAACGGGCCTAGACAGAACCACGGGTATTGACTGCCCGCTCTTGGAGGAGTCTCACGATCGTGGCCGGACCTCGTCACGGCTGAGTGGGAGTTGGTCGACGCTCTAGAGGTGGCGGCTATCCAACGAGTGGCGGCCGACATCGACACCATCGAGGAGCAGTGCGGCTGATGGATGACGTCTTCTCGGGCCTAGCCATCGCTTCCAGCGGCCTTGGCGTCATCCTCGCCATCGCGCACTTCGCCGCGTGCCTCATCGCGGCTCTGCGACGCGGCAACGACCGTCCCGAGTTCGCTCCGATGGGATACATCGGCGTTGGTCTGGCTCTCTCACTGGTCACGTTCTATCTGGCACGTGGTCTCTCACAGAGCGCGTGGGGGAATGTGGACGACCTTGTTGCTCTCATGTTCGTGCTGGCCGCGGCCTCATGGGGCTTCGGGGGCGGCGTATGAGTGGGCGACAAAGCTCATTCCGGAGTTCCACGTGCGATGGGCCACCCCGCTGTTGTTCTCATCTGGGACGGGCCTGTTTGTGGGTTTGGCGGCCAATCCTCTGGCGATCTAGAGGTCGCAAGCTGCCAGCCATCGGCCTGATCGTTTCCTCACGCTGCTACGCCAAGGCACGAGGCTCCCCTATCTCGCAGCTTCCTCGCCTGCGCTCGGCTCGCGGAGGCACGCCCCAGTTCGCTGGGGATTGCTGGGGATTCCCGGGTGTTTCCCCCCGGGCTACGCTGCAAAGGACAACCACCACGGCCCGATCGGGCCAAGGCGCACCGGACGAGCGAGGGCCGGCGGCGACTGTCACGCGAGGCCGTCGCAGCTTTGCCCACAGGCAGGGGCAACGACATGTGCACGAGCATCAGGTTCTCCGATGGAAGCAATCTCTATCTCGCACGCAACCTCGACTGGACGTACGGCTACGGCGAGCGGGTGGTGCTGACACCCACCGCATACGAGACGAACTCACCGTTCGGCGCCGTGCCGCGCATCCAGTACGCCGTCATCGGCATGGGGATCGTGGAGGAAGACACACCCCTGTACTTCGACTGCGGCAACGACGCGGGCCTGGCCGTGGCGGGCCTCAACTTCCCGGGCTACGCGCGCTACGCGCAGGAGCCGGTCGACGGCGCCACGAACGTCGCCGCCTTCGAGTTCCCGCTCTGGGTGGCCTCCCAGTTCGCCAGCGTCGACGAGGTCGAGGCCGCCCTCGGTGACGTCGTCATCGTCGACAAGCCCATCAATGAGAAGTACCCGAGCTCGCTCCTGCACTGGATCATCGGCGACTCGAGTCGCGCCATCGTGGTGGAGTCCACGAGCGACGGCCTGCAGGTCTTCGACGACGACGTCGACGTCCTTGCCAACCAGCCGGGCTTCTCGTGGCACCACGAGAACCTGCGCAACTACCTCAACACGTCACCCGCCTTTCCCGAGGAGCTCGTGCTCGGGCGGGCACACCTGGGGCCGTTCGGCTCGGGCTCACACATGCGAGGGATCCCCGGGGACTACTACTCGCCGTCCCGGTTCGTGCGCGCGGCCTACGTGAACGCGCACTACCCGGACAAGGCGAGTGAGGAGGAGAACGTCAGCAGGGCGTTCCACACGCTCCAGCAGGTCGCCATGGTGGACGGCAGCGCAGCCATGGGCGACGGCGAGTTCGAGAAGACCATCTACACCGGGCTCTTCTCTGCGCGGACCAAGACGTACTACTGGAACACCTACGACGACCCCTCGATCCAGAGTGTCGCGATGGCCGATCACGAGCCTGACGGAAGCAAGCTCGTCGTCGTCTGACCGGACCCGTGCAGCAGGCAGGGCGTACTCGCCATCCGTGGCAGGGTGCCCCCATGAGTTATGACCTTGCCGTGTGGGAGGGCGTCCTGCCCGAGGACGACGAGTCGGCCACCGTGATCTTCGCCCAGCTCATGGATCGAGCCGAGCACGCGGGTGGCGATGCAGCGCCGACGCCTGGCATCCGTGCCTACGTCGACGCCCTTCTGGCGCGCTGGCCCGACCTCACCGACGACGCCGGTGAGGACTCCCCCTGGGCCGACGGCCCGCTCATCGCCAACGCCCGCGGCGACTCGATCTACTTCTCGTTGGTGTGGAGTGCTGCCGAGGAGGCATCCGAGTTCGCTGCTGGGCTGGCCCGTGCTCACGGTCTGGTCTGCTACGACCCGCAGCGTGAGGCACTTCTCCGCTAGACGGAGGAGCGGGGGGCCGCTCCCCCACCCCCCGCCCGCACCTCGCCCCGGACCTCGTTGAGGACCGGGGCGAGGCGGCGGCTATGCGATTCGAGGGGTCAGTTCGTCGGCACCGGCATCCGGTTGGGGATGGCCTCGTAGGCGTTCGGGTCGAGGGTGTCCACCGTCCCGTCGACGATCGCGTCGATCAGACCCTGCAGGCCGATCTCGACCTGCTTGGTGAGCATCCCGTTGCCCTTGAGTCCGGTGGACTGGGTCTGCGAGCTGGTCTCGAACAACACGGTGGCGCTGCCGCGCAGGGCGAACGAGCCCAGTGCGGTGCCGGGAAGGTTGGTGTCCTGCGGGTACAGCGTGACGTCGCCGAAGCCCGAACCGGCGCCGCTGCGGTCCTTCAGCGCGTCGTAGATGGCGACGTTGGCGCGGCGCGAGGCGTCGTAGTCGAACTCCGGCCACGTGCCGTGCTGCGCCGGGTCGTCGATGAAGCGGCCGGAGATGGAGAGCGTGGACAGCCGGTTGGTGCCCTCGACCAGGTAGCAGGGTCCCTGGTTGTGCAGGTCGACGAAGTAGTCGACCGTGCCGAACTCCTGCTCCAGGTCGCGGTAGACCTCACGCACCGTCTGGGCCTCGGGCGTCAGGTACCAGCCGACCGACCCGCTGTCGCCCGGGACGTCCGCAGGCTGCGGCACGTAGTCCAGGTCGGGATTGAAGTCGCGGTTGGTGTCGAAGCCCGGCACGTTGGGGTTGTAGTTCCAGGTCGGGGTAGAGCCGGCAAGCTGCGGGAAGCGCTGCACGGTCTGCGCCCAGCTCTGGTCGTTCTGCCGGTGCTGGTGCTCGCCGCCGTCGACGTTCAGCCGCGGTACGGCGACGATCGTGATGCCCTCGCGCATCTCCTGCGCCGCGGGGCTGTTGCCGCCGAACTGCTGCAGCATGTTGAGCAGTGCCTCGGTGCCGTGGTTCTCGTTGCCGTGGATCTGCGACTGCACCAGCATCACCGTGTCACCGGTGCCGACGCGGGCCGAGTAGATCTCCCGGCCCTCGTTGCTGCGGCCGATCACGTCGACCTGGACGTTGCCCTTGCTGGTGCGCTCGATCTTCTCGAGCGACTGGGTGAGCTGGCGATGGTTGACGAAGCCGGCGGAGTTGCCGCCGGCCTCGGTGCCGCAGTGGGAGTTGACCGGCTTGGCCTGCACCGGTGCTCCGGTGGTCAGTCCGGCGACGGAGAGTGCGAGCGCCCCGGAGAGGGCGAACGCGGAGAGGCGACGTGTGTTCACAGAGGGGTCCTTCGTTCCGAGAATTGAAAGGGGTGCTCACCTTCGGCCATGACCCGCCAGTAGGCAAGCACCGCAGCGCCTTTACTTTCGGTTCTCGGGCGCGTCAGCCTCGCGGGCTCTCCCCCGGCGCTGGGGGCGGCTCGGCGCTGGTGATGCCGGTGACCGCGGCGGCGAGCGCGTGGCGGGCCAGCGGGCTCGCCAGGCGCCCCTTGGCGAGCAGGAGCCTGCCGGGCAGGTCGACGACGCACATCGTGATCAGCGCGGTGGCGACCGTGTCCTCGCGCTGCCACAGCGCCACCGCGAGGCCGACGATCAACGCGCTGAGCTCGGCACGCAGGCCGTCGAGGTCGGCTCGGACCGCCGGCGTCAGGTCGTAGTCGAGGACGGTGCCGACGTGGACGGCCATCAACAGCCGTGCCGCCTCATCATGGGCGTCGGCATAGTCGGCGAGCGCGAGGGACGCCGCGAGGACGCCCCGCGGTGCGCCGCCCTGTGCCAGTGCCTCGGCGACGGAGGTCGACTGGAAGCCGAGGAAGGCCCGCGCCTCGCGCGCCCAGGCCCGTGCCAGCAGGTTCTCCCGGGAGCCGAAGGCGTGGTAGATGGCGCCGCTGGAGACTCCGGAACGCGCGCTCAGCGCACGGATCGTCAGGCCGGCGGTGCCCTTCTCGACCCAGAGTGCGCGCGCGTGGTCGAGCAGGTCGTCCAGGTCGTGCTCGCGCGGGCGGCCCAACGCTCAGTCCTCGGTACGGCGCAGCGCGTCGACGGCGCTGGCGTACATCGTGGCCTTGATCTTCCCCAGCGTCGCGCGGTCCTTGCCGGCGAGGTCGCGGATGAGTGCGCTGGCGGTCTCGGTGAGCTCGGCCTCGGAGGCGGTGGCGTCCACGATCCCCGCCGCCAGGGCCTCCGGTCCGGCGTACCGGCGCCCGGTGGTCATCGATTCGACGGCCGCCTGGGGGGTGAGCTTGGACTGGATGAACTCGGCCATCCCCGGGGTGAACGGGATGTGGATGTCCACCTCGGGGAAGCAGAAGTAGCCGCGGTCGCTGCGCATCACCCGGAAGTCGTGGGCCATCGCCAGCATCGCCCCGGCCCCGAAGGCGTGCCCGTTCACGGCCGCGACGGTCGGGATGGGCAGGGTGAGCACCTTGGCGAACAGGCCGTGGACCTGGGCGACGTACGAGACCAGCTCGTCGGGGTGGGCGCCCAGCCAGTCCAGGTCCAGGCCGTTGGAGAAGAACTTGCCGGTGCCCGTGGTGACCAGCACCGCCGGCTCGCTGGACGTGGCGAGCTCGTCGAGCTGCGCCATCACCGTCTCCAGCAGCGCCGGGGAGAAGCGGTTCTCGTCGGCGCCCAGGTCGAGCAGCCAGATGACGCCGTCGTTGGTGAGGGAGGGCATGCCCACTCCCCTTTCTCGGTGGCTCGCGGAGGCGAGATGGAATGTGTCGGGAAAGGTATCAGAACATCTGCTCTATAACTGCGCTCCTCTGGCCGTCGCTTGTCGGCGACGCGCTGCCCCACTCTCCTGTCCGCGGTTTCTGCCACACTGCGGCGCTGTGACCCGACGCACGTACGACCACCTCAGTCGACTCGCTCACGCTCATCTCCCCGACGCCACGGCTCAGCGCTGGCTGGGACTGCTCCGCCCCGCCGTACAGCTGATGCCCGCCCGGGGCGGTGACACGATCGTCGCCCGACTCGGCGGTACCCCCGACCTGCCCGGCGACGCGGCGTGGCCGGAGTGGTCCGGGTACGGCCCGCTCGCCCTCGTTGCCGACGTCGACCTGGCGGTCGTGGCCTCCACCGGCCTCGACGCGGGTCTCACGCTGCCGTCCGAGGGCCGTTACCTGGCCTTCTACTTCGACGACCCGGACGGGATAGGCGCCGTGGTCGACAGCAGCGACCCCGAGTCGCTGCCCGGGTCACGGCTGCTGCATGTCCTCGGCACCGCGCCGACGAGGGACCCGCTGGTGACGCTGACCGGCGTCCAGGTGCTCACCTGGCCGGAGTGGGAGCATCCCGTGCTGGAACAACACGGCCTCGACGCGCTCCCCGACCCGTTCGAGGAGGCGCTGGCGGAGCTGCTCGAGGACGAGCTGGGCGACGACGTCTACGGACACAGCATCGGCGGCTGGGCCCATCCGGTGCAGGGGCCCGTCGAGCTCGAGGCAGCCGAGACTCGGCTGCGCAAGGCGACCTACGACCGCGCCCACATCGCCGAGGCGCTGCGCTGGCGCCCGCTCCTGCAGGTCGGCAGTGACGACGACGCCGGCACCTGCTGGGGCGACGCCGGGTGTCTCTACTGGTTGGCGCGCACCGATGGCGCCACCGTCCCGCGAGGCTCGGACATCGCCTTCACCTGGCAGTGCGGCTGATCCGCCTGTGGCGCGCAGCTACTGGACTCGTTCTGGTTCGGTGAGCCCCAGGAGCTGCGCGCGCATCTCGTCGAGCTGCTCGGCGGTGAGATAGGGAGTGTGGGCCGAGGCGACGAGCCCCTCCGCGGCGTAGCGGACGAGCTGGGCCCGTCCCGCCGGCAACCCGTCCGAGGCGAAGGCGTCGTTCCAGGCCTGGGCGTCGGCGCGCTCCAGCTGATCTGCGCCCTCGGCGCCCAGCGAGCCCAGGGCGGCGAGCAACCCGGTCGGGTTGAGCACCCGGGTGAGGTACTCGCTGCCACCGGTGAGGGCGCGCACATAGCCACGGGTGAACGTCCCGGGCTGCTCCTCGCTCAGATCGACGTTCGCGCGGACCTCCTCCCACATCCGCGTGATGGTGTGCCCGACGAGCCCTGTGGTCAGCTCCTCGCGCGTCCGGAAGTGATGCATCAGCCCACTCTTGGTGACCCCGGCCAGTGCCGCGATGTCGGCCAGGCTGACCTTGGCGCCGCGCTGGAGGATCGCCTGCTCGGCCGCCTCGAGGATGGCGCGCCGCGTGCGCTCGCTATCGCGCACCAGCTGTCGCTCACCCATCGTGGCGCACCGCCGTGGCGGGCAGCGGCGAGGGGATCGTGCGCCACGCGATCACCGCAGCCAGGCACAGCACGGCCGCCGCCACGAACGACGTCGCCTGCATCGCGGAGGCGAACGACTCCTGCGCCGTCGCGATCACCCCCGGGTCCTCGACTGAGGCGAGCGTCGAAGCCAGAGAGTCCTTGACCGTGGCGGTATCCCCCGCGCCGAGATCGGCGGGGAGCTCCAGGCGCGAGCGGTAGATGGCCATCTGCAGCGAGCCGAGCAGGGCGATGCCGAGAGCGCCGCCCAACTCGTAGCCGGTCTCGGAGATGGCGGCGGCGGCACCGGCGCGCTGGGTGGGGACGGCGCTCACGACGGCGTCGGTGGACAGGGTCATCGCGATGCCGATGCCCAGGCCGATGACGGCCAAGGAGGCGCCCAGGCCCCAGTACGACGTCCAGGACGTGGTCAGCCCGATCCCGGCCAGGCCGAGCGCCGCCACGCCGAGACCCGCCCCGATCGAGCGCCCGGCGCCCAGGCGAGCGACGAGGGTGCCGATCAGGACGATCACCGCGACCGAGGCGATGGTCGCGGGAAGCTCGGCGACGCCCGCCTGCAAGGGGCCGAAGTCGCGCACCAGCTGCAGGTACTGGGAGAAGAAGAACAGCAGGCCGAGGAAGGCGAAGATGGACAGGGTGTTCGCGCCGACCGCCCCGGCGAAGGCCGGGATCCGGAACAGCGAGATGTCGAGCAGTGGCACCCTCAACCGAGCCTGCCGGCGCAGGAAGACCCAGGCCGCCAGCACGCCGAGCAGGCCGCAGAGCACCACGATCGCGTCGAATCCCGATCCGATCCAGTGCTTCACGGCGTACACCAGCGGCACGATGGCGACGATCGAGAGCGCCGACGACGTCAGGTCGACCGGCTGGTCGGCCGCTCCGCGGGACTCCGGCAGCAGCCACCACCCGCCGAGCAGTGCCAGCACCATGATCGGCAGGTTGATCAGGAAGACCGAGCCCCACCAGTAGTGCTCCAGGAGCACGCCGCCCACCAACGGCCCGAGCGCTCCCCCGGCGGTGGCGCCGACGGCCCACAGTGCGATCGCGCGGGTGCGTTGGGCGGGGTCGGCGAACATCGCCCGGACGATGGACAGCGTCGAGGGCATCAGCGTGGCGCCGGCGACGCCGAGCAGGGCGCGGGCCGCGATCAGCGTCCCGGCGTCGGGGGCGAACGCCGCCAGCACCGAGGCGACCCCGAAGCCGGCGCTGCCCATCAGCAACAGGCGCTTGCGCCCGATCCGGTCGGCCACGTTGCCCATCGTGATCAGCAGGCCCGCGAGCACCAGCCCATAGACGTCGCCGATCCACAGCAGCTGGGCCGACGTCGGCGCGATGTCCGCGGTCATCGAGGGAACCGCCAGGTAGAGCACGGTCCCGTCGACGGCGAGCAGCATCACCACCAGGACCAGGACAGCCAGCGCGGCCCACTCCCGTGGGCCGGCGAGTGCGGGACGTTCCTCCACCACGGTCATGGCCCGAAATTTAACAGTCCATCTGGACGGTTGAGCCTCCCCCGTGCACGCCCGCCCCGACCTCTGCCCGACGTACTGCCGGCACCGGGAGAAGGGAGGTCGCCGATTGGTCACAGACGGCGGCGAAACTCCGGGAAACCTCGCCGTTGGGGACCAAACGGCGGGCGTTCAGGGGCCTTTTCGGCGGCGGGGGTCAGGTGGGGGGTGGGTCCTGGATGGTGAGCAGCATGGTGCCCTCCGGGTCCTGGAGGTAGGCGATGCGCTCTCCCCAGGGCATGTCCTGGGGAGGTACGACGACGCGGCCGCCGGCGCCGGGCGCGGCCAAGACGGCGGCGTCGAGGTCGGGCACGTACAGGCACAGGTCCACGGCGTGACCGGAGGCCGGCAGCGGCGTCTCGCCGTACATGGCCGGCCCGGTGCCCAGCCCGAGTGCGAGCTTGCCCGCCCCTACATCGAGAGTGACGTAGACCTCGCGCCCCTCGGCGCTGTAGGCGTAACTCTGCTCGGCCTCGAAGACCCGCTGGTAGAAGGCCCTCGTCGCCACCAGGTCCCGGCAGTTCAGGATCGCGAAGATCTCGCCGCGTGCCATCGCACGACGGTAGCTCCCCCTCCTTCTCCACGCATAGCGCCACCGGGGGCTTGCCACAAGGCCGCCAGGCCCCGGGCCGCCCAGCAGCTGGGTCGTGCTCCGGAGCCACCAGCCTCGGCTCCCTCGGGGCGTGCGCTCAGCTCTCGGGGCGAGGCCAGGGACGCCCGTCGCGGCGTTCGATGGCCGCGTTGAAGACCGGCTACGGGCTCGGCCAGAGCATGGCTGTGCGGGCCCTGGGTCACGCTCGCGCTCGGCGCCTTCGTGGTGGCCCTCGGCTACCTGACCGGCGTCCTGCTGGCGGGGTCGGTCTGGGGGTGCTCGTCTCGGTGTGCATCATCAGCGGCGGCGACGGCACCGAGTCCGTGCCTGACGAGCCTCCGCACGCACGGCACTGACCGGGGACCGATCGACTGATATACCTGAGGCAGGTATAACAAAGAATCGGAAGCGAGCATCGGAGCGAGCATGGCGCTGCCCAACCCCTACACCCCGGGGCAGGTGCCTCGGGTCCTGGCCGGACGCGAGCACGAGCGGGCGATGATCCGCGACCGGCTCGGCCGGGTGGCCACGTTCGGGGAGCTCGGCGGCTCCCTGCTCGCCTTCCACGCCCCGCGCGGGCTCGGCAAGACCTCGCTGCTGCGAGCGGCGCAGCGCGACGCGGACGCGGCCGGCTTCGTCAGTGTCTGGGTCGCCGCAGCGCACCGCGGGTCGGTGCTCGGCGAGCTGGTGCGCGCCACCGAGCGCAGCATCTCGCGCAGCGACGCGCTGTCGGGCGCCGCGACCAGGCGCTGGCGCACCAGGCTGGACAAGATCCAGCTGGAGGTCGGCCTGCCGGGGGCGAAGGTGAGCGCGGAGCTCTCCCCCGAGCGACCGGCGCAGCCCCCGGCCCCGTCGGCGCCGATCGGCGCGCTCGAGGACCTCCTGCACGACACCTCGACGCTCGTGCGTCAGCACGGCGGGGCGGGCCTGCTGGTCTTCGTCGACGAGATCCACGCGGCGAACCAAGCCGACCTCGCGGTGCTGCTCAACGCGCTGCAGAACATCGACGGGGAGCGCCAGGCCAACCCGCTGGCCGTGTTCGCGGCCGGGCTCCCCTCGACCCCCGAGGTGCTGACCCGCGCCGCGACCTTCGGGGAGCGCACCGCCTTCGTCCCGCTGCACCGCCTCGACGCCACGGACTCCGCCGCGGCGATCGTGGAGCCCGCCGCCGGGCTGGACGTGTCGTGGAGCGACGAGGCGGTGCGCCAGGTCGTGGCCGACACCGCCGGCTACCCCTATTTCCTGCAGCTGGTGGGCTCGGCGACCTGGGACGCGGTGCGCCCCGATGCGGGCGACACGATCAGCGTCGACGACGTGCGCCGGGGCTACCCCGGGGCCGCCGAACAGCTGCGCGCCCTCTACCGGGCGCGCTGGAAGGCCGCGTCCCCGGCCGAGCAGGACTTCATGGTCGCGATGGCGGCCTCGGGCACCGAGGCCGTGCCGCGCGCCCAGATCGCGGCCGCACTGGGCAAGGAGTCCCGCGCCCTGAGCACGCCGCGCGACCGCCTCATCGAGAAGGGGATCATCGAGCCGGCCGGGCACGGGCTGGTCCGCTTCACCCTCCCGGGGTTCGGCGTCTACGTGGCGGCCGAGACCTCCAGCTCGCCCGCGCTGGACAGTACGGCGCTGGCTCGCGCCGTCTTCCCCGAGCTGGGGCCGGGCGGCCCGCCTCCCGGCTCGCGGTGACCCGCTCGGGCACCCCGATACCCCAATTTGCTGTGCTTTTACACATTATTGCCACAGTCCTGCCGCGCCCTGGCCACAGCCGGCGAGTCGCCCCTGCGGACACGACACAATGCAGGTTCGCGCCGCGGCGGAGCCACGCCCCCTAAGTGCTCTGCCGCGGCGTGCTCCAAGCGCGCCCCTCGCGCTCGGGGTCCGGCAGGGGGGACTCGACCTCGATCGTCGCCACCCGGCGCAGCACGGGCCGGTCGTGGCGTCCGTGCCGCACGTCGCCGCGCGACCACCACATCCGCAGGCCGGTCGGGGTCACCTCGAGGGTGGCCAGGTTGTTGTCGAACCAGGGCCCGCGGGTCAACCGCCAGCGCAGCATCGGGCGCGGGACCTTGGCCAGCCGCGAGACGACGTGCCCGACCGGTCCGGCCACGCCGTAGGACAGGACCGCGGTGATCCACCGCATGAACCGCGGCAGCGGGTTGCGGATCGGCGAGCACACCGCCTGGATGATCCGGCTCTGGATCTCCACCCGGCCGGCCGGCACCCGCGGATCGGGCACCGCCTCGGAGACGAAGCTGTGGTGCACGTCGCCGGAGAGGAAGGTGACGGTGCGGGGGGCAGGGCCTCGGCGTCCGGCGGCGACCTCGAGGGTCATCCGCGCGACCGCCGACCAGCCCTCCCGGAAGGCGGCCCAGTGCTCGAGGTCGACCCCCTGGCGCAGCCGCTCCCCCACCCGGCCGGCCCGCCGGCCCCAGGCGCCCTGCGCCAGCGCCTCGCTGAAGGCCTCCACGTGATGGAGACCCGGAGCCAGTAGGAACGGCAGCGAGGTGCCGACCAGCAGGTGCTCGAAGCCGCCCTGCATCTGCGCGTCGAGCCACTCCTGCTCCGCCGGGGCGAGCATCGAGCGCCGCTCGGGCTCGAGCACCCGTGCCGCCCGGGAGTCGACGACCACCAGCCGGGCCTGCTCGCCGAAGTCGCGCGCGAAGCTCCAGCGGTAGCTCTCCGGGGCCTGATCGGCGCGGTCCGCGAACGCGTCCAGGTCATCGCTCAGATCCACCTCGCCGGGCCCGTCGTACGACGTGACCCGCTGCCACAGCGGATCCTGGGCGCGCAGCGCCGGCGACAGGTTGCCCAGGTGCTGGTAGACCCAGTAGGAGCCGAGCCCGGCCACGATCCGGCCGTGCCACCACGAGGTGGCCTCCATCTGCTGTCGCCAGGTGTGGCTGGTGTTCCAGTCGTCGCGGATGTCGTGGTCGTCGAAGATCATCGCGCTGGGCAGCGTCGAGAGCAGCCAGCGGTTGGCCGGGTCGCTCCAGGCGAGCCGGTAGAGGTGGGCGTACTCCTCGTAGTCCTGGAGCTCTGCGCCCGGCTCCTCGTCGATGTCGCGTCGCGAGCTGATGAACTCGCGCATCTCGGCGGTGGTCTCGTCGGCGTAGACCTGGTCACCGAGGAAGAGCACCAGGTCCGGCCAGCGGCCGTCGTCGCAGTCGGAGCCGGACTCGGTGATCCCCGCCATCCGCAGCGCGTAGGCGCGCAGCGCGTCGACACCGTGCGTCCGGTTGCCCGCGCGGTCGTGGCTGACGCTGGTGCGACACGACCCGAACGCGAGACGCAGCGCCTTGCCGGGCTCCAGCGTCGCGATCACCGGCGCGGGATAGGGCGAGTCGGCCGGCGGCCACACCTGGGTGCCGTCGAGCTCCACGGCGTAGGGGGTCACCGTTCCGGGGGTGAGCCCGGTGAGGTCGACCAGGGCGTAGTGGTGGCCGTGGGCGGCGAAGGTCGCCGCCTGCGCGCGATGCTCCCCGGCACGCACCGTCACCGTGGCGGCGCTCTCGGTCTCCACCCAGACGCTCGCGCAGGTCTCGTCGACGTAGCGCATCAGGGGGCCGAGGACGAGGCCCGTCATCGTGACGTCCTCACGGTTGGAGCATGACCTTGATCGCGCGCCGCTCGTCCATGGCGCGGTAGGCCTCGGCGACGTCGTCCAGCGGCAGGGTCAGGTCGAAGACGAGCCCGGGCTCGATCGCCCCGGTCTGCACGAGCTGCAGCAGCTCGGGCAGGTAGCGACGCACCGGCGCCATCCCACCGGCCAGGCCGACGTTCTTCTGGAACATCCGGCGCACCGGGAGCTCCACGCCGTGCGGGACGCCGACGAACCCCACGGTCGCCCCGGGGCGGGCCACGCCGAAGGCCGTCTTGATCGCCTGGTCGGTGCCCACGCACTCGAGCACCGCGTCGGCCCCGACGCCGGCGGTGATCTCCTTGATCCGCTCCCCGCCCTCGCGGCCGCGCTCGGCGACGATGTGGGTGGCCCCGAACTGGGTGGCGAGCGCCTGGCGCGGCTCGTGGCGCGACATCGCGACCACCTGCTCCGCGCCCATCTGCGCGGCGGCCAGGACGCCGCACAGGCCGACGGCGCCGTCTCCGACCACCACCACGGTGTCCCCCGGCTTCACCCGGGCCGCCACCGCGGCGTGCCAGCCGGTGGCCATCACGTCGGTCAGCGCCAGCAGCGAGGGCAGCATCGCCGGATCGGGGGTGCCGTCGGTGGTGACCAGGCTGCCGTCCGCCTGGTGGACCAGGGTGTACTCCGCCTGCCCGCTCGCGGTCATCGCGAGGTTCTCGCACGCGGACTGGACGCCGGCGCGGCAGTGCGCGCAGGTGTTGTCGCAGTGGCAGAACGGGATGATCACGAAGTCCCCGGGCTTGAAGCTGCGGACCTCCGCGCCGACCTCCTCGACGATGCCCACGGCCTCGTGACCGATGGTGGCGCCGGCGGTGATGTCGTTCTCGCCCCGGTAGGACCACAGGTCCGACCCGCACACGCAGGCTGCGGTGACGCGTACGATGGCGTCGGTCGGTGCCGAGATCGTCGGCATGGGGACCTGTTCGAGACGGATGTCACGTGGCGCGTGGATGGTAGTGGCTCGCATGGCCCCGATCCTGCCACGGGTGCCCCGATCCGCCCCCGGATCCGGTGACCCGGCGAAGTTGCTGTATCTCATATCTGAGATACCGTCGTCCCATGACCCAGGACTACAAGGGCCGTATCGGCAACCTGATCCGTGACGCCCGCAAGCACCGGGGGCTCACCCAGACCCAGCTCGCCGAGCTGCTGGCCACCAGCCAGAGCGCGATCAACCGGATCGAGAAGGGCCACCAGAACCTCTCGCTGGAGATGATCGCGCGCATCGGCGCCGCGCTCGACTCCGAGATCGTCGCCCTCGGCGCCGGGCCGACCCACCTGCGGGTGACCGGCCCCACCACCCTGTCCGGCTCGATCGAGGTGAAGACCTCCAAGAACGCCGGGGTCGCGCTGCTGTGCGCCTCGCTGCTCAACCGCGGCCGCACCACGCTGCGCAAGGTCGCTCGGATCGAGGAGGTCAACCGCCTGCTCGAGGTGCTGGAGAGCCTGGGCGTGCAGACCCGCTGGCTGAACGCGGACAACGACCTCGAGATCGTGCCGCCGGCCCACCTGGACCTGGCGAACATCGACGAGACCGCCGCGCGCCGTACCCGCTCGATCATCATGTTCTTCGGCCCGCTGCTGCACCGCGTGGAGGAGTTCGAGCTCCCCTACGCCGGCGGCTGCAACCTCGGCACCCGCACCGTCGAGCCGCACATGTCGGCGCTGCGGCCGTTCGGTCTCGATGTGAAGGCCAGCGACGGGATGTACCACGCCAGCGTGAACCGGGCGATCGAGCCGGCCCGGCCGATCGTGCTCACCGAGCGAGGCGACACCGTCACCGAGAACGCGCTGATGGCCGCCGCGCTGCACCCGGGCACCACGGTGATCCGCAATGCCTCGTCGAACTACATGGTCCAGGACCTGTGCTTCTTCCTGCAGAAGCTGGGCGTCGACGTCGAGGGCATCGGCACCACCACGCTGCGGGTGACCGGACGCGCGGAGATCGACGTGGACGTCGACTACGCGCCCAGCGAGGACCCGATCGAGGCGATGTCGCTGCTGGCCGCCGCCATCGTCACCAAGTCCGAGATCACCATCAAGCGGGTGCCGATCGAGTTCCTCGAGATCGAGCTTGCCCTGCTGGAGGAGATGGGCTTCGTCTACAGCTGCTCCGAGGAGTACGTCGCGCTCAACGGCCACACCCGGTTGCTCGACCTCACCACCAAGCCCTCGCAGCTGCACGCGCCGCTGGACAAGATCCACCCGATGCCGTTCCCCGGCCTCAACATCGACAACCTGCCGTTCTTCGCGGTCATCGCCGCGGTCGCCGAGGGCCAGACGCTGCTGCACGACTGGGTCTACGAGAACCGGGCGATCTACCTGGTCGAGCTCAACAAGCTCGGCGGCCAGGTCAAGCTGCTCGACCCGCACCGGGTGATGATCGAGGGCCCCACCCACTTCTCGGGCACCGAGATCGTCTGTCCCCCGGCGCTGCGCCCCGCGGTCGTGATCCTGCTCGCGATGCTGGCCTCCAAGGGCACGTCGGTGCTGCGCTCGACCTACGTCATCCACCGCGGCTACGAGGACCTGGCCGAGCGGCTGAACCTGCTCGGCGCCAACATCGAGCCCTTCCGCGACATCTGAGAAGTGGACCGGGGCATACTGCCCCGGTGAGCAGCCCCCAGCGCCCCACGGCGCACCGGCCGTCGACGCCTCGGACCGGCTACGCCTTCCTCGACACGGTCCTCGACCCCCCGGGCGGGGTGTTGGCGTTCGCTCACCGGGGTGGTGCCTACCACCCGGAGATCGAAGGGCTGGAGAACACGCTGGCCGCCTTCGCGCACGCGGTGGACCTCGGCTTCACCCACCTGGAGACCGACGTCCACGTGACCGCGGACGGCGTGCTGCTCGCCTTCCACGACCAGGTGCTCGACCGGGTCACCGACCGCCAGGGTGAGATCGCCAAGCTGACCCACGCCGAGGTGCAGCAGGCGTTGATCGGGGGCGTCGAACGGGTGCCGACGCTGGCCCAGCTGTTCGAGCGGTTCCCCGAGGCGCGCTTCAACATCGACCTCAAGTCCGCCGGCTCCGTGCCGGCCCTGGCCCGCTTCATCGCCGAGCACGACGCCTGGGACCGGGTGCTGGTCGGCTCCTTCTCCGGCCGGCGGCTCAATGCCTTCCGCAGGATCGTCCGGGGCCGGGTCCCCACCTCGGCGCACGCCCTCGAGGTCCTGGCGTTCCGGTTCCTGCCCTCGGGCCGGCTGGCGGACCGGTTGACCCGCGGGCGGGTGGCGGCGCTGCAGATCCCCCATCGCCACAGCGGGCTCACGGTGACCACGCCGGGCCTCGTCCGCCGCGCTCATGCCGCCGGCAAGCACGTCCACGTCTGGACGGTCGACGACCCCGGCGAGATGGTCCAGCTGATCGAGCGTGGTGTCGACGGGTTGATGACCGATCGCACGGACATACTCAGGCGCGTGCTGCGAGCGCGCGGCCTATGGAGGGGAGAGGCATGACCCAGCTGTCCGACGAGAGGCCCGCGCCCACGCGCCGCGGCTTCGGCTGGCCCGTCTACGCGTGGGGCCTGTGGGATTGGGGGTCGGCCGCCTTCAACGCCGTGATCACCACGTTCGTGTTCTCGGTCTACATCACCTCCGACGACTTCGGGCCGGGGGCGTCCGCGAAGCTCGGCTGGGCTCTCGCGGCGGCCGGCCTGCTGATCGCGCTCTTCGCCCCGATCTCCGGGCAGCGCGCCGACCGCTCGGGGCGGCGTACCTTCTGGCTGGGGCTGAACACCGGGCTGGTCATCCTGGCCTCGATGGCGCTCTTCCTGGTGAAGCCCAGCCCGGACTACCTGTGGCTCGGGCTGGTGCTGGTGGCCGCGGGCAACATCTTCTTCGAGTTCGCCTCGGTCAACTACAACGCGATGCTCAACGAGATCTCGGCCCCGGCCAACGTGGGCCGGGTCTCCGGGCTCGGCTGGGGACTGGGCTACATCGGCGGCATCGTGCTGCTGCTGATCGTGTACTTCGGGCTGATCAGCCCCGAGGTGGGGGTCTTCGGCATCACCGGCGCCGAGGGCCTCGACGTCCGGGTGACGATGCTGGTCTGTGCCGGCTGGACGCTGCTGTTCTCGCTGCCGGTGCTGCTCACCGTGCGCGACGACAAGACCCGGCGCGCCGACAGGGGTGAGCGGGTCGGGTTCATCGGCTCCTACCGCCTGCTGTTCGCCACCGTCGCCGACCTGTGGCGCACCGACCGCAACACCGTGTACTTCCTGGGCGCCTCCGCGGTGTTCCGCGACGGCCTCGCCGGGGTGTTCACCTTCGGTGCCGTGATCGCCGCCAAGGTGTTCGGCTTCAGCGACTCCGGCGTCATCGTCTTCGGGATCGCCGCCAACGTGGTGGCCGGGATCGCCACCATCGCCTTCGGGGCCCTGGACGACAGGTTCGGTCCCAAGCGGGTGATCGTGCTCTCGCTCTCCTCGATGATCGTCGCGGGCCTGATGGTGTTCCTGCTCCACGACCGCGGGTCGATGGTGTTCTGGATCTTCGGCCTGACGCTGTGCGTCTTCGTCGGCCCGGCCCAGTCCGCGTCGCGCACGTTCCTCGCCCGGCTGATCCCCGAGGGCAAGGAGGGGCAGGTGTTCGGTCTCTACGCCACCACCGGCCGCGCGGTCAGCCCGCTGGCGCCCGCCCTGTTCTCAGGCGCCATGTGGCTGGGGATGGTCGTCACCGGCGGCGACCACATCGACGACGCCCAGCACTGGGGCATCCTCGGGATCATGGTGGTGTTGGCGCTCGGACTGGCCCTGCTCATCCCCGTCAAGGGACGTATCCGGGAGGATTCTGCGCTGGTCACCCACCCCCAGTTGTAGTTGCGCAGGCCACATCACGTGATTTCGGGAATCTCCGGGGTACCTCTACCGTTGAACAGACACGACGGCAAGGGGTGCTCGTGCGCCCTGCTCCTGGGGTGTCGTCGAATGTCGGACATGGTTTTTTCAGTCATCTGGAGGTGGCTCAATGGCGGAGCGCACACTGCGTGGGGCTCGGCTCGGTGGCCAGAGCTTCGAGGACGAGCGCGGCATCGAGTTCGCGGCGCGTCAGCAGGTCGGGTACCAGTGCAAGCAGGGTCACGAGTTCGAGATCACGATGTCGGTCGAGGCCGACATCCCCGCGAACTGGGAGTGCCCGCGGTGCGGCGCGGAGGCGCTGAGCACCTCCGGCATCGTGCCCGAGGTGAAGGCTGAGAAGCCGGCTCGCACCCACTGGGACATGCTGCTGGAGCGTCGCTCCGAGAAGGAGCTCGAGGACATCCTCAAGGAGCGCCTCGAGCTGCTGCGCGGCGGCGAGATCGGTCCGGCGCACCTGCACCGGGCCAACGCGAAGAAGCGCAAGGCGAGCGCCTGAGGGAGCCTGCCCACGGCAGCCGCTCGACTCAGTCGTCGAGCACCTCGCCCCGGATCACCGGTCCATCGGACCGGGGTCCGGGGCGATTGCCTTGTCCGGGGCCTCCCCCGACCAGCTTGCGGCTGACCACGCGGGTCAGCGCCCGGCGGGCGAGCGGGCGGGTCACCGGCAGGATGAGGAACATCGCGACCAGGTCACTGACGAAGCCGGGGGTGAGCATCAGCGTTCCGCCGATCAGGATCAGCGCACCGTCCGCGAGCTCGCGTGCCGGCATCCGTCCGCTGGCCAGCGCGTCACGCAGCGCCGCCCAGGCCCGGGCGCCCTCGTGCTTCATCAGCCAGCTGCCGACGACGCCGGCCAGGATGAGCAGCCCGATGGTCCACCATCCGCCGGTCACCTGGCCCACCTGGATCAGGACGTAGACCTCCACCAGGGGTACGACGACGAAGGCGGCCAGCAGCAGCCACACCCACCCGCGGCGACGACGCCGGGGCGCGTCGTACTCGGGGCTCGCCCAGCTCATCGCGCGACCTTGGCCCGGATCGTGGAGACCGCCTGGTGCAGCTGGCGTCCTCGCTCGCGCAGACCCCAGGCAGTGATCCGGCGCAGCGACTCGGCCGCCACCGGGGCGGTCATCTTGGAGTCGCCGTGGACGCGCTCCACGAACCGGATCGGCACCTCCGCGACCCGCAGGCCGGCGTCGAGAGTGCGCCAGACGAGGTCGGTCTGGAAGACGTAGCCGGTGGACTGCACCGAGGCGAGGTCGATCTTCTCCAGCGCGGCGCGGCGGAAGACCCGATAGCCGGCGGTGGCGTCGTGCACCCCGATCCCGAGCAGCAGCCGGACGTAGAGGTTGCCGCCGCGCGAGAGCAGCTCGCGGCGCCGCGGCCAGTTGACCACCGATCCTCCCGGCACCCAGCGCGAGCCGATCACCAGGTCCGCCTCGCTGAGGGCGGACAGCAGGCGGTGCAGCTCCTCGGGCTGGTGCGACCCGTCGGCGTCCATCTCCCCCACCACGTCGTAGCCCGCGTCCAGAGCCCAGCCGAAGCCCTCCAGGTACGCCGCACCCAGGCCGGTCTTGGCGGTGCGGTGCAGCACGTGCACCTGCGGGTCCTGCGCGGCGAGCCGATCGGCGATGTCGCCGGTGCCGTCCGGCGAGGCGTCGTCGACGACCAGCACGTCCGTGGTCGGGGACGCCGTGCGCAGCCGGCGCACGATCGACTCGAGATTGGCAGCCTCGTTGTAGGTCGGGACCACCATCACGACGCGACCGCGCGTCTCCTCGTTGCTCACGCTGTCTCCTGCGCAGTGCCGTCTGGGTCACCCGGGTCCCTGGCGGACACCCGAGACTTACGACGATACGCCAGCCACACCAGCACCAGGCCGAGCCCCGTCAGCGCGACCGCGGCGCGGGAGAGCCAGGGGCTGATCCGGACCGCCGGCGTGAGCTCGTCGACGAGCCCGACCTCGGCCCGCAGCACGGTGCGGGTGCGCTCGTCGGCCTGCTCGAGGACCTCGCCGTCGGGGGCGATGATGCCGGAGACGCCGTTGACCGCGGCGACGACCGTGTAGCGCCCGGTCTCCAGCGCCCGGAGCCGGCTGATCTCGTACTGCTGCTCGATCTGGCTGGTGTGGATGAACATCGCGTTGCTGGTCTGCACCACCAACAGCTGACCGCCCTCGCGGATCTGGGCGTGGATGCCGTCGTCGTAGGCGACGTCGAAGCAGATGGCGTCGGCGACCAACGCGTCGCCGATGCGCAGCGGCGTGGTCCCGGTGCCGGCCAGCATGTCGCGTGCCACCAGGTCGAGCCGGCTCACGCCCTGGGTGAGCAGGCTGTTGCGGAAGGGGATGTACTCCCCGAACGGCACCGGGTGCCGCTTGGTGTACCGGTCGCCGCCCCCGGTCTCGGGGTCCCAGACGACGCCCTGGTTGAGCACCTGACCCTCCTGCGGCCCGTCCACGATGGCGCCCACCAGGATCGGCACGCCGATCGCCTCGGAGGCCTCTCGGATCCCGGCGTTGACCCCGCCGTCGCCGAAGGGGTCCACGGCGGTGGAGTTCTCCGGCCAGACCACGAAGTCCGGGCGGGGGGTGCCCGTCTCCTCGGCCAGTGCCACGGTGGCCTCGACGTGGTTGGCGGTGACCTGGCGATGGTCGAGCAGGATGTCGTCGCCGCGCCCGGGCACGTCGCCCTGGACCGCGGCGACGTCCACCGTGTCCACCGGCTCCACGTCGTACGGCGCGAGGGCGGGCAGGGTGGCGACCAGGGCGACGGCCGTGAGCGTGGCCAGCGCCGGCAGGGGCCGCCGCCGCACCTCCAGCACCGCCCAGGCGAGCGTGGCCCCGAGCAGGGCGAGCAGGAAGCCGACGCCGACGGCGCCGACCCACGGCAGCGCGCCGGCGAAAGGAGTGTCGACGGTGGCGAAGGCCAGGCGCCCCCACGGGAAGCCGCCGAACGGCCACGAGCCCCGCAGCGCCTCCACCGAGGTCCACGCGGCCGCGAACCACAGCGGCCAGGCGGGCAGCCGCATCAGCGCCGCGGCGATCGCCCCCAGGAGACCCAGGTACAGCGCCTCGACCGCGGCGACCCCCAGCCAGGCGTCCACCCCCACCACCCGCATCCAGAACAGCAGCGGGTAGAAGAAGCCGGCGCCGAACGCCAGGCCCGGGAGCCAGGCCCGGCGGGCCCGGAGCCCGCGCAGGCAGAGCGCGAGGCCGGCGAGGGCGACCGGGACGAGCAGGGTCAGGCCGACCGGCTCGAAGGCGAGCGAGAGGAGAGCGCCGGCGCCCAGGGCGAGGAGGGTCCGCAGCAGCACTCCCCCACGGTACCTCGGGGGACTCGGGCGAGCAGGTAACGGAAGGGCGCCCGCACGCTTCGGACCAACCCGGAACCGACTGGCTGTCGGCGGCGGGAAGTTGTCTACGGCGCGCGGGCCCCTTCCGTGTCCGCCCTCACGAGGGAGCACCGACCTCCGTGAACAATGTCGCCAGGGTTCGTGGTACCCGACCCTTCGACACGGCCACTCGGACGCCGGTGTCCCCACCGCGAGCTGCGTGGGAGGACCTCGGCACCTTGGTCTGCCCGAGCCCGCCCTGTCAACCGGCTCCTGACCTGCGACGACGCGCGTTTGCGCAGGTCAGCGCGTCGGATCCGGAGGCTGTGACGATGCCGGCTATCGAGACGTAACGGCGTGTCGCGCGGGACACGCCGCCTCGTCGGGCGGCACCGTCAGCGCGGCGGCACCACGACCGTGCCGGTGGCCTCGGTGGCCAGCAGGGGCTCGGCCAGGACGCTCGCGGCACCGGGGGCCTGCGGGGTCGCGGCGCCACGCGCCACCACGTGTACGGCGAACGACATCACCCGCGAGCGTCGACCCACCCGGATCAGCTCGGCGCTCACCTCCAGCACGTCCCCGGCCCGGACCGGGGCGCGGAACTGCACGTCGTCGTACGACGCGAACAGTCCCTCGTCGGAGTCGGTGAGGATGCACATCTCCGTGGCCACGTCCCCGAACAGGCCGAGGGAGTAGGCGCCGTCGACGAGGTTGCCGGCGTAGTGGGCGTGGGAGTAGGGGACGTAGCGGCGGTGGGTGACCCGCAGGCCAGGGACCGGGCTCGGTGCGCTGCTCATGAGGCCATCCTCGTCGTCACCCGGTGCACCAGGAAGCTGGCGACCTCGCCCGGCGTGGTGCCCCGGGAGAACACCCGGTCGACCCCGAGCTCGCCGGCCATCCGCTCGTCGAAGCGCGGGCCGCCGACCACCAGCAGCGGGCGCCGCTCGACGGGGTAGGCCTCCCGGAAGGCGGCCGACATCTCGCGGGTGTTGAGCAGGTGGGCGTCGCGCTGGGTGACGACCTGGGAGACCAGCACGGCGTCGGCCTGCTCGGCCTGCGCACGCTCGACGAGGTGCGGCACCGAGACCTGCGCCCCGAGGTTCACCACCTTGATCTCGCGGTAGTACTCCAGCCCCTTCTCCCCGGCGAAGCCCTTGATGTTGAGGATCGCGTCGATGCCGACCGTGTGCGCGTCGCTGCCGATGCAGCCACCGACCACCACCAGGCGCCGGGCCAGGCGCTCCTTGACCGCCGCGTTCACCTCCTTGGGGGTCAGCAGCGGGTAGTCGCGCTCGACCACCTCCACCTTGCTGGTGTCCACCAGGTGGTTGACCCGGCCGTAGACCACGAAGAACGTGAAGCCGGCACCGAGCGGCCGCGCGTGCGCCACCAGCGCGGGATCCATGCCCATCTTGTTGGCCAGCTGGACCGCCGCCCCCTCGGCGACCTTGTCGTGGGGCAGCGGCAGCGTGAACGACATCTGCACCATGCCGTCCCCTGAGGTGTCCCCGTAGGGACGGACGATGCTCATCGCTCCTCCAGCAGCTCGGTGGCGGGGTTGTGGTAGATCTCCGACTTGACGGCGACACCGTCGAGGCCGCGCCCGGCGTCGGCGGGGCGCTTCATCAGCCCGAAGGTGCCGTCGGCGATGGCGTCGAGGAGGCCGTCATCGTGCTCGAGGATGCGCTCCATCAGCTCCAGGGACTCCCCCAGGACCTGGTGGGCGCGGCTCACGATGACACCGCCGGGAGCCGGGTGGAAGTCCTCGTGCAGGCTGCCGGCCGCCTGCAGCACGTAGCGCACGTTCTGCAGCGCCAGGTCGCGGTCGGAGAGCCACGGGGTGACCACCGCCTCGGTCATCATCCCGACCAGCAGGATGCCCTGACCGGTCAGCGCGCCGGCCAGGTTGAAGAAGCCGTCGAGCAGGTGCCCGCGGAACACGTCGCCACTCATGTGCCGGGTGGGCGGCATCCACTTCAGGGGCGCGTCGGGGAACAGCTCGCGCGCGAGCAGGGCGTGGGCGAGCTCGAGGCGGAACGAGTCGGGCACGTCGGGGTCGATCTCGAAAGCGTGCCCCAGGCCCAGCTGCCAGTCCTCGAGGCCGGCCTCCTTGGCGAAGAACTCGTTGAGCAGCTGGCTGGTGGTGACCGTGTGCGCGGCCTCGATCGCGTCGGCGGTGGTCAGGTAGTTGTCCTCGCCGGTGTTGATGATGATCCCCGCGCGGGCGTGGACCTGGCGGCTGAAGCGCTGGTCGACGAAGGTCCGCACCGGGTTGATGTCGCGGAAGAGGATCCCGTACATCGAGTCGTTGAGCATCATGTCGAGACGCTCGAGCCCGGCGAGCACCGCGATCTCCGGCATGCACAGCCCGGAGGCGTAGTTGGTCAGCCGGACGTAGCGGCCCAGCTCGCGGCTGGTCTCGTCCAGCGCCGCCCGCATCAGCCGGAAGTTCTCCTGGGTGGCGTAGGTGCCGGCGAAGCCCTCGCGGGTGGCCCCCTCGGGGACGTAGTCCAGCAGGCTCTGCCCGGTGGAGCGGATCACCGCGATCACGTCGGCGCCCTCGCGGGCCGCCTGCTGGGCCTGCGGGATGTCCTCGTGGATGTCACCGGTCGCCACGATCAGGTAGATCCACGGGGTGCGTGGCGCGTCGCCGACCCCGGCGACGAACTGCTCGCGCTCGGTGCGGCGCGCGTCGATGCGTCGTAGGCCGGCCTGCACGCCGACCCGGGCCGCGGCGCGCGCCCGCTCGGCGTCGCGGCCCGCGGGCAGCCGGAACCGCACGGAGCCGGCGGACGCCTTCTCGGCGAGGACGGCCAGGTCGGGGGCCTCGCCGCGGACGATCGCGTCCCAGACCGGCAGCGCCACGCCGTGCGCGAGCCCGCCGTCCTCGGCCAGGTCGCCGCGCACGCAGTCGAGCAGGCGGTTGGCCCAGGGGATGCCGTCGGCGTCGGCGCCACCCAACCCGGCCAGGCGCAGGGTCGCGCGCTCCACCGCCACGGTGGTGTGCTGCTGGGCGAGATCCACGATGGGGCGCCCCACCCGGGCCGCCAGGTCGCGGGCCCGGGCGACGGTGCCCGGGTCGAGGTCGAGCTTGCTCATGCGGGGATCTCCGTGCTCTGGGCGGGCGCGGTCTCGGCCGCATCGGCCGCATCGGTCGTCTCGGTCGTCTCGGTCGTCTCGGCGGCGAGGCGGCGCTCGAACAGGCTCCGGACGCCGTCGGTGCGGCGCAACAGTTCCAGCGCGTACGCCGCGTGGCCGGGCACGTAGCCGTTACCGATCAGCATGGTGACGTCGGCGGCCACCCCCTCCGCGCCCAGGGCGGCGGCGGAGAACGACGTGGCCATCGAGAAGAAGACGACCGTGCCGCCGTCGGCGGTGGCCAGCACGGCTCCGCCCTCGCAGCCCGGCACGTCGACGCAGACCACGCTCACGTCGGCCGGGCCGCCCGCCGCCCGGACCGCGTCGCGCAGCGCGATCGGGTCCCGCGCGTCGGCGACCACGACCTCGTCGGCCAGGCCCGCGTCGCGCAGCAGCTCGGCCTCGGCCTGGGTCGGCACCACTCCCACCGTGCGGGCGGCGCCGGCCTCGCGGGCGGCGGCCAGGCTCAGCGAGCCGGACTTCCCGGCCCCGCCGATGACCGCGACCGTCGGTGCGTCGTACTGACCCACCACACGGGCCGTCAGCGCCGGCGCGCCACACACGTCCATCACCGCCAGCGAGAGCTCGGCGGACAGGTCCTCGGGCAGCCGGGCCGCGATGGAGCGCCCGAACAGCACGGCGTAGCCGTCGCAGGGGACCTGCTCACCGCGCCCGTCCCAGCGCGCCAGTCGGTCCTCGACGACCAGCGGCGTCAGCGTCAGGGAGACCAGGGTGGCGACCCGGTCGCCGACGGCGAGGCCGAGCGCAGAGCGCTCCCCCACCTCCTCGACGACGCCGACGAGCATCCCCCCGGAGCCGGTCTCGGGGTTCTGCATCTTGCCCCGCCCGGCGATGATCGCGAGCACCTCGGCGCGCAGGCTATCGGCGTCGAGCGACCCGGTGGCGTCGGTGTGGCGGCTCGCCAGCTGGCGGTAGGAGGCCGCGTCGAGGTTCAGCCGCTCCACGCGGATCCGCACCTCGTCGGGCCACAGCTCGCGGCGGGTGTCGAGTCGCTGGGCGGCCTGCGGCAGGGACCCGGGCGGCTCCAGGACGCGGTGGAGGCCGAGGGGATCGCTCACGATGACGGGCTGCACGGCCATTCCTCCATAAATCAGCGGGTTTCGCCGGAAATCCTACGGTTATGTGCTGGACTAGCGTCAGTTAATCCGCCTACTTTGGCAGATGTCGCGTACGCCACACAACCGGCCACAGCGCCGGCGAACCCTCCACCGCACAGGAGCCACCATGACCCTCGACGGCCAGCCCTACCCCTACCGGCGCGTGGAGCTCGTCGAGCCCGACTGGACCAGGTTCCCGGGCTGGCGCGGCGTCACCGCCGAGGAGTGGGCCTCGGTGCAGTGGCAGCGCGCGCACTGCGTCAAGAACGTGCGCCAGCTGCGGGCGCTGCTGGGCGACCTGGTCGACGAGCGCTTCTACGCCGACCTCGAGCGCGACCAGGCCGAGCGCGCGACGATGTCGATGCTGGTGCCGCCGCAGATGATGAACACGATGGTGCCCCACGCGGTGCCTGCAGGGCCCGGCTCGCTCACCGAGGCGCTGTACGCCGACCCGGTGCGCCACTACATGCTGCCGGTGTTCTCCGACCGTCGTACCGACTGGCCCTCGCACCCGCACGCCGCGCGCGACTCCCTGCACGAGCACGACATGTGGGTGGCCGAGGGGCTCACCCACCGCTACCCCACCAAGGTGCTCGCCGAGCTGCTGCCCACCTGCCCGCAGTACTGCGGGCACTGCACCCGGATGGACCTGGTGGGCAACTCCACCCCGGTGATCGAGAAGCTGAAGTTCTCCGCCAAGCCGGTGGACCGACTCGACGCGATGATGGAGTACCTGCGCCGCTCGCCGCAGGTCCGCGACGTCGTCGTCTCCGGTGGCGACGTGGCCAACATGCCCTGGCCGCGCCTGGAGGACTTCCTGACCCGGCTGCTGGAGATCGACAACATCCGCGACATCCGGCTGGCCACGAAGGCGCTGGTGGGTCTGCCCCAGCACTGGCTGCAGGACGAGGTGCGCGCCGGGGTCGAGCGGGTGGCGCGCACCGCCCACGCCCGCGGGGTCTCGCTGGCGATCCACACCCACGCCAACCACGCCAACTCGATCACGCCGCTGGTGGCGGACGCGAGCCGGGCGATGCTCGAGGCCGGGGTGCGCGACGTACGCAACCAGGGGGTGCTGCTGGACGGGGTCAACGCCGACCCGCACACGCTGCTCGACCTGTGCTTCCGACTCCTCGACGGCGCGCAGATCATGCCCTACTACTTCTACATGTGCGACATGATCCCGTTCTCGGAGCACTGGCGGGTCTCGGTCGCCGATGCCCAGCGCCTCCAGCACCACATCATGGGCTACCTGCCCGGCTTCGCGACGCCGCGGATCGTGTGCGACGTGCCGTTCGTCGGCAAGCGCTGGGTCCACCAGCTCACCGAGTACGACACCGTCCGCGGGATCTCAGGGTGGACCAAGAACTACCGCACCTCGATCGAGTCCCTCGACGACGAGGCGCTCACCCGGACCTACCAGTACTACGACCCGATCCACACCCTGCCCGCCGAGGGCCAGGCGTGGTGGGCCGAGCACAGCCGGCGCGACGAGACCGCCGTACGTGCCGCCGACGCCGCCCAGGGCTCCCGGCGTACCGCTGCGCTGCAGGCTCGCTGAGCGGGGCCGTTCTTGGCGCGGCCGCTCTCGGGGGGTGGAATCCCCGGTCGGCCGGGGAACGCTGATGTTGTCGGCCGAAACTTCGCCCGACAACATCAGTGATTGACAGGTGCACGGGCCCATCGCTGGGTACGGCGACGCCCGGCGGCCCGGTGAGCGTCCACAGGGACCTCGTCACCCGCCGTGCTCCACAGGGCGGCACCACCGCGTCGTGAGGTGAGCGTCGAGGCGCGACAGTCGGGGGATGAACAGCTCCCTCGAGGCAATCTGTCGCCGGCACGGCGTCTTCCTGCGGCGCGAGGCGATCGCCCTGGGCTACCACGACCGCGCCATCGCCCGGGAGGTGCGGGCCGGGGCGTGGATCCACGTGCGTCACGGCGCCTACACTCTCGCGCCGTTCTGGACCGAGGCGACGCCGTTGCAGCGACACGGGCTGCTGGGCCGCGCGGCCGTCCGCACGGCCCGCGCGCAGGTGGTGCTGTCCCACACCAGCAGCCTGCCCTTCCACGGCTGCGACGCCTGGGATCTCCCGCTCCAGGAGGTGCATCTGACCCGTCTCGACGGGAGGACCGGGCGTCGCGAGGCCGGGGTGCGCCAGCACCGGGGCAGGATTCTGGACGGGGACGTGGTCGAGCGGGACGGGATCCGCTGCACCTCCGCCACGCGGGCCGCCCTGGAGGTCACCACGGTGGCCGACGTCGAGCGGAGCCTCGTGGTGGTCAACTCGCTGCTGCACAGTGGTGCCACCACCCGCGCGGATCTCCTGGCGCGTTATGCCGCCATGGAGAGGTGGCCTGAGACCCTGCACACCGGTCTCGTGCTCGCGCTGTGTGACGAGCGCGTCGAGTCCGTGGGCGAGAGCCGCACCTTGGACCTGCTGCGACGCTTCTCTCTGCCGTCGCCCGTGCCGCAGTTCGTGGTGCGTGACGCGCACGGCGAGATCGTCGGGCGAGTGGATTTCGCGTGGCCGGAGCTCGGAGTCTTCCTCGAGTTCGACGGGGCGGTGAAGTACGCCGGGCCGCTGGCGGGCGGCGAGAGCGCCGCCAATCTGGTGATCCGTGAGAAGCGCCGTGAGGAGCGGCTCTGCGAGGTCACCGGCTGGCGCTGCATCCGGATCACCTGGTGGGACCTGGAGCACCCCGAGCGGACCGCGCAGCGACTCCGGGCGATGCTGTTCCCGCTGTCGCGGATCGCCTGATCCACAGGGCAACCGCTGAACTTGTCAGGCGAAGTTTCGCCCGCCCAGTTCAGGCTTCCCCGGTCGGCCGGGGAAACCGACAGCCAGGCCGGGACAGACGCGGCCGAGCCTCAGAGGACGGACCGGTTCTCGTACGGCGTGGACAGCACGATCGTGGTCCGGGTGGCCACGTTGGCCGCCGACCGGATCCGCGACAGCAGGTCCTCGAGGGCCAGTGGCGTGGCGACGCGGATCTTGAGGATGTAGGACTCCTCCCCCGCCACCGACCAGCACGACTCGATCTCCTCGATCCCCAGCAGCCGCTCGGGGCAGTCGTCGGGCTGGGAGGGGTCGATCGGCCGGATCGAGATGAACGCCGTCAGCGGCAGGCCGATCTCGGCGTGGTTGATCGTCGCGCCGTAGCCCAGGATCAGGCCACGCTGCTCGAGGCGTTTCACGCGCTGGTGCACCGCGGACGTGGACAGGCCGGTGGCCTTCCCGAGGTCGGTGTAGGACATCCGGCCGTCGGTTGCCAGCAATGTCAGGATCTGCCGGTCGGTCTCTTCCACGCTCGCACACTAGCGGCACTTGGCCCCCTCGGCACCGGGGTCCACCGGTGGGTGGCCACCGTGGGCCGCCGCGGGGCTGCGAGCGTCGGAGCGCAGGCCTAGGCTTCGGCCATGACTGAGTCCCCGCAGCGGCTGATGCTGCTCGACACCGCGAGCCTGTACTTCCGTGCCTTCTTCGGGATGCCCGACACGATCAAGGCGCCGGACGGAACGCCGGTGAACGCGGTGCGCGGGCTGATGGACTTCATCGCCCGCCTCGTCACCGAGTACCAGCCCACCCACCTGGCCTGCTGCTGGGACAACGACTGGCGCCCTCAGTGGCGCGTCGACCTGCTGCCGACCTACAAGGCGCACCGGGTGGTCGAGGAGGTGCCCGGCGACCCCGACGTGGAGGAGGTCCCCGATCCGCTGCAGGTGCAGATCCCGGTGATCCTGGAGGTCCTCGACGCCTTCGGCCTGGCCGTGGTCGGCGCCGACGAGCACGAGGCCGACGACGTCATCGGCACCCTGGCGACGGGCGCGGGCATGCCCGTGGACATCGTCACCGGCGACCGGGACCTCTTCCAGCTCGTCGACGACGAGGCTCAGGTGCGGGTGCTTTACACCGCGCGCGGGGTCGGCAAGCACGAGCGGGTGACCGACGACTGGGTCTGGGCCAAGTACGGCGTCCACGCCCGGCAGTACGCCGACTTCGCGACGCTGCGCGGTGACTCCTCCGACGGCCTGCCCGGGGTCGCCGGCGTGGGCGACAAGACCGCCGCCACCCTGCTGGGGCGCTTCGGCGACATCGACACGATCGTGGCGGCCGCGCAGGACCCGGCCAGTGAGATGGGCCCGGGGCCGCGGGGCAAGATCAAGGCTGCCGCCGACTACCTCGCGGTCGCGCCCCAGGTGGTCGCGGTGGTGCGTGACCTCGACCTCGCCGGCCCCGACCTGACCCTGCCCCGCACCCCTCGCGACCCCGACCGCGTCGTCGCGCTCGACGAGCGGTGGGGGCTCGGCAGCTCCGCCGTACGGCTGGTGGAGGCGCTGCAAGGCTGAGCTCTCGCTCTCGCCACTGACCGGGGCGGTGCTTGCCCGGCGCGTACGTTGGAGGTCATGACTCACATCGCGATCGTCGGCGGCCACGGCCAGGTGGCCCTCCACCTCCACCCCCTCCTCGTCGCCGCCGGTCACACGCCGGTGGCGCTGGTCCGCAAGGAGGAGTACCGCCCCGAGCTCGAGGCGCTCGGCGCGCAGGTGCGCATCCTCGACATCGAGCGCGACGACGCCACGGCGTTCGCCGAGGCGTTCTCGGGCTGCGACGCGGTGGTCTTCGCCGCCGGCGGCGGACCCGACGGGAACATCGAGCGCAAGCGCACGGTCGACCTCGAGGGCTCGCTCAAGTCGATCGAGGGCGCCCACAAGGCCGGCATCGGTCGCCTGGTCCAGGTCTCGGCGATCGGCGTCGACGAGTCGATCCCCGAGGACACCGCCCCGGTCTGGCGGGCGTACGTCGAGGCGAAGCGCGACGCCGACGCGGCGCTGCGCGAGAGCCCGCTGGAGTGGACGATCATCCGGCCCGGCGCCCTCGTGGACGAGCCCGGCACCGGACGCGTCACTCTCGCCGAGCGCGTCGAGCGGGGCAGCGTCCCGCGCGCGGACGTCGCCGCCGTCGTCGCCGCTGCCCTGGACAGCCCCGCCACCGCCGGGCACCAGTGGGAGCTCGTCTCCGGGGACCTGAGCATCGACGACGCGATCGCTCGGGCCGTCGCCGGCTGAGCCAGCTCACGCCGACTCGGCGCCCTCTGCGCGCGAGCCCACGCCGACTCGGCGCCCTCTGCGCGCGAGTTCACGCCGACTCGGCGCGGGGGTTGTGCTGAGTTGGGTTAGTCGGTGAGGGCTGAGTAGGCGACCACGCCGCGGCGTAGGCGCTTGACCGTCTCGCGGGCGGTGCTGCGCAGCGCGGCGTCGTCGCCGGCGGCGTCGGCGACCTGGCCGGCCAGGTCGAGCAGCTGCTTGACCCACCGGACGAAGTCGCCGGCGGCCAACCCGGTGGCGGTGAGCACGTCGTCGAGCTCGTCGCCCTCGGCCCACCGGTACGCGGCCCAGGCGAAGCCGAGGTCGGGCTCGCGCAGGTAGTCCAGCCGGTGCTGCTTCTCCAGTGCGTCGAGGCCGGCCCACAGGTGCACGGTCTGGGCGATCGCGTCCTGGATGGCGCCGCCGGGCACCCGCGGCGTGGCGGAGTCGTCGGCGCGTCGGGTCTCGTAGACCAGGACCGAGAGGGCGGCGGCCAGCCCGGAGCCGTCCAGCCCCTCCCACGTCCCCTGGCGCAGCGCCTCGGCGGCGACGAGGTCCATGTCGTTGTAGATCCGCTGCAGGTGCCGGCCCCGCTCGGTGACGGTGTCGCCCTCGAGGTAGTCCAGCGCGGTCAGCACCTCGCAGACCCGGTCGAACTGCCGGGCCACCGTGTTGGTGCGCTGCTCCACGCGGCGCCGCAGGGTGTTGGCGTCACGGTCGAGCTTGAACCAGCGCTCGGCCCAGCGTGCGTGGTCCTCGCGCTCGGGGCACTCGTGGCACGGGTGCGCGCGCAGCTCGGCGCGCAACCGCTCGATCTCCGCGTCCTGGCGGGTCACGGCCAGGGTGTCGCCGCGCGCCGACCTGCTCCGCGGCGGCTGCGGGTCCAGCCCGTGCGTGGCCGAGCGCAGCGTGGCGGCCAGGTCGCGGCGCATCTGCGGGTTGCGCGCGTTGAAGTTGCGCGGCACCCGCACCCGCGAGAGCGCCTGCACCGGGGTGGGGAAGTCGACCATCGCCAGCCGGCGCGCCTGGCGGTCGCTGGTGACCACGTAGGGGCGCGGCTCCTCGCCGGTCAGGCCGGGGTCGATGACCACGGCGTACCCGGCGTACTTGCCGGTCGGCACCGCGATGACGTCGCCGGGGTGCAGCTTGCTCAGCGAGGTCAGTGCCTCCTCGCGACGATCCAGCCGGCGGGCCCGCGCGGCCCCCTTCTCGGCGTCGTTGATCGCACGGCGCAGCCCGGCGTACTCCATGAAGTCGCCCAGGTGGCAGGTGGCGGCCTCGCGGTAGCCGTCCAGCGCCTCCTCGCTCTTGCGCAGCTGGCGGGCCATCCCGACCACGGCCCGGTCGGCCTGGAACTGCGCGAACGAGGACTCGAGCAGGCTGCGGGCGCGCTCCCGGCCGAACTGGTGCACGAGGTTGACGGCCATGTTGTACGACGGGCGGAACGACGACTTCAGCGGATAGGTGCGGGTGGAGGCCAGGCCGGCCAGCTCGCGCGGGTTCATCCCCGGCTGCCACAGCACGACGCCGTGGCCCTCGACGTCCAGGCCGCGGCGCCCGGCGCGCCCGGTGAGCTGGGTGTACTCCCCCGGCGAGAGGTCAGCGTGCGTCTCGCCGTTCCACTTGCTGAGCTTCTCGATGACCACGGTGCGCGCGGGCATGTTGATGCCCAGCGCGAGCGTCTCGGTGGCGAAGACGATGCGGCACAGCCCCTGCTGGAAGAGCTCCTCGACGCACTCCTTGAACGTGGGCAGCATCCCGGCGTGGTGGGCCGCGATGCCGCGCGTCAGCGCGTCGAGGAACTCGTGGTAGCCGAGCACCTGCAGGTCCTCGCGCGGCAGGTGGGCGCACTTGGCCTCGACGAACGCGTAGATCGTGTCGCGCTCCTCGGGCGTGGTCAGCCGCAGGTTGGCGTTGAGGCACTGGGTGACGGCCGCGTCGCAGCCGACCCGGCTGAAGATGAAGTTGATCGCCGGCAGCAGCCCGTCGCGCTCCAGGCGCTCCACGACGTCGACCCGGCTGGGGATCCACACCCGTCGTCCGTTGCCGATCGGGCGCCCCCCGCCGGACTTGTCGTCGCGGCCGCGGGCGTTGCTGCGTCCGCGCGGAGAGCGCCGGTCCTTGATCCGGGTCGCGGCCCACTCGTCGCGGGCGATCTTGACCAGCTCGTTGTTGACCGGCGCGCCCTCCTTCACGAAGCCGGCCTTGGCGTCGACGTCGGAGTCGGCGAACAGGTCCAGCAGCCGCCGCCCGAGCATCACGTGCTGGTAGAGCGGGACCGGGCGCTTCTCCTCCACGATCGTGGTGGTGTCCCCGCGCACGGTCTCGAGCCACTCGCCGAACTCCTCGGCGTTGGAGACCGTCGCCGACAGCGAGATCAGCGCGACCGACTCGGGCAGGTGGATGATGACCTCCTCCCACACCGCCCCGCGCATCCGGTCGGCGAGGTAGTGGACCTCGTCCATCACCACGAAGCCCAGACCGCTCAGCGTCCGGGAGCCGGCGTACAGCATGTTGCGCAGCACCTCGGTGGTCATCACCACGATCGGCGCCTCGCCGTTGACGCTGTTGTCGCCGGTGAGCAGCCCGACCTGGTCGGCGCCGTAGCGCTTGACCAGGTCGGAGTACTTCTGGTTCGACAGCGCCTTGATCGGGGTGGTGTAGAAGGCCTTGCGTCCGGTCTGCAGCGCGAGGTGGATCGCGAACTCGCCGACGATGGTCTTGCCCGAGCCGGTGGGCGCGGCGACCAGCACCCCGCGCCCGTCCTCGACCTCGCGGCAGGCGCGCAGCTGGTAGTCGTCGAGCTCGAAGTCGTAGAGCCCGGTGAACTCGCGCAGCACCGGGTGGCGCTGCCAGACGCGGAAGTCGGCGTAGCGCTCCGCGGCGGTCTTGTCGTCAGTCATGCCAGCACTTTCAGCGCGCCGGGCGCGCACTCGATCGTCAGGGGAAGGGGACCGAAGCGCTCGCCGTCGGCGTAGGCGACGATCCCCGGGGCGGCCACGGTCACCTGCCGCACCCGGTGGTGCTCGTAGCGCGGGTGCGTGACGTGGGTACCCCGGAACAGCCTCGGGTAGGTGCGGACCAGCTCGACCTTGCTGACCGGCTTGATGATCACGACATCGAGCATGCCGTCATCGAGCAAGGCGCCCTCGGCGATGCGCAGCCCACCGCCGAACGACGGACCGTTGCCGACCGAGACCAGCATCGCGTTGACCCGGCGGGCCGCGCCGTCGAGGTCCAGGCTGTAGGACAGCGGCCGGAAGGTGCGCAGCTCGGCGAGCGTGGCGAGGTTGTAGCGCATCTGGCCCTGCGGCCAGGTCATCGAGTTGGCCCGTTCGTTGACCACCGCGTCGAAGCCGGCGGCGAGCACGGTGAGGAAGTAGCGCGTGCCGCACCGGGCGAGGTCGACCTGGCGGGTGCGCGAGGCGATCACCCGGTCCACCGCTGCGGACGGGTCGCCGGTGGCGATCCCCAGCGCGCGCGCCGCGTCGTTGCCCGAGCCGGCCGGGATGATGCCCAGCGCCACCGGCGTCCCGGCGACCGCCTGCACCCCGACGTGCACCAGCCCGTCGCCGCCGCAGACGACCAGCGCCTCCACGCCGTCGCTGACGCAGCCCCGGGCCAGGTCGAGGGCCTCGTCGGCGTCACGGCCCTGCAGGTCGCGCACCGCGAGCCCGGAGCTGCGCAGCCGGTCGAGCGCGGCGTCGCGGAGCCGGCGCCCGCGCCCCCGGCCCGCGGCCGGGTTCGTCAGGAGTGCGATCTCTCGCGTTTGCACGGCCACGCAGGCGAGACTATCCGGCGGCCCCTGGACGCCGCGGCGAGGAGGTGCCGATCCGCAGCAGCACGGCGTAGCGCTCCGGCGAGGCTCCGACGGCGCGGGCCAGCCGGCTGATCGCGTCGAGGGCACGGTCAGCGTCGAGGTCGGACCCGGGCAGCGCGAGCGTGAGCCGGCCCTCCCGCTCCACCAGGTACACCTGGCCGTGCCGCCAGGCCTGGTGGGTACGACGCCGCACGTCGTCGGCGGCCACCGGGGCCGGGTAGGCCTCGTCCACGGCCAGCAGGTCGCACGGCAGGTCGCAGGCCCGGTCATCCTCGACGCCGGTGAGCCGCCCCGAGACCAGGTGCCCGGCGGTGCGCACCCCCACCTCGGTGGTCCAGGTGACGTCGCCGACGCCGAGCCAGTCGGGCAGGTCGAACGGGTCGACCTCCTCGGGGAGGGCGCCCGTCACAGGGCCGACAGCTCGTCGTCGCCGACCGTGGCCAGCGTGTTGCGGCGCCCGCGCCGCCGGTCCAGGATCCGCACGATGATCTCGGAGAGGACGAAGAGCCCCAGCATCGGCAGGGCCAGGAACAGCATCGAGAACGGGTCGGTGGAGGGGGTCGCCACGGCGGCGAAGACGAACGTGCCGATCACGATCCACGGCCGGTAGGTGCCCAGGGCGCGACCGGGCAGCACCCCGACCAGGTTGAGCAGGATCACGAAGACCGGGATCTCGAAGGCGATGCCGAAGACCAGCAGCGTGCGGGTGAAGAAGCTGAGGTAGTCACCGAAGTCGACCAGGTTGACCAGCGAGTCCTGGGTGAACCCGATCAGCACCTCCAGGCCCTTGGGCAGGGTCCAGTAGCCCACCGCCACGCCGATCAGGAACAGCGGACCGGCGACGGCGGCGAAGACCCGGCTCCACTTGCGCTCGTGGCGGTGCAGCCCGGGCAGGATGAACGCCCAGATCTGGTAGAGCCACAGCGGACTGGTGGCGACCAGGCTGACCACCCCGCACAGCTTCAGCTGCAGCATCAGCGGACCACCCACGCCGCCGATGGTGGCCTCGGTGTCGACGTCCTCGCCCAGCGCCGCGCTGGCCCGCTCGTAGGGGGTCAGCACGAGGTCGAAGATGGGGTCGAAGAAGAACAGCGACACGACCAGGCCGCAGACGAGGAAGACCGCGATCTTCAGCAGCCGGGCGCGCAGCTCACGCAGGTGATCCGAGAGTGCCATCCGGCCGTCGGGGCCGACGGGATGGCGCGGCTTGCCCGCGAAGAGCTGGACGAGACCGGTGACAGACACGGGCGTGGCTCAGCTCGACGCCGTCCGCGGACGGGTGCTCAGAGGTTCTGGGTGTCGGGACGGGCGTCCGACGGCTGCGGGTCGGTGACGGCAGGGGGCGGGGTCTGCCGGCGCTGCGAGGCCGGCAGCTCGCCGGTCGGGCGGTCATCGTCGGAGAGCTCGTCGTCGTCCATCAGCCCCTTGGTCTCGGCCTTGAAGATGCGCAGGGCGCGACCGGTGCCGCGGGCGAGCTCGGGGAGCTTCTTCGCGCCGAAGAGCAGGACGATGACCAGGACGATCAGGATCAGCTCGGTCGGGCCGGGGGCGGAGATCAGGGGGGTGGTCATGGCGTCCTCACCTAGGAGTGCTGCGGGTAGTGATCATCCTACGCGCCCGAGCTGTACAGCCCGAGGGCCTGTCGGCCCTGCTCCAGGAAGTCGTCGCTGAGCTCGGCGGGGGTCACCACCCGCGCGTGCGGGGCCAGCCGCAGCAGCAGCCGGCGCAGCCACCGGTGGTCGGCCACGAGCAGGTCGATCTCCAGCGACCCGTCGTCCTGGGGGCGCACCGCCTCGACCGGGTAGTACTCCGGAACCCAGCGCGCCGCCGGAGCCAGGCGCAGCGTCACCGGGGTGGTGCCGGCGGCCGGCTGGAACAGCCCCGCGGACAGGTCACGCGGCGCCTGGGTGGCGGTGCGGACCGGTGTGTCGAGGACGGATGCGTGGTGCACCCGGTCGAGCCGGAACAGCCGCGGCGCCTCGGCGCTGTGGCACCAGGCGTCGAGGTAGGAGTGCCCGTGCGCGCTGAGCACCCCGCGGGGGTCCACGGTGCGCTCGGACTCCTCGTCGCGCGCCGGCACGTAGTAGGTCAGCCGGACCTGGCGGCCCCGGGCGACGGCGTCCTCCAGGGCGGCCCTGAGCCGGGTCAGCTCGGCCTCGGCGGGGTCGCTGCCCGGGTCGATCAGCGCGGCGGCGCTGCCCTGGGCGGTGGCGGCCTCGAGCTTGGCCAGCGCCCGGTCCACGATCACCCGGGTGTCGTCTCCGGCCCCGTTGCGCAGCGCGCGCAGGGCCACGATCAGCGCGGTGGCCTCGGTGGTGGTCAGGCGCAGCGGACGGGCCAGGTAGTCGGCGTTGAACACCCGGATCACCCCGTCGCCCTCCGGGCCCTCCAGGGCGTCGAGGTCCACGTCGATCAGGTCGTCGGGATAGCCGCCGGGCAGGCCGCACATCAGCAGTACCTTGAGGTCGCGCACCAGCTGTGCGGGCTCCACCCCGAGTGCCGCGGCGGCCTCCTCCAGGCGGACCTCGTCGTGGGCGTGCAGGTAGGGCACGAGCGTCAGCAGCCGGGCCACCTGCTCGCGGGCGTTGGGCTGCACGGGGGGCTGGCTCATGCGGCACCTCCGGGGACCTGGCGCGCCACGACCGCGGAGAGCCGGGCGACCACCTCCTCGCGCAGCCGCGGCGGCGACACGACGTACACGTCGGGGCCGTGGCTGAGCAGCTCGTCGGCGATGTCGGGGCCGGACTGGCCCAGGACGACCTCGTCCCAGGTCGAGCGGGTGTCGGGGCCCTCGACGCCCGGGGTGATGCTGATCGCGTGCCGGCGCAGGGCGTGACCGGCGTCGGCGCGCACCAGCACCACCGCGTGCTCGGCGACCGGGGCGGGCGCCAGGCGACGGGTCAGGGCGCCGACGTCGGTGCCGGCCGGTACGGCGTACGAGCGGGGCGGTCCGTCGTGCAGCACGCGACCGACCACCCGGGAGAGCCGGAAGACCCGCTCCTCGCCACGGTCGGTGTCGAGGCCCACGGCGTACCAGCGCCCCGAGGAGCGGACCACCCCCCACGGCTGGAGATGGCGGGTGGTGGCCTCGGTGGCCCCGGCCCGGCGGTAGGCGAAGGAGACCGGGATGCGCTCCTGGGTGGCCTCCCAGAAGGCGTCGAAGGCGGGCTCGTCGGCGCTCAGCCGCGGCTCCACGATGTCCAGGGCGGTGATGTCGACCGGCAGCCCCGCGGCCGCGAGCTTCTTCAGGGCCTCGGAGGTGGCCTCGGCGAGGCGGGCGTGCTCCCACACCCGGGTGGCCAGACCGATCACCGCGGCCTCGTCGGCCTCGAAGCGGATCTCGGGCAGGGCGAACGCGTCGGGACGGATCCGGTAGCCCGGCTCCTCGAAGAACGCGTCCAGGCTGCCCACCTCGATCGGGACCCCGAGGCTGCGCAGCTCCTCCTTGTCGCGCTCGAACATCTTCTCGAAGGCGTCGGTGCTCGCGTCGGGGTAGAGGATCGCCCGGATCCGATCCTTGGGCACGTAGTGGCGCTGGACCAGCAGCATGATCAGCAGGTTGAGCAACCGCTCCGACTTCGCCGTCGCCATGGCGGCTTCCCTTCCCTGCGTGTGGTGTCGCCCCGCTGTCGACCAGCGGGGCGACGCGGAGACTACTGCGTGGAGTCGTCGTTCTGCTCGGGGGGCGTGGCCGGGGAGGACGCGGGGTCCTCGGGGGCCGCCGGGGCCGCCGTCTTGTCGGTGGTGCCCAGGATGTCGACCACGAAGTACATCGTGTCGGTGCCCTTGATGTCGCCGCGGCCCTTGGCGCCGTACCCGAACTTCGGCGGGACCGCGAGCAGCACCCGGCTGCCGACCGGGACGCCCACCAGCTTGAGGTCCCAGCCCTTGACGAACCCGCCCTCGCCGATCGGGGCGGCGTACGGCTCGCGGGTGTAGGTCTCGTCGAAGGGCTTCTTGCCGCCGAAGACCTTGCCGAAGTAGTCGACGGCGATCACGTCGCCCTTCTTGACCTTCTCGCCGGTGCCGGCGACCAGCGTCGTGGCCTGCAGCTGCGAGGAGGGCCGCTTGAGGCCGGCGAAGTCGAGGTCGGTGACCGAGCCCTCGGCCTCGACCACCTTCGGCATGGTCGCCGGGGCCTTCTGCGCGGCGCCCTCGGGGGCGGAGAGCACCGGGTCGACGAGGTCGACGACGACCAGGACGCTGTCGCCGTTGCCCAGGCCGAGCGAGGCGTTGCCCTGCTCACCGTAGGCGTCCTTGGGCGGCGCGGCGACGACGATCCGCGAGCCGATGCTGCGGCCCTCGAGGGCCTCCAGCAGGAAGGCGGGCAGGTTGTCGGAGATCGAGAGGATGGTCGGCACCTGCGAGTCCCAGGTGCTCAGCGTCTGCTTGGAGGTGTAGCCGTTGCCCAGCCAAAGGTGCGCGAAGACGCCGTCGCCCTCGCCCAGCTTCGCGCCCTTGCCCTCGACGAGGACCTCCGACTCGAGCTTCTCGGCCTCCAGGCGACCGTCCCAGGTGACCTCGGGGGCGGTGCCGAAGTCGTCGGAGACCTTGACGGTGTCCAGCGCTGCGCCGGGCTCCTCCTCCTCGCCGCAGGAGGCGAGGCCGAGGGCCAGGCTCAGCGCGAGCGGGACAGCCAGCAGACGACCGGGACGACGACGCACGTGGGGACTACCTTCCAGACAAACGGGGTTCGGGTCAGCCGCGAACGGCGTCGTCACCTTATCCGGCGCCCCGTAACGGACGGGGCCGGCGGCTCACATCCCGTCGATCAGGCGCTGCACCCGCTCGTCGTAGGCCTTGAACGGGTCCTTGCACAGCACGGTGCGCTGGGCTTGGTCGTTGAGCTTGAGGTGGACCCAGTCCACGGTGAAGTCGCGGCGTCGCTCCTGGGCGTGCTTGATGAACTCGCCGCGCAGCCGAGCCCGCGTGGTCTGCGGCGGCACCGACTTGGCCTCGAAGACGCGCAGGTCGCTGGTCACCCGGGCGACCTTGCCTCGCTTCTCGAGCAGGTAGTACAGCCCGCGATCACGGTGGATGTCGTGGTAGGCCAGATCGATCTGGGCGATCCGGGCGTGGCCCAGCGCGAGGTTGTGCTTGGCGCGGTACTGCTCGATCAGCTTCCACTTGATGACCCAGTCGATCTCGGTGTCGACGAGGCCCAGGTCGTCGGAGTCCACGGCCTTCAGGGTGCGCTCCCACAGGTCCAGCGCCCGCTCGATGACCGGCGTGCTGAGCTCGCGGCGGTCGACGAAGTCGCGGGCCTTGGCCAGGTACTCCCCCTGGATCTCCAGCGCGCTGGCCTCGCGCCCGTTCGCGAGGCGGATCTTGCGGCGCCCGCTCGGGTCGTGCGAGATCTCGCGGATCGCCCGGATCGGGTTCTCCATGGTGAGGTCGCGCATCACCACGCCCTCCTCGATCATCCGCAGCACCAGGTCGCAGCTGGCGAGCTTGAGCATCGTGGTGGTCTCGCTCATGTTCGAGTCGCCGACGATCACGTGCAGGCGGCGGTACTTCTCGGCGTCGGCGTGCGGCTCGTCGCGGGTGTTGATGATCGGCCGGCTGCGGGTCGTCGCGCTGGAGACGCCCTCCCAGATGTGCTCGGCGCGCTGGGAGACCGAGTACGTCGCCCCGCGGGGCGTCTGGGTGATCTTGCCGGCCCCCACCATGATCTGGCGGGTCACCAGGAACGGGATCAGGACGTCGGCCAGCCGGCTGAACTCGCCGGCGCGACCCACCAGGTAGTTCTCGTGGCAGCCGTAGGAGTTGCCGGCGGAGTCGGTGTTGTTCTTGAACAGGTAGATGTCACCGGCGATGCCCTCGTCGTGCAGGCGCTGCTCCGCGTCGAGAAGCAGCCCCTCGAGGACACGCTCGCCGGCCTTGTCGTGGGTGACCAGCTCGATGATGTCGTCGCACTCGGGCGTGGCGTACTCCGGGTGGCTGCCCACGTCGAGGTAGAGCCGGGCCCCGTTGCGCAGGAACACGTTGCTGCTGCGCCCCCAGCTCACCACCTTGCGGAACAGGTAGCGGGCAACCTCGTCCGGCGAAAGGCGTCTCTGCCCCCGGAACGTGCACGTGACCCCGTACTCGTTCTCGATACCGAAGATGCGGCGGTCCATTTCGCCACCCTAGGCCCCCTCACCTAGCACGCGGCGTACATCGCCCGCGTCCTCCTGCGTCGGTGGCTGCCGTTTGGTCCCCAACGGCGCGAAATCCGGCTCGAGTCATGCCGTCTGTGCCCAATCGGGGACCCCGTTGACCTTCCGCCAGCGGTTCTCCAGGCGAGCCCTGCCCGCCGGCGACCAGCAGGACTCCCCCACCAGCCGCCGCCAGGGCTGGACCCGGGCGGGCAGGTGCTTTCGCCCGAGGGCGTGGTCGATCTCCTGGAGCACGCTCGTGGGCCGGTTGAGGAGCTCGTCGGCGGTGAAGGCGCGACGGCGGTACGGCGTGCCGCTGAGGCGACGTTCGCGGCGCAGGTCGGCCGCTTGCACCTCCGGCGTGCGGTGCACACCCCCGTCGTACTCATGGAGGAACCAGGTGCCGACGACCAGCAGGTCCGCGCGGGCGACGAACAGGCCGTCGTCGTCGAACACCTCGAACTGTGGTTCGACCGCGATCCGGACCAGGACGTGGAAGATCCGCAGGAGCGTCTCCCACGCCGACTCCGAGCGCGCGTCGGACAAGCGCACCGCGCGGCGCAGTCGCCGTACGCCGGGACGCGGCGCCGCGTTGCACAGTGCCAGCAGGCGCTCGGGGGTGGTGTGTCCGGCGTGCAGGGCGGCGTCCACCAGGACGACGAGATCCAGCAGGGACAGGTCTCGGGCGGCACGCAGCAGGATCTCCTCGACCGTGTCGATCGGGACCCCTCGATGCTCCTGGACCTCGGCGGCGCGGGCCAGCCGAGAGCACACGAGCGCGGGGCGCCGGGGGCGCGGGTCATCGTGCTGCACGGCCGCGAAGACCGGGACACGCTCGGGCAGCCGCGGCAGGCTCCAGCCCAGCAGCCGCGCGGCGGTGAGGTGGGTGAAGACGGCGCCCTGGGGCAGTACCAACCGCCACGCGTGCAGCTCCCGGATCGTCTCCTCCTCGGGCCCGGCCCCGGGCAGCACCGGCAGGTACAGGCCGTGTCCCACCCGGCGGTAGCCGACCGCCCGGATGTCGCCGCGGACGGCCCCGATGTCGGCTGCTGGTTCCTCGTTCATACAGGCGAGCATCGGTCTCACCCGCACCCACCGACACCCCCAACCCCCACCCTGTGGATAACGATCCTCACGTCGAGCCGCCCACGGCCGCCGGGCGGTTTCGTACACACGCCGATTGGTCACAAACGGCATCGGGAGGCGCCGAAAGTCATCCGTTGGGGACCAAACGGCGGGGCCGAGCGTGCGAGGCGAGGCGGGGCCGAGCCTGCGGGGCGGAGCGTGCGAGGGGTCAGAGGAGGCCGGCGTGGTCCAGGGCCAGGTAGGTCTGCTCGGTGACGCCGAGACGGCCGGCGCGCAGCTCGGCGCGCAGGGTGGGCAGGTCGAGCAGGACGGGCTCGCAGTCCTCGAACTCGTCGAGGCGCTGGTCGTACGACGCGACGCAGCCCCGCGCGATCGCGGCGTAGCGGGGCCCCGTCCCGTTGCCGGACATCGTGGAGGCGACCACCTCGACGCGCTCGCAGCCGTAGCCGGTCTCCTCGCGCAGCTCCCGGGCGGCGGCGCTCGCGGGGTCCTCGCCGGGGTCGACGATGCCGCCGGGCAGGGAGAGGACCTGGCGGGCGGGGCCCGGCCGGTACTGGCGCACCATCACCACGTGGTCGTCGGGGGTGAGCGCCAGCACGGCGACGGTGGCCGGCGTGTCGACGATGTCCCACAGCGCCTCGCGCCCGTCGGGGAGACGCAGCCGGCGGTGCAGGACCCGGACGAAGCCGTCGTAGGCGACGCGGTCCTCCCCCACCGGCACCCAGTCGGGCCGGGCCGGCGGCAGCTCGGTCACGACAGCGGGTCACCCGGGTCGATCTCGGGGGCCACCGGGGGCGCCACCGGCGTGTCCGGCCCGCCCGTGGCCGGGGTGTCGGCACCGCCCGTGGCCGGCGTGTCGTCGCCGGCCTCGGAGGGCGAGACGGCGCCGCGCTCGCCGAGCAGCTCGACGACCCGCGCGGGACGCAGCCGGGCGAACTTGCGCGGCTGGCTGCGGGTCCGATCGAGCACGGCCACCTCGAGGTCCTCGATCGGGATCACCCGGTCGTTGGACTCCGAGTGCCCCAGCGCCGCCACCGCGAGCCGCACGGCGTCCTGCAACGAGCCGCCCTCGCGGTAGTGCTCCTTGAGGTGGCCCGCGACCACGTCGGCGGCGCCGCCCATCACCGCGTACCCGTGCTCGTCGGCGACCTGCCCGTCGTAGGTGAGCCGGTAGATCTGGTCCTCGGCCGGCGCGTGACCGATCTCGGCGACGAACAGCTCGACCTCGTAGGGCTTCTCGCCCCCGCTGGAGAAGATCGTGCCCAGCGTCTGGGCGTAGGCGTTGGCCAGGCCCCGCCCGGTCACGTCGCCCCGGTCGTAGGCGTAGCCGCGCATGTCGGCCAGCCGGACCCCGGCGATGCGCAGGTTCTCGAACTCGTTGTAGCGCCCGACCGCGGCGAAGGCGATCCGGTCGTAGATCTCGGAGACCTTGTGCAGCGCCTCGGAGGGGTTCTCGGAGACGAACAGGACCCCGTCGGCGTACTGCACGCAGACCACCGACCGGCCGCGCGCGATGCCCTTGCGGGCGAAGTCGGCGCGGTCCTTCATCATCTGCTCGGGCGAGACGTAGAACGGCATGCTCATGGTGGCTCCCTCTCAGACCAGGCCCGCGGAGGGGCCATCGGGGCGGTTCATCCGCCCGGCGATCACGCGGTCGGCGATGGTCGCCACCTCGTCGTCGGGCAGCCGGCGGCCCCCGTCGGCGGTCACCACGTGCACCACGGGGAAGATCCGCCGCGCGATGTCGGGCCCACCGGTGGCGGAGTCGTCGTCGGCGGCGTCGTAGAGAGCCTGGAGGGCGGCCGTGACGCACTCCTCGGCGGTGAGGTCGTCGCGGTAGAGCTTCTTCAGCGACCCGCGGGCGAACAGCGAGCCCGACCCCACCGAGTGGAACGCGGTCTCCTCGTAGCGTCCGCCGGTGACGTCGTAGCTGAAGATCCGCCCCTGCTCGGTGTGCAGGTCGTAGCCCGCGAACAGCGGCACCACCGCCAGGCCCTGCATGGCCATCCCGAGGTTGGAGCGGATCAACGCCGCCAGCCGGTTGGACTTGCCGTCCATCGACAGCGTGGTGCCCTCGATCTTCTCGTAGTGCTCGAGCTCGGTCTGGAACAGGCGCACCATCTCCACCGCGAGCCCGGCGGTGCCGGCGATGCCGACGCAGGAGTACTCGTCGGTGGGGAACACCTTCTGGATGTCGCGCTGGGCGATGATGTTGCCCATCGTGGCCCGCCGGTCACCGGCCATCAGCACCCCGCCGGGGAAGGTGGCCGCGACGATCGTGGTGCCGTGGGGCGCGAGGTCGCCCGCGTTGCCCTGAGGTACGGCGCGACGCGAGGGCAGCAGGTCGGGTGCCTGGTCGGCGAGGAAGTCCGAGAACGAGGACGTCCCGGGCATCAGGTAGGCCGCGGGGAGGCGGGGGCTGTCGCTCACTGAGCTCACTCGCCGCCCTTCTGGATGAACGACTTCACGAAGTCCTCGGCGTTGGTCTCCAGGACGTCGTCGATCTCGTCGAGGATGGCGTCCACGTCGTCGTCGAGGGCCTCCTTGCGCTCGGCGACGTCGCTCTCGACGGCCTCCTCGGCCTTCGCCTCGCTCTCGGTCGACTTGCGGGGCTGCTTGTGCTCCTGGGCCACGGGGTCCTCCTTGGTGAGGGGTCGCCACCGACCCTATCCAGGGTCGGTGAGCTTTGGGGGTCGGTGACTCAGCGCGTCAGCGCCGAGATCAGCTGCTGGGCGTTCTCACAGCGGTCGAGGAGCTCCCCGACGTGCGCCCGGGTGCCGCGCAGCGGGTCGACGGTCGGGATCCGCTGCAGCGACTCGCGACCGGGCAGGTCGAAGATGACCGAGTCCCAGGAGGCGGCGGCCACGTGCGCGGCGTACTTCTCCAGGCAGCGCCCGCGGAAGAAGGCCCGGGTGTCGTGCGGCGGCTCGTGCATGGCCTCGACGACCTCGGCGTCCCCGAGCAGCCGCTCGATGCGCCCGGCGCGGACCAGACGCTGGTACAGGCCCTTCTCCGGGCGGATGTCGGCGTACTGCAGGTCGATGAGGTGCAGCTTGGCGTCGTCCCAGTCGAGCCCGTCGCGGTCGCGGTACTGCTGGAGCAGCTTGAGCTTGGCCACCCAGTCCAGCTCCCCGGCGCACAGCATCGGGTCCTGCTCGAGGCGGGTCAGCACCGACTCCCAGCGGGCCAGCACGTCGGCGGTCTGCGCGTCGACCTGGTCGCCGTAGCGGTCCTCGACGTACTTGCGGGCCAGGTCGAGGTACTCCATCTGCAGCTGGACCGCGGTCAGCGTGCGGCCGTCGTTCAGGCGCACCAGGTGGCGCAGCGTCGGGTCGTGGGAGACCGCGCGCAGCGCCGCGACGGGCCGCTCGACGCTGAGATCGCGGTCGATGAAGCCGTCCTCGATCATCGCCAGCACCAGCGACGTGGTGCCCACCTTGAGGTACGTCGAGATCTCGGCCAGGTTGGCGTCGCCGATGATGACGTGCAGGCGCCGGTACTTCTCGGGGTCGGCGTGCGGCTCGTCGCGGGTGTTGATGATCGGCCGCTTCAGGGTGGTCTCCAGCCCGACCTCGACCTCGAAGTAGTCGGCGCGCTGGCTGATCTGGAAGCCGTGCTCGCGGCCGTCCTGCCCGATCCCGACCCGCCCGGCGCCGGTGACCACCTGGCGGCTGACGAAGAACGGCGTCAGGTGGCGCACGATGTCGGCGAAGCGCGTGGCGCGCCGCATCAGGTAGTTCTCGTGGGTGCCGTAGGAGGCGCCCTTGTTGTCGGTGTTGTTCTTGTAGAGCACGATCGGCGAGCCGTTCGGCAGCTGCCCCGCGCGCCGCGCCGCATCGAGCATCACCAGCTCGCCGGCCTTGTCCCAGCGCACCACGTCGAGCGGGGTGGTGACCTCGGGGGTCGAGTACTCCGGGTGCGCGTGGTCGACGTAGAGCCGGGCCCCGTTGGTCAGGATCACGTTGGCCAGGCCGAGGTCCTCGTCGGTGAGCTGCGAGGCGTCGGCGGCGGCCCTCGACAGGTCGAAGCCGCGGGCGTCGCGCAGCGGCGACTCCTCCTCGAAGTCCCACCGCGCCCGACGGGCCTTGACGGTGGCCGACGCATAGGCGTTGACGACCTGCGAGGAGGCGACCATCGGGTTGGCGCTGGGCTGACCCGGCACGGAGATGCCGTACTCGACCTCGGTTCCCATGACGCGGCGCACGCTCATGGACAGAGCCTACCGACGGCTCATCACCATCTTGGTGACGTAGAGCATCGCGAGCACGACGAGGACGATCGCCAGGATCTTGAGCACGAGTCCAGCCTCCTCCCGGCCGCCGGTAGCCCGCGGCATCCGTGGGCGACCTACCCGTGTCTGCCACGGGGCAAACGAACTACCGTGGGGATGGCTCAACAACGACTCACCGAGGAGCGCCGGATGGGTGCCTGGACCGACCACGTGGTGCCCCGGCTGACCGACGCCTCGCTCAGCGGCGACGAGGTGGCGACCTGGCGCCGGCGGGTGTGCCGGGGGCTGCGCGGCCGGGTCCTGGAGCTGGGCTTCGGGTCGGGGTTGAACCTGGCCTGGCTGCCCGAGGCGGTGAGCGAGGTCGCGGCCGTCGATCCCTCGCACCTGGGGTGGCGCCGCTCGGCGTCGCGGCGCGCCGCCAGCGGCGTGTCCGTGCAGCGCTCCGGACTGGACGGCCAGTCGCTCACCGAGCAGACCGGGTCCTGCGACAGCGCGCTCTCGACGTTCACGCTGTGCACGATCCCCGACCCGCTGCGTGCGCTGGCCGAGGTGCGCCGGGTGCTGGCGCCGGGCGGTGCGCTGCACTTCCTCGAGCACGGGCAGGCGCCCGACGACGCCGTGCGCGGCTGGCAGCGCCGGCTCGAACCGTTCCAGCGGCGGGCCTTCGCCGGCTGCCACCTGACCCGCGACGTCCCGGCCCTGCTGGGCGAGGCGGGTTTCGACGTCGTCGACCTGGAGCAGCTCTACCTACCGGGCCCGGCGCTGCTGCGGCCGTGGACGTTCGGGTCGGTCGGCCGGGCGGTGCGCCCGGCCGACTGACCGCGGCTCAGAGGTACTGGCCGGTGTTGGAGACGGTGTCGATGGACCGGCCGGGCTCGGTGCCCTGCTTGCCGGTGATGAGCGTGCGGATGAAGACGATCCGCTCGCCCTTCTTGCCCGAGATCCGCGCCCAGTCGTCGGGGTTGGTGGTGTTGGGCAGGTCCTCGTTCTCCTTGAACTCGTCGACGCAGGCCTGGAGCATGTGCTGGACGCGCAGGCCCTTCTGCTGGTGCTCGAGCAGGTCCTTGATCGCCATCTTCTTCGCGCGGTCCACGATGTTCTGGATCATCGCCCCGGAGTTGAAGTCCTTGAAGTACAGGACCTCCTTGTCGCCGTTGGCGTAGGTGACCTCGAGGAAGCGGTTCTCCTCGGTCTCGGTGTACATCCGCTCGACGGTGGCCTGGATCATCCCGGCCGTGCACGCCTCGCGGTCGCCGCCGAACTCGGCGAGGTCGTCGGTGTGCAGCGGCAGGTGGGAGGTCAGGTACTTGCTGAAGATGTCGCGTGCCGACTCCGCGTCGGGACGCTCGATCTTGATCTTCACGTCCAGCCGCCCGGGCCGCAGGATCGCCGGATCGATCATGTCCTCGCGGTTGGAGGCGCCGATGACCAGCACGTTCTCCAGCGCCTCGACGCCGTCGATCTCGCTGAGCAGCTGCGGCACGATGGTGTTCTCGACGTCGGAGGAGACGCCCGATCCGCGGGTGCGGAACAGCGAGTCCATCTCGTCGAAGAAGACGATCACCGGGGTGCCCATGCTGGCCTTCTCCCGGGCCCGCTGGAAGACCAGCCGGATGTGGCGCTCGGTCTCCCCGACGTACTTGTTGAGCAGCTCGGGGCCCTTGATGTTGAGGAAGTAGGACTTCCCCTCCTGCCCGGTGCGGGCGGCGACCTTCTTGGCCAGCGAGTTGGCCACCGCCTTGGCGATCAGCGTCTTCCCGCAGCCGGGCGGCCCGTAGAGCAGGACGCCCTTGGGCGGCTTGAGCTCGTGCTCGAGGAACAGCTCGGGGTGCAGGTAGGGCAGCTCCACCGCGTCGCGGATCTGGTCGATCTGAGCGACCAGCCCGCCGATGCGCGAGTAGTCGATGTCGGGGACCTCCTCCAGGACGAGCTCCTCGACCTCGGACTTGGGCACCTTCTCGTAGACGTAGCCGGCGCGGGCGTCGAGCAGCAGCGAGTCGCCGGCGCGCAGCGTCTCGGTGCGCAGCGGCTCGGCGAGGCGCACCACGCGCTCCTCGTCGGCGTTGGCGATGACCAGCACCCGGTCGCCGTCGGCCATCAGCTCCTTGAGCATCACCACCTCGCCGACCTGCTCGAAGTCGAAGGCGGCGACCACGTTCAGCGCCTCGTTGAGCATCACCTCCTGGCCGCGGCGCAGCTCGTCGAGCTCGACCGAGGGGCTGACGTTGACCCGCAGCTTGCGCCCGCCGGTGAACACGTCCACGGAGTCGTCGTCGTTGCGGGCCAGGAAGGTGCCGAAGCCAGCCGGCGGCTGCGCCAGCCGGTCGACCTCCTCCTTGAGCTTGAGGATCTGGTCGCGGGCCTCGCGCAGCGTGTGGGCCAGCCGCTCGTTCTGGCTGGTGACCGCCGCCAGCGAGCGCTGCGTGTCGGCGAGCCGGAGCTCGATGCCCCGTGAGTGAGCGGGGCCGTCAGCGAGGCGCCGGCGCAGGTCGGTGACCTCCGCCTCCAGGAACCGCACCTGGCTGAGGAGCTCCTCGCGGCCGCGACCGAAGTTGGAAGCACTGTCCGATGCCGACATGAGCGTCACCTCCTGTGTGTTCCAGCGACCCTACCGCTGTCCTCCAGGAACGGAAGGGACGCGCGCGGCGTCAGTCCCAGGAGGGCTCCTCGACCACCTGCGGGGGCAGGTCGGCCGGGCGGGGACCGCTGTAGTCGACGCCGTAGGCGCCGGGAGCGGGGCGTCGACGCTTGACCGGGGCGCTCTGGCCGGCCGACATCCGCCGCGCGGTGACCAGGAACGCCGTGTGGCCGATCATCTTGTGTCCCGGCCGCACGGCCAGCCCCTCGACGTGCCAGTCGCGCACCAGCGACTCCCAGGCCTGCGGCTCGGTGAAGCCGCCGTGGGCGCGCAGCGTCTCCACGATCCGGCTCAGCTGCGTGGTGGTCGCCACGTAGGCGCACACGATGCCGCCGGGCACCAGGGCGCCGGCGACCGCGTCGACGCACTCCCAGGGCGCGAGCATGTCGAGGATGATCCGGTCGACGCGGGCGCCGGAGGCCGGCAGCGCCTCGGCCAGGTCGCCGAGCTCGAGGCTCCACGCCGGGTGGTCGCCGCCGAAGAACTGGGTGACGTTGCGCCGGGCCACGTCGGCGAACTCCTCGCGGCGCTCGTAGGAGGTGACCCGCCCGTGCGGGCCGACGGCACGCAGCAGGGAGCAGGTGAGCGCGCCGGAGCCGACGCCGGCCTCGACGACGTGGGCGCCGGGGAAGATGTCGGCCATCGCCACGATCTGGGCGCTGTCCTTGGGGTAGACGACCGCCGCGCCGCGGGGCATCGAGACCACGAACTCCGAGAGCAGCGGGCGGAACACGAGGTACTGGCCGCCGGCCGTCGAGGTGATGGTGAACCCCTCGTCGCGCCCGATCAGGTCGTCGTGCGCCATCCCGCCGCGGTTGGTGTGGAAGCTCTTGCCGGCCTCCAGGCGAATGTTGTGGCGCCGGCCCTTCTGGTCGACCAGGCGCACCCACTCGCCCTCGCGCAGCGGACCGCGGTGCACCCCCGACCAGGCCTCGGGGGCGACGTCCTCCCAGGGAGCGTTCTCGTGCGGCGCGCGCTGGTCCGGGGCCTCCTGGTCGGGAGCCTCCTGGTCCGTCGTCTGGGGGTCCGGGGTGTCCTCGAGCATGCGCGGAAGACTATCGGCGGGTGCTGCGGAACGCCCTATCGACGTCGGCGGTGCTGAGCACGCCGAACAACCGACCGTCGTCGTCGACGACGAGGTACTCCGACGCCGGGGTGCGCCCCAGGGCGACCACCAGCTGCTCCCCCGACAGCCCGGCGGGCAGGGTGAGCCCGGCCTCGAGGCTGCGCGAGATGCTGGAGACCGGCAGCCAGGGACGCCGCTCCTCGGGGGTCGCGAGCAGGGCCGCCTCGCTGAGGATCCCCACCGGCGTGTCCGTGCCGGCGACGGTCACGACGCTGCCCGCCTGCGCCTCCTGCGCGCGGCGTACCGCCTCGGCCACCGAGAGGTCGTCGGGCACGGTGACCGTACGGCGGGCGATGTCGCGGGCCACCAGCTGCGGCAGCCGTGCCCGCATCCGGGCGGAGGCGATCGACGCGGTCGCCCCGGTCCACAGGAAGAGCGCGATCACGAACGCGATCACGTAGTCGAAGACGTCGGGGTCGCGACCCAGCACGGCCGGCTGCGCGGCGGGCCACAGCAGCACCGCGAGCGCGGCGAGGCGCCCGCCCCATCCGGCGGCGACCGTGCCCCGGTGCATGTCGCCGGTCAGCTGCCACACGGCCGCCTTGAGCACGCGCCCCCCGTCCAGGGGCAGGCCGGGAACCAGGTTGAGCACGCCCACCAGCAGGTTGGCGACGATCAGCCCCTGCAGCACCAGGCGCAGCAGCCCGTCCGGGGTCACCGGCACCGCGGCGAGGGCGAGCAGCCCGATCGCGATCGAGGTGAGTGGGCCGACGACGGCGATCAGGAACTCCTGGCGCGGTGTGCGCGACTCGCCCTGGATCTCGGTCGCGCCGCCCAGGAAGTGCAGGGTGATGGCGCGTACGGCGAAGCCCTGGCGGCGCGCCATCAGCGCGTGGGAGGCCTCGTGCAGGAGCACCGATCCGTAGAGGACCACGGCGAAGGTCGCTCCGGCGACGTACTTCCAGGCGCCGAGGCCGGGCTGTGCCTGCTCGATGGCGGGCGCCATCACCACCGCGATCAGGCCGGCGATCAGGAACCACGAGGAGGAGACCAGGACGTCGCTGCCCGCGATGGTGCCGATCCGCAGGGTTCCCGGGGGGCGGTGCGGAGCGGAGCTGGGGGCTTCAGGAGGCACGCTGCCGAGGCTAGCCGACCGCACTGTCGGCGCCCTCGCCTAGGGTTTTTGCCATGAGCGCCCCGCACGACTCCCCAGCGGATCTGGTCTCGACGCCGGTCGACGGCGTCGAGGTGCTCGGCGCGCTCTCCCCCAGCCGCGCCGGGGACTTCCTGACCTGCCCGCTGCTCTACCGCTTCCGCACCGTGGACCGGCTCCCCGAGCCGCCCTCGCCGGACGCCGTGCGCGGCACCGTGGTGCACAAGGTGCTCGAGGACCTCTTCGACCTGCCGGCCGCCGAGCGCACCCCTGAGCAGGCCGCCCGGATGCTCGATCCGGCGTGGGCGGGCCTGCGGGAGGCCGAGCCCGAGCTCGCCGCGATGCTCGGCGAGGAGGGCCCGGAGCTGGCCGGGTGGCTGGCCGGGTGCCGCGAGGTGCTGGAGCGCTACTTCACCCTGGAGGACCCCCGGCGCCTGGAGCCGGCTGAGCGGGAGCTGTACGTCGAGACGGTGCTCGACTCGCGCCTGCTGCTGCGCGGGTTCGTGGATCGGCTCGACGTCTCCACGGACGGGCTGGTGCGCGTGGTCGACTACAAGACCGGCCGGGCCCCCAGCGAGGCGTTCGAGGCGAAGGCGCTGTTCCAGATGCGCTTCTACGCGCTGGTGCTGTGGCGCACCCGCGGGGTGGTCCCGGCGATGCTGCAGCTGGTCTACCTGGGCAGCGGCGAGATCCTGCGCCACGTGCCCGACGAGGCCGAGCTGCTGGCCACCGAGCGCAAGGTGGAGGCGATCTGGCGCGCGATCCGCCACGCGGAGGAGACCGGGGACTGGCAGCCGCGGCGCAGCGCGCTGTGCGCCTGGTGTGCCCACCAGGCGCTCTGCCCCGAGTTCGGGGGCACTCCCCCGCCGCTGCCCCCGACCACCCCCGAGGCCGCCGTGGTGGAGGTGGCTCAGTCGGCGCCGGTGCCGCTCACCGGGTCCGGCGGCGAGTCCGGCGTCGGGTAGAGCACGCAGGCCACGTCGACGGTGCCCGCCCGCCGCAGCCGCGGGTCCACCCCCTCGTGGAAGTGCACGTCCACTCCCGCGCCGTGGTCCTCGATCCGGTCGACCCCTCCCCACAGCGGCTCGTCGGCGTTCTCCGCGCGGATCCGCTCCAGCAGCCCGCGGACCTCGCCGGCGCCGCCGCGCCCGAGCCGTGCCACCTGGCTGGGCCGGTCCAGCACCTCGAGGTTGCCGACCAGCGACTGCTCGGCCTCGAAGGCCTCCGGGCGGCGGGTCCAGTGCTCCTCGAGGAGCGTCTTGAGGTCGCGCGCCTCCCACCCGCAGGCGGGCGTCGCCTCGGGGCAGCGCGGGTGGAAGCTGCAGCCCAGCGGCGGGTTGGCCGCGTCGGGGATCTCCCCGCGGGGCAGGTCGCGGGCCACCATCAGCTCCGGGTCCGGCTCCGGGATCGCCTTGAGCAGCGCCTTGGTGTAGGGGTGGCGGGGGTTGCGGAAGATCTCCTCGGTCGGCCCGATCTCCACCACGCGACCCAGGTACATGATCGCGATCCGGTCGCAGAAGTACTTGGCGCTGGCCAGGTCGTGGGTGATGTAGATGTAGGTGAGTCCCAGGTCGCGCTTGAGGTCCAGCATCAGCTGCAGGATCTTGGCGCGCACGCTCATGTCCAGCATCGAGACCGGCTCGTCGGCGACGAGCACCTCGGGGTCGAGGATGATCGCCCGCGCGATCACCGCCCGCTGCTTCTGCCCGCCCGACAGGTCCGAGGGGTACTTGGACAGGAATCGCTCCACCGGGGCCAGCCCGACCCGCTCCAGGGCGTGGGCCACGCGTCGGCGCAGCTCCTCGCCCTGGGCGATCTTGTGGATCACCAGCGGGTGTCCGACGGCGTCCTCGATGGTCATCGACGGGTTCAGCGCGGCGTGCGGGTCCTGGAACACCATCTGCAGGTTGGTCCGCAGCTCGCGCAGCTCGCGGCCCCGCATGGTGGAGACGACCCGCTCCCCACGCCCGGCGTCGTGGTAGGTGATGCTCCCGCTGGTCGCCGGCACCAGCCCGAGCAGCGCCCGGCCGAGCGTGGACTTGCCGCTGCCGGACTCCCCGACCAGCCCGAGCACCTCGCCGCGCCGGAGGTTGAAGGAGACGCCGTCCACGGCCTTCACCGCACGCGTCTTGAGGCCCAGCAGCCGGCTCAGCGCGCCGCCGCGCAGCTCGAAGTGCACGGAGAGGTCCTGGACGTCGACGACGGCGTCCGAGCGCGTCTCCACGCGAGTGGTCACGGGTGGCTCAGGCTTCGTCGGCAACGGAGATCTCCTCCCGCACCAGGGGTGCGCGTTCGTGGTCGGTGAGGTCCACCTGGCCGTCGCGCAGGTCGGCGGCCCAGCAGGCGGCGCGGGTGCCCGAGTCGTGCACGCGCTGGACCGGGTGCCGGGTGGCGCAGACCTGCATCGCGTCGGGACAGCGGGGGTGGAAGTAGCAGCCCGACGGGGGCTCCACGAGGTCCGGCGGGGCCCCGTCGATGAAGTTCAGGCCGGTGGTGCGCAGCGAGATGGTGCTGCGCAGCAGTTCACGGGTGTAGGGGTGCTGGGGGCGGGAGAAGACCTCGCGGGCGTCGCCGATCTCCACGATCTCCCCGGCGTACATCACCGCGACCCGGTCGCAGGCCTCCGCGATGATGCCGAGGTTGTGGGTGATCAGCAGCAGCGACGTCTCGTAGGTGCTGCGCAGGTCGTGCAGGATGCGGATGATCTGCGCCTCGACCAGCACGTCCAGGGCGGTGGTCGGCTCGTCGGCGACCACGAAGGCCGGGCGCAGCACGAGGGCGAGCGCGATCATCACCCGCTGGCGCATGCCGCCGGAGAACTCGTGCGGGTAGGCGCGGTAGCGGGTGGGCGGGATGCCCATCAGCCGCAGCGCCTCCATCGAGCGCTGCTCGATCTCCTCCTTGCTGATCCCCTTCACGTGGGTGCGCAGGGTCTCGGCGAAGTGCTCCGAGATCCGCATCAGCGGGTTGAGCCGGGTCAGCGGCTCCTGGAAGATCATCGCGAGGTCCTTGCCCCGCATCGCGTGCTGCTCCTTCTTGCGCAGCGAGAGCATGTCGCGCCCGCGGAAGTGGAGCTCGCCGTCGCGCACCGCCCCGTCGGGCAGCAGACCCACCAGGCCGCGGCCCAGGGTGGACTTGCCGCAGCCGGACTCCCCGACCAGACCGAGGATCTCGCCCTTGCGGATCTCGAAGCTCACCTTGTTCACGGCCTGCACGGGGCCGCGCTCGGTGCCGTACCAGACCCGCAGGTCACGTACGTCGAGCACAGGGTCGGCGTCGGGACCGGTCTCCGGGGCGGAGCCGGAGTCGGAGGTGAGAGTCAGGTCGCTCACGGGGTCACCTTCGTGTCGTCGGTCGCCGGCAGCTGCACGGGGCGCAGCCTGCGCCGGCGCAGCGCGGGGTTCACCGTCTCGTTGAGGCCCTCGCCGACCAGCGTCAGGGCGGTGATCAGCAGCACGATCGCCAGGCCGGGGAACAGCGCCGGCCACCAGCTGCCGGCGGCGGCGTCATCCAGGGCGCGGCTCAGGTCGTAGCCCCACTCGGAGGCCTCGTTGGACTGGATGCCCAGGCCGAGGAACCCGAGCGCGGCCAGCGTGCCCAGCGCGTCGGCGGCGTTCAGCGTGCCGAGCACCGGCACCGACTGCACCACGTTGCCGAACAGGTACTTGCGCATGATCGTGAACGGGGGCGCCCCGATCGCTCGCGCGGCCTCGACGTACGTCGCCTCGCGCGCCGAGACGGTGGTGTTGCGCACCACCCGGAAGTACTGGGGGATGTAGACGGCCGTCAGCGACAGGGCCGCCGCCACGATGCCCCCGCCGAGGGGGCCGCGCAGCAGGAAGGAGAAGACGATCGCGAGCAGCAGCGCCGGGAAGGCGTACATGGCGTCCATCAGGAAGACCAGGATCCGGTCGATCCAGCCGCCGATGAAGCCGGAGAGGATCCCCAGCGGCACCCCGACGACGGCGGACAGGAGCACCGCCAGCACGATCACCTCCAGCGCGGTCCGCGCCCCCCAGACCACCCGGGAGTAGATGTCGTAGAACTGGTCGTTGGTGCCCAGCCAGTGCTCGCCCGACGGGGCGGCGAGCTTGGGCAGCTTGGAACCGTCGGCCGTGCTCTGGTTGAAGTCGTAGGGGGCGATCCAGGGCGCGAAGACCGCGAAGACCACGAACACCGCGGTGATCAGCAGGCCGGTGAAGAAGATCCACCGGGCCATCCCCTTGGTGTTCCAGACGGTCCGCAGGAGGGTGCGCATCAGTACCTCACTCGGGGGTCGACCAGGGCGTTGATGATGTCGACGACGACGCTGACGAGCACCACGATCATCGCGAAGAACGTCACCAGCCCCTGGACCGCGATGTAGTCGCGGGCGGTGATGTAGTCGATCAGCGAGGTGCCCAGCCCCGGCCAGTTGAAGGTGCGCTCGGTGAGCACCGCGCCGGAGAGCGTCAGGGCGATCTGCAGGCCGATCACGGTGATCACCGGGACGAGCGCGTTGCGGAAGGCGTGCTTGCGGATCACCCGGCCCTCCGCGATGCCGCGGGCGCGGGCGGCCTCGACGTAGTCGCCCTTCATCGCCTGGATCACGTTGATGCGCACCAGCCGGATGATCACCCCGGACAGCAGGAGGCCGAGGGTCAGGCACGGCAGCAGGTGGTGCTTGAGCACGTCGACGGTCGCGGCGCCGTCACCGGCCAGGATGGTGTCCACGAGCAGGATGTGCGTCTTCGGCTCGGTGGTGAACTTCGTGACCACCGAGGCGATGTCGTAGGTCGGCCAGCCGGGGAACAGGTTCACCACCAGGATGACCAGCATGATGCCGACCCAGAAGATCGGCGCGGCGTAGGCCACCACCCCGAAGACGCGGATCGTCGCGTCCAGCGCGGAGTCGCGGTAGCGTCCGGCGAGCCGGCCCAGCGGCAGGCCGATCAGCAGCGCGAAGAGGAAGGCGCCCAGGGTCAGGGTCAGGGTGGCGCCGCCCTGGTCCCTGATCAGGTCCAGGACCGGGCGGTTGTCGCTGATGGTGTTGCCGAAGTCGAGGCGGACCACGTCGCCGAGGTAGTCCAGGTACTGCACCAGCATCGGCCGGTCCAGGCCCAGCGTCGCCCGGCGCGCGTCCAGGGCGTCCTCGCTCAGCTTCCCGCCGACAGCGGCCGAGACCGGGTCGCCCGGCGCCACGCGGAGCAGGAAGAACACGACGGTGAGCAGCACCCACATCATCGGTACGACGAGGGCCAGCCGCACCATCACGTAGCGCGGCAGCGAGCCCGATGCGGAACTCAAGATCACTCCTCTGGGGCGTGCCGGCCAGGACACGCACGGTGGGGCGGGGTGGGACGGGTGGGACAAGGGCGAGGGAGGAGGGCGCAGCGCGCGCCCTCCTCCCCCAGGTGATCAGCTGTTCTTCGAGATGCCCCAGAAGCGGAAGATGTACGTCGGGTCGAGCGTCTCCTCGACCCCCTCCATCTCCGAGCTCGCCACCGCGACGTTCTGGCCGTTCCAGGACGGGATCAGCGGCACGTCCTCGGCCACGATGTCCTGGATCTGCCCGATCAGGTCGCTGCGGGTGCCCTCGTCGGTCTCGGCCAGCTCCTGGTCGAGCAGGGCGTTGACCTCTTCGCTGTTGTAGTTGTTGGCGTAGAAGCCGCCCTCACGCAGGAACGGGGTGAGGTAGTTGTCGGCGTCCAGGAAGTCGGGGTACCAACCCAGGATGAACAGGTCGTAGGCGCCCTCCTTGTAGAGCGTCTGGTACTCCTCCCACTCGGCGTCCTGCGTGGTCACCTCGAACAGGCCGCTGTCGTTGAGCTGCGCGGCGAGCTCGTTGGCCTCGTCCACGGCGTTGGGGCCGTAGTGGGTGGGCGTGTAGCCGAGCGTCAGCTTCACCGGGGTCTTGATGCCGGCGTCGCTGAGCAGCTTCTTCGCGGCCTCCACGTCGGGCTCGCCGTACTTCTCCTCGAAGGAGTCCTTCTGGCCACCGAACCCGGGCGGCACGATGGACTGCGCCGGCTCGACGGTGCCGTCGTAGGCGTCCTGGGCGATCGCCTCGCGGTCGATGATCTGGGCGACGGCCTGCCGGGTGGCCACGTCCTTGGCGACCGGGTTGGCGAACTGCCACACCCAGTAGCGGAACTCCGAGCCCTCGCCGTGCAGCACATCGACCTTGCCGCCCTCCTCGAGGGAGTTCAGGTCGGTGGGGCTCAGGGTGCGCCAGGCCACGTCGACCTGGCCGGACTCGACGGCCTGCTTGAGCGGTGCCGCGTCCTCGAAGTACTGCACGAAGATCTGCGAGCTCTTGGGCGCACGCTCGCCGTCGTACTCGGCGTTGGCCTCGAGGACGGCCTGCTCGCCGGGCTTGTACTGGCTGAGCTTGAAGGGGCCGGAGCCGATCACCTCGGCGTCGCCCAGGAGCTTGTCCGCCGGGAAGGTCTCCTCGTCCACGATCGAGGCCGTGGCCGTGCTGAGCACCTTGAGGAAGGTGGTGTCGGGCTTGTTGAGGTGGAAGACGACGGTGGTGTCGTCGGGCGTCTCGATCGCGCCCTCGGCCAGCGCCGGCTTCTTCTCGTCGCCGTTGCTGATCGCGCCGAGGAGCACCGAGGAGCCGTTGGGGTCGGCGATCGCGATGTTGCGCTCGAAGGAGAATTTCACGTCCGAGGAGGTGAGCTCGTTGCCGTTGGAGAACTTCAGCCCCTCGCGCAGGGTGCAGGTCACCGTCTCGGCGTCGTCGTAGTCGCAGGACTCCGCGGCGTCGCCCACCGGCGCGTCGGCCCCGGCGGGGATGGAGACCAGCTGCTCGAAGATGTTGAACTGCATGTTCCACGAGCCGAAGTCGTAGGACCCGGCGGGGTCCATCGCGGTCACGGACTCCGTGGTGCCCAGGATCCAGGGGGCGCCGCTGGCGTCGCCCGCGCCGTTCCCGCCGTCGCCGTTGCCGCCGTCACCTTCGTCGTCGCCGCCGCAGGCGACGAGGGACGCCATCAGCACGCCCACCCCCGCCAGCGCGATCGCATGCCTTCTGCGGTTCACGTCCAGACCCCTTACTGACTCGGACCCGGGCCCGAATGAGACCGGTTTCGGGGAACATACTGGCCGCAGTGTGAGCCACGCCACGGGAGAAACCCCGGTGGCAGGTCCCAAATCGGCAACGATCTGCACGACAGCCGGACACGGAGCTCCGTTGAGCGGACCCCTTCGATGGAGCAGGACCCGAGCCATTTGGGCGTGCGAGGTGCACACTTGAGGACTACCCGGAGCGGGGAGCGTCCTCGGTCCGCGAGCCCCTCGGAGGCACGATGTCGACTCCCATCCCGATGACGCACCGGCTGGCAGCGGAATTCCTGGGCACGTTCGTGCTCGTCCTGGGCGGGTGCGGCTCAGCCGTGCTCGCGGCCGGGTTCCTCAGCGACGACGACGTGCACCTGGGCATCGGCTTCCTGGGCGTCTCGTTCGCCTTCGGGTTGACGGTGCTGACCATGGCCTACGGGGTCGGGCACGTCTCCGGAGGACACTTCAACCCGGCGGTCACCCTCGGGCTTGCCTCAGGGGGGCGGTTCCCGTGGAAGGACACCCCCGCCTACATCGTCGTACAGGTGGTGGCCGCGATCGCCGCGGCCGCCGTGCTCTACCTGGTGGCGTCGGGGCAGGCCGGGTTCTCCGCCGAGGAGTCCGGGTTCGCCAGCAACGGCTACGGCGACCGGTCGCCGGGTGAGTACTCGCTGCTGGCGTGCGTGGTCATCGAGGTGGTGCTGACCGCGATCTTCCTCTACGTGATCCTCGGCGTCACCGACACCCGGGCACCCAAGGGCTTCGCGCCGCTGGCCATCGGCATGACGCTGACGCTGATCCACCTGATCAGCATCCCTGTCACCAACACCTCGGTGAACCCGGCCCGCTCCATCGGCCCCGCGCTCTTCGCCGGCGGCGACGCGATCGCCCAGCTGTGGCTGTTCATCCTCGCGCCGATCTGCGGAGCGCTGATCGCCGGACTCAGCTACGGCGCCCTGCTCGGGCGCGAGGAGCCCGCGTCCACGTTGCGCAGCGCCTCCGAGGGCTGAGCGCGCCCGGACGGCCGCGGCGTCAGAGCGTCAGCCGGCGCAGCGCGGCGGCGTCCAGGCCGACCAGGGTGTCGCGGAAGACCCGGTTCTCGGACTCCAGGATCGGCACGTGGTTGGGCACGCACAGCACCAGGCAGCCCGCGGCCTCGGCCGAGCGGGCGCCGGTGTTGGAGTCCTCGATGGCCAGGCACGACGACGGGTCGAGCCCCAGAGCGCCGGCGGCCTTGAGGTAGGGCTCGGGGTGCGGCTTGCCGTGGGTGACCGCGTCGCCGGTGACGACCTCGGCGAAGGTCCCCGGCGGTAGGGCGGCCAGCACCGGCTCGACGAAGCGCCGGTAGGACATCGTGACCAGGGCGCACGGCACCCCGTTGCCGCCCAGGTCCGCCAGCAGCTCGCGGGCGCCGGGTCGCCAGGGCACCTCGCGCTCGACCCGGGCCACCACTCCGTCGAGCAGCTCCTCCACGATCTGCGAGGGCTCGAGGTCGATGCCCATGTGCTCGCGGATGTAGCGCCCCGAGCTGATCAGGTCGTTGCCGACCAGCTCCAGCGCGTGCTCGTGGGTCCACTTCCCGCCGTGGCGCTCGGCGAGCTCGAACTCGGTGGCGATCCAGTACGGCTCGGTGTCGACGAGGGTGCCGTCCATGTCCCACAGGACGGCGTGGGGGAACTCGGCGTGGCCGGTCCGACCTCCGGGTTCTCCCGATTCGGCGGTGTTCAGAAGGTCCTCCGGAGCTCGTCAGGCGAATGTCCGTACCCAGTATCAGGTGCGCAGCAGCCACCGACATAACCACGGGGCGCATCACCGACCGCCAGGCTCAGTCGGGAGTTCTAGTCGTCGGGCACCAAGTCCGAGGACGCAGTTGCGCGGAGACCCGCGAGATTCTCAACCGGGCCGAGACCTCGACGCCGCTGACCTGCACACACGCGCCCGTCGACCACGCCATCGAGGAGGGCGTCATCTCCACTGTCTATGTCAGTCGCAACGTCCTCATCCTGTGCCGGCCGGCCTCACTATGCCTTGTGCTTCGACGGCGAAAGCCTCCGCATGAGCCCGGCGGGAGCAGATCCGACAGATGCCACGAGTGCCAGGCATGAGCTCTTGGAGCGTGATCCTCAGCCGACACCAGGCATTCGCTTCCGTGCCTGCATCTTGAACTCGTCCATGAAAACGCCCCTGAGGATGCTGCTGTCGAGCAATACCTCGCGCCTGAGTTTGCCGGTCGCGATCCGCTCGCACACTGCGACCCAGGCATGTCCCATCGCGAGAGTTAGTGAGGAAGCGACGGTTGCGCTGATTGCTCCACCGAGGAACGTCCCAGCACCAGGAACCATCTTGATGAGGTTAGTGACAATGGCCTTGCCGGCTCCCGTGCTTGCCGCCGTCATAGCCAGGGCCATTCCCGTGGCCCGGTCGACAGGGATGCCGTAGACCATGGCAATCTGCGCCAGCATCCCGAGCTGGATCGGGATCAAGATGGCCGCGTCCGAGAATGGGATCGGGCTGGCGCCAGCTGCTGCAGCAGCGCTGCCCGCGGCAGTAATGCTCTGTTGGCAGACACTGCGCTTCCGCTCCAGATCGATCCTCTGGGCATGAACAAGGGCCTCCCTCACGGCCTGGGGAGCGACGCGAAACGTGGCGTCTAGCACCTCCTGGAGCCCGTGGGTCGGGCCGTCGAAGGAGTCCGGCATTGCCATCGTGAGAAATGGCTTTTCGCCGACGATCGGGAGGCCGCGCTCGGCGATGTTCCGAGCCAGTTCGACGACTCGTTCGTGCGGCTCGCCGTCGCGCGTTGGGACTTGGGTGAGCACGAGTGCCACCGGAAGTCGTAGGTCGTGCAACCGCTTCACGAAGTCCGCCTCAAAGTCTTCGAAGCGCCCGTCGCGCGACCGGACGCAAAACCACGCCACGTGGATCTGCGCCGTGATCGGCTCGCTTCGTAGGCCATTCACCAGTTCCGAGAGCTCCGCGAGGATCTGGTCGTCGTCCTTGCCAAGTTCGAGACCCTCGGTGTCGAAGATTCCAAGCGTGCCACTCGAGTGCTTGTAGAGGTGGTGGCCCCGCGTCACGGGCTCACCGATGCCGGTCTCGGCAACATTGTCGCCAAAGATCGCGTTGAGCAAGGTGCTCTTCCCGACTCCGGTCTTTCCGAAGATCGCCAGGTTGAACTGGCCGATCTCATCCTGCCGTGCCTTCCACCTTTCCTCGATGGTCCGACGGATCCACTCCTCCGAGACGTTTTCCATGGTCGGCATGCTAGCCATTTGCGCTACACAAGCCGGGGCTTTTGAGCCTACTGGGGGTTCGCCGAGTCTTGGACGGTGTGGAGCACCCTCCCTTGGGCTCATCAGCGCACATGCACTTAGCCTTCTGAAGGTCCGTTCGTTTGAATTCCTCGGTCCTCGTCCCCAAACAATGTGGCCTCGAAAAAACCCCAGGCCGGTGAACAACCGGCCGATGTGCAGTCAGTGGCGCCGGGACTCCCAGTCCGCGGGGACCAGGTGCGCCGGCGCCGGCGCTCCCTGCTCGATCGGACGTTGGTGCGGGGCGGCGAGCTCCGGTCCGCTAAGCATCCGCGCGTCCCGGTAGTCCCAGAACCACGACTCCCCGGGTTCGAAGCTCTGCACGTAGCGGTGTCCGGTGCTGCGGTGGTGGGCGGTGGCGTGCTGCGACGGCGAGGAGTCGCAGCAGCCGACATGCCCGCACCGCGCGCACCGGCGCAGGTGGAACCACCAGCCGTCCGGGGTGGCCAGGCACTCGGCGCAGCCGGTCCCCGACGGGGGGACGGTGCGGTCGATCTCGGTCTCGGTCATGCGAGTCCTCGAGGTGTGGGAGGGCGCCCCGGTGAGGGAGCCCTGGGCCGCAGCGGCGACCCACACATTGTGTCGATCGCGCGCGCGAGAAACCAGGGCTCCGTCCGACCTCAGCACAGGCGCGTCGGAGCGGCTCAGTCCTCCGGGTCGTAGGCGAGGTTGGAGGAGAGCCAGCGCTCGGCCTCCGCGATCGTCCAGCCCTTGCGCCGCGCGTAGTCCTCGACCTGGTCGCGTCCGATCCGGCCGACGACGAAGTACTGCGACTGCGGGTGGGAGAAGTACCAGCCCGAGACGGCCGCGCCGGGCCACATCGCCATCCCGTCGGTGAGCTCGATCTCGGTGTTGGCGTTGACGTCGAGCAGCTCCCACAGGGTCCGCTTCTCGGTGTGCTCGGGACAGGCCGGGTAGCCGGGGGCCGGGCGGATCCCCTCGTAGCGCTCCGCGATCAGGGCCTCGTTGTCGAGCGTCTCGTCGGGGGCGTGGCCCCAGAACTCCTTGCGGACCCGCTCGTGCAGGTGCTCGGCGAACGCCTCGGCCAGCCGGTCGGCCAGCGACTCGAGCAGGATCGCGGAGTAGTCGTCGCTCTGCTTCTTGAAGGCCTCGATCCGCTCGTGGATGCCCAGGCCGGCGGTCACCGCGAAGGCGCCCACGTGGTCGGGCAGCCCGCTCTCCTGCGGCGCCACGAAGTCGCCCAGGCACCGGTTCGGCACGCCGTCGCGGTGCTCGCCCTGCTGGCGCAGGTTGTGCAGTGTCCTCAGCACCTCGGTGCGCGACTCGTCGGTGTAGAGCACGATGTCGTCGCCGACCGCGTGAGCGGGGAAGAAGCCGAAGACGGCGTTGGCGGTGAGCCACTTCTCCGAGACGATCCGGTCGAGCATGGCCTGCGCGTCGTCGTACAGGGCGCGGGCGGTCTCGCCGGTCGTCGGGTTGTTGAGGATGTCGGGGAAGCGCCCCTTCATCTCCCAGGCGTTGAAGAACGGCTGCCAGTCGATGTACTCGCGCAGCACCCCGAGGTCGTAGCCGGACAGCACGTGTACGCCGGGCTGGCGCGGGGCGGGCGGCTGGTAGCCCTCCCAGTCGATCGGGGTGCGGTTGGCCCGCGCCTGCTCCAGGGAGAGCATCGGGCGGTCCTGCTTGGTGGCGTAGCGGGTGCGCAGCGCGTCGTAGTCGGTCTTCAGATCGGCCAGCAGCTTGGGGCGCTGGGCGTCGCTGAGCAGCGCGGCCAGCACCGGCACCGAGCGCGAGGCGTCCTTGACCCAGACGACGGGGCCGTCGTACTTGCCGTCCACCTTGACCGCGGTGTGCGCGCGCGAGGTGGTCGCGCCGCCCACCAGCAGCGGGATGGTGAGCCCCTGGCGCTGCATCTCGGCGGCCACGGTGACCATCTCGTCGAGCGAGGGCGTGATCAGCCCGGACAGCCCGATCGCGTCCGCGTCCACCTCGACGGCCTTGTCGATGATCTTCTGCACCGGCACCATCACGCCGAGGTCGACGACCTCGAAGTTGTTGCACTGCAGCACCACGCCGACGATGTTCTTGCCGATGTCGTGGACGTCGCCCTTGACGGTGGCCATCACGATCGTGCCGTTGGTGTCCTTGGCGGTGGCGTACTGGGGGTTGTCGAGCTTCTCCTGCTCGATGAACGGGATCAGGTAGGCCACGGCCTTCTTCATCACCCGTGCGGACTTCACCACCTGCGGCAGGAACATCTTGCCGGCCCCGAACAGGTCGCCGACCACGTTCATGCCGTCCATCAGCGGACCCTCGATGACCTCGATCGGCCGCCCGCCGCGCGCCTCGATCTCGGCACGGAGCTCCTCGGTGTCGGACTCCGCGTAGGCGTCGATGCCCTTGACCAGCGCGTGCGTGATCCGCTCGCCGACCGGCAGCGAGCGCCACTCCTCGGTCACCGCCTCGGTGCGCCCGGCGGCCCGGTTGTGCTCCTCGGCGACCTCGAGCAGCCGCTCGGCGGCGTCGGGACGCCGGTTGAGGACGACGTCCTCGATGCGCTCGCGCAGCTCGGGGTCGACCTCGTCGTAGACCACCAGCGCGCCGGCGTTGACGATTCCCATGTCCAGGCCGGCGGCGATCGCGTGGTAGAGGAAGACCGCGTGGATCGCCTCGCGAACCGGGTTGTTGCCGCGGAAGGAGAACGACACGTTGGAGATGCCGCCGGAGACCTTGGCCCCGGGCAGGTTCTCCTTGATCCAGCGGGTGGCCTCGATGAAGTCCAGCCCGTACGACGCGTGCTCCTCGATGCCGGTCGCCACGGCGAACACGTTGGGGTCGAAGATGATGTCCTCGGCGGGGAACCCGACCTCCTCGGTGAGGATCCGGTAGGCCCGGGCGCAGATCTCCTTGCGCCGCTCGAGATCGTCGGCCTGGCCGTCCTCGTCGAAGGCCATCACCACGGCCGCCGCGCCGTACTTGCGGCACAGCCGGGCGTGCTCGCGGAAGGCGTCCTCGCCCTCCTTCATCGAGATCGAGTTGACGATCGCCTTGCCCTGCACGCACTTGAGCCCGGCCTCGATCACCTCCCACTTGGAGGAGTCGATCATCACCGGCACCCGGCTGATGTCCGGCTCGCCGGCGACCAGCTTGAGGAAGCGGTCCATGGCGGCGACGCCGTCGATCATCCCCTCGTCCATGTTGACGTCGATGACCTGGGCGCCGTTCTCCACCTGCTGGGCGGCCACCGCCAGGGCCGCGTCGTAGTCGGAGTCCTTGATCAGCTTGCGGAAGCGCGCCGACCCGGTGATGTTGGTGCGCTCGCCGACGTTGACGAAGAGGCTGTCGGGGGTGATGTTGAACGGCTCCAGGCCCGAGAGGCGGGTGGCGGGCGCGATGGTGCTCGGCTGGTGCGGGGTGCCGGACGCGGCGGCCTTCGCGATCTCGGAGATGTGCTCGGGGGTGGTGCCGCAGCAGCCGCCGAGCAGGTTCACCAGGCCGTTGCCGGCGAACTCGGCCAGCACGGCGGCCATCTGCTGGGCGGTCTCGTCGTACTCCCCGAAGGCGTTGGGGAGTCCGGCGTTGGGGTAGCAGGAGATGAAGCAGTCCGCGACCCGGCCCAGCTCGGCGATGTAGGGGCGCATGTCGGTGGCGCCCAGGGCGCAGTTGAGCCCGATCGCCAGCGGCCGGGCGTGGCGCACGGCGTTCCAGAAGGCCTCGGGCAGCTGACCCGACAGGGTGCGTCCCGAGGCGTCGGTGATGGTGCCCGAGATGACCACCGGCCAGCGGCGCCCGCGCTCCTCGAAGAGCGTCTCCAGGGCGAAGATCGCCGCCTTGGCGTTGAGGGTGTCGAAGATCGTCTCGATCAGCAGCAGGTCGGCGCCGCCGTCGACCAGGCCCCGGGCCTGCTCGAGGTAGGCCTCGGCGAGCTCGTCGAAGCTGGTGTTGCGCTTACCCGGGTCGTTGACGTCGGGACTGATCGACGCGGTGCGGTTGGTCGGGCCGAGCCCGCCGGCCACGTACCGGGGCCGGTCCGGGGTCTGCGCGGTGACCTCGTCGGCAGCCTGCCGGGCGAGGCTGGCCGAGGCGAAGTTGAGCTCGTAGGCCAGGTCCTCGAGGCCGTAGTCGGCCTGGGAGATGCGCTGGGCGCTGAAGGTGTTGGTGGCGACGATATCGGCGCCCGCCTCCAGGTAGCTGCGGTGGATCGCGCGGATCACGTCGGGGCGCGTCAGCGACAGCACGTCGGAGTTGCCCTTGAGCTCGCGGTCGGTGTCGGCGAACCGCTCACCGCGGTAGTCGGGCTCCTCGAGGCCGTAGCCCTGGATCATCGTGCCCATCGCACCGTCGATCACCAGGATGTGGCTGCGCATCGCCTCGGAGAGCTGCTCGGTGAGATCGGGACGAATCAGCTCGGACGGGCTCACAGGTTCTCCTCAAGGTCGCGGACACGGACCGCGTCCTCCAGCCTAGGCAGGCTTGTCCGTCTCGTGGACTGGCTTCCCGCATCGTGACACCGCCGGTCGGCACGGAGGAAATCCCCGGCCGCGACTAGGCTGGGTGGGTGATCGAGATGGACGACGTGCCCGAGCTGGTCGACCCGGTGGTGATCGCCGCCTTCGAGGGGTGGAACGACGCGGCCGACTCCGCCTCGTCGGTCATCGACCACCTGATCGACGTCTGGCAGGCACGCATCGTCGGCGCGGTCGACCCCGAGGAGTTCTACGACTTCCAGGTCAACCGTCCCGTCGTCGGGACCGACGCGCTCGGCCACCGTCGCATCCAGTGGCCCACCACCCGGATCGCGGTCGCCTCGCCCCCGGGCATGGGACGCGACGTGATCCTGGTGCGCGGCATCGAGCCGAACATGCGCTGGCGGCAGTTCTGCGCCGAGCTGCTCGCCGCCTGCGACGACCTGGGCAGCCAGCTGGTGGTGACGCTCGGTGCGCTGCTCGCCGACGCCCCGCACACCCGCCCGATCCCGGTGACGGGCACCGCCACCGAGCCCGAGCTGGTAGACCGGCTCAAGCTCGAGCAGTCCTCCTACGAGGGGCCCACCGGGATCGTCGGCGTCTTCCAGGACGCCTGCGTGCGCCTCGACATCCCGGCCGTCTCCTACTGGGCCGCGGTCCCCCACTACGTGGCCTCTCCCCCCTGCCCCAAGGCCACCCTGGCCCTGGTCGGTCAGCTGGAGGACCTGCTCGAGACGAGCATCCCGCTCGGCGAGCTGCCCGACGACGCCCGCGCCTGGGAGCGCGGCGTCGACGAGCTCGCCGAGGAGGACGAGGACGTCGCCGACTACGTGCGCGCCCTCGAGGAGACCCGGGACACCACCGACCTGCCGGAGGCCTCGGGCGAGGCGATCGCGCGCGAGTTCGAGCGCTACCTCAAGCGGCGCGGGGACGACCCGGCCGGCGGCTGAGCCGCACCGACCCGGCCGGCCCGCCTCACAGAGCCAGGCCGAGGGCCGCGTCGAGCAGCGTCCGGATCGTCGCCGCGGCGCTCGGGTCGCTGGTGTCGGCCAGGCCGTCGGTGCCGAGCGTGGCCGCGACCCAGGCGTCGACGGCCGCCAGCGCCGTGGGCGCGTCCAGGTCGTCGGCCAGGGCGCCGAGCACGATGTCGACGACCGGCGCGGCCGGCGCCCCGGCGCCCAGGGACAGCGCCTGGCGCATCCGCACCAGCGCGTCCACCGAGGCCCAGAGCTGGTCGTCGGTCCACTCCCAGTCGGAGCGGTAGTGGTGGCGCAGCAGCGTCAGCCGGATCGCCATCGGGTCGACGTCGCTGCGGCGCAGGGCGGAGACGAACACCAGGTTGCCGCGCGACTTCGACATCTTCTCGCCGTCGTAGCCGACCATCCCGGCGTGGGAGTAGACCTGCGCGAACGGCGTGCCGGGCACGGCCACCTGGGCGTGGCCCGCGCACATCTCATGGTGCGGGAACACCAGGTCACTGCCGCCGCCCTGGACGTCGAAGGCGCCGCCGAGGTGCTCCATCGCGATGGCCGTGCACTCGATGTGCCAGCCGGGGCGGCCCGGCCCGAAGGGGCTCTCCCAGGCCGGCTCGCCGGGGCGCTCCGCGCGCCACAGCAGGCAGTCCAGGGGGTCGCGCTTGCCGGGCCGGTCCGGGTCGCCGCCGCGCTCGGGGAAGATCCGCAGCATCTCCTCGCGGTCCAGGCGGGACACCGCGCCGAAGTCGGGGTCGGCGGCCACGGAGAAGTAGAGGTCGTCGTCGACGCGGTAGACCGAGCCGGTGGTCTCGAGCCGGGCGATCAGCTCGACCGCGAGCGGGATCGACTCGACCGCGCCGATGTAGTGCGCCGGCGGCAGCACCCGCAGCGCCTCCATGTCCTGGCGGAAGAGCTCGGTCTCCCGCTCGGCCAGCTCGCGCCAGTCGATGTCGACCTTGGCGGCCCGCTCGAGCAGCGGGTCGTCGACGTCGGTGACGTTCTGCACGTAGGTCACCTCGTGTCCGGCGCTGCGCCAGGCCCGGTTGAGCAGGTCGAAGGCGAGGTACGTCGCGGCGTGGCCCATGTGCGTGGCGTCGTAGGGCGTGATGCCGCAGACGTAGAGCCGGGCCGGCCCCACCGGGTCGGTGACCACCACGGCGTCGGTCGCGGTGTCGTGCAACCGGACGATGGGACCCGTGACGGGCAGGGTCGGGACGTCTGGAGCAGACCACGTACGCATGGCGGGCAGCCTAGCCAACCCCCTGCACGGGTCAGGTCAGAAGGGTGGCCACGGGATCGACGGCCAGCCCCCGCCGGGCGTCGGCATCGCCTCGCGGCGCAGCAGCAGCGCGCACCGGGAGAGGAAGGCGCCGACCTCGGCGCCGGTGACGAGCTCGGCCAGCTCCGGGCCCAGGGTGCCGGCTCCGGTGGACAGGGCGAGGTCCTCGACGCGTCGTACGGCGTCGAGCTCCTCGGTGCGCAGGTCCTGGCCGGCCCAGCCCCACAGCACCGTGCGGAGCTTGTCCTCGACGTGGAAGCTCACGCCGTGGTCGACGCCGTAGCGGTGCCCGTCGGTCATCGCCAGGACGTGTCCGCCCTTGCGATCACCGTTGTTGACCAGCACGTCGAAGATCGCCATCCGGCGCAGCGCGGGCGTGTCCTCGTGGATCAGCGACACCGGGCTGTCGTTGCCGTCGACGCCGTCGAAGACCCGGCACCACCCCGGGGGCACCTCGCCCTCGGGCACGATGTCGACGGCGCTCTGCTCCGGGTCGGGCTCACGCCACAGCTGGACCATCCCCGGACCGTGCGGCCCGTCGCGCAGGAACGTGAGCGGGACGACGTCCCAGCCGAGGGCCTGCGAGACGGCGTACGCCGCCACCTCGCGCTGGGCGAGCGTGCCGTCGGGGAAGTCCCACAGCGGACGCTCCCCCGCCACCGGCTTGTAGACCACCCGGACGTCGTCGATCTCGCCGATGAAGGTGGCGTTGGAGGCCGGCATCACCCGGCCGTGCAGCTCGATCGGAGCGGTCCGGAGCTGTTCGACGTCGACCTCCGCCGGGCCGGGTGCGCTCACGGGTCGCGTCGACGGAACCCGTTGGCGCGCACGCACAGGTGGCCCTCGGGGTCGATCGGGTGGCCGCAGAACGGACAGTCGGGACGTCCGGCCTCGAGGACCTGGGCGGCGCGCTTGACGAACGCGCGCGCGGCGGCGGCGCTGAGGCGCACCAGCAGCAGCTCGTCGGGCTCGGGCTCCTCGAGCTCCTCGTCGAGCTGGTCGGGGGCGACCACCGCGGCCTCGCTGAACGGGAAGACCTCGATCACGATGCGCTCGTCGGTGGGGTCCCACGACAGCGTCATCGTGCCCGCCCGGAACTCCTCCTCGATCGGCTGCTCCAGCGGGGCGGTGTCCTCGAGGTCGAGTGGCGCCACGGCGGGGACGACCGCCTCGGTGGTGGCCCGGACCATCACCTCGTCGAGGAGCTCGTCGATCCGCTCGGTGAGGGCGGCCACCTGCTGCTTCTCCAGCGAGACGCTGATCACGCGTGCGCCCTCGCGTGCCTGCAGGAAGAAGGTCCGCTGGCCGGGAGGGCCGACGGTGCCGGCGACGAAGCGCTCCGGAGGGTCGAAACCGTGGACGAGGGGTGCCATGTCCCCCACCTTATGACCCGACAGCGGCGGCGCCGGGCCCGGCGCCGCCGCCGATCACGGCGTCCCCCGGGTCGCCGGGGTCCCCTGTGGCGGCCGCGTCGGTGCCCGGGGCGCCCGGTGCGGCGGCCGCTGCGGCGGCCGCGGGGGGCGCGACGAGCCAGTCCAGCGCGCCGGCGTGGGTGTTCACGCCCAGCACGAACGGACGGGTCGCGGTGTAACGCACCAGCGACAGCGACGCCGGGTCGACGTGGATGCGCTGGAACAGGTCCAGGTGGGTGCCCAGCGCGTCGGCCAGCACGGATTTGATGATGTCGCCGTGGGAGACGACCAGCCAGACGGCGCCCGGCCCGTGCTCGGCCTCGACCGCGGCGTCGTGGCGGCGGATCGCCTCCACCGCCCGCGCCTGCATCGCGAACATCGACTCCCCGCCGGGGAAGGTCACCGCGGAGGGCTGCTGCTGCACGACCCGCCAGAGGTCCTCCTGGGCGAGCTCCTTGATCGAGCGGCCCTGCCACTGCCCGTAGTCGCACTCCAGCAGTCCGCGCTCGGTGATCACCGGCGGCGCGGGGCGCTCGTGCGCCTGGGCCTTGGCGATCGCCGACGCCGTCTGCCGGCACCGGGTCAGCGGGCTGGTGACGATGGCCGCCAGCGGCACCGCGGCGAGCCGCTCACCGGCGGCGAGGGCCTGCCGGGCGCCGGTGTCGTCGAGGCGGACGCCCGCCTGACGACCGGCGAGCACGCCGGACGCGTTGGCGGTCGTGCGCCCGTGGCGCGCGAGGATCACAGTGGCCATGGCGTGGAGCGTATCCGTCGTACAGTGACCCGATGATCGTGGAGAGCGCGCTCTACTGCGGCGGCGTCCGGGAAGAGGGCGCCGTCGCCGTGGACCAGCTGGGTGAGGCGCGGGCGCGGGTCCGCGGAGACGACTCCTTCGTCTGGGTCGGGCTGCACGAGCCGACGGCCGAGGAGATGGACACCGTCGCCGGGCAGCTGGGCCTGCATCCGCTGGCGGTCGAGGACGCGGTAAAGGCACACCAGCGTCCGAAGCTCGAGCACTACGGCGACGACCTCTTCCTGGTCCTCAAGACGCTCTGGTACGTCGACGCCGAGGACGCCGTGGAGACCGGCGAGATCAACCTGTTCATCGGCCCCGGCTATGTCGTCACCGTGCGCCACGGTGAGGGCAACGGACTGCACTCCGCCCGCAGCTACCTGGAGGGGGCCTCCGAGGTGCTCTCCCAGGGTGCCTCGGCCGTCGTGTACGCCGTGTGCGACGTGGTGGTCGACCAGTACCAGTCCGTGGCCGCCTCGTTGGAGGTGGACGTCGACGAGGTCGAGCGGTCCGTCTTCTCGACGCTGAGCAGCCGCGACGCGGAGCGCATCTACACCCTCAAGCGCGAGATCGCCGAGGTACGCCGCGCGGTGATCCCGCTGCGGCTGCCGATGAGCAACCTCGCGGCCGGGCGCGTCGAGGGGATCCGGCAGGACAGCCGGCCGTTCTTCCGCGACGTCGACGACCACCTGGGCCGGGTGGCGGAGATCATCGACAACCTGGACGCGCTGCTCTCGTCGGCCTTCGACGCCCACGTCGCGCGGATCTCGGTGCAGCAGAACGAGGACATGCGCACGATCTCGGCGTACGCGGCCCTGGTGGTGGTGCCGACGCTGATCGCCGGGATCTATGGAATGAACTTCAAGTTCATGCCGGAGCTCGGCTGGACCTTCGGCTACCCGTTCGCGCTGGCGCTGATGGCGCTCTCGTCGGGGCTGCTGTGGGTGCAGTTCAAGCGGTCTGGCTGGCTGTGATCCCGGCGGCTCAGGCGGCGAGCACGCCGGTGGCGACGAGGCCCAGGGTGAGGGCGCCCAGCCCGATCCGGTAGATCACGAACGGCGTGTAGGAGCGGGTGGAGACGTAGCGCAGCAGCCAGGCGATGGCGGCGTACCCGACGACGAAGGAGACCACGGTCGCCACGATCGTGGGCGCCCAGCCGAAGGAGTTGTCCCCGTGCGGGATCTCCTTGAGCTCGTACAGGCCCGCGCCGACCACCGCCGGGATGGCCAGCAGGAACGCGTAGCGGGTCGCGGCCTCGCGCTCGTAGCCGAGGATCCGGCCCATCGAGATCGTCGCCCCCGAGCGGGACACCCCCGGGACCAGCGCCGCCGCCTGGGCCAGCCCCATCAGCACCGCGTCGCGCAGGTTCATCTGCTTGATCTGCTTGCTGCTGCTGCTCATCTTGTCGGCGATCCCGAGGACGATGCCGAGCACGATCAGGGTGCTGCCGATGATCCACAGGCTGCGGAAGTCCTTCTCGATCACGTCCTTGAGGGCGATGCCCAGGATCACGATCGGCAGCGAGCCGATGATGATGAACCAGCCCATCCGGGCGTCGAGGTGGCCGCGGTACTCCGGCTTCACCAGCGAGCGCAGCCAGGCGGTGGCGATGCGCCAGATGTCGTGGCGGAAGTAGATGAGCACGGCGAGTTCGGTGCCGATCTGGATGACCGCGGTGAACGCCGCGCCCGGGTCGCCCCAGCCGAGCATCTCGGGGAAGATCCGCAGATGGGCGCTGCTGGAGATCGGCAGGAACTCGGTGAGCCCTTGGAGGGTCCCGAGCACGACAGCCTTGAGTAGGTCGACCACGGGCCGGAAGCCTACGTGGAAGTGCGTCGGCGCGGTCCGACACCCACGTGTACGGCGTGCCGCGGGAACCGTCCGTGAGGGGCGTGGCTAACGTTGCGCCATGCAGCAGCGCGCGATGGGCTCGACAGGGCTCAAGGTCTCCCGGCTCGGTCTGGGGACGATGACATGGGGACGAGACACCGACGAGCATGAGGCGCGCGACCAGCTGATCGCCTTCACCGAGGCGGGTGGCTCGCTGCTGGACACGGCGGCCGGCTACGGCGACGGAGCCTCGGAGGAGCTGATCGGGTCGCTCCTCGGCGAGATCGCCGACCGCGACGACCTGGTGATCGCCACCAAGGCCGGGATCTCGCGGCGCCACGGTCAGCGTTCGACGAACACCTCGCGCGGTCATCTGCTCACCACCCTCGACGCCTCGCTGCGGCGCCTCGGGGTGGACCACGTCGACCTCTGGCAGGTGCACGTGTGGGACGACTCGACCCCGCTCGAGGAGACGCTCACCGCGCTCGACCTGGCGGTGTCCAGCGGTCGCGCGTCGTACGTGGGGATCTCGAACTACACCGGCTGGCAGACCGCGCAGGCCGCCACCTGGCAGCGCGCGGTGCCGGGGCGTGCGCTGCTCGCCTCGACGCAGGTGGAGTACTCGCTGCTGAACCGCTCGATCGAGGCGGAGGTGCTGCCCGCCGCCCAGGCCCTCGGCCTCGGCGTGCTGCCCTGGTCGCCGCTGGGTCGCGGGGTGCTGACCGGGAAGTACCGGCACGGGACCCCGTCGGACTCGCGCGCCGCGACCGAGCATTTCGCCGGCTTCGTCAACGCCTACCTCGGCGAGCGCAGCCGTGGCATCGTGGAGTCCGTGATCCGTGCCGCGGACGGGCTGGGCTGGTCGCCGCTCGAGGTGGCGCTGGTCTGGGTGCGCGACCGGGAAGGGGTCACCGCCCCCATCGTCGGGGCGCGGACGGCGGCACAACTGCGTGCCGTGCTGGAGACCGAGGGGCTCGAGCTGCCCGAGGAGATCACTGACGCACTGGACGACGTCTCAGGAGAGTGAGATGAGCCCTCGCACGCATCGTCGGCCGCCCGCCCCGGGAGTGGAGTGGGAGTTCGATCGGATCACGCTGTCGCGGGAGTTCTCGCGCAACGTGGTGACCCGGCTGCTGGTGGACCGGGCCGAGCACGGCGGCTGGGAGCTGGACCGGGTGCGGATCACCCCGGACGGCACCCGGCGGGTCACCCTGCGGCGCAAGATCATCCGCCAGGCACGGCCGACCTTCTACCTGTGAGCCGCTGAGACACGTGTGCGGTCGATCCGGAGCAGGTGGTGCTCCGGATCGACCGCACTGTGCTCACGCGGTGTGCGCGCTGGCGACTCAGAGGGCCTTGAGGATCTCCTCGGCCAACGGGGCCGAGGACGCCGGGTTCTGTCCGGTGAACAGCGTCCGATCCACCACGACGTGCGGCGTCCACGGCTCGGCCTCCTGGTAGTCCGCGCCGAGCGCGATCAGGCGGTCCTGCAGCAGCCACGGTGCCTGGTCGGCCAGGCCGGCCTGGCTCTCCTCGGCGTTGCTGAAGCCGGTGAGCCGGTAGCCCGCGAACGGGCTGGTGCCGTCGGCGTCGGCGGTTGCCAGCAGCGCGGCGGGGGCGTGGCAGACGATGCCGAGCGGCTTGCCCGACTCCAGGGCCGAGACCAGCAGGCGCCCGGAGGTCTCGTCGACCGCCAGGTCCTCCATCGGGCCGTGGCCGCCGGGGTAGAACACCGCCGCGTAGTCGTCGAGCCTGGTGTCCTCGAGACGCACCGGCGCCGCGAGCTGCTCGATGCCGTCGAGCTGGGCGGCGATGGCGTCGGCCTGCTCCTGTCCCCCGTTGGCGTCGGCGGCGAGGCTGGCCTTGTCGACCACCGGGGGCACTCCCCCGGGCGTCGCGATCACGACCTCGTGACCGGCGTCGGTGAAGACCCGGTACGGCGCCACGAGCTCCTCGGCCCAGAACCCGGTGGGGTGCTGGGTGCCGTCCTTCAGCGTCCAGTGCCGGGCTGCGGTGACCACGAGAAGGACCTTGCTCACGAGCTCTCCTTCGGTTGACTGCGTGCGGCGTCCTGCCCCCATCCCAACCCCCTCGCCCCCGCCCCCATTCCCCGCCCACCCGGCACGAGCTCACCTCGTACGGGTGCTGAGTCGGCGCGAACTCGCGTCGTACGGGTGCTGAGTCGGCGTGAACTCGCGTCGTACGGGTGCTGAGTCGGCGTGAACTCACGCTACGGGCGTGCGACTTCACGCCCGGTCGGCGTACCGAGCGCACGACTTCACGCCGACTCGGCGTGCTGGGGGTGCGACTTCACGCCGACTCGACGTGCTGGGTCAGGCTTCGTCGAGGAAGCGGTCGAAGACTCGGGCGCCGAAGTGGAGGGCGTCGACCGGGACCCGCTCGTCGACTCCGTGGAAGAGCGCGGTGAAGTCGAGGTCGGCGGGCAGGCGCAGGGGCGCGAAGCCGTAGGAGCGCATCCCGAGCTTGGTGAAGTGCTTGGCGTCCGTCCCGGCGCTCATCAGGTACGGCGCGACGAGGGCGTCGGGGTCCTCGGCCATCAGCGAGCGCGTCATCGCGTCCACCAGCGGGGTGTCGTAGGGCATCTCCCAGGGCTGCTGGTGGCTGACGAAGTCCATCTCGACGTTCTCCCCGCACAGCTCGGCGATCGTGGCGAAGAACTCATCCTCGTAGCCGGGCAGGAACCGGCCGTCGAGGTGTGCCGTGGCCTCGGTCGGGATGACGTTGACCTTGTAGCCGGCGTCGAGCATCGTCGGGTTCGCGGTGTTCCGGATGACGGCGCCCAGCATCCGCGCCGCCGGGCCGAACTCCTGGATCAGCGCCTCCGCATTCTCCGGCGTCGCCTCGGTCCCGGCGAGCTCCCCGACCGAGGCCAGCAGCACCCGCATCGCCGGGGTGAGCCGCACCGGCCACTCGTAGGCACCGATCCGGGCCACCGCTCCGGCCAGCTCGGTGATGGCGTTCTCGTGGTTGATCATCGAGCCGTGGCCGGCGCGTCCGCGGGCGCGCAGACGCATCCAGGCCATCCCCTTCTCGGCCGCCTCGATCAGGTAGATGCGCCGACCTCGCACCGTCGCGCTGAAGCCGCCCACCTCGCCGACCGCCTCGGTGCAGCCCTCGAGCTCCTCGCGCGCCACCTTGACCAGGTGCTCGGCACCCTTGTGCCCGCCGGCCTCCTCGTCGGCGGTGAAGCACAGCACGATCGGACGCTCGGGCAGCCGGCCCGCGCGGGTGCGGGCCCGGACCACCGAGAGCAGCATCGCGTCGAAGTCCTTCATGTCGACCGCGCCGCGGCCCCAGACGAAGCCGTCCTGGACCTCGCCGGAGAAGGGGTGCACCTGCCAGTCCTCGGCCGCGGCCGGCACCACGTCCAGGTGGCCGTGCAGCAACAGCGGCTCACCCGTCGTACCGCCCCAGTGCGCGATCAGTGACGTGCGCCCCGGCTCGGACTCGTACATCGTCGACGTGATCCCGACCTCGTCGAGCAGGGTGGCGACCAGCTCGGCGGCCTTGCGCTCCCCGGGACCCTCGGCATCGCCGTAGTTCGAGGTGTCGATGCGGATCAGGTCGCGGCACAGGTCCACGACCTCGGCGGCGGGGTCGTACGGCGCGGGCTGGGGGCTCTCGGTGACCATGGGCACATCCTGACATCTGCACCGCCCAGGGGGTCCGATGTGAGAGTTGGGGCGAACCTTTGTTACAGTTCCACAGCACTCGTCCGGGTGGCGGAATAGGCAGACGCGCTAGCTTGAGGTGCTAGTCCTCGTATAGAGGGTGGGGGTTCAAGTCCCCCCTCGGACACTGGAAAGGCCCCGGCTCCACGGGGCCTTTTCTTCATTTCAGACCGGGCCGCCGGCGGCGGTCTCCCGGGCGTCGATCGGCTCGCGCCGCCGCGGAGCACCGGCCCGCGCCGGGAACCGTGAGGCGAACCTCTCCGCGAGCGCGGTGATGGTCAGCGACGGGTTCACGCCGAGGTTCGCCGGGATCACGCTGGCGTCCATCACGTAGAGCCCCGGGTGGCCGTGCACCTGGTGGTCCGCGTCGACGACCCCCCGGCTGGCATCGGTGCCCATCACCGCGCCGCCGAGGATGTGCGCGGTGATCGACAGCCCGCCGACCGACTCCCCCAGCAGGTTCAGCGCGCGCCCACCGGACGCGGCCGCGAACGCCCGGGTCACCTCGTTGGCGATCGGCAGGTAGCTGGGCGGCCGCTCCCCACCGGTCAGCCGGGAGCGCAGCACCCGGCGCCAGGGCCGCAGCGGCGCCGCACGCAGGTCCAGGGCGAGCTCGCTGTCATGGTGCTGCATCGTGGTCAGCACGGTCAGACGCCGCAGCAGCCCGCGCGCGGACAGCAGCCGGGCCTGGGCCCCCGGGCGGGTGATCAGCTGGCCCAGCACCCGACGTGCCCGGCGGGCGGGCCGCGCGTCGTCCACCATCGGCCCGACCTGGAAACGCATGTGCCAGCCGCCGATGTAGCGGTTCAGGGTGGTGTGGGTGCGCTCGTCGGGGTGGAAGTCGCTCGAGATCGTCGGCCCCCGGGACAGGTCCTGGCCGGGCGGCTGCAGCACCGCCGTCAGCGCCTCGGAGTTCGTCCGCACGTGCTGGCCCAGACGCGGCGAGACCCTCGGCAGGGTGCCCAGCTCGTCGCGACAGCGGTAGAGCAGCTCCACGGTGCCCAGGACGCCGCCGGCGAGCACCACCTGCCGCGCGCGCACCGTGCCGGTCTCGCCGCGCCGCCACGGGTGGCGCACCCCCACCAGGTAGCCGCCCTCGGCCAACGGCTCGACGCGGTGCACCTCCTGCTCGGCGCGGATCCGGGCGCCGTAGCGCTCGGCGAGGTGCAGGTAGTTGCGGGTCAGCTGGTTCTTCGCGCCGTACGGGCAGCCGAGCAGGCACTCCCCGCACAGCCGGCAGCCGGTGCGCTCGGGCCCCTCCCCACCGAAGAACGGGTCAGGCTCGCGCTCGCCCTCGCGTCCGAAGTGGATGGCCAGCGGGACGGGCCCGAACGTCGCCTCGGCGCCGACCGCACGCGCGGCCGCCCGCAGATGATCGTCCATCGGCCCGTGGTGAGGGCTGGTCACCCGGCCCAGCATCCGCGCCGCCCGGGCCAGGTGGGGCTCCAGCTCGGCGCGCCACTCGACGCCCAGGCCGCTCATCGCGGGGGCGGCGTAGAAGTCCTCGCCCGGCTCGAGCAGCACGCCCGCCCAGACGATCGAGCCCCCGCCCACGCCGGTGCCGCCGATGATCGCCATGTGCCGGAAGATCCGCTGCCAGAAGAACCCGCGCAGCCCCAGCGAGGGCTGCCACAGGTAGTCGCGGGGGTCGCGCCTGGCGCGCACCAGGTCCGCGTCGGAGAGCCGCCGCCCGCGCTCCAGGACCAGCACCCGGTGCCCGGCCTCGGTCAGCCGCAGCGCGGTGACCGCGCCCCCGAACCCACTGCCGACGACCACCACATCCGCGTCGTACCCACCCTCGCGCGTCATGACCGGAGGTTAGCGGCCGGCGACCTCCCAGAAGGCCGCAATCCAGGCCCGAACCGGGACGTTCGGCCCTCGGCTGACGCCCCTGGCCGAGCTTCCTCGACACCCTGAAGTGCAGCGCCCAGAGCCCCTGGCTGGTCCGAGACGTACGACGGCGGCACCCGCCCAGCCGAGCGGGTGCCGCCGTCTCATTGTGCTGCGGTGCTTTCAGTGCTGCGGTGCTGCAGTGCTGCGGATCAGCGCACGGGCAGGTGCTCGTCCTCGAAGGGCGCGCCGGGAGCCGAGCGCTGCGAGCGCTCGGCGCGGGGCTCGGCGAGGAAGCCGCGCTTGGCGTTGGCCAACGTCAGTACGGCGTGCGCCGCCGCGTCGGTCATCTCGCCGATCGCCTTGCGGCTGACGTTGCTGATGTCGTCGCAGGCGCTGTGGTAGCACTTGTCGTAGGGACGCCCGGCCCGGCCGCCGAAGAGGCGAGCCTCCTGCGCCGTCTTGATTCCCTCGGCGCCGGTGAACAGACCCCCTGCCGGGATGCCCACCGCGATGAACGGCCCGTAGTCCGAGCGGCCGCTGAACTCCGTGGGCGCGCTGGCCAGCTTCTGGCTGCGGAAGTACCTGGTGAAGACCTGCTCGATGCGACCCGACCCGGCGGGTCCGGCCACCTCGGTGGCGGAGCCGTCACCGTCGTACACGAAGCGGGCGTAGTTGGGCGAGCCCACCATGTCGAAGTTCAGGTTGGCCATGATCTGCCGGCGGGCCTGCGTGCTGAGGGTGGAGACGTAGTGCTCGGAGCCGAGCAGCCCCGCCTCCTCGGCACCCCAGAAGGCGAACCGCACCTGCTGGCGCGGCTTGACCTTCAGCCGCGACATCTGCTGAGCGATCTCGAGGAGCGCCGCGCTGCCGCTGCCGTTGTCGTTGAGGCCGGGTCCCTCGAGCACCGAGTCGAGGTGGGCGCCGACCACCAGTGCCCGGTTCGGGTTGCCCTTCTTGGTGCGGGCGATGATGTTGCTGGTGCGGGCGGCGGCATCGGTGCGGGTGTCGGTGGTGACGTGCATGGTGACCTCGCCGGCTCCCGCCTGGGCGGCCAGCGCGGAGCCGTCTGCGAAGGACAGGCCGACGACCGGGATGGTGACCGGGGCCCCGAGCGTGCCGGTGCTCAGGTCGGTGCGCCCCGGCTGGCCCTCGTTGAAGATGATCGCCGCCTCGTAGCCGGCGTCCGCCGCGTTCTGGGCCTTGTCACCGAACGGGCAGGTGCCGCGCTGCATCAGGGCGATGGACGGCGTGGCGGGAGCGGCGGGGAAGTCCTCGTCCTCGCAGCCGGACGTGGACGAGGGCTCCGGGGTGGGCGGCAGGGTGAGGTCGATGGGGACGACCGTCCCGGTGACATCGCCGGCGCCGGAGAACTGGTAGGTGGCGGTCGTGTAGGTGGTCGCGGTGGGCGCGGTCTGCTCCAGCACCGGAGCGGAGAGCTCCTGGAAGAACGGGAACGTGAAGTACTGCTGGCGCACCAGGTAGCCGGCTCGCTTCAGCGTGCGCATCACGTAGGCCGCCGACGCGTCGTACCCGGGAGTGCCGGAGGCGCGGTTGCCGTCGTTGCGGTCCGCGATGCGCTGGAAGGCGCGTGCGTGCTCCATCACCCCGCGGGTGGTCACCGCCTTGCGCAGGGCCTTGCTGCTGACCTGCTTGGCGGGCCGCTGGGCAGCCTCCGCCAGGGACGTGCGAGCGGTCGGCTCGCCGGGTGGCGCTGCGGCCTGGGTGGTGGCCACGGGTACCAGCGACAGGACCAGGGCGCTCGCCCCACCTGTCGCGATCATACGAATACGGTGCAAGACGCCTCCTGAGAACGACGCCCGCGTCGGTGACCGGCGCGGACAGGTGGCGGGTCGACGTTCACACGCGTGGCCGGCCAACGGCCCCGAGCGCTCCCGGGTTCCCGAGCGGCTGGAGGGCCGCGCCTCAGGAAACCCCGCGCCGGTTCGGTTTGGCAAGAGGTTCTGCGGCGCAGTTGCGTGTCGGTTGCGCGCCGGTCGTGCCCGCCGTACTCGCCCTTGGCCGTGCGGTCAGGCGCCGACGCTGGTGGAGCCCTGCTGCGTGGTCGAGCCGGACTGCGCGGTAGGGACGGACGTGGCGCGGTTGCCGGTCATCCCCATATCGGCGTCCCGCATCAGCTCGGAGACCAGGCGCTGCCCCGTCTCCAGGGTCTCGTCGAGGGTCTCCAGGGCGCGCTCGTGGCGCCCGGCCTCCATCGCCCACTTGGCCGCGGCCATCCCCTGAACGAGGGTGTCGTTGATCTCGACCGCCTGCCGGTGGCGCATCGCGGCGATCTCGTGGGCCTGGCGCTGGCGCTCCGAGTGCTGCAGCCGATCGGAGGCGTCGCCCAGGAGGATCCCGACCAGGAGGTGAGGCAGGGTGCGCGAGGCCCACCCGAGCGCACTGAGGTCGACGGAGTCGACCACCACCCAGGAGGCCACGAGTGCCACCGCGATCAGCCCGGCCGCGACTCCCCCGCGTACGCCGAGGGCCAGGGCCAGCAGGGTGACCGGGAGCGCGTAGAGCATCGTGATGCCCTCGCTGGTGTCCGCGCCGAAGGCGAGGCGCAGCCCGAAGACCGCGGCGAAGAGGACCCCGGCGAGCACCACCGCCATGGCGGGGCGACGTCGAAACCAGGGCGCCTCGGCGCGGGCGACGACGAGTCGCTGGATGGGGTTCACTCGGCAATCCTGCAGAGTCGAGGCGCCAGATCCTAAGGACCAAGGTCCCGACTCTGCGCGTCCAAGGTCCGGTCTGTCGGCGTCCGGAGCATCGGCGTGCGCCCTGCGGGACGTTGGTCCTCGCCATGCGGACGGGAAGGCCCTGCCGGCACGCGAGGGGGACGGCGAGCATGAGGGCAGCACGCAGACCGATCATCCGGAGGCCCCATGTCCCACGCACCCGCCGACGTCGCCGCCGAGGCGGCCCTCCTCACGCAGGGGCAGCCATCCGCCGGTGCCACGCCTCCTGTCCGGATCTACCTGGTCGACGACCACGAGCTGGTCCGCCGCGGTCTGTGTGACCTCCTCGACGAGTACGACGACATCGAGGTCGTCGGGGAGTCCGCCACGGCAGCCGAGGCGATGGCACGCATCCCGGCCCTGCGACCGGACGTCGCGGTGCTGGACGGCAGGCTGCCCGATGGCAGCGGCATCGACGTGTGCCGACACGTCCGCTCGATCGACCCGTCGATCCAGGGCCTGATCCTCACCTCCTACGACGATGACGAGGCGCTGTTCGCCGCCATCGTCGCCGGGGCTGCGGGCTACCTCCTCAAGCAGATCGGCGGGGATGCGCTGGTCCAGGGCATCCGCCAGGTGGCCCGGGGGCAGTCGCTCATCGATCCCGCGCTGACGCTGCGCGTGCTCGAGCGGGTACGCACCGGGCAGAGCACCCACAGCGAGCTGGCCTCGCTGACCGAGCAGGAGCACCGGATCCTGGCCCTGGTCGCCGAGGGACTCACCAACCGCCAGATCGGTGAGCGCCTCTTCCTCGCCGAGAAGACGGTCAAGAACTACGTGTCGACGATCCTCACCAAGCTCGGCCTCCAGCGCCGTACCCAGGCAGCGGTGCTCGCCACCCGCCTGATGGCCTGAGCGCTCCGGGCGCGGGCTACCTCGAGCGCGGCCGCGCCCGCGCGGTGGCGGTGGCGGTGCGCGGGTCCTCGGGCCAGGCGTGGCGGGGGTAGCGCCCGCGCAGGTCGGCGCGGACCTGCGCATAGCCGCCGTCCCAGAACGAATCCAGGTCGGCGGTGACCGCGGCCGGGCGGCCGGCCGGCGAGAGCAGGTGCAGCAGGAGCGGGACCCGGCCCTCGGCCACCCGCGGCGTCGCCGTCCAGCCGAACACCTCCTGCAGGCGCACCGCGAGCACCGGCTGCGCGCCGGTGTAGTCGATCCGGTGCGAGGCGCCGCTGGGGACCTTCACCCGTTCGGGGGCGAGCTCGTCGAGGCGCCCGGCCTCGGGCCAGGGCAGCAGCCGGCGCAGCGCCGCCAGCACGTCGACCCGCCTCAGGTCGCGGGCGCCGCGCAGCCGGTGCAGCTCGGGAGCGAGCCAGACGTCGACGGCCGCCCGCAGCGCGTCGTCGGACAGGTCGGGCCACGGCTCCCCCAGCACCTCGTGCAGGAAGCCGACCCGGCGGCGCAGCGACGTGGCCGCCTCGGTCCAGGGCAGCAGCGACAAGCCCTCGGTGCGCAGCCCCTCGCGGATCGCGTCGGCCACCAGGTCGGCGGGCGGCTCGAAGGGCGCCGAGGTGAGCTCGACGGCCCCCAACCAGGTACGCCGCCGGGCGACCACCTGCCCGGCCACCCACGCCACCTCCTCCGTCTCGCGCCACAGGGCCGGCGCCGCCTCGAGCGCGGAGTCCTCGCCGATCGGCGCGGCCGCCCGGATGGTGGCGTCGCGCTGCCCGGGGCGTCGCTCGACGTCCGCGATGGCCAGCCAGGCGTGTCCGGCCAGGGCGGACGCCCCGGGGGCGAGCACGGCGCCGGTCCCCGACGTCATCAGGTACGCCGAGGAGCCGGCGCGGCGCCGGGCGATGCGGCCCGGGTGGGCGAGCGCCGAGACCAGGCCGACGGCGAGGTCGTCGTCGGTCCCCGCCTCGCCCGGGTGCTCGCGCAGCGCGGCGGGCAGCGAGGCGCGCAGCTGTCGGACCGTGCTCGCCCACAGCGTGGTGGCGGCTCCACCGCGGCGCATGGTGCGCAGACCGGCGACCAGGTCACCGTCCGGCACCCGCAGGTCCGAGGAGATCAGCGCCACGACCTCCGCCGCCCGCCGGGCGCCGACCAGCCGGGCACCGTCCAGCAGCGCCCGCGCCAGTGGCGGGTCCACGGCCAGGTCGGCCATCGCCCGGCCGCGCGCGGTCGGCGATCCGTCGTCGGCGAGGGCGCCCAGCGCCAGCAGGGTGGCCCGGGCCGCGGCCAGCGCTGCGGGTGGCGGCTGGTCCAGGAGGGCCAGCTCCGCCGGGTCCGGGCTGCCCCAGACCGCCGCCTCGAGGGTGAAACCGGTCAGGTCCGCGGTCGCGATCTCGGGCTCCGGATGAGCCGCCAGGTGGGCGTGCTCGGACTGTGACCAGCAGCGGTACACCACACCCGGGCCCTCGCGGCCCGCTCGTCCGGCCCGCTGCTCGGCGGCGGCCCGGCTCACGTTGACGGTGACCAGCCCGGCCAGTCCGCTGCGGTGGTCGGTGCGCGGCTGGCGGGAGAGCCCGGCGTCGACGACGACCCGCACGCCGGGCACGGTCAGCGACGACTCCGCCACGGCGGTCGACACCACCACCCGGCGCCCCGGTCCCGGGGTGAGGGCCCGGTCCTGCGCCGCGGAGGGCACCCGCCCGTGCAGGGCATGGACCTCGGCGCCGGCGCCGGCCAGCCGCCGGACCACCCCCGCGACCTCGCCGGCACCGGGCAGGAAGACCAGCACGTCACCGTCGTGACGAGCCAGGGCCTGGCGCACGCACCCGGCGACGTGGTCGAGGTACGCCGGGGTCACCCCGCGCTCGTCGAGGCGCCGCACCCCCGGCGGCGGCGGGCTCCACATCTGCTCGACCGGGTGCAGCGCGCCCGGCACTGCGATGACCGGAGCCGGGGACCCGTCGCCCAGCAGCCGCGCCGTCCGCTCGGCCTCCACCGTGGCCGACATCGCCACCACCATCAGGTCCTCGCGCAGGTGGGCGCGGACGTCGACGAGCAGCGCCAGGGCCAGGTCGACGTCGAGCTGGCGCTCGTGGACCTCGTCGAGCACCACCGCGCTCACGCCGGGCAGCTCCGGGTCGCGCTGCAGACGCCGCAGCAGGATCCCGGTGGTGACCACCTCGATCCGGGTCTGCGGGCCGGTGCGGCGCTCTCCGCGCACGGCGTACCCGACGCTGCGGCCCACCGTCTCTCCCAGCAGTCCGGCCAGCCGCCGGGCCGCCGCCCGTACGGCGATGCGGCGCGGCTGGGTGACGACCACCCGCCCGGGCCGCAGGGCGGCGACCGCCGGCGGCACCATCGTGGTCTTGCCGGTCCCTGGCGGCGCCTGCACGACCGCGATCCCGTGCTCGGCGAGCGCCGCGGCGAGAGCCTCCAGCCCCTCGACCACCGGCAGGGCCGGCGGTGCGCTGAGCAGTCGCTGGATCGGGTCGCCGGACACCCCTGAAGTGTGCACCGGCCCGAACGCTCGGCGCCCACCGGCCATTGCCTTGGACGGCGTGTCGCGCGAGGGTGGGGATCCAGCCAACCGAGGAGGCCCCCATGAGCGACGACGCCGCTCCCACCGCCATCCAGCAGCTGATCCAGGACCTGCGTGACGACCTCAAGGGGGCCGACGAGGCGCTCGCGCGGATGCGTGAGCACGCCGCCACCGGGAGCAGCTCGGTGCGCGAGGAGCTCGGCGCCACGCTGCGCCAGCTGCGCGCCGACGCCAGCCACGTGCTCGCCGAGCTCGACGCCAGCACCAGCGGGCGTCGCGCGGACTACCTCAGCGAGGCGCGGCGCCGACTCGACGCCAGCCGCGGCGCGCTCGACGAGATGTGGGTGCGCACGTCGCTGGGGCGCAAGGACCTGCAGGAGGACACCACCCGGCTGCTGGGCGCCGCGGAGAACGCCTGGCTCGCCGCCCGCTCCCGGCTCACCCAGGCTCAGACGGAGAGCAAGGACGACGACCTCGATGACGCGCGCACCGGCCTGGGCGAGGCGCTGCAGCGCTTCAACGGGGCCCTGTCCGAGGCCCGGTCGGCGTTCAACCGCTCGCGCGCTCAGTGACCTCGGCGGCGGCCGCGGCGTCCGTGTTCGTCTCCTGGGGAGCGACCACCATCACCGGGCAGTCCGCCTCGCGCAACAGCGTGCGGGCGGTGGCACCCAGGTGCGTCGCCGCGGGGACGCCGTGGGCGCGGCGCACCAGCACCAGCAGGTCTGCGCGGCGCGATGCCTCCACCAGGGCGCGACCGGGCGGCTCGTGCACCACGGTCACCTCGACAGGCACCTCCGGATACTCGCCACGGGCCTGCTCGATCAGCGGCTCGACGACCTCCCTGGCCTGTTCGGCGAAGCGCTGCCGGCCGACGCGGTCCACGATCAGGTCGTCGTAGGCGGCGGGCAGCTTCCAGGCATGCAGGACGACCAGCCGCGCCTGGCGCGAGGAGGCCTCGGCGAAGGCCGCGCGGAACAGCTCCGGCGCGTGGTGCGGCGACTTGAAGCCGACCACCACCTCCTCCTGCTCCGTGGCGGGTGGCCAGGCGGCCGGGACGCAGACCACCGGACAGGTCGCCCGTGCCGCCACCCCGGCCGTGGTGGCCATCCCCAGCGCCCGCTCGAGCAGCGAGCGGTCCGTGCGGCCCAGGACGATCATCCGGGCGTGCTCGGCGACTCGGGTGAGCGTCAGCGCCCGGCGACCGTCGTAGAGCTCCTGGGAGATGCTGAGCTCGGGGGCCAGCTCCTGCGCCGCAGCGGTGGCCGTGGCGAGGATCTGGTTGCCGGTGCGCTCCATCGCCATCCGGACCGCGAGGTCCACCGGCATCGCCGCGATGTGGTCGGGGCGCACGTGCACCAGCCGCAGGGAGGCGTCGGCGCTGCGGGCCTCGCGCACGGCGAAGCGCAGCGCCCCCAGCCCGGTGTCGTCGCCGTCGATCCCGACGACGATCGCCTGGTCGTGTGAGGGGGACATGGGCAGACCTCCGCTGTTGGTATCCGCCTCCAGCCTGGCTCGACCACCCTGACAGGGCAAGGGAACGCCTTCAGTCGGGCGCCACCGCGGGGGGCCGGAGGCGGCGCGGGATCCCGGCGTCGAGATGGGTGGTCGGGGTGGCCAGGCGCACCTTGGCGTCCACGCAGACGGCCCCGTCGGCCAGCACCATCACCGGGTTGAGGTCGATCTCGGCGATCTCCGGCACGTCGAGGCTCAACCGGCCCAGGGCGACCGCGATCCGCTCGACGGCCTCCACGTCGGCGGGCCGCGCCCCCCGGTGCCCGGCGAGCAGCGGCCAGATGCGCAGTGCCCGCAGCGACCGCTTCGCGTCGCCCTGGCTCAGCGGGGGCATCGAGAAGACGTGGTCGGCCCAGACGTCGACGGCGACCCCTCCGCTGGCGACCATCACCAGGGGCCCGAAGCCCGGGTCCCGGACGACGCCGAGCGCCAGCTCGACCCCGCCCAGCACCATCGGCTGGACCAGCACGGGCACGTCGGGTCGCCCCATCTCCGCGGCGAAGTCGGCCAGGCAGTCCACCACCGCGTCGCGACCGTGCACCCCGACCCGGACCAGCCCGCGGTCGGACTTGTGCACGACCGCCGGGTCGGCCACCTTGAGCGCGACCGGGAAGCCGATCTCCTCGGCCAGCGCGAGGCACTCCTCCACGCCGGTGGCGACGCGGCCCACCGGGGCGTCGATGCCGTAGAGGCCGAGCAGTCGGCGCACCTCGGCCGGGCTGAGCCAGCCGGAGTCGCCCCCGCCGGTGGCGGGCCCCAGCTGTGTCGTCGCCAGCGCGCGCGCACGCTCGGCCACCGCCGGGTCCTCGCCGGGCAGCTCGGTGGGCGGCGCCGCCAGCCAGGCGGCGTACCGGGCGGCGTGGGCAAGGGACTGGATCGCCTCGTCGATGGAGCGGAACGCCGCGTACGGCGCCCGCCCGGGCCCCTGGTGCCGCGGCACCTCGACGTCGCCGATCGCCACCAGCAGCAGGGGCTTGTGTGGGGCCGCCGTGCGCGTCTGGGCGAGCCCGGCGAGGACGCCCTCGGCGTCGCTCACCGCGGTCGCCGTGATCGTGACCAGCACGCTGTCGACCTCGGCGGAGGTGAGCATCCCGCGCACCGCCGCCAGGAAGTCCTCACTGGCGACGCTGGCACCGAGGTCCACGGGGTTGCTCGCACCGATCGTGCCCGAGAGGTAGGACTCCATCTGGTGCTGGTCCTCCCCCGACAGCTCCGGTACGACGATGCCGACGCGCGAGGCGGCGTCGGCCGCCAGGACGCCGAGGCCGCCGGCGTTGCCGACGATGCCCACCCGCGGGCCACGGGGCACCGGCTGGGTGGTGAGCAGCAGCGCGGTGGCCGCCAGGTCGTCCAGACCCCGGCAGCCGATCACCCCCGACTGCGCGAACAGCGCATCCACGCCGACGGAGGGGACGGCCGCGGCGGCGGTGTGCGAGGCGCCCGCGCGCCGGCCCCCGGTCGACCGGCCACCGACGACCGCGAGCAGCGGCTTGCGCTCGGCGAAGCTGCGGGCGACCCGGGCGAACTTCTGGGCGTTGCCGAAGGACTCCAGGTAGAGCACGGCCGCCGATACCTCGGCGTCCTCGAGCCACGCCGAGAGCAGGTCGTTGCCCGAGACGTCGGCCTTGTTGCCCAGCGAGACGAACGACGAGATGCCCAGGCCCGACTCGCGGGCCCGGTCGAGCAGGCCGATCCCCACTCCTCCGGACTGGGTGGCCACCGCGAGACCGCCGCGGGGCGGCAGACCGCGGGTGAAGGTGGCGTTGAGCCGCACGCCCGGCTGGTTGGCCATCACCCCGAGGCAGTTCGGGCCGACCAGGCGCAGGCTGTGTCGCCGGGCCACGGCCAGCATCTGGTGCTGCATCGCCCGCCCGGCCGCGCCCATCTCGCTGAAGCCGCCGGAGAGCACGACCGCCGCGCGCACCCCGGCCCTGGCGGCCTGCTGGATCACCGCGAGGACCTGCGCCGCCGGGACAGCCACCACCACCAGGTCCACCGGCTCGTCGAGGTCCTCCAGGCTGCGGCAGGCCGGCACCGCGTCGATCTCCTCGGCGCTCGGGTGCACCACCACCAGGCGGCCGGTGAAGTCGTCCTTGCGGATCGCGTCCAGGACGGCGCGCCCCACGCCGCTGCCGTCGCGTCGTACCCCGACCACGGCCACCGAGCGGGGCCGCAGCAGCGGGGCGAGCGAGTGCGCCTCGGAGAGCCGCTCGCGCCGGTCGGCCGCGGCCACCGCCTCGGCGGTGGCGGCGGTGTCCAGGGTCATCACCACGGTGCCCGGCTCGCGCTGGCGCTCGGCCGCGAAGCCGGTGTCGCTGAGCACCCGCAGCATCTGGAGGTTCTCGGGCAGCACGTCGGCGGTGAACCGCCGGATCCCGCGGTCGCGGGCGTGCGCGGCGAGGTGCTCGAGCAGCAGCGTGCCCGCCCCCATCCCGTGCGCCTGGTCGGCGACCAGGAAGGAGATCTCCGCGGTGGCCGGCTCGGTGGGCTCGGCCGTGGCCACGCCGATGAGCTCGTCGGCCACCAGCAGCAGCAGCACGATCGGGCGGTCGGCCTCCTGGGAGGACTCCGCGGTCATCAGGTGCTCGACGTAGTTGTGTCCCGCGGCGCGCCCGGCGGTGAAGAAGCGGAACCGGTAGCTGTCCTCGGAGACCTGGTCGTGCAGCTCCAGCAGGGCCTCACGGTCGGTGCTCATCAGCGGCCGCACGGTCGCGACCCGGCCGTCGGCGAGCAGCACGTCGACCGCCCCGCGGACGGGACGGCGCACGGGCGTGGGCTGGATGGTCATCGGGGCTCACTCCTCGGGGGCGGGGACGTCCTGACGTCAGCCCAGCAGTTCACCAGGCCAGTGACAAGGACCCTAGGCCCCCACCGCCCCGCACCCGGCCCCGGTCAGTCCGGGGCGGGGTGACGTCGCAGCAGGAACGGCGTGCCGCCGGCGCGCCGCGCGCCCGGCACGTCGAGGTAGGTCATCGCGACGAGCTCCCCGCCCGCGCCGCGTCGTACCTCGTCGCGCACCCACCGCCAGGGCCGGGGACCGTCGGCGGCGTACGACACCACGACCGCCGGGCGCCCGTCGGCCAGCGACGACCCCAGCCGGGCGGTCATCGGCAGGGTCTCGAGGAGCCGCCGGGGATCGAGCACGGCTTCGCCGGCCGAGGGTACGCCGTGCCGGGGACGCACCAGGTTCACCCCGGCCAGCGTCTCGCCGTCGGCGGCGCCGAAGCGCTTGCCCCACCACCGGGGCAGACCGATGAGCCCGAGCCCGGCCGGGGCCACCCGTCCCAGCGGCGCCAGGAAGGAGGCGGCGAGGTCGCCGACCAGCTCCTCGAGCTCGGGGGCCGGCAGGCCGGACCAGCCGCGGCGCAGCGACCGCAGGCTCGGCGCTGCGCTGTCGGGGCCAGTTGCGCTGTCGGCGGATGACAGGGGCTTCGTCACGCCCGCCACCCTAGGGCGCTCGCGAGTGCGGCCGAGCGGGCGCCACGCACTAGCCTGAGCCGGTGTCCACCGCGCAGCGCCCCTTCCGAGTCGGCTTCGTCACCGGAGCGACCCCCGACAAGTGGGCCGGCGTGTGGCGACGTCGTCGACGCGACACGCTGGAGCTGGTCCCGGTGGAGCAGGCCGAGCAGGAGACCGGGCTGCGCGACGGGACCCTCGACATGTGCCTGGTGCGGCTGCCCGTGGACCGGGGCGGGCTGCACCTGATCCCGCTCTACCACGAGCGCCCGGTCGTGGTGGTGGCCAAGGACCACGTGGTCAGCGCCTTCGACGAGGTGGACCTCGCGGACCTGGCCGACGAGCAGCTGGTCCAGCCGCCCGAGGACGTGCCCGGCTGGAGCGAGGTGGCGCGAGCCGAGCGGCTGGACTGGCCGCAGATGAGCCTCAAGGACGCCATCGAGGTGGTGGCCTCCGGCACCGGGATCGTGGTGGTGCCGATGTCGGTGGCCCGCCTGCACCAGCGCAAGGACGTGGTCTACGTGCCCGTCGCCGGGGTCCCCGAGACCCAGATCGGACTGGCCTGGCTGATCGACAACGAGGACGAGCGGGTCCAGGAGTTCATCGGCATCGTGCGCGGGCGCACCGAGCGCAGCTCCCGGGGCTGAGCCGCCGCCCGCTGCGGTGGGCTCGTTCCGGCGGCTCGCTCCGGCCGGTCCGCTCAGGCGAGCAGCTCGGACAACCGGGCGCCGAGCACCCGGGCACTGGCGTCCACCAGCGACGGCCAGTCGAGGGCGCCGGCGTCGGCGTTGTCCGAGACGTGCTTGAGCATCCGCACCGGGACCCCGACCTGCCGGCAGGCCCACGCCACGGCGTACCCCTCCATGTCGACGAGGTCGGCCCGGGTGGCCAGCCGCGCGCGCACCGCGGGGTCGCTGACGAACATGTCGCCGGTGGCCAGCACGGTGGCGTCGCCGCCCTCGAGGCTGAGCCGGTCGTGCGGGTCGTGGCCGAGCGCACGGATCGCGTCGGCGGCGAGGTCGTGGTTGAGCACGGCGCCCGGCTCGAAGACGCCGCTGAGCCCGTCGCGCAGGGCGCCCGCGGTGCCCAGGTTGACGACTGTGTCCACCGCGCCGGCGCGTGCCAGCAGGGCCAGGGTGGTGGCCACCGCCGCCTGCGTCTTGCCGATGCCGGTGATCTCCACCGCCACGCCGTCGGGGACGTACGCCGCCTCCTCGGCCGTCGCCGACACCACCAGGACCCGGTCCGCACGCAACGTCTGCACGGGCAACACGCTAGTGCGCGCTCGGGTTTGTCGCCTCCCGTGGGGGGAACCGACCAGGGTTGAGTCCATCCACATCTCACCCCGATGGGAGGCGGCGCACCCGTGCGCCGACACCGTGAAGAAGCAAGCCCCTGTCCCCCACCCCGCCCTCGACGCGCACCTCAACGTCCCGCCGCAGCAACGCTCACCGGGCCTCGACCGCGTCGTCTTCGGCGTCACCGCGGCGATCGCGATCGCGTTCCTGATCTGGGGGTTCGTCAGCACCAGCTCGATGGCCACGGCGTCCGACACGGCGCTGGGCTGGACGATGTCCAACACCGGCTGGCTCTTCGTGCTGACCTCGAGCGCGTTCGTGGTGTTCGTGATCTGGCTCGCGCTGAGCCGCTTCGGCAACATCCCGCTGGGCCGTGACGACGAGGGCCCGGAGTTCCGGACCGCCTCATGGGTCGCGATGATGTTCAGCGCCGGCATGGGCATCGGCCTGATGTTCTACGGCGTCAGCGAGCCGGTCACGCACTTCGTCACCCCGCCGCCGGGGACCGGTGAGGCGGGCAACCCCGAGGCCGCCCAGAACGCCATGGCGACCACGCTCTTCCACTGGTCGCTGCACCCGTGGGCGATCTACGCCGTGGTCGGCCTGGCGGTGGCGTACGGCGTCTACCGCAAGGGCCGTATGCAGCTGATCAGCGCGGCCTTCGAGCCCCTGCTGGGCCGTCACACGCACGGCCCCGGCGGCAAGGTCATCGACATGCTGGCCATCTTCGCCACGCTGTTCGGCTCGGCCGCCTCGCTGGGCCTGGGCGCCCTGCAGATCCGCAGCGGGCTGGAGATCGTCGCCGGCATCGGCGCCATCGGCAACGGCGTGCTGGTGATGATCATCGCCGCGCTGACCGCGGCCTTCGTGCTCTCCGCCGTCTCCGGGGTGAGCAAGGGCATCCAGTGGCTGTCCAACACCAACATGGTGCTGGCGGTCTGCCTGGCCCTGTTCGTGTTCGTGGTCGGTCCGACGGTGTTCATCCTCAACCTGATCCCCACCTCGATCGGCGCCTACATCCAGGACGTCGCGATGATGTCCGCGCGCACCTCCACCCAGGGCGCCGCGGCCACCGAGTGGCTGGAGACCTGGACGGTCTTCTACTGGGCCTGGTGGCTGTCCTGGACGCCGTTCGTCGGCATGTTCATCGCCCGGATCTCCCGCGGCCGCACGATCCGCCAGTTCGTCAGCGGGGTGCTGCTCGTGCCCAGCCTGGTCAGCCTGGTCTGGTTCTGCATCTTCGGTGGCGCCGCGATCGACCTGCAGAGCAACGGCGTCGACATCGCCAGCGCCGGGGGGATCGAGTCCCAGCTGTTCACCACCCTGGAGTCCTTCCCGTTCGCCACCGTGACCAGCGTGCTGGTGATGGTGCTGGTGGCGATCTTCTTCATCTCCGGTGCCGACGCCGCCGCCCTGGTGATGGGCTCGCTCTCCGAGCACGGAGCGCTCGAGCCCTCCCGCACGGTCGTGGTCTTCTGGGGCGTCGCCACCGGCGCGGTGGCCGCGGTGATGCTGCTGGTCGGCGGTGAGGACGCCCTCAACGGCCTGCAGACGGTGACGATCGTCGCCGCGCTGCCGTTCGTGCTGGTGATGATCGGGCTGTCGGTGTCGCTGGTGAAGGACCTGCGCTCCGACCCGCTGATGATCCGGCGCGCCTACGCCATCGAGGCCATCGAGCAGGCCGTCGTCAAGGGCGTCACCGAGCACGGTGACGACTTCGTGATCAAGGTCGACAAGGATCCGGACGCCGGGGTGAGCTCCGACCTGACGGTCAAGCCCTCGGACCCGTCCGTGAGCCCATCCGCGGGGACCGCCGCAGACGCGGCTGCCGCAGACCCGACCGCCGAGGACCCGACCGCCGAGGTCCGCAGGAACGCTGTCGCGGAGTGAGTCAGGCTGCCGCCCCGACGCACGATGCGTCGGGGCGGCGTGCGCTCAGAGGTCCCGGCCGAACATCGCCGCCGTGGCGCGGGCCGACGGCGTGCCGGCGTCCAGGTCCGCACCGTGCGCGAGCAGCGAGGCGATGACGTCGTCCTCGCCCTTGAACACGGCGCCGGCCAGGGGCGACTGGCCCCGGTCGTTGAGCCGGTTCACGTCGGCGCCGCGCTGCGCCAGGCCGTCTACGAGGGCCGCTTGCCCGTGGTAGGCGGCCAGCATCAGCAGCGTGTTGCCGGACGGGTCCGCAAGGTCCACCGGGACACCGGCGTCCACGTAGGCCAGGACCCGGTCGGATTCCCCGGCGCGCACCCAGTCGAAGAGCTGATGGGCCAGGGCGATCAGCTCCGCGCTCGCCTGGCCGGTCTGGTCCGTCCCACCCGCCGGAGCGCCGGAGCCGGGCTCGTCCGGGGTCGTCCCACCTGTCGTGCTGTCGTCGTCCGCCATGACCCCGAGTCTGGCACTCGGCCCGCGGACCCCGGCGCCTAGGCTGGCCCCATGAGCTTCGTGGAGCCCGGCACACCCGAGGACCTGACGACGGGCGTCCGCGCCGGCTTCCTCGCCAGGAACGGACGCGAGGCCCAGGTGGTGGGCCGCGCCCCCGGCCGGGTGAACCTGATCGGGGAGCACACCGACTACAACGCCGGCCTCTGCCTGCCGCTGGCGCTGCCGCACGCGACGTACGCCGCACTCGCGCCTCGCGACGACGACCGGGTGCAGGTCACCAGCGCCCAGGTGGAGCAGCCGTGGACGGGAACCCTCGCCACCTGCGGACCCGGCGGTGACCAGGGCTGGGCGGCGTACGTGACCGGGGTGCTGTGGGCGCTCGCCGAGGACGGGCTGGCGGTGCCGGGCCTGGACGTGCACGTGGAGAGCACCGTGCCGGTGGGAGCGGGCCTGTCCAGCTCTGCGGCGCTGGAGTGCGCCGTGGCGGTCGCCGTCGTGGACCTGCTCGGGCTGCCCCTGGACGACGCGCTGCGGCGCAGGTTGATCGACGCCTGCATCCGGGCCGAGGCGGAGGTGGCCGGCGCCCCGACCGGTGGCATGGACCAGACCGTGTCGCTGATGGCCACGGACGGCGGCGCGCTGCTGATCGACTTCGAGGACGGCTCGACCCGCGACGTTCCGCTGCCGCTGGAGGAGGCCGGCCTCGCCCTGCTGGTCGTCGACACGGGGGTCTCGCACGCCCTCGTCGACGGCGGGTACGCCGCCCGGCGAGCCGACTGCGAGGAGGCGGCCCGCGCGCTCGGCGTCGCAACGCTGCGCCAGGCCTCCGAGCCCGACCTCGCGCGGCTGACCCACGAGCGGCTGCAGCGCCGCGCCCGTCACGTGGTCACCGAGAACGCCCGGGTCGAGGCGACATCGGCGGCTCTTCAGGAGCGCGACTGGGCGGCGGTCGGCCAGGCCCTGAGGGGCTCCCACCTCTCGCTGCGCGACGACTTCGAGGTCTCCTGCCCGGAGCTGGACGTGGCCGTGCACACCGCGCTGGAGGCTGGCGCCCTCGGTGCCCGGATGACCGGTGGCGGGTTCGGCGGCTCCGCCGTAGCGCTGGTGCCCCAGGACCGCCTCGAGGCGACGGTCCGCGCGCTGGACGTGGCGTTCGTAGCCGAGGGCTGGGCCCGCCCCACCTACCTCCGCGCCGTCCCCTCCCCCCGCGCCCAAACCCTCTAACCCCCCGCCGAGTCGGCGTGAACTCGCGCCCCCACCCCGCCGAGTCGGCGTGAACTCCTGAACTTGCGCCGACTGGGTGCCCTGAGCGTGCGAAGTTGCGCCGACTCGGCGGGGGTGGGTCAGGTGGAGCTGACGCCTATGCGGCCTTCGCGGAAGGCCTCGACGAAGAGAGCGTGGTCGGTGCGGACCTGGCCGGCGTAGGCGACGCCGAAGTCGACCACCCAGTCGGTGAACGCGCGGCGTCGGCGCTCGACGGATGCGGCCACCGCCTCCTCCACCTGGAAGTCGACGAGGTCCTGGTCGCTGTCCTCGTCGGAGGCGCAGTGGATCTTCGCGGTGGCGCGCCCGAGCAGGTCGACCACCGCCGCCATGTCCTCCGGCTCGGTGATCGAGCCCCAGTCCAGGTCGAGCTCGTAGGGCGAGACCTCCGACACGATGTAGCCGACACCGTCGAGCTCGGTGTGGCCGAGCAGCGGGTCGGTGTGCACCTGCAGCGCCCGCTGGCTGACCGCGGTGCGATGGGCCTCGTGCGCGAAGTACCGGTCGACGGCCTCGGTGTCCACGAAGCGGCTCAGCGCCGGCACGTTCGCCTGCTTCATGGAGAGCACCACGTCGTTGTCGAGGGCCTGGCTGTACCCCTCCACCAGCAGGCTGTACGCCGGGAGCCCGGCGCTGCCGATGCCGAACCCGCTCTTGCCCACCACGTCGCGAAGCTCGTAGAACAGGTCCCGGTCGAAGCGCTTCGACGCCGGGATCGTCTCCAGGTAGCCCTCGAACGCCGCTCCCACCGCGCGCCGCTCCTCGCCCCCCAGGTGCCGCACGCTCGCGTCCTCCCGGAAGCGTCGCGTCCCCTCGCGCAGCTCGGTGGCACCGTCCAGGAAGTCCGCACGCCGCCGGAGTCGCGCGCGGCGCAGAGCATCGAGCACCGGGCCCTCGGTGTTGTCGAGGTGCAGGGCGAAGTCCTCGTCGCTCTCCGCGCTCCGGTAGTGGTCGACCTGTGCCAGGTAGGCGCGCACGAACCGGGCGACCAGGGAGCGGATGTCGGCGTCGGGCAGCGCCTTCTGCCAGCAGACCAGCGCCAGCGACGCCGCGAAGCGTTGGAGGTCCCAGGTGAACCGGCCGATGTAGGCCTCGTCGAAGTCGTTGACGTCGAAGACCAGGCGCCCGTCGGAGTTGAGGTACGTCCCGAAGTTCTCCACGTGCAGGTCGCCGTGCACCCAGATCCGCCCGCTGCGCTCGTCCGCGTAGGGATCCTCGGCCCATCGCGTCTCGCCGCGATAGCCGGTCACGTCCGCGTAGAACAGGCACGCGGTGCCCCGGTAGAAGGCGTGCGGATCGCGCGACATCGTGCGGAACTTCCCGCGGAACGCGACCGGATCCGCCTCCATCAGCGCCGCGAAGGCATCAGTGATGACCTCGATGATCAGGTCGGTGCGCACGCCCTCGTCGGTCATCGGCTCACGCCTGCGCCTGGTGGTTGGCCGTCGTCCGGCGGGTCGCCGAGGGCGCCCTCAGTCCGAGGCTGCGCAGCTCTGCTGCTGCCAGCGCGTCCACGGCGCGCGGATCACGGCGGCGCCAGGCGTCGGCTGGGTCCGGTCCGAGACTGGTGATCTGCGCCAGCGGCAGCCGGGCGAGCGCGCGCAAGGCCAGCAGATCCCGGTCGTAGTGCACCTCGAGCAGCCGCGAGGTCGCGGTGGCCTCGCGCACGTAGCGCACGCGGCCCGGCAGGTGGAACGGCATGGCTGCCATCACCGGGATCGCGACCACGGCCACGCCCAGCCACAGGGCCAGGTCCTCGACCGCCTCGACCTCCTGCAGACCCGCCTTGGCGAGGCTCGTGGAGGCCTTCTCGGCCTTCTCGAAGGTGTCCTTGATCCCCCCGCCGACGAGCGGGACACCGTCCAGCAGGTCACCGGCGTCGCCGAGGCCGTCAGCGAGGCTGGAGCCGGCGCTCGCGGCGTCGCGCCCCGGTCCGGCGAGCGCCAACGTCTTGTCGTGCACGGTGACCCCGAACCAGACCCAGCCCACGACCCAGGCCACGAAGAGGAGGTCGGCGACGATCTGTCGGGTACGACGGGAGCCGGTGTCGGCGTACAGCTTCATGGCCCCCATCCGATCAGCCCCGGGCAGCTGAGTCGAGCACCGTCCACTGGGTAGTCCTACTCAGTCGGATCGGGTAGCCGCACGGATTCGCCACGTCGCGGGCGACGGCAGGCTCTGGGCCATGGACAACAACACCAAGCCCCAGGCCCGCAACACCAACGCCTTCTTCGCCCAGGCCGCCATCGCCTTCGGTGCCGCGCTGCTCACCATGATCGTCGCGATCCTCTACCTGCCCGTGGACCCGTGGATCCGCTCATTCCTCGGTCTGGGCACGCTGTTCCTGACCACCTCGTGCTTCACCCTCGCCAAGTGCGTGCGCGACGCCCAGGAGAACCAGTACGTCGTGGCCCGCCTCGACCAGGCCCGGGTGGATCGGATCCTGGCCGAGCACGACCCGTTCCGGGCCGTGTCCTGACGGCCGCCGAGCCCGTCCTCCTCGATCCGGCGCGCCCTCCCGCCCAGACGGGGCGATGTGACCAACACAACGTTTCGATCCCGATTGGTAGAACGTGTTCTCGGGAATGGGAAACCCGACCTGCTCGGCAGACGCCGTGCTTGAATCGCACCAAGGCCAGACCTACCGAAGGGATGTCACGTGGCGCGCAAGAGCCCGCTCGGCAAGATCAAGGACGCAGCGTTCGACACGATCAAGGACCCATTCGGCGCCGCCGAGAAGGCGGTCGGCCAAGCCCGTGACACAGCGGCCTTCGGGGTCTCGGTGGCCACCCAGGTCACCCGTACCGCGGCCTCGATCGCGACCGAGACCGTCACCCAGTTCACCGTCGGCGCCCGCAGGCCGGTGACGCCTTCGGCGCCGGTGAGCAAGCCCGCCTCCGGTGCCGCTGGGGCAGGCGCCCCGGCTGCCAAGGCCGCGCCTGTGGAGTCTGAGCGGCCCAGGCCGCACGGCGATGCGCTGGCAGAGACGCCGCCCACCGCCCCGGTGAAGAAGGCGGCGAAGAAGGCGGCGAAGAAGGCCCCTGCCTCGAAGGCACCCGCGGCCAAGGCACCCGCGGCCAAGGCACCAGCGGCCAAGGCGCCCGCGGCCAAGGCACCGGCCGCCAAGGCACCTGCCCCGAAGGCGCCCGACGCGAAGCCGACGGTCACCAAGCCGCCCACGGAGCCGGATCTCGCCACCCCGCTGGCGAAGAAGGCCGCCAAGAAGTCGGCCACGAAGACCACGAAGAAGGCGCCGGCGAAGGCGACGAAGAAGGCAGCCAGCTCGAGCTCGAGCGCTCCCGAGGTCGACGTCACCCCGGCGGACATCGCCAAGGTGGTCGAGCAGAAGCCGGCCGCTGAGAAGGCCGCCGCCACCCAGGCGGCGGCGAGCGTCGCGCAGCCCGCCCCCAAGCCGGACTCCGCCCCGGGCGACAAGCTGCCGACCAAGAAGGCCGACTCGGGCAGCGACACCCCGGCCAAGACCGCCAAGAAGGCGCCGGCCACGAAGACCGCCGCCAAGAAGGCCAGCCCGGCTGCCCCGACGGCCGCCAAGAAGGCCCCCGCCAAGACGGCCTCGAAGAGCGCTACGCCGACCCCGTCCAGCCCTGCGAGCAGCGGCGGCAGCAGCGGTGGCAGTAGCGACAGCGCCCGCAAGGACGCCGGCTCCCCGTCGAGCGCCGAGCCCCTGATCGATCCGGCCACCGCGAAGGCGGTCCGCAGCGAGCAGGCGACGCTGTCGCAGGCGGCCGAGCCCGACAAGGGCTGAACACCCGGCCAGCCCGACGAGAAGGGGCGCTCGCGCAGATGCGCGAGCGCCCCTTCTTTCGTGTCCGGGACCGGGCTACCGCAGCTCGGCGCTGGTCAGGCCGAGGATCCGCCGCGCCACGATCAGCTGCTGGATCTGCTGGGTGCCCTCGAAGATGTCCAGGATCTTCGAGTCTCGTGCCCACTTCTCGAGCAGCTCGTTCTCGCTGTAGCCCAGCGAGCCGCACAGCTCCACACAGCTCAGCGTGATGTCGGAGCCGACGCGCCCCGCCTTGGCCTTGGCCATCGACGCCTCGAGGGAGTTCGGCTTGCGGTTGTCGGCCATCCACGCCGCCTGCAGGGTGAGCAGGTGCGCCGCCTCCCAGTCGGCCTCCATCTGCAGGAACTTCGCCGCGGCGGCGGACTGGACGGCGCTGGGCCGGTCGTAGTCGACGACCACCCCTGCCCGCTCGAGCAGCTCCCGGGTCAGGTCCAGGGCGGCGCGCGCACACCCGACCGCCATCGCGGCCACCAGCGGCCGGGTGTTGTCGAACGTCGCCATCGCGCCGGCGAACCCCTGCTTGGGGTCGATGTCCGGACTGCCCAGCAGGTTCTCGGCCGGCACCCGGCAGTCGTCGAAGATGATCGTGGCGGTGTCGGAGGAGCGGATCCCGAGCTTGTGCTCGAGACGCTCCACGCGCATCCCCGGGGTGTCCTTGGGAACGACGAACGACTTGATCGCCGCCCGGCCCAGCTCGCGGTCGAGCGTCGCCCAGACGACCACGGCGTCGCAGCGCCCACCGGCGGTGACGAAGATCTTCTCGCCGTTGATGACGTACTCGTCGCCGTCCAGCACCGCGGTGGTCTTGATGTTGGCCGAGTCGGAGCCGGTGCCGGGCTCGGTGATCGCCATGCCGGCCCAGACGTCGGCGAAGCGCGCGGCCTGCTCGTCGTTGGCGACCGAGGCGATCGCGGAGTTGCCGAGGCCCTGACGCGGCATCGAGAGCAGCAGGCCGACGTCGCCCCAGCACATCTCCTGCACGGAGAGCACCGAGGCGAGGTTGGCGCCGTTCTTCACGCCCGCGTCGACGGGTGCGGATTCGTCGCGTCGTACGCCGGCCGCGCCCGCGCCCTCCGAGGCGCCGGACTCCGACAGCCCGTCGATCATCGCGGCGAGCATGTCGAGCTCCTTGGGGTAGGCATGCTCGGCCCGGTCGTACCTGCGCGAGATGGGGCGCAGCATGTTCATCGCGACCTGGTGGGCCTGGCCGGCCAGCGGACGGAACTTCTTGGGGTTCTCGAGACTGATCATGATGTGGTCCCGGTCCTCAGACCAGGACACCTCCTTCCGCTAGGCCGATCGCTCGCAGGTCGCGGTACCACCGCTCCACCGGGTGCTCCTTGACGAAGCCGTGGCCGCCGAGCAACTGGACGCCGTCGAGGCCGATCTGCATGCCCTTGTCGGCACAGAGCCGCCGCGCGAGGGCGACCTCGCGGGCGAAGTCCTTGCCCTGGGCGGCACGCGAGGCGGCCTTCCAGGTGAGCAGCCGCATCGACTGCAGCTCGATGGCGATGTTGGCGACCATGAAGGCCACCGACTGGCGGTGGCTGATCGGCTCCCCGAAGGCCTCCCGCTCGTTCACGTACGGCGTGACGTAGTCGAGCACCGCCTGCCCGGTGCCGACCGCCAGCGCGCACCACGCCAGGCGGGAGAGCCGCACGCACTCGGTGTACGTGGTGCCGTCGGTGCTGCCGAGGACCGCGTCGGCCGGCACTCGGACGCCCTCCAGACCGACCCGGGCCAGCGAGGCGGCGCGCAGGCCCATCGAGGGGTCCGCCTCCACGCTCAGCCCGGTCGTCGAGGACTCGACCAGGAACAGGACCGGCTGCCCGTCCAGCTGCGCGCCGACGACCAGCAGCTCGGCCTCGGCGCCGCGCGGGACCATCGACTTCACACCGTCCAGGACGTAGCCGTCGCCGACCCGACGCGCCGTGGTGCTCGGCGCCAGGGCGTCGAAGAGGACCGTGGGCTCGGCCAGGGCCAGCGCCGCGGCCGGCACCTCGTCGCCGGTGAACGCCGGCAGGTAGGTCTGCTGCTGCGCGTCGGTGCCCCACAGCGACAGCGCGGTGGCGACCGCCCCCGGCGCGAGCGCGGCCACGGCCAGGCCCATGTCGCCGCGCGCGAGCGCCTCGGCGACCAGGGCTCCGGCCATCGCGGAGCGCTCCTCGGAGATGCCGCCCAGCGACTCCGGCACCCCGAGGATCGGCAGCCCGATCTCGAGGCTGGAGGCGAGCAGGTCCGCGGGCGCCGCACAGGCCTCGTCGGCCGCGGCGGCGGCCGGGCGGACGACCTCGGCGGCGAACTCCCCCACCACGTCGACGAGCATCTGCTCGTCCTCGGTGGGCGTGAGGTCGAAGACGCCGGGCCGCGGCGCGGCCGGGACGCGGACACCGCTGGCGCCCTTGCGCCCCCGGGCCGCGAAGGTGCGGCTGGCCGCGCCGACCGTGCGGAAGCCGCTGCGGGTGGCGGTGAAGACGGCCTGCTCGGTCTGCTTGCGCAGTCCGAGCCGGTCGATGAGGTCGCTCTGGGCGACCACGTTCAGGGCGGCGACCGCGTAGCCGATCGGGTCGCGCTTCTCGCGTGACGACAAGCCGTGCCGGCGACCAGGCCGGGGGCTGGTGGTGAGTGACATGAGCTGACTGTAACTTGCAGTTACACTCCGCGCCACGCTCACGCCGGTGGCTTCGCTCACGCGGTGGGCTGCGGCGTAGGATCGGGCACCATGTCCCCCGAGTCCGAGTCCTCCGTCCTGACCCCGTACGGCCCGCTGCCCGAGGGCGGCACCGTGCGCCCGATGACCCGCTGGGGCGCCCCGGTGATGCACCGCCCGCAGGCGCGCGTCACGTCGTACGACGAGGAGCTGCGCACGCTGGTGGCGGACATGGTGGCCACGATGTACGCCGCGGACGGCGTCGGCCTGGCCGCCTGCCAGATCGGCGTGGATCTCGCGGTGTTCGTCTTCGACTGCCCCGACGAGAGCGGCCAGCGCACCGCCGGGGTGGTCTGCAACCCCGTGCTCACCCTGCCCGAGGGCAAGGACCGCCACCTCGACGAGGACCTCGAGGGCTGCCTGTCCTACCCCGGCGCCTTCGTGCCGTGCGCGCGCCCCGACTTCGCGAGCGTCACCGGCACCGGCCTCGACGGCGAGCCGGTGGAGTACTCCGGCGACGGGCTGCTGGCCCGGTGCCTGCAGCACGAGACCGACCACACCCTGGGCACCGTCTTCGGTGACCGGCTGGCCACCAAGCAGCGCAAGCGGCTGGCCAAGCAGCACGACAAGGCGGCCGAGGAGTTCGGCGAGGGTTGGCCCGCGTGAGCGCCCCTGCCCGGCGACGCACCGAGCCGGCGCCGGCGCCGGCGCCCCCGGTGCGCATCGAGCGGCTGCCGCTGGCCACCCTCCGGGCGCTCGCCGACGGCGACCTGGCCGCGGCGCAGGAGAGCTCTCCGGTCGCGCTCACCGAGTGGCTCGCCGGCACCGACTGCACGAGCATCTGGCGGATGCGCGCCGCCCAGCTCCCCGAGCATCCCGAGGACGTGGACTGGGTGACCGGCGTCCTGGTGGACGAGGCCACCGGCGAGGCTGTCGGGCGCGCCGGCTTCCACGCCGCGCCCGATCCGGCCGGGCTGGTGGAGGTCGGCTACGGCGTCGACCCCGCCCGCCGTCGGCGCGGCTACGCGCGTGCGGCGCTGGCGCTGATGGTCGATCGGGCCCGCCACGACCCCGCCGTACGACGGGTCCGGGCCTGTGTCTCCCCCGACAACGACGCGTCCCTGGCGCTGGTCCGCGAGTTCGGCTTCTTCCCGATCGGCGAACAGTGGGACGAGGAGGACGGGGTCGAGCTGATCCTGGAGATCGACGTCGCGCAGGACGCCCGGTGAGCGCGCTCGACGCGGACCGCGTGCGCGCCGCCGCCCGTGACTGGGTGTGGGTGCCTCCCGACGCCCAGGACGTGCTCACCGACGACTACCGGCTGACGATCTATCCGGGCTGGGCCACCAGCGTGCAGTACTCGGTGACCACGCGTCCGGTCACCGAGGTGGTCGCGTCGGTGCTGGCGCGCGCCGAGGAGGCCGGCAGCCCGCTCGTGCGCTGGTGGGTCACCGAGGCCACGGTGCCGCCCGACACCGCGAGCACCCTGCGCGAGCTCGGCTTCCGGCAGGCCGAGGTGCTCGACGTGCTCGCCCTCGACCTGAGCGAGCCCGACGCGCTGCTCGCCTCCCTCGACGTCCCCGGCGACGTCCACGTCACGATCCCCACGGACGCCGACAGCATCTCCGAGGCCGCGCTGCTCGCCGCGCGGATCTTCGACGACTATGCGCCGACGCCGGCGCAGCTGCGCGGTGAGCTGGACCAGCTGACCCTCCCCCTGGACGGCCGGGTGCCGGTGGCTCGGCGCTACCTGGCCCGATGGGGCGCGCCGGACGGGCCCCTGGTGGGCACGGGTGGGCTCACCCGGGTCGCGGACTCGGGTCGGCTGTGGGGTGCGGCCGTGGAGGAGGGGGTGCGCGGACGGGGCGTCTACCGCGCGCTGCTGGCCGCGCGCTGCCGCGACCTCGCGGCCCACGGCGCCGACTTCGCGCTGGTCAAGGCGCGCGTCGACACGTCCTCACCGGTGCTGCGGCGGGTGGGCTTCCAGCGGTTCGGTGGAGAGTCCGCCTGGGAGCTGGCGCTCGGCTGAGACGTCCTGCCGCACAGCGTGAGGGGATGGCTGCATGGAGCTGACCATTCGGCGATGGTGCGGCACCTGTGAGGGGCACCGGACGGTCGCTTGGTCGGCGCCGTGCAGTCCGACGCTCTCGGAGCGCGGCAGGCGGTGAGCCCGCTCAGGGCGCGGGCACCGCGCCCGGGCCTTCTCCCGGCCGCACCCGGCTCGGGGCCGTCGAAACGGCCAGGGCCCGGCCGGCGACGAGCACGGCGCCCACCGCCAGCACGAGGGCCAGCACGAACGGCACCGCGTACGCCGTGGTGGTCCGGTCGGTGACCAGCGTCGTGAACAGGGCCCCGGCCGCGGCCAGCCCGACGGCGATCCCGACGTACTCCATGATCTGTCCCGCCGAGGAGTTGGCGCCCTGGTCCGGGCCCTGGGAGTAACGCAGCAGCAGCACCGAGAGCCGGGGGTAGGACAGCCCCATCCCGGCACCGGCCAGCGTCCAGGTGACGATCGCGAGCGCGGGGTGCAGGTCGAGGACCACCACCACCAGCGCCGCCAGCACACCGACGCCGATCAGGATCGGGCCGGCCCGCAGGACCGCCGCCTCACGGGCCCCGTTGCCCAGCCGCGACTGCAGCCACGAGGCACCCGACCAGGTCAGCGCGCCGGTGGTGAGCACCAGGCCGGCGGCGCTGGGGGCCAGGTCGTAGCGCTCGGTGAGGACCAGCGGGAGGTACACCTCGGCGGTGAAGTAGCTGGCCCCGAGCAGTCCGCGCATCGCCACCACCGCCGGCAGGCCGCGCGCCGCGTGCAGGGTCCCGGCCGGGACCAGCCGGCGCAGCGCGAGCGGCAGGGCCACCACGGTGACGACCACCGCCACCACGACCAGCTGCCAGGAGTGCTCGGCTCCCTCGCCGGACCCCACGTGCAGGACGAGCACCGAGACCGCGATGACCACGCCGGCCACCAGCCGGCGCGCGCTCCACGGCGCGGCGTCGCCGGCTCCCTGCGCCAGGCGGGGGTCGGCGAGGCCGGCGCGCAGCAGCAGCACCGTGGGCAGGATGAGGGCGCCGACGCCGAGGAAGACCCAGCGCCAGCCGAGGTGCTCGGTGACCAGCCCGGCGGCCAGCGGCCCGACCAGCGAGGGCACCACCCAGGCCGCCGCGAACGCCGCGAAGATCCGCGGGTGCAGCTCAGCGGGGTAGATCCGGGCCACCACCACGTAGAGCGCGACCACCATCCCGGCGCCGAAGCCCTGCACGATCCGGCCGACCACGAGGACACCCATCGACCCCGCCACTCCGGCGAGGACCAGACCGGCGGTGAACATCACCACCGTGGCGAGCAACGGGGTCCGTGGGCCGACCCGGTCGCACCAGGTGCCGACCACGACCATCGCCAGGACGCCGGTGGCCATCGGTCCCGCGAACGCCAGCGCGTACATCCGCAGCCCGCCGAGCTCGTCGCTGATCGTGGGCATCGCGGTGGTGACCGCGAGCGCCTCGAAGGCGTTGAGCACGATCAGCACCACCATGCCCACGGTCAGGGCGCGATAGGGCGGAGCCAGCGGGCCCGGCGGGCGGGAGGTCGTGCGCGTCACGAGAGGTGCACCTAGACCTCAGCCGCGGCCGGGCCCGGCCGGGGCCCGGCGTGCGGTGACGTAGCAGGCGACGGCGGTCGCGGCAGCGACGTTGAGGGAGTCGATGCCCTCGCGCATCGGGATGATCGCCCGGCGATCGGCGGCCTGCTCCCAGCGCGGCGAGAGTCCCGGCCCCTCGGAGCCGAGGACCAGGGCCACCTTGTCGACGCCCGCGACGGCGGCCTCGATGTCGGTGGCGTCGTCGGCCAGGGTGAGCGCCACCGTCGTGAAGCCGTACGACGCGAGCCGCGGCAGCGCGTCGTACCAGTCGTCGAGGCGGGTCCACGGGACGGTGAACACCGCGCCCATCGCCACCTTGATCGCACGCCGGTAGAGCGGGTCGGCGCAGCGCGGGGAGAGCAGTACGGCGTCGAAGCCCAGCGCGGCCCCGGAGCGGAAGATGGCGCCGACGTTGGTGTGGTCGACGATGTCCTCCAGCACCAGCACCGACCGGGCGCCGGCGAGCACCTCCTCCAGGGACGGCAGCGGGCGGCGCTCCAGGGAGGCGAGCGCGCCGCGGTGCACGTGGAAGCCGGTGACCTCCTCGGCGAGCGCCTCGGTGACCACGTAGCACGGGGCGTCGGTCGTCGCCAACACGTCGCTGAGCCCCTCCAGCCAGCGCTCGGCCATCAGGAAGGACCGTGGGGTGAAGCCGCCCTCCACGGCCCGGCGCACCACCTTCTCGCCCTCGGCGAGGAAGAGCCCGTGCTCGGCCTCCAGGTGCTTGCGCAGCTCGACGTCGCGCAGGTCGCGGTAGTCGGCCAGCCGCGGGTCGCCGGGGTCGGTGATCGTGACGAGCTCAGCCACGGCTGTAGCGCTCCGGTCGGGCGACGGCGACGACCTCGCCGACCACGATGATCGCCGGTGGGCGGACCCGGTGGGCGACGATGTCGTCGGCCAGCTCGCCGAGCGTGGACAGCACCGTGCGCTCCTCGGGCATCGTGCCCTCGATGATCACCGCGACCGGGGTCTTCGGGTCACGACCGCCGGCCGTCAGTGCCGCGGCGATCGGCGCGGCGTTCTGCACGGCCATAAGCAGCACCACCGTCCCGCGCATCCGGGCCACCGCCGACCAGTCGACCAGCGACTCCTCGTGCCCGGGCGGGAGGTGCCCGGAGATGACCGTGAACTCGTGGGTGACGCCGCGGTGGGTGACCGGGATCCCGGCGCGGGCCGGCACCGAGATGGCCGAGGAGAGGCCGGGGATGACGCTGACCGGCACGCCGGCCGCCTCGCAGGCGAGGATCTCCTCGTAGCCGCGGCCGAAGACGAAGTTGTCGCCGCCCTTGAAGCGCACCACCCGCTTGCCGGCCAGTGCACGCTCCACGATCACCCGGTTGATCTCCTCCTGCGCCGCCGAGCGCCCGCGCGGCAGCTTCGCGACGTCGATCAGCTCCACCTCCGGGGAGAGCTCGTCGAGCAGCTCGCGCGGGGCGAGCCGGTCGGCCACCACCACGTCCGCGGAGGCCAGCGCGTGCCGGGCGGCGACGGTGACCAGCTCGGGGTCACCCGGCCCGCCCCCGACCAGCACGACTCCCGGCGTACGGTCCTGGGCACCGCGGGCGGTGATCCGGCCGTCCCCCAGCGCGGCCATGATCTCGTCGCGCACGCCGGAGGACTTGCGCGGCTCGCGGTTGCCGAGCACCGCCACCGTCATCGAGCCGTGGCGCCCGACCGCGGGCGTCCAGGCGGTGGCCGAGCGGGCGTCGTCGGCGCGGACGCAGAAGATCCGCCGTTCCTCGGCGGCTGCCGCCACCGCGGCGTTGACCTCGGGTGAGTCGGTGGCGGCGATCACGTACCAGCTCTCCTCGAGGTCGCCGGTCTCGAAGCGGCGCCGGTGCCAGGTGATCTCCGGGGCCAGCCCTTCGAGCGCGGGCGTGACCTCCGGGGAGACCAGCACCACGTCCGCGCCGGCGGCGATCAGCGCCGGCACCCGGCGCTGGGCGACGTGCCCGCCGCCGACCACCACGACGCGACGCCCGTGCAGGCGCAGGCCGACCGGGTACGGCGGGTGCTCGTCGAGGTCGGGGGCCGGGTGGCGCGGCTCCATCATCCCTCCTTGCGGGCGACGCCCGCGGAGTCGAAGGTGGCCATCTCGTCGAGGATCAGCGCGGCCGAGCGGACCAGCGGGAAGGCCAGTACCGCGCCGCTGCCCTCGCCCAGGCGCAGGTCGAGGTCGACCAGGGGGCGCAGCCCCAGCGCGGCCAGGGCGGCGGCGTGGCCGGACTCCAGCGAGCGATGCCCGGCCAGGCAGTACGCCGTGACCTGGGGGGCGAGGGCCTGGGCGACCAGCGCGGCGGACCCGGCGATGATGCCGTCCAGGATCACCGGGACCCTGGCGGCGGCGGCGCCCAGCACGAAGCCCGCGATCGCCGCGTGCTCGAGGCCGCCCACCTCGGCGAGCACGTCGAGCGGGTCGGGATCGGCGCCCAACCGGGCCACGGCCGCCTCGACCACCCGGGTCTTCAGGGCCAGGGTCTCGTCGTCGATGCCGGTGCCGCGGCCGGTGGCCGTGCCGGCGTCGACCCCGCCCAGGGCGGCGACCAGGCAGGCCGAGGGGGTGGTGTTGCCGATGCCCATGTCGCCGGTGATCAGCAGGTCGTGCCCGGCGTCGACGAGGCGGCGGGCGATCTCGATGCCCACGCCGACGGCCTGCTCGGCCTCGGCGCGCGTCATCGCCGGCCCGACCGCGAGGTCGGCGGTGCCGGCGCGGACCTTGCGGACCAGGACGGTGTCGTCCGCGGCGACCTCGCCGGCCACTCCCACGTCCACCACGACCACCTCGGCGCCGACGCTGCGCGCGAGCACGTTGACGGCCGCGCCGCCCGCCCGGAACGTCTCCACCATCGCGCGGGTGACCTCCTGGGGCCACGGCGAGACCCCCTGGGCCAGCACGCCGTGGTCGCCGGCGAAGACCGCCACCGCCGGGCGAGCGGGCACCGGGGGCGGGCAGCTGCGGCTGATCCCCGCCAGCTGCACCGAGACGTCCTCGAGCACACCGAGGGCTCCGGCGGGCTTGGTCAGCTGCGCCTGCCGCTCGCGGGCCTGCGTCAGAGCCGCGGAGTCGGGCGGCTGGATGCTGGCCAGGGTCTGGGCGATGAGGTCGCGGTTCACCCCGACATTCTCCCCGAGGAGGCTCGGCGTCTTGCCACCCGTCCACTAACGTCTCGGCCATGAGCATCGAGCGTCCCGTCGCCCCCAACCCCTACGACCTGCTTCCGCCGACCGCGTCGTTCACGGTGACCAGCACCGACGTCACCGACGGTCGGCCGCTCAAGGACGACCAGGTCGCCGACAAGGGCAACACCTCACCGCAGCTGAGCTGGGAGGGCGCGCCCGCGGGCACGAAGTCCTACGTGGTCACCTGCTTCGACCCCGACGCGCCGACGCCCAGCGGCTTCTGGCACTGGGTGCTGGTCGACCTGCCCGCCGACGTCACCTCGCTCGACACCGGCGCGGCGGCCGGTGACCTGCCCGGCGAGGCGTTCCACGTCCGCAACGACGGCGGCGACCGGGGGTTCATGGGTGCCGCTCCCCCGCCCGGCGACCAGGTGCACCGCTACTTCTTCGTGGTGCACGCGGTAGGCGAGGAGACCCTCGGCGTGGACGCCGAGGCCTCCCCCGCGGTGGTGTCGTTCAACCTGGCGTTCAAGACGCTCGGCCGCGCCATCCTCCACGGGACCTACCAGCACTGACGCTGCCGTCCGCGGCCTGCCGGCGGAAGACCCAGACCCGCATCGCCACGAAGCGCAGCAGGGTGACCACCAGGTTGGCCACGGTGAGCACCGCCACCTCGACGCGCTGGTCCTCGACCCCGGCGCCCTGCAGCAGCCACAGCGCGCCACTGGTCACCGCGAGCCCGACGCCGAAGACCACCAGCCCGCGCAGCTGGTGCCGCAGGGCGCCGTCTCGCCCGCGCACGCCGAAGGTCAGTCGCCGGTTCGCCGCGGTGTTGGCGATCGCGGTCAGCAACAGCGCCGGCAGGTTCGCCAGGAACGGCGAGGTCACCCCCCGCAGCAGCAGGAACAGCACGGCGTACGCCGCGGTCGAGGCGACCCCGACCAGCGCGAACAGCACGACCTGCATGCCGAGTCGGCCCCCTCCCGCGTCCGCCGACGCCCGGCCCAGCCGGGCGGCGACCTGCGAGACGGGCAGCCGGCCGGTCACCAGACCGCTCCCGACGCGGAGGATCCCGCGGACGTCGTCTAGGGCGGTGCGGACGACGTCCACCCGGCTGTCCGGGTCGTCGACCCAGTCCACCGGGACCTCGTGGATGCGCAGGCCGGCCCGCTCGGCGAGCACCAGCAACTCGGTGTCGAAGAACCAGCCGTCGTCCTGGACCAGGGGCAGCAGCTCCCGGGCGACGTCCGACCGGATCGCCTTGAACCCGCACTGGGCGTCGGAGAACCTCGCGTGCAGCGTCCCGCGCAGCAGCAGGTTGTAGCAGCGCGAGATCAGCTCCCGCTTGGGCCCGCGCTGCACCCGGGCGCTGCGGGCGAGCCGGGTGCCGATGGCGACGTCGGAGTGGCCGCTGATCAGCGGCGCCACCAGCGGGAGCAGAGCGGTCAGGTCGGTGGACAGGTCGACGTCCATGTACACCAGCACGGCGGCGTCCGAGGTCGACCAGACCCGCTTCAGCGCACGGCCGCGGCCCTTCTCGGCCAGGCGCACCACGCGGACGTCGTCGTAGGCGCGCGCCAGCCGGCGCGCGAGCACCGCGGTGCCGTCGGTGCTGGCGTTGTCGGCGATCGTCACCCGGCTCGACCACGGCAGCGTGGCGAGGTGCTCGCGGACCCGCTCGACCGAGCGGGTGAGGTCGCGCTCCTCGTTGTAGACCGGGATCACCACCTCCAACGTGGTCACGGCCGCAGCCGGCTCACGGACGGGCGAGATGGGGAGCAGGGCGCTCATGCCGCATCCCCGTTGTCCCTGATCGGGCTGGTCAGGTCGTAGACGGTGACGCCGTCGACGGTGGTCGAGGAGAAGCTCTCCTCCACCCACGCGGCGATCTCGCTGCTGGCATCGCTGCCGCCCATCGAGGGGCCGAAGCCGTCCCCGCCGATGAAGTAGTGGATCTCTCCATCCGCGACGTACTGCTGGAACTGCTCGAGGGTGGGACTCGGGTCGGAGCCGTTGAACCCACCGATCGCCATCACCGGCTCCTCGGTGGCGAGCTGGTAGCCGGCCGCGCTGTTGGAGCCGACGGCGGCCGCGACCCAGGTGTAGTCCTCGGCGTCCTGCTCGAGCATCTCGGTCAGCTCCGCGCTCGGGTCGCTGCCGTGCAGCAGCCCTCCGGCGCCGCCACCCTGGCCGGGCGCCTGGCCCTGGCTCGGCGGCTGCATCTGGCCCTGGCCGGGGAGCTGGCCCTGCCCGGGGAGCTGGCCCTGTCCGGGGAGCTGGCCCTGGCCGGGCGGTGCACCGAACCCACCGAACGCGCCGTCCTGTCCGCCGTCCTGTCCGCCACCGGGGGCGCCGCCGGGGGCTCCACCGGGGCCGCCGCCGGGGCCGCCGCCGGCCACGCTCGGACCGGCGGTCGGCAGCGAGCCGGTGTGCGGCGTGCTCGCGGTCTGCACGGCGTACGCCGTCGGGCCGGCCAGGCAGGCGACCAGCGCGAGCAGTCCGGCGACGGCCGTGGCGCGGCGCGGCAGCCAGGCGAGCGCGGCGAGCGCCATCGCGGCCAGCAGGCCGACCACCAGGACCGACCAGCGCAGCCAGGGCAGGAAGTCGGGGCTGCGGCTGAGCAGCACGAACGCGGTCACCACGGTGGCCGCGACGCTCACGGCGGCGACCCCGCCGGCCTCGACCGTGTGCCGGTGCTGCCAGATCAGGGCGGCGCCGATGCCGACCAGGGCGGCGATGGCCGGTGCCAGGGCGACGGTGTAGTAGGCGTGGAAGATGCCGGCCATCAGGCTGAAGGTCAGGCCGGTGACCAGCAGCCAGCCACCCCACAGCACCAGTGCGGCGCGGGTCAGGTCGGTGCGGGCGCGGTGCCGGGTGAACCACAGCCCGGCCAGGAGCAGGATCAGCGCAGCCGGCAAGAGCCAGGCGATCTGTCCGCCGATCTCGCCGTCGAACATCCGGCCCAGGCCGGCCTCGCCCCACATTCCGCCGCCGGCGCCGCCGGGGCCGCCGGGGCCGCCACCGCCCACGGCACCGGTCTCGTTGCCGTTGAGCCGGCCGAAGCCGTTGTAGCCCAGGGTGAGCTCGAGGATCGAGTTGTTCTGCGAGCCGCCGATGTAGGGCCGGCTGGAGGCCGGCCACAGCTCGACGATCGCGACCCACCAACCGCCGCCCAGGACCATCGACGCGAACGCGACGAGCAGGTGGCTCAACCGCTTGAGCAGCCGCGGCCGACCGGCGATCAGGTAGACCAGCGCGAACGCCGGCAGTACCAGGAACGCCTGGAGCATCTTGGCGAGGAACGCCAGGCCGACCAGGGCGCCGGCGAGCGCCAGCCAGCGCACCGGATGTCCGGCCGGGGCGTCGGCGCCGCCTGAGCCGGCCTCGATGGCGCGCAGCACGGCGTACGCCGCAGCGACGAGCAGCAGCACGAGCAGGGCGTCGGGGTTGTTGAAGCGGAACATCAGCGCCGCCACCGGGGTCAGCGCCAGCGTGGCGCCGGCGAGCAGCGCGGCGCCCGCCGAGCCGGTGCTGCGCCGCACCGTGGCGGTGAGCAGCCAGACGGCCAGCACACCGGCGATGGCCTGGGGTACCAGGATCGCCCAGGACGACAGGCCGAAGATCCGCACCGCCAGCGCCATCGGCCACACCGAGAGCGGGGTCTTGTCGACGGTGATGCTGTTGGCGGCATCGGAGGAGCCGAAGAAGAACGCCTTCCACGACTCCGCCCCCGCCTGAGCGGCTGCGGAGTAGAAGCTGTTCGCCCAGCCCGACTCGGACAGGCCCCACAGGTAGAGGGCCGCCGTGCCGAGCAGCAGCGCGGCGAGCGCGACGCCGTACCGGCGCCCGGGACGGTGACCGGGCGCCCGTGCGGTAGCGGGCGGTGCGGACGGGACGGAGCTGGTGGGCAACACGGTGGTAGTCATGGCTCCACCGTGACGCCGGCGCCTCTGCCCCACCCATGCCGAGCCTGTGCCCTCCCTGTGAGCCCACCCCTCCAGCCCACCCCCCCTCCAGCCCAGCCCCCTCCAGCCCACCCCCCCTCCAGCCCAGCCCCCTCCAGCCCAGCCCCCTCCAGCCCAGCCCCCTCCAGGTCAGCCCCCTCCAGGTCAGCCCCCCTCCAGCCCAGACCCGGCAACCAGCCCCCTCAACTGCAGCCAGACCCCCACACCTGCACCCCGCGACCCGTCACTCCCTCGACCAAACACGCCGTGTCCCGCGGAGCGAATGACGGGTCGCCCCGGCACCCCGGCGACGACCGCACCACGCCGGTGTACGGCGTACGGCGTGGGGCACGCCTCACCCGCCGGCCCACTCGCCCACCGCCCGGATGGCGGGAACCGGCGGGACCCATGCCACGTCGCCAGCCGGCGCCACGACGTACGGCGGCACTCGGGCGACCCCGTGCGCGCCACGCCACTGGCCGGCCACCCCCTACCTACCTGCGCCGACCCGTCAATGCCTCCGCCGGACACGGCGTGTCACGTCGAGGGAGTGACGGGTCGCTCAGGTGCGGTGGAGGAGTTGTTCGAAGGGGACGAGGTGGGGGAAGGGTTGGGGGTTGGTGGGGGTGGCGTCGGGGTTGGGGCGGGCGCGGTGGGGGCCCAGGAGCAATGCGGCCAACTCGCCGGCGGCGCGCCGTACCCGCGCGTCGAGGTGGCCGGCGTCGCTGCTGCCGAAGTCCTCGCTGGCGGCGAAGACCCCGGTCGGCACCACGACCGCGCCGAGGTAGGCGAAGAGCGGGCGCAATGCGTGCTCGAGCACCAGCGAATGCCGGGCCGTTCCCGCGGTGGCGCCGATCAGCACCGGCTTGCCGCGCAGCAGGTCGGGCTCCAGCACGTCGAAGAACGTCTTGAACAGCCCGCTGTAGGAGGCCGAGAACACCGGCGTCACCGCGATCAGCGCATCCGCACGGCGCACCTGCTCGATCGCCTCCGCGAGCTCCCCCGAGGGGAACCGCGTCAGCAGGTTGTCGACCAGGGGATGGGCCAGCTCGCGCAGCTCGACGACGTCGAGCGAGAGCTCCTCCCCTGCCTCGCCCAGTGCGGACGCGGTGGCACCGGCCAGCTGGTCGGCGAGCAGCCGGGTCGAGGACGGGACGCTCAGCCCCGCCGAGACCACGACGATTCGGCGGCTCATGCGTCCTGCCTCGGCGCGATCGCCGCGAGGTCGCCGGCGGCGAGTCCTCGCTCGTCCCCGGCTCGACGGGTCTCGGCGAGCAGGCTGGCATGGGTCGGCGCATCCGGCACGTGAGCGGGCCGCAACGCCGCGAACTCCTTGCGCAGCACCGGCACGACCTCCTCACCGAGCAGGTCGAGCTGCTCGAGCACCGTCTTCAGCGGCAGTCCGGCGTGGTCCATCAGGAACAGCTGGCGCTGGTAGTCGCCGACGTAGTCGCGGAACCCGAGGGTCTTCTCGATGACCTCCTGAGGCGAGCCCACGGTCAGCGGCGTCTGCGCGGTGAAGTCCTCCAGCGAGGGCCCGTGCCCGTAGACCGGGGCGTTGTCGAAGTACGGCCGGAACTCGCGCACCGCGTCCTGGCTGTTGCGGCGCATGAACACCTGGCCGCCCAGGCCGACGATGGCCTGGTCCGCGCTGCCGTGCCCGTAGTGCTCGAAGCGACGGCGATAGAGCTCGACCATCTGCCGGGTGTGCGAGGCGGGCCAGAAGATGTGGTTGGAGAAGAAGCCGTCCCCGTAGTAGGCGGCCTGCTCGGCGATCTCGGGGCTGCGGATCGACCCGTGCCAGACGAACGGCGGTACGCCGTCCAGCGGGCGCGGCGTGGCGGTGAAGCCCTGCAGTGGGGTCCGGAACCGCCCCTCCCAGTCGACGACGTCCTCACGCCACAGCCGGTGCAGCAGCGCGTAGTTCTCCACCGCCAGCTCGATGCCCCGACGGATGTCCTTGCCGAACCACGGATACACCGGCCCGGTGTTGCCGCGCCCCATCATCAGGTCCATCCGGCCGTCGGAGAGGTGCTGCAGCGTGGCGTAGTCCTCCGCGATCCGCACGGGGTCGGTGGTCGTGATCAGCGTCGTGGAGGTGGAGAGGATGATCCGCTCGGTCTGGGCGGCGATGTAGGCCAGCGTGGTGGTCGGCGCCGAGGGGATGAACGGCGGATTGTGGTGCTGCCCGGTCGCGAAGACGTCGAGCCCGACCTCCTCCGCCTTCCTGGCGATGGCGACCGTGGCCTTGATCCGCTCGTGCTCGGTCGGGGTGCGACCCGTGGTCGGGTCGGTCGTGACGTCGCCGACCGTGAAGATGCCGAACTGCATCGCTGCTCACCGCTTCCGATGGTTGAAAAGCTAACTAGCCGTCCAACCACCTGCGCGGTCGCGCTATTCCCTCGAGTCCCCCAGCTCCTCCCAGCGCTACGACGTCGCGCGGCGCTGACGGGCCAGGGCGGCGACGGCGACGCCGGCGCCGAGCAGGAGCAGCGCGCCGGCCGCCGCCATGCCGGCCCAGGACCGCTCCGCTCCCGGGAACACCCGATCGACCACGGACTGAGCCGTCGACGTCGTCACCCGCGAGGCGCCGAGCACCCGAGTGCCGACGACCCGGTCCTGCGTCGAGCCCTGCACATCGGGACCACTGGACTCGCCGGCGGGACGCTCAGCGCCCGCGCCCGGACCGACCGGCGCGCGCCCGGCGCCCTCCGCGCGCGTGCCCGACGAGCCGCCCGGCCTGCCCTGACCGCCGCCGGTCGCCGTGGGCACGCCGCCCCCACCGCCGAGCGTGGCGCCCGGGCGCGGACCACCCGCAGGGCCCTCGGCGCCCCCGCTCGGACCAGGTCCTCGGGTCGGGGAGCCAGCCCCGGGAAGAGCGCCGCCGGGCGGCCGGTCCCCTCCGGTCCCGGGCTCGTTCCCGCGGCCCGGCTGGCTCCCGCGGCCGGGCTCGTTCCCGCGGCCCGGTTCGTTCCCGCGGCCCGGTTCGTTCCCGCGGCCCGGTTCGTTCCCGCGGCCGGGCTCGTTCCCGCGACCCGGTTCGTGCCCCCGGCCGGGTTCGTTCCCGCGGCCCGGTTCGCTCCCGCGGCCCGGCTCGCCCCCGCGGCCCGGTCCACCGCCGTGGTCGTCGTGACCACCGTCCCCGCCGTCGCGCCCGCCTCCGGGGGCGCGCCCACCGTCATTACCGCGCCCACCGTCACCGCCGCGGCCACCGTGGTCGCCATGGTCGCTGCCGCCGCGCCCACCGTGACCGTCACCGCCGCGCCCACGTGAGCCGACCGAGCCGCCGGGCCCGCCGCCGTGCCCACCGTCGCGAGACGCGGCCGCACCGGCCCGGGCAGAGCGATCGGCGTCCCCGGAGACCCCCGCCGCGGGCAGCGCCCCGGCGCCGACCAGCGTCGCCGCCAACGCCACCGCCGCCACTGCTCGTCCCGGCGTCACCCGTCCCGGCGCCACCTTGCCTGCCTTGTCCACCATGCGTCTCTTCCTCGCGTCTCGACCCTGCGCGTTCGCTCCGCAGACCCCAACGACGCGGCGAACACGGAGTTACCCCTTCTCCAGCGTGGTCCGCGCCACGCCCAGCTCAAGCCTTTTCTTGACTCGTTCCAGAAAAGGTGGTTGAGTCTGCGTCGTGCACCACCACCCCACCGCCTCGCCCGAGACGGTGTTGCGGACGGCCGGTCTTCGCGTCACGAAGCCCCGACTGGCAGTCCTCAGCGCCCTCGCCGCGACGCCCCACTCCGGAGCCGACGCCGTGCTCACCGCCGTACGGCGTGAGTTCGAGGTCTCCACGCAGGCGGTCTACGACGTGCTCAACACGCTCACCGAGAAGGGTGTGCTCCGCAAGTTCCACCCGGCCGGTTCCGTGGCTCGCTACGAGCTCAGCACCGGCGACAACCACCACCACCTGGTCTGCCGCGCGTGCGGCGCGGTCACCGACGTCGACTGCGCCACCGGCGCGGCCCCGTGCCTGGACCCGGCACAGCTGACCGATGGTGGCTTCGTCGTGGACGAGGCCGAGGTGACCTTCTGGGGACTCTGCCCCACCTGCCAGGCCGCCGCGCGGTCCGGCTCCACCGACTGACACACCCACACTTCGCCCCACCGGCATCCGACGCCCGGCGACAACAAGGAGACACACCTGATGAGTGACACCCGACCGCACGGCGGTTCCACGACCGCTTTCGGCAGCCCCGCCCCGAGCGACCGCAACACGCTGAGCGTCGGCGCCAACGGCCCGCTCCTGCTCCACGACGTCCACTTCATCGAGCAGATGGCGCACTTCAACCGGGAGAACATCCCCGAGCGTCGCCCGCACGCCAAGGGCTCGGGCGCCTTCGGCGAGTTCGTCACCACCGAGGACATGTCGGCCTACACCAAGGCGGCGCTGTTCCAGAAGGGCGCGAACACCGAGCTGCTGATCCGCTTCTCCACGGTCGCCGGCGAGCTCGGCTCGCCCGACACGTGGCGCGACGTGCGCGGCTTCGCGCTGAAGTTCTACACGACCGAGGGCAACTACGACATCGTCGGCAACAACACCCCGGTGTTCTTCCTGCGCGACCCGATGAAGTTCCCCCACTTCATCCGCAGCCAGAAGCGTCTGCCCGACTCCGGCCTGCGTGACGCCAACATGCAGTGGGACTTCTGGACCCTCAACCCCGAGTCGGCCCACCAGGTCACCTACCTGATGGGTGAGCGCGGCCTGCCCCGCACCTGGCGCCACATGAACGGCTACGGCTCGCACACCTACATGTGGGTCAACGAGGGTGGCGAGAAGTTCTTCGTGAAGTACCACTTCCACACCGAGCAGGGCATGGAGTTCTTCTCCGACGAGGAGGCCCAGGAGATGGCCGGGGCGGACGCGGAGTACCACCGCCGCGACCTGTTCGACTCCATCGCCGAGGGCGACTACCCGAGCTGGACGCTGAGCGTGCAGATCATGCCGTACGCCGACGCGGCCAACTACCGCTTCAACCCCTTCGACCTGACCAAGGTGTGGCCGCACTCGGACTACCCGCTGGTGAAGGTCGGCCGGATGACGCTGAACCGCAACCCCGAGAACCACTTCGCCCAGATCGAGCAGGCGGCGTTCTCGCCGGGCAACACGGTCCCCGGCATCGGCATGTCCCCCGACAAGATGCTGCTGGGCCGCTCGTTCGCCTACAACGACGCGCAGCGCAACCGCATCGGCACCAACTTCATGCAGCTGCCGGTGAACCGTCCCAAGACGGCCGTGAACACCTACCAGTTCGACGGCCAGATGGCCTTCGACCACTCGGGTGCCGCTCCGGTCTACGCGCCGAACTCGTTCGACCGCGGCTGGGCCGACGACGCCGCGACCCCGGAGGAGACCTGGGCCGTCGACGCCGAGCTGGTGCGCAGCGCCTACATGCTGCACGCCGAGGACGACGACTTCGGGCAGGCCGGCACGATGGTCCGCGAGGTCTTCAACGACGAGCAGCGCGAGCGGTTCGTCAACACGGTGGCCGGTGCCCTCGGCAGTGTCGAGCACCTCGGCATCCGCCAGCGGGCGTTCGACTACTGGAAGAGCGTCGACGCCGAGATCGGCAAGCGCATCGAGGTCAAGGTGCTCTCCCACGACGGTGACGCGCACGCCGTCACGGGCATGGGCGAGGACTGAGTCCTAGCCTCACCCTCAGCACCACCAGCACCACCCGCGAGGGGCATCCGGCACGTGCCGGGTGCCCCTCGCGGGCGTTGGCGTTCCGGGCCGCCCCCTTGTGGGCGCCAGCGGGCCGGCACCTAGCGCGCGGCCAGCAGAGAGCGCAGCTCCGCGCGCCATCCGTCGTGCAGCCCGCCCACCGCACGCCGTGCCGTGGGCGTCCCGGGCAGGCGCACCCGCAGGGCGACGCCGTCCGCGGTCCGCGACAGCCACAGCTGCACGTCGTCGGCCAGGGTGGGCGCGGAGATGTGCTGCGCCCGGCGAGCCCCGGCGCGCGCGTGCCCGGGAGTGTGGCGATAGTCCAGCCAGGACACCATGAACACGTCGCCGCGAGTGCGGACCAAGGGCTGGGGCAGGGTCGCGATCACCTGGTCCAGCGGCACCTGCGCCAGGTCCTGCGCCCGGCGCAGCCGCTCGCCGGTCACCGCCAGGGAGGCGGCGCCGTCGGTCGGCACCTCCAGCGGCACCGAGGTGGTGAACCAGCCGACCGCGCGCCGCTCGTCCTCGCGGCGCCGCAGCCCGACCGGCACCAGCAGCTGGAGCGGGTGCGCACCACCCATCCGGCCCAGCGCCCGGCTCAGCGCCGTCAGCAGCACCGCGAACGTCGAGGCCCCCTGCCTTCGCCCGATCCGGGTCAGCGCCTCCGCCTCCTCGGCGTCGGCGAGACCGCGCAGCACGGTCTCCTGGGGCACCCGCTCACCGGCCGCCACGCCCAGCGCGAGCGGGAAGACCGGCAGCGTGTACGACCTCGCCGCGAGGAAGTCGTGCCAGGCGCGCAGCCGCGGGTCGTCACCGGGGACGGGCGGCGGCGCTCCCTCCCGGTTCCAGGAGACGAAGCACCCCGCCTCGGGGAGCGCCGCGGGGCCGCCGGTCCGGCGCGCGTCGTACAGCGCATGGAGGTCCTCGATCACCACCGGCAGCGAGTGCGCGTCGGCATGGAGGTGGTCGAGGGCGAGCAGCACGGTGGAGCCCTCCGGGCGTGAGATCGCCGCCGGCACGAACGCCGGGTAGCCGAACGGCTCGCAGCCCCGGTCGAAGCAGGCGCGCAGGAGCGCGCGCGTCTGCGCCGGGTCGGCGGTGCTCGCCTCCACCCGCGGCTCCCACACCAGCGCGGACGGCTCGTGTCGGCGCCCGGTGATGCCGTCGGGGCTCACTGTCGCCTCGCACTGGAGCGTGCCGTGCCGGGCGACCAGGTCGCCGATCGCGCCCTGCAGCGCGACCGGGTCGAGGGGGCCGGGTACGTCGAAGGACGCCGCGAGCCACACCGACGGCTCCCCCGCGGCGGCGGCGGCCAGGTGGTTGCGCTGGTTCAGCGACAGCGGCACCGCGACAGTGGCGGATCCGGCGGCGGGGCTGGCCCGCCAGGTGGTCACCGTGCCCGGGGCCGGTGACCAGTGCTCAGCGCTGGTGACGTGCATGGGCCCCCTCGAGCAGCCGACCGTCCGCCGCCGCGCGCAGCACCGCGCGCAGCGTCTCGTGGTACGTCGTGACCGCCTCCTGGGCGAACGGGGTGTCCGGGGTCTGCGCCACCACGTAGAGCCGGTCGGCGTCCCGGTTGACCCACATCGACGCGTTGGCGGTGCGGCCGGCGCCGGTGAAGTGCACCCCTCGCGCGTGCGCCGGGCTCGCGACGCCGGGGAACCAGCGCAGGTCGATGTAGGAGACCAGCTGCGGACTCCCCAACGACTCCGGCGGGGTGGTCCCCGAGGTCACCAGCGTCTCGAGCACCACGTGCACCGGGGTCGCCGCGAGCCGCTTGGCCCGCTCGAACCCCGCGTGTGCCGCCGCGACCGCGTCGGCGAACGAGGTGGCGCCGCCGAGCCCGAAGGCCACCGGCGCGAACGTGCAGAACCAGCCCTGCGCGGTGGTCCAGGGCCCGGTGCCGCGGGTGCTCAGCACGGTGACGCCGAAGTAGTCCTCGGCGCCGGTCAGCTGCCGCTCGGTCTCGGCCAGGGCGGCGAACACGCCGGCGGTGAGCCGCGCTCCGCCGGCCCTGCAGACGGCGTCGAGCCGGGCCAGGTCCTCGGCGTCGAGCAGATCGGTGTGCCGGATCCGGACCGGCGCGCTCTCCCCCGGCTCCAGCCCGAGGTCGAGGGGGAACGTCGGCAGCCGGCCGCCGTGGGTGGCCACGATCTCGACCCACTCCCGGACCTCGGGCGACGACGCGTCGTACGCCGCCGCGGCCCGGCGCTCGGCGCCCACGTAGCCCAGGAAGCCCTCGACCGGCTCCTCGTCCCCTGCCGGGTCCTCGTCTCCTGCCGGCTCGTCCGACCCGCTGCGCGCGGCCTCCTCGGCATAGAGGTCGGCCAGCTCGGAGGCGAGCAGGATCTGCGAGACGCCGTCGGTGAAGGCGTGGTCGCAGCCCCAGGCCAGGCCGAAGCCGTCGGGGCCCTCCACCACCTCGAGGGCGAAGCCCGGCCAGGAGTCCGGGCGGCAGGCCGCGTCGAAGCGCTCGGTCAGGTGCTCCTGCAGGCGCTGGTGCCACGCCTCCCCCGCGGTGGCGTCCGCGGCGTCCTCGGTGGCGGCTTCCTCGGTGCCAGCGGTGGGCGCGCCGTCCACGATCTCGAAGTCCACGTCCGCCACCGGCACCAGGTGGCGCACCGGCTCGGGGCCGCTCAGGTCGAACCAGGTGCGCATCCCCTCGTGGCGGACCACGAAGCGGCGCAGGGCCCGGGTCAGCGCCGCACGGTCCAGCGGCCCGTCGATCTCGGTGGCCACCCCCGTCCAGGCGCGGTGGAGGCCGCCGCGACGAGCCACGGCCGCATACGCGCGCAGGTGGTCCTGCTGCAGGAACGAGGGCGGTCCCGGGTCGACCGGGGCGGCCTCGGCCGCAGCCAGGCAGGCCGCGCTGGGACGCAGGGAGGCCAGCCGCCCCGGCGCGGGTCGCCACTGCGACATCTCCGCGAGGATCATGCGCTCACCTCCTGGCTCGCCTGCGCGGGCAGGCTCTCGAAGAGCCGGGCCAGCTCGCGCAGCACCTCGCCGATGACCTGGTCGGCCTCGCCTGCGCGCGGGTAGCGCGCCGAGACGTTGATCCCGTCGTGGTCGCGGATCAACCACAGGTAGACCTCGTCGTCGGCGTGGACCGGGCTGCGCAGCGCGCGCGCCCCCCAGTCCTCCCAGTCGCGGGACCCCGGGACGGTTCGCGTGTCGACGTACGTGATCACGAAGTGCGGGTGGTCGTCGAGGCCGAGCAGCTCCGCGACCCGCGGCAGCGGCTGCAGGGCGAGGGCCCGATCGCGGGCGACCGCGACGGCCGCCCGCTCGATCACGTCGATGAGGGCGTCGGCGCCGGCGAGGGTGAGGGCGATCGGCGCGCAGCCGACGTACCAGCCGACGGACGTGGCGTGCGCCGGGTCCTGCCGGGTGTGCAGCGGCAGCACGAAGTCCAGCCGATCGACGCCGCGCTGCGCGCGGATCGCCAGCGCGAGCAGGGCCAACGCTCCCGACTGCACTCCGGTGCCCGCGCCGCGACACAGGTCCGCCAGCACCCGGGCCTGCTCCGCGGTGGCCACCGGCGTCGAGGACGAGCGCTGCGGCAGCGCCTCATCGCTGACGGCGGCCACGGTGACGCGCGGGTCGGGGAAGTGCGGGAATCCGAGCTCGGGGGTGCCGGTGCCGGCGGAGAGGAACTCTCGCCACCGCCGCACGGCCGGGGCCTCCGGGGTGAGCCGCTCCCCGCGGGCGCGGTCCAGCGCCGAGTGGTCGACGTGGCTGCCGAGCTCGCAGGCGACGAGGTCGCCGGCCGGGGTGCCGGCCGCGACGCGGCGGTAGAGCTCGACGATCTCGGCGAACCACAGCAGCTGCGAGTAGGCGTCCATCACGCTGTGGTCGGCCCCGAAGACGAGCAGGAAGCCGTCGGCGTCGTCCTCGTGCACCGACGCGACCAGCAGGTGCGGCCAGGCGCTGGCGGAGATCGTCGCGAAGAGCCCGGCGACCATCTCGCGGGCGTCCTGCGCGCTGTGGTGTCCCTGGTCGACCGTGCGGACGTCCACCCCCTCCCCGAGGGCGGTCAGCCGGCGCCAGTGGCCGTCGTCGGTGGCCGCGACCGTGGTCCGCAGCGCCTCGTGGCGGGCGATCCAGGCGCGCAGCGCGCGACGCAGCACCTGCTCGTCGTACGGCTCCGGGACGCGCAGCACCGACCCGATCCAGGACCCCCGTTGGCCGTGGGCCAGCTGGTTGGCATGGTCCCAGGAGAGCCCGCGCGGGTCGGGCTCCCACGTCGCCTCCTCGACGTGGGGATGCCAGGTCGTCAGACGACCGGCGATGAACGGGTAGTCAGTCAGCTCCGTGTACTCCACACCCCGATCCTTGCCTGCCTACACCCCGGAGGCGATGTGAGATAACTCATGTTCACACACTGAGTGACACGTTTGCTCCGGTAACAAACATCGGCTTGCATGACGGCTCCCCGATCGACCGAAGGGCTACCTCCGGGTTCGCTCCCCCACGCGCGAAGGCTGACGCGATGCCCCTGTCCACCCGTCCACCGCAGCAGCCGCCGCTGCGCCTGAGCTTCGGCGACGACCTCTTCCTGCGCCGCCATCGTGGCGTGGCCAGCCCCATCGTGAACCAGTTCGTGTGGCGCTTCGACGACCCGGTCGACATGCAGCGGGTCACCCTCTTCCGCGACGCGCTGGCCGCGGGGGCGCTGGCCCGCCGTGCCGAGCGGGTCCGGGTCCTCGGCGCACGCGACCGGTGGGCCCCCAGCTCCCACACGCCGGACGTCGTCGGGCACCCCGGCCCGCTCTCCCCCGCCGATGCGCTGTGCTGGGCGCGTGCCCAGGGCCAGGCCGCGCTGGAGCCGGCCCTCGGCCGGGGCTGGCGGATCGCCGTGGCCGAGGTCGCCGGCGGTGGCGCGCTCGTCTCGCTCGTGGTCTCCCACGCGGTAGCCGACGGTGCGGCGATGCTGGACGCGGTCGAGCGCGCGGTTCGCGGCGTACCGGCGCCGCGGCTGCCCACCAGTCCCTCGCTGGGCCGGGCGGTGCTGGCCGATCTGCGCGACGGTGCCGGGCAGCTCGCCGAGGTGGGCCGCTGGGCTCTGGGGCGGCTGACCCGGCCCGGCCGGGACTCGGCCGCCGCCGACCCCGCGAAGGATCCCGCGGAAGCGGTTGGGCCCGACACCGCCGTGCCCGCACCGACGCCCGCACCGACGCCCGACCCGACGTCAGCGCCGGCACCGGCGCCGCCCGGTCCCTGGACGATGCCGCTGGTCGTCGCGGAGGTCGACACCGCCACCCTGACCGCGGCGCTCGCCGCCCACGGGGGCAGCCCCACCAGCTGGTTCGTCGCGGTGACGGCCGCGCTCTCGCGGGCCAGCGGGCGGATCGGCGCCGGCTCGCACGTGCCGGTGGCGCTGCCGGTGAGCACCCGCACCCCGGACGACCTGCGCTCCAACAGCACCCGGATCGCGCGCGTCGAGGTCACCCCCGAGCAGATCGAGGGGCGCGACCTGGCCGGGGTGCGGGCGGGCTGCAAGCGGGCGTACGCCGAGCTGGCCGCGGCCACGCCGGGTGCGGCGCCGCTGCCCCTGGCGCTGATCCAGATGCTGCCCGACGCCGTGATCGGCCGGCTCCCCCAGCCCCCCGCCGCGGCCGTGCTGGCCTCGCACATGGGTGAGCTGTCGCAGGCCTTCTGCTCCGTCGTCGGTACGACGCCGCGCAGCGTCGCCGCGATCGCCCATCACGTCGGCGCCCAGGCCGGGGAGATCCGGCTGCTGGGCGGCGGCCTGACCGCGTGGGCCTGCACCCGCGGTGAGGTGACCACGCTGAGCATCGCCGCGCTGGACCCCGACCGGGTCCCCGACGACACCACGCTGGAGCGTCTCGTGCGCGAGGAGCTGGCCCGCTGGGGTCTCGAGGCCACCCTGTGGTGAGGCGGGTCGGCTCAGCCGGCGTCGGCGAGCAGGCGGGCGGCCTCGCGCACCGCCTGGTCGGGACCGACCATCGACGCACCGAGACGGCGGGCGCGCTCCCGGGTGTTCTCTCCGAGCACCCGCTCCAGCGCACCCCGCAGGCGCCGCCGGTCGAGGTCGGCCGCCCGCAGCGAGGTGGCGACCCCGAGCTCGGTCAGCAGCCTGCCCCACAGCGGCTGGTCGGCGCTGTACCAGCCGATCACCGAGGGCAGCCCGGCCCGCAGGGTCGCGGCGACGGTGCCGGCCCCACCGTGGTGCACCGCCACCCGGCAGCGCGGCAGCACGACCGCATGGTCGACGGCGCCGACGACCCGCACCCGGTCGCCGCGGCGTCCGGGGAAGTCGTTCCAGCCGCTGCTGATGACCGCGCGCAGACCGAGGTCGGCGCAGGCGGCCTCGACGGCGCCGACCAGGTGGGCGGGGTCGCTCACCGGCATGCTGCCGAAGCCGACGTAGACGGGGGCGTCCCCGGCGTCGAGCCACCGGTCGAGCTCCGGGTCCGTGCTCGGGTCGGCGTCCTCGAGCAGGGCGCGGGCTCGGGCGTCGAGGCCGAGGAAGCCCACCAGCGGTCGGCGCGGAGTCCACTCCTCACCCAGCCCGGGCACCAGCGCGCGGTCGTAGGCCTGGATCTCCAGCGCCCCGCGCTCGCGCAGGCGCTCGGGCAGCTGGACCCGAGCCGGCCGCAGCCCCAACGACGCGCGCACCCGGTTCTCGGCCGCCTTGGTGAGCCGCCAGCGGGCCTGCTCCCCCAGCGCCCAGGTGGCCCGGCGCACGCCTGCCGACCCGGCGCCCAGCGACACCAGCGGGACCACCGTGTTGGCGCGCACCGGGCAGTAGTGCAGCGCCGCGAAGCCGATGTCGCGGTGCTCGGCCACCGCCGAGCCGACCTCCTGGCCGAGCAGGCCCGTCACCACAGCGTCGGCGCCCTCGCTGAGCTCCAGCAGGTCGGCGCACAGCGGGTCCCAGCCTGCCGTCGCGACCTCGCGCAGCGCACGCTGGCGACGCACCGGGTGACGCGAGCGCATGTCGCGGCGGACCAAGTCGGAGACCAGCAGGTCGTGGCTGTCGGTGCCGACCGCGACCGGCGCGAGACCGAGCCGCGCGGCCATCGGGACCAGGTTGGGCGCGACGCCGACCGCGACCCCGTGTCCCGCCGCCTGCAGCTCCAGGGCCAGCGCCAGCCCGGGCTGGACGTCGCCGCGGCTGCCGGCCAGCGCCATCGCGAACTTCACGGGGCAACCGTAGACGCAACCGCCGGGTCGCGGACCCGGGTGGGAGGGAGAGCACATGGATGAGCCCTACGCCGTGCACGCCCAGGGGCTGGTGAAGTCCTTCGCGGGCCACCGGGCCCTCGACGCGGTGGACCTGAGGGTGCCGGCGGGGAGCGTGTGCGCGCTGCTCGGCCCGAACGGCGCCGGCAAGACCACCGCGGTGCGGATCCTGGCCACGCTGGTGCGCCCCGACGCCGGCCGGGCCAGCATCCTGGGCCACGACGTGGTGCGCGAGGCGACCGCCGTACGGTCCCTGATCGGGCTGACCGGCCAGTACGCCTCGCTCGACGAGGCGCTGACCGCGACCGAGAACCTGGTGGTGATCGGCCGGCTGCTGGGCCTGCGCCGCGGGGCCCGTCGCCGGGCCGAGGACCTGCTGGAGGAGTTCGGCCTCACCGAGGCGGCCCGCCGTCCGGTGTCGGGCTTCTCCGGGGGCATGCGCCGGCGCCTCGACATCGCCGCCAGCCTGGTCGCGCGGCCCCCGGTGATCTTCCTCGACGAGCCCACCACCGGGCTCGACCCGCGGACCCGGACCCAGATGTGGGCCACCGTGCGCGACCTGGTCGCCCAGGGCAGCACCGTGCTGCTGACCACGCAGTACCTCGAGGAGGCCGACCACCTCGCGGACCGGATCGCGGTGGTGGACCGAGGACGCATCGTCGCCGACGACACCCCCGACCGGCTCAAGTCCTCGGTGGGCAGCTCGACCCTGACCGTCCGGGTCGCCGCCGCCGAGCAGGGCCGCGCCGCCCTGCTCGTCTCGCAGGTGACCGGGCGGCGCGCCGCTGCCTCCGCCGACCCCGGGGAGCCCGGGGTCCTGCACGCCGCGGTGGAGGACCCTGCCGTGGCCGCCGACGTCGTGCTGGCGCTGCGCGAGCACGCCATCGCGGTGCAGGAGATCGGGGTGCACCGGCCCTCGCTCGACGACGTGTTCTTCGCCCTCACCGGCGACCCGCGCCCGGACACCGGCGCCGGCCAGGACGAGGGGGCGGCATGAGCGCCGCGGTCAGCCAGTCGCTGACGATGGCCTACCGCGGGCTGCTGCGCGTGCGCCACGACCCCCAGCGTCTCTTCGACGTGGTGGCCCTGCCGGTGGTGGCGACGGTGATGTTCGCCAACGTCTTCGGCGGCGCGGTCGCCGGCGGCATCGACGCCTACCTGCCCCGGCTGGTGCCGGGGGTGATGGTCCAGATCGCGGTGACCGCCTCGGTCGTCACCGGCGTCCAGCTGCGCGACGACATGGAGCGGGGCGTCTTCGACCGGTTCCGCTCCCTGCCGATCGCCCGGACCGCGCCACTGGCCGGGTCGCTGCTCGCCGACGTGCTGCGCTACGTGATCGCGGTGGGCCTCACCGTGGTGGTGGGCCTGGCGATGGGCTACCGGCCGCAGTCCTGGTCCGGGCTCATCCTCGGCGGCCTGCTGGTGATCGGCTGCGCGTTCGCGGTGAGCTGGGTCTTCGCGTTGATGGGCGTGATGATGCGCAGCGCCTCGGCGGTGCAGGGCGCCTCGATGCTGGTGCTGATGCCGCTGTCGTTCATGTCCAACGCCCTGGTGCCGGTGGAGACGATGCCGGGCTGGATGCGGGCCGTCGCCGAGGTCAACCCGATCACCCACATGGTCTCGGCGGTGCGCGAGCTCGCCGCGGGGACCCCGGCCGCAGGCTCCGTGCTGTGGTCCCTGCTGGGCGCGGTGCTGCTGATCGCCGTGATGGCTCCCCTGACCGTGCGCGCCTACGTGCGCAGCGCCTGACCCGGAGGTATGACGTGCCCGTCCTGCGTGAACCCGCCACCCGTGCCAACCGACTGACCTACGACGACGACCTGTTCCTGCGCGCCCGCCGGGTGCTCGGCATCCCGCTGGTCAACCAGACCCTGTGGCGCTTCGACACCGAGCTGGACCCGGCGGGGGTGGAGGCGATCCGGGCTCGGCTCGCCACCGGGCGGCTGGCCCGCACGGTGGCCGCGCCGAGGATCCCCGGCGCCCGGCCCCGGTGGGTGCGCTCCTCGGTGGCCCCGGCGCTGCACGTCGAGCCCAACCCGGTCTCGGCCGACCAGGTCCTGGCCTGGGCGGACCGGATGGCCGCCGTCGAGGTCGATCCGGTGGACGGGCCCGGCTGGGCGCTCGCTCTGGCCCGCACCGACGACGGTGGCTCCGTGCTGTCCTACCTCACCTCGCACGTGCTCTGCGACGGCGGCGCCCACCTGGGCGCGGTGATCGCGGCGGTCGAGGGCACCCGCGGTCGCCGCCTCCCCGTCGACGACCCCGGCCTGCTCCAGCACCGTCGCCGCGACGACGTGCGCGACGCCCTGCACCTGGCCCGCCGCTCCGGGCGTGGGCTTCTCGAGGCGCGGCGCCTGGCCCGCGACCCGGCACCCGCCCTGGACGCCCAGCAGTCCTCCGACCTCCCGATACCCGCGCCGGCGGCCGACGACGACCTGCCCTTCACCATCCCGACCGTGGTCCTCGACTGCTCGGCCGACGCCTGGGAGGAGGTCGCCCGTCGCCACGGCGGCACCGCCAACACGCTGCTGGTGGCCATCTCTGTCGAGCTGATCCTCGCGCTCGGGCGGGCGCAGGCCGGCCGCCCGGTCCGGGTGGCCGTCCCGGTCAGCCTGCGCGGCGAGGACGATCTGCGCTCCAACGCCACCTCGGGGGTCTCGGTGAGCGTCGCTACCGAGGTCGTCGACGGCGTCGGCCGCGTCACCGACCTCGCCGCGGTCCGCACCGCGGTGCGCGCGGAGCTCTCGTCGCTGGCAGCCGGGACCCGGCGAGACGCCGTGGAGCCGCTCAAGCCGCTGCTGCAGATGATGCCGGACCGGCTGCTGCGTCGCCTGGCGCGCGACAACGCCGCCCCGCTGTGCCTGGCCTCCAACCTGGGGCGCCTGCCCACGTCGTACTCCCAGCCGACCGGGACGCCGCCGACCTCGGTGATGATGCGCTCGGTGACCCAGCGGGTCACCCGCGGCATGATGCGCGGCACCCGCGGCGGGATCAGCACCTGGTGGTCGCGCCACGGCGACGTCGCCACCCTGTCGGTGGTCGGGCTCGACCCCACCCACGTGCCGGACGCGGAGGTGCTGCGCGCGGCGACCCTCGCCGTCCTCGCCCGGTGGGGGATTCGCGCGCGAGCGTGGTGAGCGGCTGAGAGGATGTGCCGGTGACCAGCAGCACCCACGACGCCGTACTCGGTGCGCCGTACACCGTCGAGACCCTGTCCCTGCGCCCCGACGACGAGGGCGAGGTCGTCGCGACCCTGGTGCGGCGTCCCGCCGACGGCCCCGCCGGGGCCTCGGCCGGCGCGGTCCTGCACGTGCACGGCTTCGCCGACTACTTCTTCCACACCGAGTACGCCGAGTGGTGGACCAGCCGCGGCTACGACTTCTACGCCCTCGACCTGCGCAAGTACGGCCGGTCGCTGCGCCCCCACCAGACACCCAACTACGTGGCCGACCTCGAGGAGTACTTCGAGGAGCTCGACCTCACCTGGCAGCGGGTCACCGAGCGCGACGGCCACGACCGCGTCCTGCTCAGCGGCCACAGCACCGGCGGGCTCACGCTGCCGCTGTGGGCCGATGCGCGGCGCCCCGGGGCGACCGGGATGGTCCTCAACTCCCCCTGGCTGGACCTGCGCGGCTCGTTCCTGATGCGCACCGTGGGCACCCGACTGGTCGACCGGGTGGGGCAGCACCGTCCCCTGCGCGAGATCCCCCGCACGGTGAGCGGCTTCTACGGGCGCAGCCTGCACCGTGACCACGACGGCGAGTTCGACTACGAGCTGGCGTGGAAGCCGATGGACTCCTGGCCGGTGTACGCCGGCTGGCTGCGCGCCGTGCGGCGCGGGCACGCGCGGGTGCACGCCGGGCTGGAGGTCGGCTGTCCGGTGCTGGTGCTCTGCTCGGCGCGCACCGGCGCCCCGCTGGAGATGGGCGAGGAGGTGCACAGCACCGACATCGTGCTCGACGTGGGCCAGATCCGCCGCTGGGCCACCTCGCTGGGCAGGCACGTGACCACGGTCGCCGTGGACGGGGCCCGGCACGACGTGGTGCTCTCCCGACAGCCCGCGCGGAGCCGGGCGTACGCCGAGATCGAGCGCTGGCACACGGCGTACGTCTCATTGGCGGACGTCGAGCCCGCCTGAGCGGGCTCGGTGTGGTTAGGGTCACGCCCATGAATCCCGTGACCGGCCTGGCCTGGGGCCGCATCGCCCTGGGCACCGTCTCCTTCGTCTCCCCCGGCCTCGCCGCCCGGCTGCTGCGCCTCGACTCCGCAGCGAACCCGCAGCTTCCCTACCTGAGCCGGATGTTCGGCTCGCGCGAGATCGGGCTGGGCGCGATCACCCTGCTCGCCGGCGGCCCGGCGCGCCGGCGCCTGGTCCAGCTCGGGGTCGCGATCGACGGCGCCGACACCGTTGCGGCACTGCTCGCCGGGCGTGGCGGTTACGTTGGGAAGACGACCAGCGCGCTGCTGTGTCTGCCGGCACTCGGCGCGGTCGCCGTCGGGGTGGCCGACCTCGGCGCCGACGCCTGACCCTGCCAGAGGAGCCCCCGATGTCCCACCAGCCCTTCCCCCGCGACTTCCCCGCCGCGCCGTCCGCCGGAGTGCCGGCACCGCTGCTCGACCGGTTCGTGGCCCGCCTCCTGGACGCCGTGGTGGTCGGGCTGCCCTACCTGGTGCTGAGCCTCGTCGTGCGCATCACCGTCGACGGCTGGCTCCTGGAGAACGCCATCTCGACCGTGCTGCTGGTGGCGATGCAGCTGGCGTACTTCGGCTATCTCGAGTCCGCCCAGGGCCAGACCATCGGGAAGATGGTGATGAAGCTGCGCACCGTGGGTCCCCGCGGCACCAACCCGACGCTGGAGCAGGCGCTGCGTCGCAACCTCTTCTACGCGGCCGGGATGCTCTCCCTCGTCCCCTTCGTCGGTGGCGCCATCGGCAGCCTGGTCCAGTTCGTCGCCTGGATCACGATCGCCCTGGGCATCAACGCCGACACCGTCTCCCGGCAGGCCTGGCACGACCGGCTCGCCGGGGGCACGCAGGTGCTGAAGTACGGCTGAGGCTCGGGGTGGGGCGCTCGGGCGGGTCGGTGGTTGCGGCTGGGAGGGCGCCAGAACCACGAGTTAACTCGTGAAACCCGCACTTCCCACGCGAAGGAACACGTGGGAAGTGCGGGTTTCGTGTGGGGAGTACGACGCGGCGAGCGCACCCACACCCCGCCGCGGCCAGGCGCGATCCGCACCCCGAGCGCGGCTCAGAGCAGGAACGACACCAGCGCGACCACGCCGACGACGACGATGAACACCCGCAGGCCGGTCGCCGGCAGCCGGCGCCCGACGCTGGCGCCGATCTGGCCGCCGATCACCGAGCCGACCCCGATCAGCGCCACGATGCGCCAGTCGACGTGGGCCACCACCGCGAAGATGAGCCCCGAGATGCCGTTGACGACCGCGGCCAGGATGTTCTTGACGCCGTTGAGCCGCTGGAGGGTCTCGTTGATGCCGATCCCCATCACCGCCATCAGCAGGACGCCCTGGGCGGCGCCGAAGTAGCCGCCGTACACGCCGGCGAGCAGGACCAGCGGCCACACCCACCAGGCACCGGTCTCGGGCAGACCGCCCAGGTGCTCGTGGCGGCGCGCCACCCACGCGGAGATCCGCGGCTGCAGCACGACCAGCACGCAGCCGAGCACGATCAGCACCGGCACGATCGCGGAGAAGGCCCCCTCGGGCAGGGCCAGCAGCAGCACCGCCCCGAGGACGCCGCCGATCAGGGAAGCGCCGGCCAGGCGCAGGATGCGGGCGCGTTGGCCGGAGAGCTCGCGGCGGTAGCCCCAGGCGCCGGAGAGCGACCCGGGGACCAGGCCGATCGTGTTGGACACGTTGGCCGTGACGGGCGGGATGCCGAACGCGATGAGGGTCGGGAACGTCACCAGCGTTCCCGACCCCACCACGGTGTTGATGGTGCCGGCCGCGATCCCGGCGAGCAGGACCGCGGCCATCTCCAGGATGCTCACGGGGCCGGCGGCACCTCGGTGTCGGGCCCGGCGATGTCGTTCCCGGCGGAGCGGCGGGGCGCGGCCGCGCCCTCGGCCTCCGCGATCGCGCGCTGGACCTCGGCCTGGGCGCTGGAGACCTGCTGATGGGCCTCGGCCAGGTCCTCGGCCAGCGACGGAGCCTCCTCGCCCATCGGCACCCGGACCCGCGGTCCCTCGACCTCGTCGGGGATGCCCTGCAGGCTGTTCATCGTGGAGCCCAGCCCCTCCAGCGCCTTGCCGATCTCGCTGGGCACGATCCAGACCTTGTTGGCGTCACCCTCGGCGATCTTCGGCATCATCTGCAGGTACTGGTAGGCCAGCAGCGACTGGTCGGGGCGCCCGTCGTGGATCGCCTGGAACACCGTCTGGATGGCCTGCCCCTCGCCCTGCGCACGCAGGATCTGCGACTCCCGATCCGCCTGGGCGCGCAGGATCTGCGACTCGCGGTCACCCTCCGCGGAGAGGATCGCGGCCTGCTTCTGGCCCTCCGCGGTGAGGATCGAGGCCTGCCGGCCACCCTCGGCGGTGAGGATCTGCGCGCGCTTGTCGCGGTCGGCGCGCATCTGCTTCTCCATCGAGTCCTTGATCGACGGCGGCGGGTCGATGCCCTTGAGCTCGACCCGGTTCACCCGGATGCCCCATTTGCCGGTCGCCTCGTCCAGCACGCCACGCAGCCGGGTGTTGATCTCGTCGCGGCTGGTCAGCGTCTCCTCCAGGTCCATGCCGCCGACGATGTTGCGCAGCGTGGTCATCGTGAGCTGCTCGACGGCCTGGATGTAGTTGGCGATCTCGTACGTCGCACTGACCGGGTCGGTGACCTGGAAGTAGATGACGGTGTCGATGGAGACCACCAGGTTGTCCTCGGTGATCACCGGCTGCGGCGGGAAGCTCACCACCTGCTCGCGCAGGTCGATCATGTAGCGCACCCGGTCGATGAACGGCACCAGGATGTTGAGCCCTGCGGGGAGGGTCTCCTTGTACTTGCCGAACCGCTCCACGACACCGGCACGCGCCTGCGGGATGATCCGCACGGTCTTGGCCAACAGCACGATGACGAACAGCCCCAGAAGAACGAGCAGGGCCAGGAAAACGGGCATGGTGACTCCTCTCAGCTCTCCAGGGATGGGACGGGGTGGACGTAGGCGATGGCGCCGCGGATCTCGAGGACCTCCACGGTCTCTCCGGGCGCGATGATCAGGGTCTCGTCGTAGGGCAGTGCCGACCAGATCTCGCCGGCCAGCCGCACCCGGCCGGCCTGCAGGCCGGTGATCTCCTCGGTGACCCTGCCCTGGGTGCCCAGCAGCTTGCTGTGCCCGAGCACCAGCTCGGGCCCGTGGTGCATCCGCTTGACGATCGAGGGACGTACCAGCGCGAGCATCGCCGCCGAGGCCAGGAACGCCCCCAGGACCTGCAGCCCGAAGGGCAGCCCGACCACCGCGGCCAGCATGCCCACCAGGGCCCCGGCCGCGAGCATCGCCAGCACCAGATCGAGGCTGAGCATCTCCGCGACACCGAGGGCGATGGCCAGCCCGAGCCAGGACTCCCACGCGTGCTCTCTGAGCCAGTCGAGCCAGTCCATGACGAGAGCCTATCGACTGTTCACTGAGCGCGGTGCCCACTTCGACGACGCGCCGACCAGCGGCCCTCGTCGTGAGCCAGGCTCAGCGGCATCCCGAACGTCTCCGAGAGGTTGTGCTCGGTGAGCGTCTCGGGGATCGGGCCGGCCGCGACGGCGCGCCCCTCACGCAGCATCAGCACGTGGGTGAACCCCGGGGGGATCTCCTCCACGTGGTGGGAGACCAGCACGGTCGCCGGCGAGTCGGGGTCCACGGCCAGCGTGGAGAGGATCGAGACCAGATCCTCGCGCCCTCCCAGGTCCAGGCCGGCCGCCGGCTCGTCGAGGAGCAGCAGCTCGGGATCGGTCATCAGCGCGCGCGCCACCTGCACCCGCTTGCGCTCGCCCTCGCTGAGCGTCCCGAAGGTCCGCTCGCGCAGGTGCTGCACGCCGACCTCGGTGAGCAGCGCGTCGGCCCGGTCGTGGTCCAGGCTGTCGTAGTCCTCGCGCCAGCGCCCCAGCACGCCGTACGACGCGGAGACGACCACGTCGGGCACCAGCTCGTGGCGGGGGATGCGCTCGGCCAGGGCGGCGCTGGTCAGGCCGATCCGGGGGCGCAGCTCGAAGACGTCGACGGTGCCCAGCACCTCGCCGAGGATGCCCACCACGCCGCTGGTGGGGTGCATCTGCGCGGACGCTACTTGCAGCAGCGTGGTCTTGCCGGCGCCGTTCGGGCCGAGGATCACCCACCGCTCATCCTCGTTGACGGTCCAGGAGAGCTGGTCGAGAAGGGTCGCCTTGCCCCTTCGGACCGTGACATCGGCGAACTCGAGGACAGCGGTCATGGGGCTCACCCTATCCATCCCCCTCCGAGCCCCGCGTAGGGTCTTCGCCCGTGAGCGCCTCGCTGCCCGAATCCGCCGTCCTCGCCTGGTGGGGCACCGCCTGGCTGCGCGGCCAGGTGGTCGCCGACCAGCTCCTCGACGTCGTGCTCGGCGGGGAGGACGCCGCCCACCTGGTCCGCGAGACGGCGCCCGGCCTCCCCCACGACGCTCAGCCGCGCCCGCTCCTGGAGTCCCTGGCAGGGCTGCGCGCCCGCGGCGTCGACGGGCTCGGCCTGGCGTTGCCGGCGGAGGGGGACCCGGTGGGTCTGGGTGGGCCCGCCGCGTTCAACGCGGCCGCCCTGGAGGCGGGCGAGGCCGTGCTCGCGGGTGACCTCGGGCTGGTCCCCGAGCGAGTGGGTCGGGTGGTCACCTGGGTCGCCCACCCGGCCGCGCGCCGACAGCTCCCCGACGTCGGCGAGGCCGACCGCGGGCTGCGCGCCGCCATCATCGCCGCCGCCGAGTCGCTGGCCGCGCTCGACGTGGCCCGCTGGCGCCCGGAGGTCGCCGACGAGCTGATGAACCTGCGCCGGCTCCGGCTGCCCGACGCCCCGCCGGGGGTGCCCCCGCGCTGCGTCGAGCTCGCCGGCCGCGCCCTGCTCGCCGCGGGGATCGTGGAGCTGGCGCTCGAGGACGACGGCGCCGCGGTCACCGCCCACGAGATCGAGCTGCGCCGCGAGGCGCTGCGCCCCCTGGAGCGCGCCGCCCGCCGCGGGCTCGTCGCGGCGTGCTCACCGGAGGTGTGGCCGCCGGGCTGAGTCCCCGGGCCGCGATAGCCTCGTCCTGCCATGACCCAGGACGCCCCCAACACCCTGCTGATCACCCTCACCGGCATCGACCGGCCCGGAGTGACGTCGACGATCTTCTCCACCCTCGCCCACACCGGCGTCGACGTCGTCGACGTCGAGCAGATCGTGCTGCGCGGCCAGCTGGTGCTCGGGGTCCTGGTCACCGCCCCGCGGGACTGGAAGCGCCTCGCCGCCGCGGTCGAGGAGAGCGCCGCCTTCCTGGGGATGCACGTCTCGATCGAGCGCGGCATCGGCGACAACCAGGCGCGCAAGCAGGGACGCTCCCACGTGACCGTCCTCGGCGCCCCGCTGCACGCGCACGCAATGGCCGCCATCTCGGGGCGGATCGCCGACGTCGGGGGCAACATCGACCGGATCGTGCGGATGGCCCGCTACCCGGTCACCGCGATCGACCTGCACGTCTCCGGCGTCGCACCGGCCACCCTGCGCTCGGTGCTCGCCCCCGAGGGGTCGCGCCAAGGCGTGGACGTCGCCGTGCAGCCGGCCAGCCTGATCCGGCGCGGGATGCGGCTGATCGTGATGGACGTGGACTCCACCCTGGTGCAGGGCGAGGTCATCGAGATGCTGGCCGCCCACGCCGGCTGCGAGGCGGAGGTCGCCCGCGTCACCGAGGCCGCGATGCGCGGGGAGCTCGACTTCGAGGCGTCGCTGCGCTCGCGGGTGGCGCTGCTGCGCGGCGTCGACGCCTCGGCGCTCGACCAGGTGTACGACGCGATCCAGCTCGCACCCGGGGCCCGGACGATGGTGCGCACGCTGAGCCGGCTGGGCTACCGGTTCGCCATCGTCTCCGGCGGCTTCAGCCAGATCACCGACCGGCTCGCCGCCGACCTCGGGATCCACTTCTCCCGGGCCAACGAGCTCGAGATCGTCGACGGCCGCCTCACCGGCGGCATCGTCGGCCAGGTCGTCGACCGGGCCGGCAAGGCGCAGGCCCTGCGCGAGTTCGCCGCCGAGGTCGGCGTGCCGGAGTCCAGCGTGGTGGCGATCGGGGACGGGGCCAACGACCTCGACATGCTCAACGCCGCGGGCCTCGGCATCGCCTACAACGCCAAGCCGGCGGTGCGGGAGGCGGCCGACACCTCGGTCAACGTGCCCTACCTGGACGCGATCATGTACCTGCTGGGGATCACCCGCGAGGAGGTCGAGGCCGCCGACGCCGAGGCCGGCATCGTGACCCCCTCACCCCCCGTGTGATCCCGCTCGGGTGACCCGAAGCGGCTCAGCCGCGCCCGTCGTGGAACCCCGCCAGCCGCGCCGTCGCGAAGCCGAGGTCGGCCCAGTCCCCGTCGTAGGCGAAGACGCTCACCGCGGCGGTCGGGTAGCCGCCCGCCATCGCCGCGCCGGCCTGCGCGTCGCCCTCGCCGTCGTCGAGCATCTGGGCGAGGTAGGCGATGGTCGGGTTGTGTCCCACCACGATCACCGAGCGCGCCGAGGCCGGCGCCAGCCGGATCAGGTCCAGCGCCGTCTCGGGTCCGGCTGAGTAGAGCCCTGCCTCGACCTCCGGCTCCAGGTGCCAACCTGCGGTCTCGGCCAGCTCGGCCCAGGTCGACCGGGTCCGGGTCGCGGCCGAGACCATGGCGTGGTCGGGCACGAAGCCGGCCGACCTCAGCCAGCCGGCCGCCCGGGCGGCGTCCTCGCGCCCCCGCGCGGTGAGGTCGCGGGCGGCGTCGGAGGCGGCGTGGCCCTCGGCCTGGGCATGTCGCATCAGGACGAGACTGCGGTTCTCGGGCACGCCCCGAATCCTGCCACTACCCGCGCCGGTGGCGACAGCGCGCTCGCTCAGGAGCCCATCGCGTGGAAGCCGCCGTCGACGTGCACGATCTCACCGGTGGTCGCGGGGAAGAAGTCCGAGAGCAGCGCACAGACGGCCTTGGCGGTCGGCGTCTGGTCGGTCTCGTCCCAGCCCAGCGGCGCGCGGGTGCTCCACATCGACTCCAGCTCCTCGAAGCCGGGGATCGCCCTGGCCGCCAGCGTCCTCAGCGGCCCGGCGGCGACCAGGTTGCAGCGCACCCCCTGGGGCCCGAGGTCGCGGGCGAGGTAGCGCGAGCACGACTCCAGCCCGGCCTTGGCCACGCCCATCCAGTCGTAGGCGGGCCAGGCCACCGTCGCGTCGAAGGTCAGCCCGACCACCGAGCCGCCCTGCGGCATCAGCGGCAGGCAGGCGGCGGTCAGCGACTTCAACGAGAACGCCGAGACCTGCAGCGCCTGCGCCACGTCGGGCCAGGGCCCCTGCATGAAGTCGCCCCCCAGCAGCGTCTCGGGGTTGCCGTAGGCGATCGAGTGGACCACCCCGTCCAGGCCGTCGACGTGCTCGCGCACCAGGTCGGGCAGCCGGGCGAGGTGCTCGTCGTCGGTGACGTCGAGCTCGAGGACCGGCGGCTCCACGGGGAGCCGCTTGGCGATCCGCCGGGTGATCCCCAGCGCCCTGCCGAAGTTGGAGATCAGCACGGTCGCGCCCTGCTCCTGTGCGACCCGGGCGGTCGCGAAGCCGATGGAGGAGTCCATCGTGACTCCGGCGACCAGGATGCGCTTGCCCTCGAGTATGCCCATGTGTGTTGCTCCCTCTCCTTGGCTGTCGGCCGGGTCCGGCCTGGTCAGTGCCCCATGCCCAGGCCGCCGTCGACCGGGATCACGGCCCCGGTGACGTACGCCGCGGCGTCGGAGGCGAGGAAGGCGACGACCGACGCCACCTCGTCCGGGGTGGCGTAGCGGCCCAGCGGCACCTGGGTCTTGATGAGCGTCTTCTGCTCGTCGGTGAGCACCCCGGTCATGTCGGTCTCCACGAAGCCGGGAGCCACCACGTTCGCGGTGATGGAACGGCTGCCCAGCTCGCGGGCGATGGAGCGCGCCATGCCGATCAGCCCGGCCTTGGAGGCGGCGTAGTTCACCTGGCCCGCCGAGCCCAGCATCGCGACCACCGAGGAGACGAAGATGATCCGGCCGCGGCGCTGGCGCAGCATGCCCTTGGCGGCGCGCTTGGCCAACCGGTAGGAGCCGGTCAGGTTCGTCTCGATCACCGAGGACCAGGCGTCCTCGGACATCCGCAGCAGCAGGGTGTCGGAGGTGATGCCGGCGTTGGCCACCAGCACCTCGACCGGACCGTGCGCCTGCTCGACGCTCAGGAAGGCCGCCTCCACCGCGGCGGGGTCGGTCACGTCGCAGCGCACGTCGAGGGCGCCCTGCGGGGCTCCCCCGTTGCGGGTCGTGACGGCGACCTTGTCGCCCTGGGCGAGGAAGGCTTCCGCGATGGCGCGGCCGATGCCGCGATTGCCGCCGGTGACGAGGACTGATCTGCTCACGTCCAGCGACGCTAGCGATTACCCGCGCGTAGCCCTAAACACCTCGCCGCCCGGGCCGTGGGACGCCGGCTCAGTCGTCCTCGAGGCGGAAGCCGAGCCGGATGCCCACCTGGAAGTGCTCCACCTGGCCGTCCTTGACCTGCCCGCGGACCTGGGTGACCTCGAACCAGTCGAGGTGGCGCAGGGTCTGGGAGGCGCGCGCGATGCCGTTGCGGACCGCCTGGTCGATGCCGTCGGGCGAGGTGCCGACGATCTCGGTGACGCGGTAGGTGCGGTCGGTCATGGGGTCCTCCGTGCGGTGTCGGTCCAGGCTGGTCCCGGGCGGCTCGACGATCGTAGCGACGTACGATGGTGCGATGGCCGAGCGCGAGCGTCGCCGGGACTCCGAGCCCGTGCGCATCACCAGTGCGGGGACGAACCGCGCCGACGAGATCGCCGCGCGCCAGCGCCGCTACCTGTACTCGATGTCGCTGCGCGCGGTCTGCTTCATCGGGGCGGTCGTCGCCGACGGTTGGCTGCGCTGGGCCCTGGTGGCGGGCGCGGTGGTGCTGCCCTACGTCGCGGTGGTGATGGCCAACGTCGCCCCCCGTCGCCGCGACGACTTCCAGGTCCCCGAGGGCGGTCCGATCGACCGCCAGCTGGGCAGCGGGACCACCGGCTCGACACAGCTCCCGCCGCGCCCCTGACCGGCGGGTCCGCGCGCTCAGCAGCCGGCCCCTCTCCGGGCCCGGAGCGGGCCGACGAGGGGCCCGTCACGTTGGGCCCGCAGCGGTAGAAAACCGCTGAGGGCCGTGCAAGAATTACCCTCGTCGGCTCGGTCTCCCCCGTCTGAGCCGGCAATCGCGATGCCGGACAGCTTCCCCCGTGGCTGTCCGGCATCGTCCGTCTCTAGGCTGGCGCCATGCCCGATCCCCTGAGCGCGCCCCCCGAGACCGAAGCTGCCGAGATCGCCCCGGTGGACGCACCGCTGACCTGCTCGGCGAAGGGCTGCCCGCAGGACGCGGTGTGGGCCCTGCTGTGGAACAACCCCAAGCTGCACACGCCCGAGCGCCGCAAGACCTGGCTGGCGTGCGCGCAGCACCGCACGTCCCTGGGCGACTTCCTCCAGGCACGCGGGTTCCTGCGCGACGTCGAGGCGCTCTGATCCGAGCCGGCGCAGAGTCGGGCCGGGGGCTCAGCCGCCGATCGCCGACATCGGGCGGTCCGGCTGCAGGAACAGCGGGTCGTCGATGCCGTGCCCGGCCCGCTTGCCCGCCATCGCGGCGACCCAGCGGCGGGCGATCTCGTCGTCGGAGGCTCCGCCGCGCAGGGAGGCCCGCAGGTCGGACTCCTCGCGCGCGAACAGGCAGTTGCGGATCTGGCCGTCGGCGGTGAGCCGGACCCGGTCGCAGTCCCCGCAGAAGGGCCGCGTCACGCTGGCGATGACCCCGACCGTGCCGGGTCCGCCGTCCACGGTGAACAGCTCGGCCGGTGCGCTCCCCCGCGGCTCCACCGCGGCGGTGAGCACGAACTCGCGCTCGAGCATCGCGAAGATCTCGTCGGCGGTGATCATCAGCTCCCGGCTCCACCCGTGCTGGGCGTCCAGGGGCATCTGCTCGATGAAGCGCAGCTCGTAACCCTCGCCGAGCGCCCAGCGCAGCAGCTCGGGCGCCTGGTCGTGGTTCACCCCACGCAGCAGGACCGCGTTCACCTTGACCGGTCCGAGCCCGGCGTCGCGCGCGGCGGCCAGGCCGGCGAGGACGTCGTCGAGCCGGTCGCGGCGGGTGATCGCGGCGAACGTCTCGGCGCGCACGCTGTCCAGGCTCACGTTGACCCGGTTCAGCCCCGCCTCCGCGAGCGTGTGGGCGGTACGGCGCAGGCCGAGCGCGTTGGTGGTCACCGACAGCTCCAGGTCCGGTCCCGCCAGACGGCTGCGGCGCACGATGTCGACCAGCCCGCGGCGTACCAGGGGCTCCCCGCCGGTGAAGCGGACCTCCTGGACCCCGAGTCTCTCCACGCCGATCCGGACCAGCCGCACGATCTCGTCGTCGGTCAACACCGACTCGTCGGGTAGCCAGTCCAGCCCCTCGGCCGGCATGCAGTAGGAACACCGCAGGTTGCACCGGTCGGTCAGGGAGACACGCAGGTCCGTGGCCACCCGGCCGAATCGGTCCTCGAGCGCGTAGGTCGTGACGGGGTCACTGCTCATTGCCTCAGTCTAGGTGTGAAGCGGACCTCACAGTAGGCGGGGACCGGTCGCGAGTCGCCCGTCGCGCGCGACTACCCTCGGGGAGGTGGATCGGATGCGGTTGTTCCTCAGCAGGCGGTGGGCGCTCTTCGCCATCGCCGTCGCGCTGCTCGCCTACGGCGCGTGGTGGCTGGGCGGGTGGCAGTTCGACCGGCTCGAGGAGCGCAAGGACCGCAACGAGGTCGTCGAGCGCAACGAGACCGCCACCCCGCGCCCGGTCCAGGACGTCCTGGCACCGGGTCGCGCCGTCAGCTCCGAGGACGAGTGGGCCCGGCTCACCGCGACCGGGGTCTACGACACCGACGACACCGTGATCGTGCGCTACCGCACCCGCGACGGGAAGTCCGGGATCAACGTCGTCGTCCCCCTGGTCACCGAGGACGGCACCGCCCTGCTGGTGGACCGCGGCTGGATGCCCACCGACAACCGCGGCATCGACGCCGCCGAGGTTCCGCAGCCCCCCTCGGGCGAGGTGGAGGTGACCGGCTGGGCCCGCGGCGACGCCACCGGCGACAGCACCAAGGTCGCCAACCAGTCCACGCGCGCCATCTCCAGCACCGAGATCGGTGCTGCCCTGGACCGGGAGGTGTACGGCGGCTTCCTGCAGCTCTCCTCGGAGGACCCGGAGCCCGCCGAGTCCCTCACCCCCTCGGACCTGCCCGAGCTCGGCGACGGCCCACACTTCTTCTACGGACTGCAGTGGTGGTTCTTCGGGGTGCTCGCGGTGTTCGGCTTCTGCTACCTGGGCTACGACGAGTGGCGCAAGGCCAAGCGCAAGAACGAGCCCGCCCAGGAGTCCCCCGGCGAGGACTCACAGGGCGCGGAGCATGCCTCCGTCGACCGGTAGCATCACGCCGCTCACGAACGACGCGGCGGGCGAGAGCAGGAAGGCCGCGGCCCGGCCGAACTCCTCCGGCTCGCCGTAGCGTCCCAGCGGGATGCTGGCCAGCGCCGCGGCCCGGGCCGCGGCCGGGTCGGGCGCGGAGGCGTCGAGCTCGGCGACCCGCTCGGTCGCGATCCGCCCGGGCAGCAGTCCGTTCACCCGGATCCCCCGTGGCCCCAGCTCCTCGGCCAGCGTCTTGGCGACCATCGCCAGCCCGGGGCGCAACCCGTTGGACAGCGCCATCTCCGCGAGCGGCGCGCGGACGCTGGAGGACAGCACCACGGCCAACGCGCCGGTGTCGGACAACTCGGCGCCGATCTCGCGCAGCAGCCGGACCGCACCGAGGAAGACGGTCTCGAACGACCGGGTCCAGGCCGCGTCCCCGGTGTCGGCCACCGTGCCCTTGGGCGGTCCGCCGACGCTGATCAGGGCGCCGTCCAGACGCCCCCAGCGCTCCCGGGCGGCGGCGATCAGGCGCGCCGGCGTGTCCGGGTCGGCGTTGTCCGCCCGGACCCCGAGCGACGCCTCGCCCAGCGCGGCCGTGGCCTCGTCGAGGGAGTCGGCGCTGCGTCCCGAGAGCACCACCCGGGCGCCCTCGGCGACCAGACGCTCGGCGCTCGCGCGACCCAGGCCGCGGGCTCCACCGGTGACGACGTACACGCGCTCGCGCAGCTGGAGGTCCATGCCGGGGAGCCTACTCACCCCGTCGAGGCGCAGGGCCTCGCTCAGCCCACCCGCTCAGCCCACCCGGTCGCCGTCGTGGACGGCGAACTGCGTGCGGTACAGGTCGGCGTACAGGCCACCCTGGGCGAGCAGGTCGGTGTGCGTGCCGGACTGGACGATCCGGCCCTGCTCGAGCACCAGGATCCGGTCGGCGTGGCGCACGGTGGAGAGCCGGTGGGCGATCACCAGCGACGTGCGCCCCTCCAGGGCGGCGTCCAGGGCCCGCTGCACGGCGGCCTCGGACTCGCTGTCGAGGTGGGCGGTCGCCTCGTCGAGGACGACGATCGCCGGCGCCTTGAGCAGCAGCCGGGCGATGGCGAGCCGCTGGCGCTCACCACCGGAGAGCCGGTAGCCGCGGTCGCCGACCACCGTGTCCAGGCCGTCGGGGAGGCTGCGCACCAGCGACGCCACCTGGGCGGCCTCCAGGGCGTGCCAGATCTCGGTGTCGTCGGCGCCGGGCCGGGCGTAGAGCAGGTTGGCGCGGATGGTGTCGTGGAACATGTGCGCGTCCTGGGTGACGTAGCCGACCGCGTCCTCCAGCGACTGCAGCGTCACGTCGCGCACGTCGTGTCCACCGACGCGCACGGCGCCCTCGGTCACGTCGTAGAGGCGCGCCACCAGGTGCGTGACGGTGGTCTTGCCGGCCCCCGAGGGACCCACCAGGGCGATCATCTGCCCGGGCTCGGCACGGAAGCTGACGTCGTGCAGCACCGGTCCGTTGTCGCGGGTGTCGCGGCGCGCGACGCCCTCGAGCGACTCGATGCCGACCTCCTCGGCGCCGGGGTAGCGGAAGCCGACGCGGTCGAACTCCAGGCGCGCGGCGCCCGCGGGCAGCGCGACGGCGTCCGGCTTCTCGGCGACCAGGGACGGCAGGTCGAGCACCTCGAAGACCCGATCGAAGCTGACCAGCGCCGTCATCACGTCGATGCGCACGTTGGACAGCCCCTGCAACGGCCCGAGCAGGCGCAGCAGCAGGGTGGCCAGCGCCCCGAGCGTGCCGATGGTGAGCTGGTCGCGGACCGCGAGGTGCCCGCCCACGCCGTACACCAGCGCGGTGGCCAGTGCCGGGACCGCCATCATCGTGGCCATGAAGACCCGGGTGATCAGCGAGATCCGGATGCCCAGGTCGCGCACCCGGCCGGCCTTCTGCGCGAAGAGCGCGTCCTCGTCGGCGCGACGCCCGAACAGCTTGAGCAGCATCGCGCCGCCCACGTTGAACCGCTCGGTCATGACGTTGCCGAGGTCGGCGTTGCCGTCCATCTGCTGCCGCGTCAGCCCGGCCAGCCGGTTGCCGACCCAGCGGGAGGTGATCAGCAGGATCGGGAACGTCGCCAGGCACAGCAGCGTGACCTGCCAGCTGAGCACGAACATCGCGATGCCCACCACGAACACCGAGATGGTGTTCGACACGGTGCTGGACAGGGTGGAGGTGAAGGCGCGCTGCGCCCCGATCACGTCGTTGTTCAGGCGCGAGACCAGGGCGCCGGTCTGCGTGCGGGTGAAGAACGCCAGCGACTGGCGCTGCACGTGCGCGAAGACCTGGGTGCGCAGGTCGTAGATGAGCCCCTCGCCGATCCTGGCCGAGAGGAACCCCGACAGCACGGCCAGCAGGGCGCTGAGCACCGCGGTGGCCACCATCGCCAGCGCCAGCACGGTGATCAGGGTGCTGTCGTGGCCGAGGATCCCGTCGTCGATGATCCGCTGCACCAGCAGCGGGGTCACCACCACCAGGCCGGCGTCGACGACGGTCAGCGACAGGAACAGCGCGATCAGTCGCCGGTGCGGCCGCGCGAACTGCAGGATGCGGCGCACCGTGCCCCGCTCCACCTTGGCCTTGGCCACACTGCGATCGGTGCGCAGGTTGCGGAACGCCGGGCCCATCCCCTGCATGCCGGACATGGCCCCTCCTCCGGGCCGCGAACAGCCCTGCTGCTTCGTCTACCCGGTCTGGTCAGGCCGGTGTCGTCATCCCTGCATCATCTGGGCCAGCTCACGGAACCTGCGGGCCTGCGCCTCACGCTCGAGGCGGCGCTGCTCGTCCAGGCTCCGGTCCGCTGCCCCCTGCAGCAGGGTCTTCGTCTCACGCACCGCACCCGCCATCGGTGCGGTCAGCGCGGCGGTGAGGTCCGCGACCGCCGCGTCCAGCTCGGACGCCGGCACGACGGCCGTCGCCAGCCCGATCGCCGCTGCCTCGGCGGCCCCCACCATCCGTGCGGTGGCACAGATCTCGAGTGCTCGCGAGTAGCCAACGCTCTCGACCAGCGGCTTTGTTCCCGTCAGGTCCGGCACCAGGCCCAGCGCGGACTCCTTCATGCACAGCTGCGCGTCGTCGGCGAGCACCCTCAGGTCGCAGGAGAGGGCCAGCTGGAAGCCGGCGCCGATGGCGTATCCCTGCACCGCGGCGATCGAGACGAAGCGAGGGTCGCGCAGGAACGTGAAGCCGCGCTGGTAGTCGTCGATGGTCGCCGAGATCTGCTCGTCGGGCAGCGCCAGCAGCGAGGCCACGGTCTCTTCGCCGTCCCCGCCCGCGGGGTCGAGCATCTTGCGGTCCAGGCCCGCGGAGAAGCTGTGCCCCTCGCCGCGCACGACCACCACCCGGACGTCCTCGGGCAGCGACTCCCCCACCTGCGCCATCGCCCGCCACATGGTGGGCGTCTGGGCGTTGCGGGCCTCCGGCCGGTTCAGCGTCAGGGTGGCCACCGGCCCCTGGATCTCGAGACGCAGGCCGGCGGAGGTGAGCTGTTCGGGAGTCATGGGCCGCAGTCTAGGAAGCCCCCTCGCCGGGCCGCAGGTCAGGCTGGGCTCACCTTGCCCGCGCCGCGCCCGCCCGGCTCAGCTCAGCTCAGCTCAGCTCAGGCGAGGCTGACCAGGTCGGCGTACTCGTCGCTCCAGAGGTCCTCTTCGCCGTCGGGCAGGATCAGCACCCGGTCCGGCTCGAGGGCGCGCACCGCACCCTCGTCGTGGGTGACCAGGATGATCGCCCCCTCGTAGCTGCGGATGGCGGCGAGCACCTCCTCGCGCGAGGCGGGGTCGAGGTTGTTGGTGGGCTCGTCGAGCAGCAGCACGTTGGCGCTGGATACGACCAGGATGGCCAGGGCCAGGCGGGTCTTCTCGCCACCGGACAGCACGCCGGCCGGCTTGTTGGCGTCGTCGCCGGAGAAGAGGAAGGAGCCCAGCACCGAGCGTGCCTCGGCGTCCGCGAGCTGGGGCGCGGCGGTGCGCAGGTTCTCCAGCACCGTCCGGTTCACGTCCAGCGTCTCGTGCTCCTGGGCGTAGTAGCCCAGCTTCGCGCCGTGGCCCGGGACGACCTTGCCGGTGTCGGGCTGGTCGACGCCGGCGAGGATCCGCAGCATCGTGGTCTTGCCGGCGCCGTTGAGGCCGAGGATGACGACCCGCGAGCCCTTGTCGATGGCCAGATCGACGTCGGTGAAGACCTCCAGCGAGCCGTAGGACTTCGACAGCTCGGTGCCCATCAGCGGGGTCTTGCCGCAGGGGGCGGGCGAGGGGAACTTGATCTTCGCCACCCGGTCGGCCTGACGCTCGCCCTCGAGCCCGGCCATCATCTTCTCGGCGCGCTTGAGCATGGACTGGGCGGCGGTGGCCTTGGTCGCCTTGGCCCGCATCTTGTTCGCCTGGTCCATCAGCGTGCTGGCCTTGCGCTCGGTGTTCTGCCGCTCGCGCTTGCGACGTCGCTCGTCGGTCTCACGCTGGGTGAGGTAGGCCTTCCAGCCCATGTTGTAGATGTCGATCTCGGCCCGGTTGGCGTCCAGGTGGAAGACCTTGTTGACCGTCGCCTCGAGCAGCCCGTTGTCGTGGCTGATCACGATCAGGCCGCCCTTGTGGGTGCGCAGGAACTCACGCAGCCAGACGATGGAGTCGGCGTCGAGGTGGTTGGTCGGCTCGTCGAGCAGCAGCGTCTCGGCCTCGGAGAACAGGATCCGGGCCAGCTCGACGCGGCGGCGCTGGCCACCGGACAGGGTCTTCAGCGGCTGGCCGAGCAGCCGGTCCTCGATGCCGAGGCTCTTCGCGATCTGGGCCGCCTCGGACTCCGCGGCGTACCCGCCGCCGGCGTGCAGGTCGGCCTCCGCGCGGGTGTAGCGGCGCATCGCCTTCTCGCGGACCTTCAGGTCGTCGCTGCCCATCTGCTCCTCGGACTGGCGCATCCGCCGTACGGCGTCGTCGAGCCCGCGGGCCGAGAGGATCCGGTCGCGCGCGAGCACCTCGGGGTCGCCGATGCGCGGGTCCTGGGGCAGGTAGCCGATCTCGCCCGAGCGCAGCACCTGGCCGGAGGCGGGCAGCGCGTCACCGGCGAGGATCTTGGTGAGGGTGGTCTTGCCGGCGCCGTTGCGCCCGACGAGACCCACCTTGTCACCGGCCGCGACCCGGAAGCTGACGTTCTCCATGAGCAGGCGCGCACCGGCGCGCACCTCGAGTTGCTGTGCCGTGATCATGTGAGCTTTCTGCAGGCTGGGAAGGGATGCGGGGCCATCGGGAGGCCGATCGGCCCGCGCGCATCATCGTCTCCACCCTACGCGCTGGCGCGGGCCCGTCCCGCATCGCCAGAGCGGGGTGCGATCATGCGCAGATGCGCTTCAACCCCAAGGCTCGTCTCGACACCGGCCGCGTCTCCAACCGCGGCGGCGGTGGCCGCTCCGCCCGCGCGAGCGGCGGACTGCCGATCCCCGGCGGGGTGGCCGGCGGCGGCATCGGCGGCGTGGTGGTGCTGATCATCGTCTTCGTGGTCCTGCAGCTGGTCGGCGGCGGCGAGGGTGGGGGCGGTACGGCGACGTCGGGCGTCGACACCAGCCGGGTCGCGCAGGCCGACCGGGAGCGCTACGCCGGCTGCACCACGGGCGCGGACGCTAACGAGAGCGCCGACTGTGCCCGGGTCGCGATCGAGAACTCGCTCTACGACTACTGGGCCGACACGCTGCCCCGGCAGGGCGACGTGGCCTTCCGGCCCGCCACGATGGCCACGTTCACCGGCGCGGTCGACACCGCGTGCGGTCGCGCCGATTCGGCGGTCGGCCCCTTCTACTGCCCCGCCGACCAGGGCATCTACCTCGACTCCGCGTTCTTCGACACCGTCCTGGAGCGCCAGCTCGGCGGCCCGGACGGCGGCTTCGTCGAGGCGTACGTGCTCGCCCACGAGTACGGACACCACCTGCAGAACCTGAGCGGGACGATGGGCCGGGTCCGGACCCAGCAGGGCCCGCGCAGCGACGCCGTACGCCTGGAGCTGCAGGCCGACTGCTACGCCGGGATGTGGACCGCCGCCGCCACCTCCACCGAGGACGCGGCCGGGTCCCGGCTGTTCGCCGAGGTCACCGACGAGGACGTCCGCCTGGCGATCGAGGCGGCCGAGGCGGTGGGCGACGACCGGATCCAGCAGAAGACCCAGGGCCAGACCAACGAGGAGTCCTGGACCCACGGCTCCGCGGCGTCGCGGATGAAGTGGTTCCGCACCGGCTACGAGCGCGGCACCCTCGAGAGCTGCGACACCTGGGCCGTGCGCACCCCTTAGTCGCCGCTCTCTCCCGCTCGAGGCCACTGGCCACACGAAACCCGCACTTCCCACGTGTTCCTTCACGTGGGATGTGCGGGTTTCACGAGTTAACTCGTGAAAGCAACAGGGACGGCGCACCTCACAACAACGCCTCGATGTGCGCCGCCTGCCGCTGCAGGGCCTGGAGCGCCGGCGCCACCGAGGGGTGCCGGAACTTCCCGGCCAGCGCGCCCTCGCCGTCGGCCGCGCGGGACAGCGCCCAGTCGGCGCGGGTGAGCACCGTGAAGACCGACACCGCCCGCGCCGCCAGCAGCACCTGCTCGGCGGTGGCGAGCCCGCTCGGCAGCCCGCCCAGGTACGCCGCGAGCAGCGGCTCGAGCGATTCCCGGGTGGACAGGGCGAAGTAGCCGAGGTCGGCGCCGACGGGTCCTCGGCCCAGGGCCGACCAGTCGATGGCGATGACGTCGTCACCGTGCCGCCCGCGCAGGTTCGCCGGCACCGGGTCGCCGTGCTGCGCCACCTGCGGAAGCTCGTCGAGGCGCGCGAGGAGCACCTCGCGCCGCGACCACAGATGGTGGGCGACGTCGGCGACCGTGGTCCGGGCGAGGACCGTCCAACCGCCGCGGCGTTCCACCGGACGCAGCCGGCTGCGCAGCTGTCCCCGGCTCAGCCAGGGCCGCTCCCCCAGCTGCGCACCGGCGAACCGTCCCAGGGCGCGGGCCGTGAACAGGCCGGGGTTGTCCGCCAGTTCGACCAGTTCGTGGACCAGCGTGACGCCCTCGTGGTCCTCGTCCACCCGGAGCGCCGCCGCGCTGCGCAGCCCGGGGGTCCGCTCGGTCCCCCGGTCGAGGGCCGCGTCGGCCTCGCGGCGCCAGTAGGCGGGGTGGCGCGGGTCCGAGAGCTCAGCCGGGTCGTCGGGGCCCGGGGCGCGCAGCCGCTTGGCGACCAGCTCCCGGCCCGCCTCGTCGAACGCCCACACTCCCTGCGTCGACGCGGAGGGGCCCGCCGGGAGGCGGCGCCAGCCGGGCTCGGGCTGCCACATGGGCACATCCTGACAGAACGCGGCCTCGGATCGCCGCAGATCTCCACGACGGAGGCCGGCCTGTCCCGCACGCTCAGCCGCGGTTGGTGACCTCGACCCGGATCGCGCAGGCGTCGCGCACCGCGCTCTCCAGCACGCCGCGCCGCGGGTCGGGTACGGCGAGCCAGGGCGCCACCACCTCGAGGTGCGCCAGGCGCGGGTCCTCGAGCACCTCCCGGACCGCCGGACGGTCCCCTCCGGTCACCAGCACGGGCACCGCGACCAGCAGCCGCGCGGCGTGCTCGGCCGCCGCCTCGTAGGCCTGGCGGGCCTGGTTGTCGCGCCGGCGGGCGAAGCGCTGCTGGCTCTGTCCGCCCGCCTTGGTCCGCCCCTGGACGTGGCGCTGGCCCACCTTGGACGCGACGATGCTGTCCCCGGCCAGTCGGGCGACGGCGAATCCGCCCCTGCGGACGAGCAGGATCCCCCACAACTCGGGAGGGCGCCACGCCTCGGCGAGGCCCGCCGCGCCCGGCTCCCCGTCGTACGTCGCGGCGAAGGGCAGGCGCGCCACGAACGTGGACCCGTCCTCGGCCACCCCCCGCAGAGCACCGTCGGAGCAGGCCAGCGCGGTGGTCCCGTGCCGTTGGCCGAAGTTGGCCACCCACCGCCCGATCCGCTCGACCGGCACGAACACCTCGACGCTCACCGCCCGAAAGTAGCGCGTTGCCCGTAGCCTGTGCGCACTGACCCGTGACGAGAGGACTGGCCATGGACTTGAGTGTCGTTGGGATCGTGGGCCTGATCGCCGGGGTCTTCGTGGTCGTCGCCGGCTGCGTGCTGGCGCTGTTCGTCTCGATCTTCCGGCGGATCCGCCGCGGAGACCTGGTGCGGCGCAGCCCCCAGTCCGACTGGCGTCACGATCCGTCGCACTCGACCACCGCGAACTGGACGGGCGGCACCACGGACTACACCAGCGGTCCGTGAGCGAGAGGACCAGCCGGAACCGACCATCACCAAGCAGGGGGACTCTTCGTGCACCGCCTCACCGTCGACGGGCGTGACGTCGCTTTCGTGGAGCTTGCCACGACCGCGCGCACGCGCAGCAAGGGCCTCCTGGGCCGGACCGGCCTGGAGGGCGCGTTGTGGCTGGCCCCGGCGCGGCAGGTGCACACCTATCGGATGAAGTTCGCGATCGACGTCGCCTACCTGGACAAGGAGCACGTCGCCATCCATGTCGCCACCATGCAGCCGGGCCGGCTCGGACCGTGGTCATGGCGCAGCAAGGGCGTCCTGGAGGCCGAGGCCGGGGCGTTCGAGACCTGGGGTCTCACCCAGGGGTCCCGGATCGACTTCACCAGCCGCGCGCACGACGCCGTCTGATCCGGTAGAGCAGCACCCCCAGCCCGATCGTGCCGACGGCCAGGAAGCCGGCGAGCACCGGCGCGCGCCACGTCGGCGCCTCCGACTCCGAGACGGGCCGCCGGTACTTGTCGGCAGCCGAGGGCCCCGGTGACGCCGGCGGGACGCTCGGCGAGGGGACCAGCGGCGCGGTGCTCGGGTCGGGCTGAGGCGTCACCGGCTCCCCCGGGTCCACCGGCTGCTCGGACTGCTCGGACTGCGGATCCAGGCCGTCGTAGTCCAGCGAGAACCGGACGTTGTACCGGCGCGGCGCCAGGTACTTGGCACACTCGAGAAGCTCGTTCTCCCGGTCGACGCCCAGCGCCAGCCGGATGGTCCACGGGCCCGCGTAGTCGATGCCGGTCGAGCTCTCCTCGAGCGGATGGGAGGTGGAGGCTCCCGTCGAGCCGAAGTCCACGCCGTCGAAGACTCCCGAGTTGCCGTACGGCGGGTACACGTAGCCCTCGCCGGCCCGGTTGCGCAGCTCGGCGCGCCAGGACGGGCACCTGCTGAGCTCTCGCGGCATCGTCGTCCGCTCACCGCCCTCGATGGTGGCGAGGACCCGGGGCCGGGCGCCGACCGGCGCGTCGAACCGGAACCAGGCGGAGCCACCCGGCGCCAGCGTGATCCGGTAGGCCCCGGGCGTGATCATCCTGGCCTTCGCCCGTCGCGGACTCGCCTCGACGGCACGCCCGGTCCCGAGCCGGCCCGTCGCCTGCTGGCTGATCCGCCGCAGCGCCGCGCTGAGCGCGTCGGAGTTCTCGGCGTCGTAGTAGTCCCCGCCTGTGGCGTCGGCGATGCAGCGCAGCTGACTGCGGGCCTTGCCGGTCCGGCCGAGCGCGACACCGACGGTCTCGATGCGCACCTCGAGGCCGTTGCGCTTCAGGTCCTTCACGATCTCGCACGGCGGACGGGTGCTGCAGTTGTCCTCGCCGTCGCTGATCAGCACGATCACGTCCCGGGCTCCGGCGCCCTGGGTGAAGTCGTCGGCGGCCCGGGTGAGGGCGTACCCGATCGGGGTGTCGCCGGTGGGGCTCAGACGACCGGCCGCGGCGACCACCCGGGCCGGCCTGGTCGGGGCCAGCGGCACCAGCAGCCGCGAGTCGCGGCACGATTCGGCCCGGTCGTCGCCGGCGTAGTCCGAGCCGTAGGCCCGCAGCCCCATGCTCGAGGCGCGAGGAAGCGAGAACGCCAGCTCCGAGAGGGCCCGGCGTGCGCCGTCGAGCAGCGACTGCCCGTGCCCGCCGTCGCGTTGCATCGATCCCGAGACGTCCAGCACGACCAGCACCCGCAGGTCCGCGTCGGTCGGCGCGCTCGCCCGACCCGGGGCGACCAGCCCGAACGCCACCAGCAGGCCGGCAAGCACCGAGACGAGCAGGCGCCGCCGGCGGTCTCGGCGGCTCACCGCGGCCACGGTGACCGGCACGTTCGTCTCGTCACGCTCAGCGACTTCCCCATGCTCTGCTGGGAGGAAGCTCCTGGTGGGTCGAGAACTGCGAGGACTGGTCGATGACGCCTCGCTGGATCACGTAGAGCGCGCCCCCCACGAAGCCGATGGCGCACCCCACCCCGACCGGCATCGCCGTGCGGTCGGCAAGCCAGCCGAGGCCGGAGGCGGTCCCCACGCTCGCCGCCGTCAGCAGCGCCAGGGGTGTCGCCACCGTGAGCACCGCCTGTCCGGGCGAGGACAGCCCCGCCCCCGTCAACGCCATCCCACCGGCGATGACACCGGCCAGGATCGCGGCACAGGCCACGAAGGCGGTGGAGCCCCACCACAGCACGTTCACCCGGGAGCCGACGCCCTGGACGTCGCTGATCGTCCGATCCGCCCCGGCGACGGAGAAGCCGAGGATGACGATCCCGGCTCCGACCACGCCGATGGCGGCTGCCGCCAGCACCCCACGGGTCACCGCGATCGGGCGCGTGATCATCCCGCGGTGACCTTCACGGAGTCGTAGGCCTTCTTCATCAGCGAGTCCCACTCCCCCTCGGGGGCGATGAAGCGGATGCTGGAGGAGGTGTCGTCCGACAGCTGGATCATCAGCGTCACCTGCTCCACCGGGTACTCCTCACCGTTGTAGTCCAGGTTCCGTCGGAACCTGAGGAACTCGGCTGCCTCGGCACCCGGCACGTCCGCGTCGCCCTTGTCCAGGAGCTCGTAGCCGGACGAGAGCTCGGCGATCTTCTCGGCCGCGGTGGCCATCCCGGCATCCAGCTGAGCGCCCTTGTCGGGCTGGCCCATCGAGAACTGCAGTCCGGCGGGGAACGGCGTCGTCTCGATCGGCTGGCCGACGGCCCACTCCCAGGTAGTGCCCTCGATGCTCTCGATCTCGGGCTCATAATCGACCCAGTCCTCGGCCATCGTGACCACGATCCCGTGGCCCGCCGCGTAGGAGGCGCCATCCTCTTCGACGATCTTGAACTCATCGGGGGCGGTCGAGACCAATGCGTCCGACACCTCGACGTCCTCTCCACCACAGCCGGTCAGCAGCAGGAGCGCGGCGAGAGCCGCACCGAGCAGCGCATGTGCCCTCGAGGTCATCCGCATGCGAGGTTCTCCTCCCAGGTGCCGGTGACGGGGTTGTAGTACCAGCCACCGGTCGTCGTCTCGTCGGTGGTCACGACGTGCCCCTCGGCGCCGACGGTGACTGCGATCACCTTGACCTTACCGCCCCACTCCTCTCGGCTCTCGTCCACCGTGCCCTGGGTGAACGTGTACTGCGAGTGGTTGGCGAACTGGTCGGTGATGGCCGCCTGGGCGTCCTCGCCGAGCCCTCCCCCGGTGACGAAGTCGCCCACGGCTTCGGAGAGCTGGCTGCGTCCCTCATCGTCGAACGTGGTCGAGAATCCGAGACTCACCTTGCCGCCGGCTCCCACGGTGAGGCTCGGCAGGTTGAGCACGTCGTTGGTGGTACCGGGCTCCGGCTTGCCGTGGCCGGGACCGAGCTTGACGTTCGCCGATCCCTTCGCCTGGCCCGAGATCTCGCCGGCCATCGAGACGAGCTTGCCGTCCTTGTCGAAGGTCACGTCCGTCGTCACCGAGAGTGCCATGTTGCCCGCGGCGTTCGCTGCGATCATGTCCGAGGGGACGGGGATGCCCAGCTCGGCAGCGGCCTCGAGAGTCAGTGCCATCGTGAACTTGGTGTTTCCGTTCTTGTACGTCTCCACTCCGAGGACGGCCTTGCCACCGCCCGAGCCCTTCAGTGGCCCCGCGTCACCCGAGACATCGACGCCTCCGCCGGCCTGGTAGTAGGTGGACTCCGCCTCGGGCCCGCCCTCGACGCCGCCCACGACGCCGCCGAAGTTGTCCTTGTTCTTCTCGGCGAACTCCCGCGCCTCCTCGAGCGAGTCGAACTTGAAGTTGCTCCCGGTGCTGACGTTCCCGGAGATGTTGACGCTGGCGCCCTTGCTCGCGTCGACCCCGCCCTTGCCGGTGTTGACGTCAGCCCCCGCCTTGGGACCGAACTCGTAGCTCCCGTTGACCTCTCCCGACGTCCTCACCACATAGGTGTCCTTGAAGGACCCGTCGTCCTGGCGCTCCCGGATCTTCAGCAGCGTGTAGCCGCTGTCGCCGCCGACGGTGGCGACGACCGACACCGAGCCGCCGTACTGCTTGCCGTTGGAGGACACCGTGCAATCGGTGGGGACGTAGGAGGGCAGCTCGCTGTTGGAGCAGCCGGCACCGCCGAGCGTCCCACCGATCTTGCAGAAGGCGCTCGACATGATCTGCTTGCTCTGCCCCGAGATCGGGGTCGTGAAGCCGATCACCGCGATCGCCAGGAGCGCCGCGAAGGCCAGGATGCCGACGTACTCGGCGGTGGTCGCGCCGTCTTCCCCGCGCCGCCTCCGGCCTCCGAATGGGTACATGGTGCGTCTCCTGACTAGGTGTGCCGTGTGGCGCTGGGGTGCCGGTGTCACTGGATGAGGTGGATGTCCCACTGCAGAAGATCACCAAGGTTCGTGGCGCAGAAGCCGGCCGGTTCGAACGGCTCCGGCTCCTCGGGCTCCTCCGGCTCAGGCTTCTGGGTCTCCTTCGGGCCGCCGGGGCCCGGGGGGTCCGAGGGGCTCGGCGGCGGCGGAGGTGGCGGCGGTGGCGGAGGTGGTTCCACGCAGGACTCCAGGTACTCGGTCAGCCCGATGCAGGAGCCGCCGATCATGAAGCCGCTCAGATCGCTGCACAGGCCTCCCGAGATCGCGACCGCGACCTTCGAGCGGCTCCGGGAGCGGGCCTCGGCGTCGCCGCCCTTGACCGTGTCGAGCTGACGGGTGGTCACCTCGTAGGTCCACTGGCGCTTCACCGGGTCGTAGCCCCGGAAGGAGACGAGGCCGTCGACCTCGGCACCGTTCGCCTCGGCGTACTCTCGCGCCGCAACCTGAACGGCGGGCGCGGATCCGAAGCTCTGGAGGAAGGTGGTGAGGCTCCCGCCGGTGCCGAAGACCGACTCCAGCTTGAGCATCGACTCGACGTGGTCCTTGTGCTCGGCTCCCACCGCCAATGCCGCGGCGTCGGCCGCGGTGTCTGCTCGGCCGGTCTGGTCGAGCAGGTTCTGCAGGGCCACGAAGGTCACCGCGATGGCGAACCCACCAATGACCGCGAGGAGGAGGGCCGGGTAGACCTGGCCCTCCTCCCCAGTGGCGCGAGTGCGCATGAATCAGCCGAGCTTCTCGGAGATCTTGTCGAAGGCCGAGGTGATGATGGTGTTGGCCTGGTCGCCGATGGGGGTGGCGAAACCGATCACCGCGACGGCCAGCAGAGCCACGAACGCCAGGATGCCGACGTACTCGGCGGTGGTCTGGCCCGCCTCGTCGCGCCGGGTCTGGAGGTTCTGGCTGAAGACGTGGAGGGTGGCCTGCAGGGTGGCTGCGAACTGGTTCATGGTTGCTCCTGGTGTCGTGAGAGAGATGTGGGTCGTCGTGGTCCGAGTGGCTTGCCCGTCCCTTGCTGACGACCTGAACGCTACGCAGGAAGGGCCGGATCGCCTCGGGCCCGCGGGCCCAATTCCGGGCCCAATCACCCGGGCCCAATCCGGGCCCCGACCGTGGGTGAGGCCTAGACGGAGCGCAGACCCAGCAGCAGCGAGATGGCGGCCGAGCGGTTGGTGACGCCCAGCTTCGCGAAGAGGCGGTTGATGTGGTTCTTGACCGTCTTCTCCTCGATGTAGAGCGAGGCGGCGATCTCGGTGTTGGTCTTGCCCAGCACCATCTCCTGGGCGATCTCCCGCTCCCGGCGGGAGAGGTGGAAGCGCTGCATCACCGCGGCGTCGAGGACGGTGGCCACCGCGGTGCCGCCCGGGTCGGCGGCGGCCGGCTCCGGGCGGCGAAGCGGCCCGCTGAGCAGCACCGCGGCCGCCGGTGGGGAGAGCCGGACACTCCCGCAGGCGGTGTCCTTGATCGCGACCGCCAGCTCGGCGCTGTCGAAGGTGCCGTAGACCAGGTAGCCGGTGGCTCCCCCCGTCAGCGCCTGCGACACGATCGCCGGCTCGTCGGAGTAGGTCAGCATCAGCACCCGGCTGACCTCCTGGAGGTCGGCGAGGACGTCGAGCCCGTTCCCGCCGGGCATCCGTACGTCGAGCAGCACCACGTCGGGCCGCTGCGCCTGGGCCAGCGCGAGCGCCTCGGGACCGGAGCTGGCCTCGCCGCACACCTCGATGTCGTCCTCCAGCTCCAGGAGGCTGGTGAGCCCCATCCGGACCACCGGATTGTCATCGGCGATCAGCACGCGAACGCTCATCTAGTACCACTCCTCCTCGTCGGGCAGGGCAGCCGGCAGACGCACGTGAACCGTCGTGGGGCCGGTCGAGCTGCTGGTGAAACTGAGGGCTCCGCCCACCCGGGCGGCCCGCTCGCGCATCCCGGTCACCCCGAAGTGCCCCGGCCGCGGGGTTCCGGGACCGTTGAGATCGAGATCGGTGCCCGGACCGTCGTCGCTGACCGTCAGCTCGACCCATCCCGGGCTCTCGGCCAGGCAGACCTCCACTCCGGTGGTCGGGGGGGTGTGCCGAGCGACGTTCTCCAGCGCCTCGTTGAGCAGCGCCACCAGCTCGTAGGTCGACTCGGTCGACAGATCGGGTTCGCCGCTGACCTGCACCGCCGTCCGGCGACCGGTGCTCAGCGACCACCGTTCGACGGCCTCCGGCACCTGCTCGGCGACCCCCGACTCACCGCGGGCGCGGCGCATCGCGAGGATCAGGGCCCGCGAGTCCTTGGAGGCCTGGAGCAGCTGCTCGCTGATCGCGGCCGCGTGCTGACGAGCCCGGTCCGGGCTGCGCTCCAGCCACGCCGGCAGCGTGTCCGCGAGCAGCGCCACGCCGTGCAGGGTCTTGACCAGGGAGTCGTGCATCTCGCGAGCCAACCTGGCCCGTTCCTCGGCCACGCCGGCGAAGTGGTTCTGCCGCCGCCGATCGCGCTCGGTCTCGGCGGCCCGCAGGATCACCTCCCTGATGCCGGTGCCGAGGAAGAGCGAGCCGACCAGCAGCACCGGCACCACCACCAGCGCGTTGAAGGAGTCCTCGGCGCGCAGCGACTCGGGGGTGCTGAAGGAGAAGACGAACCACCACCCTCCGGCGAGCACCGGCGCGAACACCCAGGCGCCCCTGCGGCCCAGGCAGAGCCCCGAGAGCACTGCTCCTGAGCCCAGCACCAGGAGCATCGGGCTCACCGGCTCGGTGAGGTGCAGCACGAACAGACACACGATCGCATCCACGGCCAGGATGAAGGGGTGGGTGCACAGCGTCAGCCCGAAGCTCTCCCAGCGCAGCAGCACCATCAGCAGCCAGGCGCTGGCAGCGACCAGGGCGAGCGCTGCGGCGTGCAGCTCGGGGATCCACGCCAGCCACAGCGTGACCAGCAGGCAGCACACGATCCGGATGTCGAGCAGGATCTTGGCGACCTCGCTGAGGGTCTGGACGCGCTCGAACTCGTCCGAGTGCGGGATCAGCTGCAAGGTGGCCACGACTCAGGCCTCCGAGAACGCCATCAGCACCAGGGAGCCGATCATGAAGATCGAGAGCGCCGGCATGATGATCAGCGTCAGGATCAGGCTGATCTTCGGGTTCGCGCGCGCCGCGGCGGTGCGCGCGCGTTGGCCCGCGGTGCGTCGCAGCTCCTTGGCGTAGGTCTCCAGGAATCCGGTGATCGGCGTGCCCAGCTCCTCTGCCTGCAGGAAGGCCGTGACGAAGTTGTGCAGTGACGGAGCCGTTGTCCGCTCGCGCAGCTCGGTGAAGGCGGCCCGCCGGCTGGCCCCCAGGTCGATCTGACGCAGCGTCACCAGCATCTCCTCGGCGACCGGACCCTCGACCAGCGAGGAGACCCGTCGCAGGGCGGAGCGGAAGCCCAGGCCGGCGCTGATGGTCACCGAGAGCACGTCGAGGAAGTCGGGCAGCTCGCGCTCGATGGCCGAGGCGCGACGCCGTGCCGCGGTGTAGAGGGTGAGCCGGGGGAAGAACCAGCCGAGCACCGGGATCAGCATCCCCAGCACCTGCCCCTGCAGCAGCAGGATGATCCCGGCCACCAGGCCCAGAGCCGCCCAGGTCGCCTGGCGCTGGATCAGGCTCTCGACCGTGAAGCCTTCCGGGGACCCGGCCCGGGCGATCGCCGCCCTGACCTTGCGACGCGACTCGGCGGGCATCTGTCCCAACACCCGGCCGCCGATGGCGCGGTCGAGGAACACCAGGAGCTTCCCCACCAGGCTCGTACGCTCGCGGCGCGGAGCGGCGTCCGCGTAGGCGCTGAAGGCGCTGGTGTCCACGCCGGGCTCACGGATCAAGGTCCACCCGCGGGCGGCGAGCGCGACGAGGCACAGGCCCACGGTGCCGAGCAGCAGCGCCATCAGATCTCCACCTTGGCTGCCTTGCGGACCAGGACCATCCCGAAGAGGAACAGGCCCAGGCTGAAGACGAACAGGAAGAGCCCGACCGGGTTCGCGAGGAGCCCACGCAGGCCGCCCTCGACCGAGTTGTGCACCAGGACCACCATCCCGCCCCCCAGCGCGGAGACGGCGAGGACGGTGGCCTTGGAGCCGGCCACGAGCGTGGCGACCTCACGGCGGAGGTCGCGGCGGATCTCCAGCGCCTCGGTGATGCCCTGCAGGGCCGTCACGATCTTGCCGCCGGCCCGGGACTGGATGACCAGCACGTTGACCAGCACCGCCAGCTCCCGCGAGGGCAGCCGGCTGCCCATCCGCTCGAGGGCGTCGTCGAGCGACGACCCCAGGGCGAGCTCCTCGTTGACGCGGTGCAGCTCGCCACGCGTCGGCTCCACCGTCTCCTGGGCGGCCACGGCCAGGGCGGCCCGCAGCGACAGCCCGGCGCTGGCCGCGTTGGCGAGCAGCCGCGCCAGGTCGGGCAGCTGGTCGATGAACTTCGAGAAGCGCGCCTCCTCGCGACGCTTCAGCCACGCCCGCGCGCCCATCCCCAGCAACGACAGGACGATGACGGTGAGGACCGGCCCGCCCATTCCGTAGCTGATCACGCCTGCCAGCGCGGCGATGAGGGTCCCGATGATGACGGCGTCCGCGACCGGCCACTTCAGGTCGGCGTTGTCCAGACCCCAACGGAGCCGCTTGCCGAACCGGGTCCGCAGCACCCGGCGCTCGAGGCCGCGGCGCAGCCGTGCCAGGGCCGGGGAGCGGTCCTGGGACACGACGAAGGCCAGCGAGCGTCGCCGGTCCTGCTCCTTGACCAGCACGCCGACGCCCACCACGACGAGCGTCAGGGTCGCCAGGAGCATCAGGACGATGCCAAGGATGGTCACCGGTCGTGCTCCGGAGGCGGCGGCGCCGAGGTGAACTCGTCGGGGACCGCGATGCCGGACAGCCGGATCCGCTCGGCGTAGCGCTGCGGCAGCGAGTGGTAGGTCGACGTGCCGGTGACCTTGCCGTCGCCGAGCCACGGGTCGGGCACGAAGCTGAACACCGGGTGCATCTTGTAGTCGTCGCGGTGACGCGAGACGAGCAGGACCACCTCGGTGAGGCGGCGGCTGCCGTCCGGCAGCCGGCTGAGCTGAACCACGCAGTCGATGGCGCTGTTGATCTGGTCGCGCAGCGTCGCGTCGGGCAGCTGCACCTCCGACATGGTGCACAGCGTCTCGAAGCGCAGCAACGCGTCCTCGGCGGTGTTGGCGTGGATGGTGGCCAGGGAGCCCTCGTGACCGGTGTTCATGGCCTGGAGCATGTCGAGCGCCTCGCCGCCGCGGGTCTCCCCGACGATGATCCGGTCGGGACGCATCCGCAGCGAGTTGCGCACCAGGTCACGGATGGTGACCTCGCCCTTGCCCTCCACGTTCGGCGGGCGGGTCTCCAGCCGGATGACGTGGTTCTGCTGGAGCGCGAGCTCGGCGGCGTCCTCGATGGTGACGATGCGCTCGTCGGCGGGGATGAAGGAGGAGAGCGCGTTCAGCATCGTGGTCTTGCCGGATCCGGTGCCGCCCGACACCACGATGTTGAGCTCCGCCTTCACCATCGCCGACAGCAGGCGGGACGTGGGCTCGTCCAGGGCATCCATCTCGATCAGCCGGGCGATCGAGAACGGGCGCGGGAAGCGACGGATGGTGATGGTGGGACCGTCGACCGCCAGCGGGGGGACGATGACGTTGACGCGCTCACCCCCGGGGAGCCGGGCGTCCACCATCGGGCTCGACTCGTCGACGCGGCGGTTGACGCCGGCCACGATCCGGTCGATCGCCTGGTAGACCTGCTCGACCGAGGAGAAGCTCAGCGGCAGCTGCTGGATGTTGCCGGCCCGCTCCACGAAGATCTTCTCGTGTCCGTTGACCATGATCTCGGTGATGGTCTCGTCGCGCAGGAGCGGCTCGAGGACGCCCAGCCCGAGTGCCTCGTCCACGACGCGACGGACCAGGATGTTGCGCTCGCGGTTGGTGAGCAGCGGCCCTTCCCGGGTCAGCAGGGTGCCGACCACCCGCTCCAGGCGGGCCCGGCGCTGCTCCTCGGTCAGCGCCGACAGCTCGCCGAGGTCGACCTCCTCGAGCAGGAGTCCCTTCAGGTAGGTCACGCCGTTGTCGTTGACGACCGAGTCGATCTGGACCTCGCCCTTGCGGTCTCTCAGGCTCACGCGCTCAGTCCTCGACCTTCGGCATGACGGCGTAGCGGGTGATCTCGAAGTCGAGGCCCCGCACGCCGATGCCGAGGAACGGCACCTTGACCGAGGTCCGCGCCGAGACCTGGTCGCCGCCACCGCCACCGGTGACCGACGGCTCGTCCCCGGCTTCGCTCAGGTTGCCCGAGGAGACGTCGGTACGGGCTCCGAGCAGGTCGATGACGTCGTCCTCGGCCATCTGCTCGGCGATGTTGTGGGTCGTTCCCTTGCTGGCCTCGCGGGCGGCCATCCGCGAGGCGGACTCGGCGGCCACCGCGCCGTACCCCACCAGGAAGAGCTGGATGATGGCGCCGACGATCAGCGCGACGATCGGGATGATCCCGATCATCTCGATGACCGCCTGGCCGCGCTCGTCGCGTGTCCGTCCGCGTCTCATGACCCCTCCTTCGATGCCGAGCCATCGGCCGCGATGGGCCGGTTGACGAGCGGGAAGAGCGTGGGGCCCTCCAGCGTCGCCTTGTAGGTCGTGTCGTCGATCCTGGTCACCTCGACGTCGTAGAAGCCGGGCACGGCATCCGCGGCCGCCTCCTGCACCTCCGCGATGGTGCCGCCGCGCACCGCCGTGCGCGCGGCCTCGTCCGCCGCTCGGCGGCTGGACACGGTCGCGATCGCCAGCAGCGTCGTCTGCATGAGCAGGAGCAGGATGAGCATCGCCACGACGATGCCGACCACGGCCTCGATCGTCACCTGGCCGTCCTCGTCGCCACGGCGACGCCGCGGCTTCACCTTCAGCTTCCCGCGCGGGGCGGCAGCCGCGGCCACCGGCGGCGCGGCGACGGCGGGCAGCGCGAGGTTCAGCTCCCGGCCGAGGGCCAGGATCGCCCGGCGGAAGGGCCCGTCCGCGACGTCCAGCGGCGCCATCGCGTTGGCGGCCGGCTCCAGCTTGCGCCAGTCCTCCGGGATGCTCGCTGACAGGGACTCCGCGGAGGTCATCCGGGCCCCGAACTCGGGCTGGACCTCGTTGCGCGGGTTGACCTTGTTGAAGAGCAGCTGGACGTCGCCGCTCTTGGCCACCTGCAGGCGGTTGAGCATGTCGAGCTTGTCCTGGACGGCGCGGATGCACGCCACGTCGGGTGTGGCGACCATGATCAGCGCGTCGGCGAACTCCATGCCCACCGCGCTGGCCTCGCTGACCACGGAGCCGGCATCGACGATGATCAGGTCGTAGTGGCCCTTGGCGGCGCCGATGATCTGGCGCGCGACCGGTCCCGAGACGTCCTCGGACTGCTCACCCTGCTGCGGCGACATCAGCACCCGCAGCCCGCTCTTGTGAACGATCACCGCCTCGTCCAGGTTGCGCCCGGTCAGGGCGTCGGAGATCGTCACCAGGTCGACGATCGTGCGCTTCGCGGAAACGTCGAACATCTGACGCAGTCCGCGCTGCTGCAGGTCGAGGTCGATCAGGCAGATGCGCCGCTCGGGGTTGCTCACCGCGGCGAGGAGCGCCGCGTGCAGGGCGACCGTGCTGGTCCCGACCCCGCCCTTGGCCCCGGTGAAGGCGATGAGGCGTCCCGCCTGGTCTGCTCCGCTCAGTCCCAAGGGCGGCCCGGAGATGGCACGCAGCCGGCGCTGCCAGTCCAGGATGCCGGGCAGGCGGGCGGACAGCTCGTCGTGCGAGGGCGGCGAGTCGATGACGGCCCGCCCTCCGGCATCCATCACGGCCTGGTAGGTGGACAGCGTCGGGCTGGCCGTCATCACCATCACCGCGGTGTCCGGCGAGCGGGTGACGATCTCCCGCACCAGCGCCAGGTAGGGCAGCGTGCCGATCTGGTCGTGGACGACCACGACGTCGAGGTCCTGCGCCGCGTCCACCGCGAGCAGCAGGTCCGAGGAGGTCTCCGCCACGCCGAGCACGTCGACGTCGTCGCCCAGCTCGGCGAAGGTGGCGACCGTCTGGCTGCGCAGCTCCTCCTGCCCGATGCCGAGCAGCACCCGTGCGCTCATGACTTGGCACCCTTCTCGAAGGTCTCCACATAGGTCTTGCTGTCCGGGGCGACCTCGGACCCATCGCCCGGAGGACGCAGGACCAGGCGGGTCTGGGACGCGAACGCCTCGGCGAAGGTCAGGGCCTTGACCTGCCCCTCCGCCGTGGCGAACGTGACCGGCAGCGCCTCGTTCTGGGTCATCCCGCCCGCCGAGTTGGCCTTCTCGCGGGCCACGGTGAGCCCGACGTCCAGGATCAGCAGGTTCTGGGCGATGACCTTGGTCCGAGGTCCGACGCCGGTGATGCCCTCGTCGAAGGTGGCCCAGATGTCGACCCGGTCACCCGGCTGCACCTTGCCGGCGACGCCCGTCTCGGCGTCCACGAGGATCGCGATCTCGCGCTGCCCCGCCTCCAGGCCGGGCCGCGGCACGAGGTTCGCGTTCTGCAGCAGGGTGCCCTCGGTGAGCGGCGCCGCGGACACCTGGCCGATCAGGTCGGCCAGGTCCGTGACGGTGCCGTCGGGCAGCCACCGTTGGGGGATCTCGACCTTCTCGAAGTCGGTCTCGCTCAGCTCCTGGTAGGCGGCCACGTCCTCGACGACGACGTAGGCGGGCACCCGGTTGCCCACCTGGCTCTCCACGTCGTTGACATAGCTGATGATGGCGAAGAAGACCGCCACGGCGCCCACGATGGCGGCGGCGAGGAACAGGACTCCCCTACGTTGACGGGGGTTCATACGACCACGACTTCCTCTCGGGCACTGCAGAAGAGACAGGACACGGACGCCACGCCGCCACATTCGGGGCACCGCCCGAAGCGCTCACGTGAGAGGCGCTGCAGGGTCGGCAGGAACTCCTGGGGCAACAGGGTCTGTTCGAAGAACTGCTTGCGACCCCACCACGAGGTGGCGGGGTCGCCCGCCGGGAGCTCCACCGTCTCGCCGACCGGCGGCAGCGAGAAGTCGATCCGGCTCCCCAGCTGGGGGTTGCCCTGGACCACTCGATCGAGCTGGTCCTTGCCGAAGTCGACCTCCGGGGCGCCGTTGATGGCGATGCGCGATCCACCGAGGCCCACGGAGAGGCCGAAGGTGACGCCGGGCACCCAGGACACGGCATGGTGGCGCAGCTTGACGCACGCGATCTCGAGGCCGGCGGCCGAGGTGGTCACCACCAACGTCGGGAGGACGGCGGGCTGACGCTCGAGGTGTACGACGGCGACCGCGGCGGGGACCCGGCGCTCGGCCAGGGTGGCCATCCAGGTCGCCGTCGCGGCCAGCCCGGTGGGCGGCACCGGCAGCGGGACCCCCAGGACCGCCACCGTGCGCGCCAGCGCGCGCAGCACCCGAGTCTTGCGCACCTGCTCGTGGCGTCCGGCGTGGAGCAGCAGGACCGGCTGATCGGTCTCGATGCTGGCCAACAGCGCCAGGCCCTGCTCCACGAAGTCGGCGGAGGTGGGGTCCGGCAGCAGCAGCACCTTGCGGTGCGCGGGATGAGCCTCGAGAGGCGCCGCCGCGAAGCCGCACGCGACTACCGTGAAAGATGCCAAGTTCCTGTTCCCCCGCCGCTCATCCAGACCGACCTCGGTGCGAGTCCGTCAAACGGGCGAAAGCGTACCCACGGAAAGCCGCGCCAAACGCCTCTATCTCACGCCAGCAGAAGCGAGGCGACGAGCAGGGACAGACCGAGAAGCGCCAACAGGCCCGCCCACATCAGGTCGCGCCCCACTCCGCTCGTCACCCGTGGCGCCTCGGCGATCCGCGGCATGGTGATCGTGGCGGCGCTCGGCCCCGAGGACTCCGGGTCACTCGTCGCGGCGTGCCCCACCGCAGGCACCACGACCGCTCCGGGTCCCCCGCGCTCGGGCTCGGGCCCGGGCAGGGACCACCGCGTCGGCAGCGGCGGCACGTGGTCGAAGACCTCCACCGGGGCGGCGGGGTCCGCGCCCAGCGACAGCCGACCGGCCGCCGGCAGCTCGTGGAGCCGCTCGACCACCTCGCGTGCGGAGGCCGGACGACGCGAGGGGTCCGGGTCGGTCATGGCCGAGATCAGCCCGGCGAGCTCCCCGCCGCCTCTCCCGGGGAGCCGGGCGGGCTCCAGCGACCCCGCCAGCATGTGGCGCATGGCCATCCCCAGCGCGTAGATGTCCTGCGCGGGCGCCGGATCCGCCCCCCGCCGCGCCTCCGGCGACAGATATCCCGGCGTGCCCAGAACCGCGGTGCTGGAGGTCAGCCGCGGCCCGTCGAAGGACCCCGCCGTGCCGAAGTCGGACAGTCGCAGGTGTGGCTGAGCGGAGCCGGTGGCGTCCAGGAGGAGGTTGGCGGGCTTCACGTCGCGATGCGCGAACCCCGCTGCGTGCACGGCCGCCAGCGCCTCGGACGTCTGCCGCGCCAGCTCGACGACCCACCCCTCGGGCAGGGCACCGAAGTCGCCGATCAGGGTGGACACCGACCCGCCCCGCACCAGATCCATCGCGAAGAGCACCCAGTCGTCCTCACCGGTCCAGCTGCGCGGCGCGAGCACGTGCGGATGCTCCACCAGCCGCTTGGCCTCGCGGACGAACCGGATCAGCGCGTCGGAGTCGGAGGCGCGCAGGACCTTCGCCGCCACGAACTCGCCCGCCCGGTGGTCCCACGCCCGCCACACCGTTCCGACGCCACCCCGGTCGAGAACATCGACGAGCTCGTAGCGTCCCGCCACCACCTCAGCCACACCCACCGCCTCACTCATGCGTCATCGGGGTCCGATCCTGGCACAGCTCGACATGTCCTACTGGGCACCTCAGGCGGGGAAGTGACGCTCGAAGTGCGCCACCGCATCGGCCGACGTACCTGCTCCGTAGACGCGCAGGACCTCGGCGACGGCCGGGAACTCCCCCTCGAGAAGCGCTGCGGCGCGTTCGTGCTCCTCGGGGGTGCCCGCCCACCGCAGCACCTGCTGCACCTCGCCCGCGCCCTCGCGGCGCAGCCGCTGGGAGCTGCGGGTGAGCACCCCGCCCGGCGTGTCGGCCGAGACCGTCTCCATCGCCTGCTGCGCGGTCAACTCGCCCCGCACCACGTCTTCGGAGAGCTCCATCAGCCACTGCAGGCGCTGCACCGCGGCCGGGTTGCCGATCTTCAGCCGGTGAGCCGATGCCAGCTGGGAGAGCATCGGCGCCGAGAGTCCGAGCAGCGCCGCCAACGCCGCGCGGGTGATGCTCAGGCGCTGGGTGAGGGAGTCGACCACCTCCCCCAACGGCGCGCCGTACAACCGCGTTTGCTCGGCACGGTTCCGGGAAGCATGGTCCTCCGCATCCGCGTTCATGAGGCACCTCTTCGTTGGCTTCTCGATGGTGGTCCAGATGGTCACCCGACGGCGAGGCATCACGCAACGGGTTGACGCGAGCCAACAGTACTCCGTAGTTTCCTATTGCAAATCGCCTCGACTCTGCGAAAGGGGCCACCGTGCCTGCTCCGAGAGCCATCCGCCTGCTCGCGATCGCGACCCTCACCGTCAGTGGCTGGATGGTCGTGCCCACGGCCCCGGTCCTCGCCGAGACCCCTGCCGCCGCACCGGTCGCAGCCCCTGCAGCCCCCGCAGCCCCCGCAGCCGAGGATGACCCCGGCCGACTGATGCTGGTCCTCGACTCCTCGGGCTCGATGAAGGAGTCGACCCCCGGCGGGCAGAGCAAGATCGAGGCGGCCAAGGAGGCGCTGCGCAAGGTCGTGGCCGATCTGCCGGCCGACCAGGAGGTGGGGCTACGCGTCTACGGCGCCAAGGTCTTCTCCGCCCGCGACGCCGGCGCCTGCACCGACTCCCAGGTCGTGGTCGAGCCGGCCACCGACAACCGCGGCGAGCTCAACAAGGCCGTGAACGCCTACAAGCCGTACGGGGAGACGCCGACGGGCTACGCCCTGCAGGAGGCGGGCAAGGACCTGGGCAGCGAGGGGAAGCGCAACATCATCCTCGTCTCGGACGGCGAGCCCACCTGCGACCCCGACCCCTGCGTGGTCGCCCGTCAGCTCACCAAGGACGGCGTGGACGTCCGCATCGACGTCGTCGGCCTCGACGTCAACGACGCCGCACGCAAGCAGCTGCAGTGCGTCGCCGGCGCCGGCAACGGCACCTACTACGACGTCGACGGCGCGGACGAGCTCGCCGACTCGCTGATCCGGGTGGCGCGACGGGCGGCGCGTCCCTATGCGGCGATCGGGACCCCGGTCACCGGTGCGGCCACCCCCGAGCAGGCTCCCGAGATCGAGCCCGGCGACTGGCTCGACCGCGGCGAGCTCGCCGCTCCGGAGAAGCACTACCGCGTGCAGCGGACCCTGGAGGGCTCCACGGTCTTCACCAGCGTCGCCTTCCGCACCAGCCGCCAGGGTCCCGACTACGTCGACGTCCGGCTGACCACCCCGGACGGCGCCACCTGCGGCTCGGCGACGAGCGTGGGCAGCAGCAACCGGCTGGTGAGCCAGGCCGCTGTGGCCTCGGTCTTCGCCGGTCCCGACGACCCCTGCGTCACCAGCGAAGAGCTCATCCTGACCGCCACCTACCGCGGCACGGCGCAGGAGGTGCCGATGGAGGTCAAGGTCACCGAGCTGCCCGACGTCACCAACGTCGACACGCTGCAGCCCGCCCCCAAGACCGCCACCTGGGTGCGTCCCAGCAAGGGAGCCCGCACCGAGGTCACCGGCGGCACGTCCTTCGGCGATGCCGAGGTGCTCACGCCCGGCAGCTACCAGGGCACCATCGTCCCGGGCGAGACCCTGACCTTCGCGGTCGAGGCTGACTGGGGCCAGCAGATCGACGCCGTCGCGCACTACCCCGCCCTGGACGGGCCGCTCGGCGAGGCGGCCGCGGGCGGGCCGCACACGATCATGGACGTGTACTCCCCCAGCCGGGCCCCGGCCCAGGCCGCGTCCACCGACCAGCCGATCAACGACGACGTGCTGCTGCTCACCGACGGCTCCACCGAGCCGGCGGTCACCACCGGAGCCATCAGCCTGGCGAACCTCGACGGCGTCACCAACTTCGCCGGCTCCGAGGCCGGCGCCTACACGGTGACCTTGTACCTGGAGGACACCGACGAGAACCCCTCGATCGCCGTGCCGTTCGAGCTCGACCTCGCGGTCAGCGGAGAGCCCTCCGGCGCGCCGGAGTTCGTGGAGAACCCGATCGGCGGCACCGAGGAGACCCCGACGGAGCAGCCGAGCGCCACGCCCGAGCAGGACGAGCCGAAGGACACCGCGGTCGCGGGCGCCGACGACGAGGGCGGCATCTCACTGGCCGCCGTGGGCGCCGCCGGAGCCGGCGTGCTCGCCCTGCTGGCCGCGGCCATGCTCCTGTTGCGCACCCGACGCCGGCGGGCCTGACCGGGAGAGACGGGGGAAAACGAGATGACGGGGTTCTTGCTGGCGGGCCTGGTGGCGACGGCATCGGTGCTCGCGCTGATGGCGGTGGTGGCCCTGGTGATCTGGGGCGTGGCGCTAGCCCGGGGCGAGAGCTTCCCGGCCCGCCGCGTCAGCCGGGTCTCGGCCTGGGACGACGCCGGCAACCGGTTGGGTCGCTCCGACGGCGGCGGTGGCGGGGGCTTCTTCGACGGGGGCTGCTCCGACGGCGGCGGCGGCGGCGGCGACTGCTGAACGCCGACGACCCGGCAGCGCCCCTGGTCGGGGCTCTGCCGGGTCGGTGCGGGACGTGTCCCGGGTCAGACGTTGAAGCCGAGGGCGCGCAGCTGCTCGCGGCCGTCGGGGGTGATCTTGTCGGGGCCCCACGGCGGCATCCACACCCAGTTGATCGCGACGTCGTTGACCAGCCCCTCCAGGGCGGAGTTGGTCTGGTCCTGGATCACGTCGGTCAGCGGGCAGGCCGCCGAGGTCAGCGTCATGTCGATCACGGCGTTGTTGCCCTCGTCGACGTGCACGCCGTAGACCAGGCCGAGGTCGACGACGTTGATGCCGAGCTCGGGGTCAACGACGTCCTTCATCGCCTCGGTGACGTCGTCGACGCTGGGACCCGTCGACGTTCCGGGGGCGTCGACGACCGGCAGATCGCCGTGGTCGACGCTCTCGGTGGACCCGATGGTCTCGTTGCTCTGGCTCACTTGCTCTCCTCGGTCTGGGCCGCCCCGTGGAGGGCGGCTGCGGTGGCGTCCTTCCAGGCCATCCAACCCAGCAGCGCGCACTTGACGCGTGCCGGGAACTTCGCGACACCGGCGAAGGCGATGCCGTCCTCCAGCACCTCCTCGTCGGGTACGACGGTGCCCTTGCCCTGCATCAGCGCGAGGAAGTCCTCGTGCACCGACAGCGCGTCGTCGACGCGCTTGCCGATCACCAGGTCCGCCATCACCGATGCCGACGCCTGGGAGATCGAGCACCCGACGGCGTCGTAGGAGACGTCGCGCACGACGTCGCCGTCCAGGTGCACGCGCAGGGTCACCTCGTCACCGCAGGTGGGGTTGACGTGGTGCACCTCTGCCTCGAACGGGTCACGCAGACCCGCGTGGTGAGGGTTCTTGTAGTGGTCCAGGATGATCTCCTGGTAGAGCGCATCGAGCTCCGCGGTCATTGCACCCCTCCTAACCCTGGGACAACTTGAAGTAGGAGCGGGTGTATTCCAACCCGTCGACGAGGGCGTCGATCTCGCCCGGCGTCGTGTAGAGGTACGACGAGGCGCGCGAGGAGGACTGCACGCCGAACCGCTTGTGTGCCGGCTTGGCGCAGTGGTGCCCGGCGCGGATCGCGATCCCCCGGCTGTCCAGGACCTGAGCCACGTCGTGCGGGTGGACGCCGTCGATCTCGAAGGAGATCGCGCCGCCACGCGACTGCGCGTCCTGCGGGCCGAGCACCTTCAGGCCGGGGATCGTGGCCAGCCCCTCGAGGGCATAGCCGGTGATCGCCTGCTCGTGGCGGTGGATGTTGTCCAGCCCGACGTGGTCGAGGTAGTCCAGCGCCGCGCCCAGGCCCACGGCCTCGACGATCGGCGGTGTGCCGGCCTCGAACTTGTGCGGCAGCCCGGCGTACGTCGAGCGCTCCATGGTGACGGTCTCGATCATCTCGCCGCCGCCCAGGAACGGGGGCAGCTGCTCGAGGATCTCGCGTCGGCCCCACAGCACGCCGATGCCGGTCGGCCCGACCACCTTGTGGCCGGTGAAGGCGAGCAGGTCCGCGCCGCTGGCGACCACGTCGATCGGCAGCTGCGGCGCCGCCTGGGAGGCGTCGACCACGACGATCGCCCCGACCTCGTGAGCGCGCCGGGCGATGTCGGCGACCGGGTTGATCGTGCCGAGCATGTTCGACACCCAGGTCAGCGAGACGACCTTGGTCCGCTCGTTGATCAGCTCGTCGATGTTCGACAGGTCCAGCCGGCCGTCGTCGGTCAGGCCGAACCAGCGCAGCTTGGCACCCGTGCGCTGGGTGAGCATCTGCCACGGCACGATGTTGGAGTGGTGCTCCATCTCGGTGATGACGACCTCGTCGCCCTCACCGACCTCGAGCGGCCCGCGGGCCCAGGCCAGCGTGTTCGCCACCAGGTTGAGCGCCTCGGAGGCGTTCTTGGTGAAGATCACCTCGTCACGCGAGGGCGCCTTGAGGAACGCCGCGACCCGGTCGCGCGCGTTCTCGAACGCCTCCGAGGACTCGGCGCCGAGCTGGTGCATGGCACGGGCCACGTTGGCGTTGTGCCGCTCCAGGTGGTCGACCATCGTGTCGATGACGATCTGCGGCTTCTGCGAGGTGTTCGCGCTGTCGAGGTAGACCAGCGGGCGGTCCCCGGCGAGCGTCCTGGTGAGGATGGGGAAGTCCGCGCGGATCAGGTCGAGGCCGTCGAGGAGGCCGTCGACCTGACCGGCTCGACCGACGGTCGCCGGGGACGACATCAGGCGCCGGCCCCTGCCTTGACGTACTTGTCGTAGCCCTCGGCCTCGAGCTGGTCGGCCAGCTCGGGGCCACCCTGCTCGGCGATCCGGCCGTTGACGAACACGTGCACGTAGTCGGGCTTGATGTAGCGCAGGATCCGCGTGTAGTGCGTGATCAGCAGCACGCCCTTGTCACCGTTGGCGGAGAAGCGGTTGACGCCGTCGGAGACGACCTTGAGCGCGTCAATGTCGAGGCCCGAGTCGGTCTCGTCGAGGACGGCCACCTTGGGGGCGAGCAGCTCGAGCTGGGCGATCTCGTGGCGCTTCTTCTCACCGCCGGAGAAGCCCTCGTTGACCGAGCGCTGCCCGAACGTGGGGTCGAGGTCGAGCGCGGCGAGGGTGGCGTTGACGTCCTTGACCCAGGTGCGCAGCTTGGGCGCCTCGCCGTCGATGGCGGTCTTGGCGGTGCGCAGGAAGTTCGACACCGAGACGCCGGGGACCTCGACCGGGTACTGCATCGCCAGGAACAGGCCGGCGCGCGCCCGCTCGTCGACGGACATCGCGAGGACGTCCTCGCCGTCGAGGGTCACGGTGCCGCCGGTGACGGTGTACTTCGGGTGGCCGGCGATGGAGTACGCCAGGGTGCTCTTGCCGGAGCCGTTGGGCCCCATGATCGCGTGGGTCTCGCCGTCCTTGATGGTCAGCGTGACGCCCTTGAGGATCTCCTTGGCGCCGTCCTCGGTCTCGACCGAGACGTGCAGGTCGTTGATCTCCAGGGTGCTCATCGTGTGGTTTCTCTCTCTTCTGTGTTGAAGTCTGGTGGCCGGGCTCAGCCCGGGGTGACGCCGTTCAGGGTCGTGGAGACGTCGACGAAGACGTCGTCGCCGCGGACCTCGACCGGGAAGGTCGCGACCGGGTCGACGGCCGGCGGGCCGGTCGGCTTGCCGGTGCGCAGGTCGAAGCGCGAGCCGTGCAGCCAGCACTCGATCTGGCAGTCCGCGACCTCGCCCTCGGCGAGCGCGACGGCGGCGTGCGTGCAGAGGTTGTGCACGGCGAAGAACTCCTCGCCGTCGCGCGCCACCGCGACCTCGACGCCGTCGAGCACGACCGCGAAGCCCTCGTCGTGAGGCACCTCGTCGGTCGCGCAGGCACGCACGAGGGCCATCAGAGGCCCTTCAGGACGTTCTTCGCGAGCTCCGCCTCGACGGTCTCGGTGAGCTTCTCCTCCAGCTCCGCCACGTCGATGCGGCGGATCAGGTCGTTGAAGAAGCCGTGCACGACCAGGCGGCGCGCCTCGGCCTCCTCGATCCCGCGGGCCCGCAGGTAGAACAGCTGCTCGTCGTCGAAGCGGCCCACGGCCGAGGCGTGCCCGGCGCCCTGGATCTCGCCGGTCTCGATCTCTAGGTTCGGCACCGAGTCGGCCTGGCAGCCGTCGGTGAGCACCAGGTTGCGGTTCTCCTCGTAGGTCTCGATGCCCTCGGCGACCTTGCGGATCAGCACGTTGCCGATCCAGACCGCGTGCGCTCCGTCGCCCTGCAGGGCGCCCTTGTAGATCACGTTGGAGCGCGTGTTGGGCTCGTTGTGGTCGACGAAGAGTCGGTGCTCGATGTGCTGGCCCTCGTCAGCGAAGTACATGCCGAGCATCTCCACCGAGCCGCCGGGTCCGTCGTACGTCGCGGTGGCGTCGTGGCGGACCACGTCGCCGCCGAACGACACCGACACGTGGCGCAGCGTCGCGTCGCGCCCGATCTTGGCGTGCTGGGTGGACAGGTGCACCGCGTCGTCGGCCCAGTCCTGCAGGGAGACCACGGTGAGCTCGGCGCCGTCCTCCACGACGATCTCGACGTTGTCGGCGAGGACCGCCGAGCCCTCGAAGCGCAGCACGACGGTGGAACGGGAGAACTTCTCCGCCACGATCACCGCGTGGCCCGCGCCGGGAGCGTCGCTGCCGGTGCCGGTGTGGGTGATGATCGTGGCGCCCGCGACGACGGCCTCGCTCGGCACCCGGACGACGGTCGCCCCCGCGGCCGCCTCCCAGGCACGAGCCGAGACCCGGTCGCGCGGCACGAGCCCGGAGGCCCCGCGCAGGGCGTGGTCGGCGCCGACCTGCTCGACGACCACGCCGGGTGCGGCCTGGACGTCGAGCGTGCACGCGCCCTCGGCGAACGGCACGGCGTCGTGCAGGCCGTGCAGCCGCTTGAGCGGGGTGAAGCGCCAGATCTCCTCGCGCCCGGTCGGGACCTCGTGGTCCGCGACCGCGAAGGATCCTTCGGGGTGGAGGTGGCTGGAGACCTTGTCGGTCGTCTCCAGGGCGCCCGCGACGGCGGGCGTGTCAGTCACAGTCACTAATCGTCAGCTTTCTCGGTTCGGGATCGGGGGCTCCGGCGGCGCCGCGCGCGGCGCCGTGGATCAGCCGACGGCGCCTTCCATCTGCAGCTCGATGAGCCGGTTGAGCTCCAGGGCGTACTCCATGGGGAGCTCCTTGGCGATGGGCTCGACGAAGCCGCGCACGATCATCGCCATCGCCTCGTCCTGCTCCATGCCACGCGACATGAGGTAGAACAGCTGGTCGTCGGAGACCTTCGAGACGCTGGCCTCGTGGCCCATCGAGACGTCGTCCTCGCGGATGTCGACGTAGGGGTAGGTGTCCGACCGGCTGATCTGGTCCACCAGCAGAGCGTCACACAGCACGTTGGACTTGGAGCCGTAGGCCCCCTCGTTGATCTGGATCAGGCCGCGGTACGACGTGCGACCGCCGCCGCGGGCGACCGACTTCGACAGGATTGAGCTCGAGGTGTGCGGAGCCGCGTGCACCATCTTGGCGCCGGCGTCCTGGTGCTGGCCCTCGCCGGCGAAGGCGATGGACAGGGTCTCGCCCTTGGCGTGCTCGCCCATCAGGTAGATCGCCGGGTACTTCATGGTCACCTTGGAGCCGATGTTGCCGTCCACCCACTCCATGGTGGCGCCGGCGTCGCAGGTGGCGCGCTTGGTGACCAGGTTGTAGACGTTGTTCGACCAGTTCTGGATGGTCGTGTAGCGGCAGCGACCGCCCTTCTTCACGATGATCTCCACGACCGCGGAGTGCAGCGAGTCCGAGGAGTAGATCGGGGCGGTGCAGCCCTCGACGTAGTGCACGTAGGCGTCCTCGTCGACGATGATCAGCGTCCGCTCGAACTGGCCCATGTTCTCGGTGTTGATCCGGAAGTAGGCCTGCAGCGGGATGTCCACGTGAACGCCCTTGGGGACGTAGATGAACGAGCCGCCGGACCAGGTCGCGGTGTTCAGCGCGGAGAACTTGTTGTCGCCGACCGGGATGACCGTGCCGAAGTACTCCTTGAGGAGCTCCTCGTGCTCACGCACCGCGGTGTCGGTGTCGACGAAGATGACGCCCTGCTCCTCGAGGTCCTCGCGGATCGAGTGGTAGACGACCTCCGACTCGTACTGAGCCGCGACGCCGGAGACCAGGCGCTGCTTCTCGGCCTCGGGGATGCCGAGCTTGTCGTAGGTGTTCTTGATGTCCTCGGGGAGGTCGTCCCAGGTGGCTGCCTGCTTCTCGCTGGAGCGCACGAAGTACTTGATGTTGTCGAAGTCGATGTCGCCGAGCTCGGCGCCCCACTGCGGCATCGGCTTGCGGTGGAAGAGCTTGAGGCCCTTCAGTCGCTGGTCGAGCATCCACTGCGGCTCGCTCTTCTTGGCGGAGATGTCGCGCACGACCTCCTCGCTGAGGCCGCGCTTGGCGATGGAGCCAGCGTCGTCGCGGTCGGCCCAACCGAACTCGTAGCGGCCGATGCCCTGGAGTCCGGGGTTGAGCTCTTCGATCGTCGTCATGCTGACGCTCCGTCCTTCTTGTTGAGGTCTGGAATGCAGGTGGTGCACACGCCGTCGCCGTGGGCGATCGTCGCCAGGCGCTGGACGTGCCGGCCGAGGACCTGGCTGATCGCCGTGGTCTCGGCCTCGCACAGCTGGGGGAACTCGTGGGCCACGTGGGAGACCGGGCAGTGCTGCTGGCACAGCTGGTCGCCGATCGGCAGCTCGCGGACACCGGCGGCGTACCCGTTCTCGGTGAGCACCGTGGCGAGCACCTGGGCCGCGGAGAGCTCCGGGTGCCGCTCGGCCATGCCGGCGTAGTCGCGCTCGATGAACGCGACGCGCCGCTTGGCGAACTCCAGGACCGCTTCCTCACCCTGGGTCTCGGCGAGGAAGCGCAGCGCCTGGACGGCCAGGTCGTCGTACTGCTGGTCGAACGAGTCGCGCCCCGCCTGGGTCAGGCCGAAGACCTTCGCCGGGCGGCCGCGGCCGCGGCTGCCGTGCACCCGCTGGTCGGCTGCCTCCACCGTCCCCTCGCTGACGAGGTGGTCGAGGTGGCGGCGCACGGCGGCGGGGGTCAAGTGCAGTCGCTCGGCCAGGGCGGCCGCGGTGGAGGGCCCGTTCTCGAGGATCGACCGACCCACGCGCGCACGCGTCGACGCGTCCCCGGTGGGGGCAGCGAGGGAGGTCCGGGAGAATTCCACAACACAAGTGTGACGTTAATGCCCGAACGCATTCAAGTAAGGGTCACCTAAGCCTGCTTTCCACTCCCCCGCGGCCCCGCGGGCATGAATTTTGCCCGTCCGGATACCGCGCTGTTTCATGGGTGGCGCCCCACCCCCGACCTCCCGCTGGAGGGCCTCGTGCGGCTGAGAGCCCTACTCCACTCCCGCGTCGTGCTCTGGCTCGGCATCGCGCTCAGCCTCGTCGTCCCCGCCGTCACCCTGCCTCGGCTGCCCGAGGTCAGCCTGTGGCCGCTGCTGTGGGGGCTGCTGCCCTGGGTGATCGGCAAGTACGTGCTGTGCCCGCTGCGCTGGCAGACGCTCACCGATGCCGGCCTCGGCCGGGGCTGGCACCTGCGTGCCTACGCGGAGTCGGAGCTGCTGGGGCTGCTCACCCCGGGGCACGTGGGGGCGGACGCGTGGCGCCTGCACCGGCTGGTCCGGGTCGGGCTGCCGCGCGCCGACGCGGTGATGAGCGTGGGGCTGGACCGCCTCGTCGGCGCGCTGGGGCTGGCCGCCTTCACCGTGTTCGCCGGCACGGCGCTGCCGCCCCGGACGCTGCTGGCCGCACTCGCCGTCGGAATGCTCGTCGTGGCCGCGGTGCTGGTGATCCGCCGCACGCGCCCGCAGTGGCTGCCCCGCCGCCCGCTGCCGCGGCCCCGCCAGCTCCTGCACGGCGTGCTCCTGTCCGCCGGCTACCAGCTCAGCATCGCCGGGCTCCTGCTCGGCGCGGTGGCGGCCACCGGCTACTCGCTGTCCCCGCTCGCGGTGCTCGGCGCCTTCGGTGCCAGCCAGATCGCCGGCGCGGTGCCCGGCCCGAACGGCGCGAGCCCGCGCGACGGCGCGCTCGTCGTGGCCCTGGTCGCCCTCGGGGTGCCGTGGGCGGCGGCCGCGGCCGCGGTGAGCCTCAAGGCGGCGCTCGCCTGGGCGCCGGCGCTGCTGCTCGGCGGCGCCAGCCTGATCCTGACCCGTCGCGAGCTGCGCCGCGCCGGCGAGAGCGTGCCCTCCGCGGTGGCGGCCTGACCCGGCAAGGGGCCAAGTGCCCACGACAGCCGCGCCGTCGGCGCGCATAGTGGGTGGGAGGGTTCGACGGGGCGATCACGGACCGGAGCCGTTCATGGACATTGCGCCGGACCGCCGGCTCGCGCACGGCCGCGGAGCCTGGGCGCTGGGCCAGGCCGCGCTCATCGTGCTCTGCATCGTCGTCTACTTCGGCGTGCGGGGCCTGACCGAGGGCTCGCCGCACACCGCTGTGGACCACGCCCACGACCTCGTCGCCCTCGAGCGCGCGCTGGGCATCGACGTCGAGTCGCAGGTGCAGGAGCCGTTCACCCGGTGGCCCTGGCTGGCGACGCTCGCCAACTGGGTCTACATCTGGGGCCACTGGCCGGTGATCGTGGCGACCATGGTGTGGCTGCTGTGGAAGCATCGCCCCGTGTTCGAGCGACTGCGCGACGCGATGCTGATCTCCGGCCTGGTCGGCATGTTCATCTTCGCGCTCTACCCGGTCGCTCCCCCTCGGCTGGCCGGGCTCGGCCTGGTGGACACCGTGAGCGAGACCTCGCACGCCTACCGGGTGCTGCAGCCGCCCGCCTTCGTCAACCAGTACGCCGCGATGCCCAGCCTGCACGTGGGCTGGAACCTGCTGGTGGGGATGGCCGTCGTCGCCGCCACGTCCTCGGTGCTGCTGCGGGTGCTCGGCTGGCTGATGCCGATCCTGATGGCGCTCGCGGTGGTCGCGACCGCCAACCACTACGTGCTCGACGTGGTGGGGGGCATCACGCTGGTGCTGTGCGCCCACCTCGCGGCCCTCGCCCTGGAGCGACGCCGCCGTAGCCGCTCCTGGGCCGTCCAACCGTCGGGACAGATGCAGGCACCGCCCCGATGAGCGCGCTGGCGATCGCCCACCGCGCCGGCAACTCGCTGAGCGGGCTGCATGCCGCCAACGCCCTGGGCGTGGACGTGATCGAGTGTGACGTGCACGAGTACCGGGGCCGGCTCGAGGTGCGCCACCTCAAGACCGCCGGTCCCCTGCCGTTCCTGTGGGACCGCTGGGAGCTCGCCTCCGCGTCGGCGCCCCGGCTCGGCCTCGAGGAGCTGCTCGAGGCCGACAGCCACGGCACGCTCTTCATGCTCGACCTCAAGGGCCGTCGCGACACGGCCGGCCGGGCCGCCGCCCGGCTGCTGCACGAGAGCGGGCGCCATCAGCCGGTCGTGGTCTGCGGACGCTGGTGGCCCTCGGTCGACGCGATGTCCGACCTGCCCTACGTGCACCCGGTGCTCTCCGCGCGCAACCGGGCCGAGCTGCGCCGGCTGCTGACCCGTCTGGAGTCGCCCCGGCCCGCGCCGTACGGGGTCTCGGTGCACAGCTCGCTGCTCGACGCCGCGGTCGTGGCCCGCCTGCACCGGCACGTGGAGGTGGTGATGACCTGGCCGATCAACGACGTCCCCCGGCTCGAGGAGATGCTCGCGATCGGCGTGACCGGGATCATCAGCGACGAGGCGCACGTGCTGGCCGAGCTGCTGGCACGCCGCGGCTGAGTGCCGCGAACCGCGATGCCCGGCGCGGGCCCGGCGCGGCGGCGTACCTAGACTGGGCGCGTGCTTCCCCCCGACGATGGTCCCGACGCCGCCGTCGTCGTCGACCGGCTCGAAATGCGCTACGGCACCAAGGTCGCCGTGGACGGGCTCTCGCTGAGCGTGCCGCGCGGCTCGATCACCGCGGTCCTCGGACCGAACGGCGCCGGGAAGACCACCACTCTGGAGACCTGCGAGGGCTTCCGCGCCCCCCAGGGCGGCTCGGTGCGGGTGCTCGGGCTCGACCCCGTCCGCCAGCGCCGCGAGCTGCTCCCCCGGATCGGCGTGATGCTGCAGGACGGCGGCGCCTGGTCAGGGGCCCGTGCCGACGAGATGCTGCGTCACGTGGCCGCGCTGCACGCCCACCCGCTCCCGGTCGGGCTGCTCGTCGAGCGGCTCGGTCTCGACGAGTGCGGGCGCACGCCGTACCGGCGCCTGTCCGGTGGGCAGCAGCAGCGGCTGAGCCTGGCGATGGCCGTGGTGGGGCGCCCCGAGCTGCTCTTCGTCGACGAGCCGACCGCCGGGATGGACCCCGCCGCGCGGCGCACGACCTGGGAGCTGCTGCGCGAGATGCAGGGCGACGGCGTGACGATCGTGCTCACCACCCACTACATGGACGAGGCCGAGCGGCTCGCGGACCTGGTCCACGTGATCGACCACGGCCGCGCGATCGTGTCGGGGACGCCCTTCGAGCTGACCCGGACCCGGGGTGCGGCCACCATCCGGCTGGTCCTCACCGAGCCCTTCCCGCCCGGCGCCCCGGCGTCGCTGGCCGACGCGCTGGGCGCGCACACCGAGGTGACCGCGCTCAACGAGCACAGCCTGCTGGTCACCGGCCCGGCCGACGCCTCCACGCTGGCCGTCGTCTCGGCCTGGTGCCAGCGACACGACGTGGTCCCCGAGTCGCTGACGCTGGGACAGCGCACCCTCGAGGACGTCTTCCTGCAGCTCACCGGGCGCGAGCTCGGCACCGAGGAGGTGGCCGGGCGATGAGCACCACCCCCACCGGCACGTTCAGCCCCGCACCCGGCGCCGCGCCGTACCGCCAGCAGGTGCGCGCCCAGACCGCGATGGAGGCCCGTCTGCTGCTGCGCAACGGCGAGCAGATCCTGATCGCGGTGGTGATCCCGGTGATCGTCCTGGTCGGCGGGGTGCTGGCGGCGCGCCGCCTCGACCTGTCCTTCTCGCATCCGGGCGTCGACGTGCTCACCCCGGGCGTCCTCGCCCTCGCGGTGATGTCGACCGCGTTCACCTCGCTGGCCATCGCCACCGGCTTCGAGCGCCGCTACGGCCTGCTCAAGCGGCTGGGGGCCTCCCCGCTGCCGCGCAGCGGGCTGCTGGCCGGCAAGGTCGGCGCGCTGCTCGGCGTCCAGGTGCTGCAGGCGGTCGTGATCTGCGGGGTCGCGCTGGCCCTGGACTGGAGCCCCCGCGGCGGCCTGGCCGGGGTCGCCCTGGCGATCCTCAGCGCCGCCCTCGGCACGGCCGCCTTCGCCGGCCTGGCCCTCGCCCTGGCCGGCAGCCTGCGCGCCGAGGCGACGCTGGCCGCGGCCAACCTCGTCTACCTGCTGCTGATGGCCGGCGGCGCCGTGGTGCTGCCGCGCTCGTCGTACGGCTCGGTCGGCGACCTCCTGCAGTTCCTGCCCTCGGCTGCCCTCGGCGACGCCATGCGCGCCTCTCTCCTGGACGGCACCACCCCGGTGCTGCCACTGCTCATCCTGCTGGGCTGGGCCCTGCTCGGCACCGCCCTCGCCTCACGCTTCTTCAAGTGGGAGTGACCTTCGTGAACACCACCGACACCCTCGAGCGCCTCATCCCCACCGACCACCGCTGGCTGCGGGGCATCTCCATTGCCAACCTGGTCGCCAACATCGCGATCGTCGTCACCGGCGGCGCCGTGCGACTCACGGCCTCGGGCCTGGGCTGCTCGGAGTGGCCGAAGTGCAGCGAGGAGTCCTTCGTCGCCCACCCCGAGCTCGGCATCCACGGCGCCATCGAGTTCGGCAACCGGATGCTCACCTGGGTGCTGGTCGCGATCGCCGTCTCCTGCCTGGTCCTGGTCTGGCGCTCGGGCCGCGAGCGCGCCACCCGGCTCGCCCTGGTGGTGGTGCTGGGCATCCCGCTGCAGGGCGTGATCGGCGGCATCACCGTGCTCACCGAGCTCAACCCCTGGATCGTCGCCCTGCACCTGCTGGCCTCGATGGCGATCATCGGCGTGTGCGTGATGCTGCTCGACGAGCTGGGCAGGCCCGCCAGCGCAGCGGACCGGGCTCCGGCCACCGCGCGACCCGGGCTGGGCCTGCGCCGCCTGACCTGGGCGGTCTTCGCGGTGATGTGGGTGGTCCTCTACCTCGGCACCGTGGTGACCGGCAGCGGCCCGCACGCCGGCGACGTGGACGCGCGCCGCAACGGCCTGGACCCGCAGGCGATGAGCCACGTGCACGCCTGGGCGGTCTACCTGCTGCTGGCGCTGACCGTGGCCCTGGCCTGGTTGGCACACCGGCAGGGCGCCCGGGCGCTGGCCTCCGCGGCGGGCGTGCTCCTCGCCCTCGAGCTGGCCCAGGGGGTGCTCGGCTTCGTGCAGTACTTCACCGACCTCCCCGAGATCCTCGTCGGGCTGCACATGCTGGGCGCCGCGATCCTCTCGGCGGCGGTCACCTGGGTGCTGCTGCGCGCACACGGGACCCCGGCTTCGGCGAGCTGACCGCTGGTGGACTGGCCGGCTGGTGGGCTGGCCGGGTTTCGACCGGGTGATTCGGCCGGTCCGGGTGGACCGGGCCGGGTGATTCGGCCGGTCCGGGTGGACCGGGTCAGCCGACTAGTCCGGGCCGATTAGTCCGGACCGACGGATTCAGGCTGGCGTGCCCAGGCCGGCGGTGCGCGTTTGGCGGCGCGAGGCCGTTCGGTCAGGCGGTCCGGTCGGGCGGTGTGGTCAGGCCGTGCGGGGCCGGGTCCACACCCCCGTGACGGACCCGGCCCCGCACCGCCTGCCTGTCTCTGACGCGTGGGACACCGAGATGGTTGCCCGGTGGGCCGGAATTTTTCCGACCGCATCGCCGCCTCGTCGCCGTTTGGTCCCCAACGGATGCCATTCCGGGTATCGGCATGCCGTTTCTGACCATTCGGTGAAGGTCGCCGGCCCCTTCAGTGAGCCAGCGTCGACTTCTTCCCGGCCGGTACGGCGCACTCCCCTCGGCCCCCTGCCAACGGCGCGACCCTGCCGTCGTACGGTGCGAAACCACCCCACGACCAACCCACCCGCGCCGCTCGCTCGCAAGACCAGCTCTCCGGGGCCGCCGAATGGTCAGAAACGGACCTTCTCGGCCGCAGAATCACGCCGTTGGGGACCAAACGGCGGTCTCATCATCGCCGTGGTCCCTCAGGGACGGGGACGCCAGGCCGGGTAGCGGTGGGCCGGATCTGACCGTTCGGTGATGGCCCCGGCTACGCCACTGACCCAGCGCCGGCCTCCATCCGGCCGTACGGCGCACTCCCCTGGGCCGCTGCCAGCGGCTCGGGACTGCCGTCGTACGCCGCAGCACCGTCCAGCCACGCCCACCGACCCGCGCAACTCGCGTGGGCAGCCCTCCAGGGCCACCGATTGGTCAGAAACGGACCTTCTCGGCCGCGAAATCACGCCGTTGGGGACCAAACGGCAGCCTGGGAGGCGCACCACGCCAGCCGCAGGCCCCTCAGCGGGTGAGCAGCGGATCGAGCGCGACCGCGACGAACAGCAGCGACAGGTACAGGTTCGAGCTGTGGAAGAGCCGCATCGGCCGGATCTCGGTCAGGTTGTCGCTGGCCCGGGTACGCCGCCACATGGCGTGCGCCTCGTAGAGGAAGTAGGCGCCGAGCACGGTGGCGGCGACGGGGTAGACCCAGCCGGTGTCCGCCACCGGCCACAGCAGCAGCGAGGTGGCCACCAGCACCCAGCTGTAGATCACGATCTGGCGCCCCACCACGTTGGCCGGCGCGACCACGGGCAGCATCGGCACGTCGACGTTCGCGTAGTCCTCGCGGTAGCGCAGGGCCAGCGCCCAGGTGTGCGGCGGCGTCCAGAAGAACACCACCAGGAACAGCACGACCGGCGTCCAGGCGAGCTCGTTGGTGACGGCCGTCCAGCCGATCAGGGCCGGGAAGCACCCGGCGAGTCCGCCCCACACGATGTTCTGGGTGGTCCGGCGCTTGAGCACCATCGTGTAGATCAGCACGTAGAACGCGTTCGCGCCCACGGAGAGCATCGCCGAGAGCGGGTTGACCCACAGCCACAGGATGACCGTCGAGATCACCCCGAGGGCGAGCCCGAACACCAGGGCCGCGCGCGGCGAGACCATGTGGCGGGGCAGGGCGCGGCGACGGGTCCGACGCATCTGCTCGTCGATGTCACGGTCGTAGACGCAGTTCAGCACCGACGCCGAGCCCGCGGAGAGCGTGCCGCCCACGACGGTGGCTGCGACCAGACCGAGCCCGGGCACCCCCCGCGCGGCGAAGAACATCACCGGGACGGTGGTGAGCAGCAACAGCTCGATCACGCGCGGCTTGGTCAGGCCGATGTAGGCCCCGACCACGTCGCGGAAGCTGGCCCGTCCCTCCGGGGTTGCTCCCGTGTCGCCCGCTGCGCCGCCCGGGAGATGCCCTGCAGGGTGCTCCTGAGGGTCAGGAGCAGCTGGGGCCGAGCGGCCGACGTACGTCACAGAGATCCTCGCGGGGGTGGGGTTGGTGCGGGGTCGAGTCTATCGCTCGGGGTGAGTAGGCTCAGAGGCGGCTGCACTCCCCCGGCATCCATCTCGGCTCCACGCCGAGAACAGTGCTCCGGCCCGGCCGGACAAACCCGTGAACGAGAGGAACCCCGTGAGCGACACCGCGCGTCTGGACTGGAGCGAAATTGACCAGAGGGCGGTGGACACGGCGCGCGTGCTGGCCATGGACGCGGTCCAGAAGGTCGGCAACGGCCATCCCGGCACCGCGATGAGCCTGGCCCCGGTCGCCCACCTGCTGTTCCAGAAGGTGATGCGGCACAACCCGGCAGACCCCAACTGGGCAGGACGCGACCGCTTCGTGCTCTCCCTGGGGCACAGCTCCATCACGCTCTACACCCAGCTGTTCCTCGGCGGGTTCGGCCTCGAACTGGAGGACCTCAAGGCGCTGCGCACCTGGGGCAGCAAGACTCCCGGGCACCCCGAGTTCGGGCACACCGCCGGTGTGGAGACGACCACCGGCCCGCTCGGCCAGGGCGTCGCGAACGCCGTGGGCATGGCCATGGCCGCGCGCCGCGAGCGCGGGCTGCTCGACCCGGACGCTCCCGCCGGCACCTCACCGTTCGACCACCGCGTCTACGCGCTGTGCAGCGACGGCGACCTGCAGGAGGGCGTGAGCGGCGAGGCCTCCTCGATCGCCGGGACCCAGCAGCTCGGGAACCTCACCGTGATCTACGACGCCAACCGGATCTCGATCGAGGGCGACACCGACGTGGCGTTCACCGAGGACGTCGCCAAGCGCTACGAGGCGTACGGCTGGCACGTCCAGACCGTCGACTGGACCCACGACGGCACCACCTACACCGAGGACGTGCCCGCGCTCTACGACGCGATCCGCGCCGCCGAGCAGGTCACCGACCGGCCCAGCTTCATCGTGCTGCGCACCGTGATCGCCTGGCCCGCGCCGAACGCCCAGGGCACCGGAGCCTCCCACGGCTCGGCCCTCGGTGACGCCGAGGTGGCGGCCACCAAGGAGATCCTCGGCTTCGACCCCGACCGGACCTTCGAGGTGCCGGCCGACGTGCTCACCTACACCCGTTCCCTGGTCGAGCGCGGCAAACTGGCCCAGCAGGAGTGGCAGGCCTCCTTCGAGAAGTGGCACGAGTCCGCGGACCTCGCGCTCTGGGAGCGGCTGCAGACCCGCGCCCTGCCGGTCGGGCTCACCGACACGCTGCCGACCTTCGAGGCCGACCCCAAGGGCGTCGCCACCCGGAAGGCCTCCGGCGCCGTGATCAACGCGATGGCCGAGCTGATGCCCGAGCTGTGGGGCGGCTCCGCCGACCTCGCCGAGTCCAACAACACCACGATCAAGGGCGCCCCCTCCTTCATCCCCGGCGACCGGTCCACCGACCAGTGGCAGGGCGACCCGCTCGCCGGACGGGTGCTCCACTTCGGCATCCGCGAGCACGCGATGGGCGCGATCATGAACGGCATCGCCCTGCACGGCGGCACCCGCGTCTTCGGCGGCACCTTCCTCACCTTCTCCGACTACATGCGCGGCGCGGTGCGCCTGGCGGCGCTGATGGGCCTGCCGGTCACCTACGTGTGGACCCACGACTCCATCGGCCTCGGCGAGGACGGCCCGACCCACCAGCCGATCGAGCACCTCGCGGCGCTACGGGCGATCCCCGGCCTCGACGTGGTCCGCCCCGCCGACGCCAACGAGGTCTCCGCCGCCTGGGCCGCGATCATGGCGCACACCGACCGCCCCGCCGGCCTGTGCCTGACCCGGCAGAACGTCCCGGTCTTCCCGCGCGGCACCGAGGGCTTCAGCGACACCTCCCAGGTCCACCGCGGCGGCTACGTGCTGCTCGACACCGACGGCGGCCTGCCCGACGTGGTGCTCCTCGCCACCGGCTCCGAGGTCCAGCTCGCCGTCGAGGCGCACGCGCTCCTCGCCGAAGAGGGCGTCCGCGCCCGGGTCGTGTCGATGCCGTGCCTGGAGTGGTTCGCCGAGCAGGAGCAGGCCTACCGCGACACCGTGATCCCGCCGTCGGTGAAGGCGCGGGTCTCGGTCGAGGCCGGCATCAAGATGGGCTGGCGCGACCTGGTCGGCGACGCCGGCCGGATGGTCTCGATCGAGCAGTACGGCGCCAGCGCCGACTACGCCCGGATCTTCACCGAGTACGGCGTGACCGCCCAGGCGGTCGCCGACGCGGCCCGCGACAGCATCGCCGCGGTCACCCGCTGAGCGTCGGGGGCGTTGACGAAGCGCCCGACGGGGAACCGTCACACCCACGACCCCGCTCCACCACCTGGGAGGAAGCACATTGTCTGACCGTCTGAAGGCCCTGTCCGATGCCGGAGTCTCGATCTGGCTCGACGACCTGTCGCGCGAGCGCATCGAGAGCGGCAACCTGGCCGACCTGGTCCGCGACTCGTCGGTGGTGGGGGTGACCACCAACCCGACGATCTTCGCCTCCGCACTGGCCAACGGCGAGCGCTACGACGCCCAGGTCCGCGCGCTGGTCGCCGACGGCGCCGACGCCGACCGAGCGATCTTCGAGCTCACCACCGAGGACGTCCGCAACGCCTGCGACATCCTCGCCCCGGTGTTCGCGAAGACCCCCGCCGACGGCCGGGTCTCCATCGAGGTGGAGCCGGGCCTGGCCCGTGACACCGCCGGCACGGCCAAGGCGGCCCACGAGCTGTGGGCCGCGGTCGACCGCCCCAACGCGATGATCAAGATCCCCGCGACCGTCGAGGGGCTGCCCGCGATCACCTCGGCGATCGCGGAGGGGATCAGCGTCAACGTGACCCTGATCTTCAGCCTCGAGCGCTACCGTGCGGTGATGGACGCCTACCTCACCGGCCTCGAGCAGGCCCACGCCCAGGGCCGTGACCTGGCCTCGATCAGCTCGGTGGCGTCGTTCTTCATCTCGCGGGTGGACAGCGAGGTCGACAAGCGCCTGGACGCCATCGGCACCGACACCGCTCAGGTGCTCAAGGGCAAGGCCGCGCTGGCCAACGCGTGGCTGGCCCACGCCGCCTACGCCCAGGTCTTCTCCTCGCCGCGCTTCGAGGCGCTCGCCGCCCACGGCGCGCGAGCGCAGCGGCCGCTGTGGGCCTCGACCGGAGTCAAGGACCCGGCCTACCGCGACGACCTCTACGTCAGCGAGCTGGTCGTCTCCGGCAGCGTCAACACGATGCCGGAGAAGACGCTGACGGCCTTCGCCGACCACGGCGAGGTGACCGGCGACACGGTCACCGGCCGGGCCGGCGAGGCCGAGCAGGTGCTGGCCGGCCTGGCCGCGGTCGGCGTCGACTTCGACGACGTCCTGGCCGTCCTGGAGCGCGAGGGGCTCGAGAAGTTCGACGCCTCCTGGGCCGAGCTCGTCGAGACGGTGAGCGGGCAGCTCGACAAGGCCCGCGGCGCACAGGCCGGGGCCGGCGCGTGAGCGGGGCCGCCTGGACCGTCGTGAAGAGCGAGGGGGCCGGAGCGGCCCCCGGCTCCACCCTGCACCTGACCTGCCCCGACCCCGCGTCGTACGACGCGGTGGTGGGGCAGCTGGTCAGCGACCGGGTCGCCTCCCGCCTGGCCGACCAGGATCCCTCCCTGTGGGGTCCCGCGGCCGAGGCGGAGGCCGGCAAGCGGCTCGCCTGGATCGACCTGCCCCACAGCTCGCGCCCGCTCCTCGCCGAGATCGCGGCTCTGCGTGAGGAGCTGCGCGCCGAGGGCCTGACCCGGGTCGCGCTGTGCGGGATGGGCGGCTCCTCGCTCGCCCCGGAGGTGATCTGCGCCGCGGAGGGCGTCGACCTGGTCGTGCTCGACTCCTCCGACCCCGACTTCGTGCGCACCGCCCTGGAGGACCGGCTCGCCGAGACCGTCGTGGTGGTCTCCAGCAAGTCCGGCGGCACCGTCGAGACCGACAGCCAGCGCCGCGCCTTCGAGAAGGCGTTCGCCGACGCCGGGATCGACCCGACCCGACGCATCGTGGTCGTCACCGACCCCGGCTCGCCGCTGTCCGAGAGCGCCACCGACGCCGGCTACCGCGTCTTCCACGCCGACCCGGCGGTGGGCGGGCGGTTCTCCGCGCTGACCGCCTTCGGCCTGGTGCCCAGCGGCCTGGCCGGCGCCGACCTCACCCGGCTCCTCGACGAGGCGGCGGCGGCTCGACCCGCCCTCGAGGCCGACTCGCCGGACAACCCGTCCCTGCGGCTGGGTGCCCTGCTCGGGGCCGCCAACCTGGCCGGCGTCGACAAGCTGGTGCTCGCCAACGCCGGCGCGGCGTTCTCCGGCCTCGGCGACTGGATCGAGCAGCTGGTCGCCGAGTCGACCGGCAAGGACGGCCAGGGCGTGCTGCCCGTGGTCGTCGAGGACGTCCACGCCGTCGACTTCCAGCCCAGCCGCCCCGACGAGGTGCTGTGCGCGTTCGGCCCCGACGACGTCTTCGCCGACGTCTCCCCCGCCTCCGGCTTCGCGGTCCGCGTCGACGCCCCGCTGGGGGCGCAGCTGCTGTTGTGGGAGCACGCCACCGCGGTCGCCGGACGGGTACTGGGGATCAACCCCTTCGACCAGCCGGACGTGGAGAGCGCCAAGGCCGCCGCCCGCGAGATGCTCGGCGGGGGCGCCTCCGGCCCGACGCCGCTGTTCGTGGACGGCCCGGTCACCGTGTACGCCTCCGAGGGGTGGCTCCCGGCCGGCACCGACACCGTCGCCGACGCCGTGGCCGCCCTGCTGGGCCGGCTCGACGAGCGGCGGGGCTACCTGTCGGTGCAGGCCTACCTCGACCGGCACCGCGACGCGGCCCTGGCCACGGTCCGCGCCCCGCTGGCCGAGCGGACCGGGCGCCCGGTCACCTTCGGGTGGGGGCCACGCTTCCTGCACTCCACCGGGCAGTACCACAAGGGTGGGCCGGCCACGGGGGTCTACCTGCAGATCACCGGCCAGCCGGAGGCCGACCTGGCGGTCCCCGACCGTCCGTTCACGTTCCACGAGTTCCTGACCGCGCAGGCCGTCGGCGATGGCCAGGTGCTCGCCGCCGCGGGTCGTCCGGTGCTCCGGCTGCACGTGGAGAACCCCTCCGGCCTCGCCTCGGTGCGTGCGGCGCTCGCGTGACGACGTACACGAACCCGCTGCGGTCCCCCGACGACCGGCGGCTGCCGCGCGTCGCGGGACCGTGCACGCTGGTGCTGTTCGGGGTGACCGGCGACCTGGCCCGCAAGAAGCTGATGCCGGCCGTCTACGACCTCGCCAACCGGGGTCTGCTGCCGCCGGGGTTCTCGCTGGTGGGCTACGCGCGGCGCGACTGGGCCGACCAGGACTTCACCCAGGTCGTCCACGACGCCGTGCGCGACAACGCCCGCACGCCGTTTCGTGAGGAGACCTGGCAGCAGCTCGCCGAGGGCATCCGCTTCGTGCAGGGCGACTTCGCCGACGACGAGGCGTTCGCCGAGCTGCGCCGTACCCTCGAGACGCTGGACGAGGAGCGCGGCACCGGCGGCAACCACGCCTTCTACCTGTCGATCCCGCCGCGGTTCTTCGGCGACGTGATCGGCCAGCTCAAGGAGCACGGCCTGGCCGAGCCCAAGGGCGACGCCTGGCACCGGGTGGTCGTGGAGAAGCCGTTCGGCCACGACCTCGCCTCCGCCCGCGAGCTCAACGCGATGGTCGAGGAGGTCTTCCCCGCCGAGTCGGTGTTCCGCATCGACCACTACCTGGGCAAGGAGACCGTCCAGAACATCCTGGCGATGCGCTTCGCCAACACCCTGTTCGAGCCGGTGTGGAACGCGAACTACGTGGACCACGTGCAGATCACCATGGCCGAGGACATCGGGATCGGTGGACGCGCGGGCTACTACGACGCGATCGGCGCCGCCCGCGACGTGATCCAGAACCACCTGCTGCAGCTGATGGCGCTGATCGCGATGGAGGAGCCGCCGAGCTTCGACGCGCTCTCGCTGCGCCTGGAGAAGCAGAAGGTCCTCTCCTCCGTCACGGTGCCCAAGCGCCTCGACCTCGCCACCGCACGCGGCCAGTACGTCGAGGGCTGGGCGGGCGGTCACCTGGTCGCCGGCTACACCGACGAGGAGGACATCCCGGCCTCCTCGACCACCGAGACCTACGCCGCGATCACCCTGGCGGTGGAGAACAGGCGCTGGGCGGGCGTGCCGTTCTACCTGCGCGCCGGCAAGCGCCTGGGTCGCCGGGTCACCGAGGTGGCGGTGGTCTTCAAGCGCGCACCCCACCTGCCCTTCCACGACACCGCCACCGAGGACCTGGGCAGCAACGCGCTGGTGATCCGGGTCCAGCCCGACGAGGGCGTCACCATCCGGTTCGGCGCCAAGGTGCCGGGCACCCAGATGGAGATCCGCGACGTGAGCATGGACTTCGCCTACGGCGAGGCCTTCACCGAGGCCAGCCCGGAGGCCTACGAGCGGCTGATCCTCGACGTGCTGCTCGGTGACCCACCGCTGTTCCCCCAGCACCAGGAGGTCGAGCTGTCCTGGCAGATCCTCGACCCGATCATCGACTACTGGGCACGCAGCGGGAAGCCGGACACCTACCCGGCCGGCACCTGGGGCCCGCCGTCCGCGGATGCGATGCTGGCCCGCGACGGACGCACCTGGAGGCGCCCATGATCGAGCTCGAGGACACCAGCGCCACGTCGATCGCCGCCGAGCTGGTCCGCGCCCGGGTGCGCGCCGGCTCCCCCGCGATCGGGATGGTGATGACGCTCGTCGTGGTCGCGGACGACGACAGCCTCGACACCGCGATGGACGCCGCGCGCGAGGCCACCCACGAGCACCCGGCGCGGGTGCTGGTGGTGGTCCTCGGCGACGGCCGCGGCAAGGCGAAGGTGTCCGCCCGGGTCGGCAACGGCGGTGGCTGGACCGGGGAGGTGGCGCTGATCCGGCTCACCGGCCGGGTCGTCGCGCACTCCGAGTCGGTCGTGCTGCCGCTGCTGCTGCCGGACTCCCCGGTCGTGGTGTGGTGGTCGTGCCGCGCCCCCGTCGAGCCCGGTGCCGACCCCATCGGCAGGCTCGCCCAGCGCCGGATCACCGACCTCACCTGCGGCCCGGCCAGCGCCGGGGCGCTGCTGGCCCGGTGCCGCTCCTACGCACCCGGCTCGACCGACCTGACCTGGACCCGGATCACCCCGTGGCGCGCCGTGCTCGCCGGTGCGCTCGACCAGCACCAGGAGCGCGTGCTGGCTGTGGAGGTCACCGCCCCCCGGCACGACCCGAGCGCGGAGCTCCTGGCCGCCTGGCTCTCCGATCGACTGCGCGTCGAGGTGACCCGTCACCACGCCGAGCAGCCGGGGATCCACGAGGTGGTCCTGGAGACGGCCAGCGGCCCGGTCCGGATCACTCGCCGCGACGAGCACGCCGCCACGCTGAGCACGCCCGGCCAGCCGGACCGAACCGCGGCCCTGCGCACCCGCGGACTCGCCGAGCTGCTCGCCGAAGAGCTGCGGCGCCTGGACGAGGACGACGTGTACGCCGCCACCGTGCGTCACCTGGCCGCCGCGGCGGAGGCCTGAGATGGCCGGCACCGAGCCCCGCCTCGTGGTGCTGCCCGACCCTGCCACGCTGGCCGGTGAGGTGGCCTCGACGCTGCTGGCCCGCCTGGAGGCCGTCCAGGAGGCCGGCCGGGTGCCGCAGGTGGTGCTCACCGGAGGCTCGATCGCCGTCGAGATCCACCGTGAGATCGCCCGCCGCGCGGTGGACTCGCGCGTGGACTGGTCGCGCGTGGAGCTGTGGTGGGGCGACGAGCGGTTCGTGGCTCCGGGCGACGCCGACCGCAACGACGCCCAGGCCGACGAGGCCATGCTCGACCAGCTGCCGCTGGACCCCGCCCGCGTCCACCGGATGCCGTCGAGCGCCGACGTTCTTGACGTGGACGCCGGTGCGGCGTCGTACGCGCGGGAGCTGGCGGCGCTCGGCCGTGACCAGGCTGTCGGCGGGAGCGAGGACGGCGTCGGCTTCGAGTTCGACGTGGTGATGCTGGGACTCGGACCGGACGGCCACGTGGCCTCGCTGTTCCCCGGGCATCCGGGGTTGGGCGCCACCGGCACGGTCGTGGGGGTGCGGGACTCCCCCAAGCCGCCGCCGCTACGGATCTCGCTCACCTTCGAGAGCCTCAACCGAGCCCGCGCCGTGTGGTTCGTCGTGGACGGGGCGGCCAAGGCCGACGCCGTGGCCCGTGCGCTGGCCGGCGGCGACCCCCACGAGATCCCCGCCCGAGCCGTCCAAGGCCGCCACGAGACCACCTGGTACCTCACCACCCCCGCAGCCCCCGCAGGTGCCGACCCGGCGTGAACTCGCGCCGTACGGGTGCCGAGTCGGCGTGAACTCGCGCCGTACGGGTGCCGAGTCGGCGTGAACTCGCGCCGGACAGGTGCCGAGTCGGCGTGAACTCACGCCGGACAGGTGCCGAGTCGGCGTGAACTCACGCCGTACAGGTGCCGAGTCGGCGTGAACTCGCGCCGTACGGGTGCCGAGTCGGCGTGAACTCACGCCGTACGGCGGACATGGGCGGGTCGTTATCCACAGACGTGTGAATGTCCCGTTGGCAGTCCGTCCCGGCGCCGCGACATTGGCGGCATGACATCGAAGACCTGGCTGCAACAGCCCCTCCTCGACGCGACCTTCCCGCTCCCCCTCGACGCACCGTTCACCACGGCGATGGCGCTGCAGGAGGGGGTGAGCTCCTTGATGCTGACCCGGTTGGTGGATGCGCGACTTCTGCGACGCCCGATCCGCGGCGTCTACCTCGCCTCGCAGGCCGGCGATTCGGTGGCGCTGCGCGCGGCGGCGCTGGCCCAGGTGGCGCCTGCCGACGCCGTCATCTGCGGGCGGCACGCCGGTTGGCTGCACGGTGCCGAGATGGTGCTGGCGCCACACGAGCACCTCGAGCTCCAACCCATCTGCATCTTCCGGCCATCCGGGCACGGCAGGCTGCGCAACAAGCTGGCCGACAGCGGTGAGAGGTGGTTCGCCGACGGCGACACCGAGGAGCTGCACGGTCTGCTGGTGACGACACCGCTGCGCACGGCCCTCGACCTCGGCCGTCTCGAACGACGAGATCGCGCCATCGCCGGGCTCGATGCGATGGCCCGGTTGGGCGGATTCTCGTTGGAGATGCTGCGGCACGCGGTCGTCCGATTCCGCGGGATGCGCGGGGTGGTCCAGTTGCGTCAGCTGGTGTTGGTAGTGGATCCGCTGGCCGAGTCGCCCGGCGAGTCGGTCCTGCGGTTGCGCTGGATCGACGCCGGCCTGCCAGCACCGCGGCTTCAGATCGAGGTCATCCGCAACGGCATCCTCATCGCCCGCCTCGACATGGGGAACGAGGAGCTCCGGTTCGCCGCGGAGTACGACGGCGCCGAGTGGCACTCCAGCGGCCAGCAGCGGGCGCACGACCTGGCCCGGCGCGAGCAGCTCGACCAGGAGTTCGGCTGGGAGATCGTGGCGATGCGCGCGGGGAACGTGTTCGGCCAGCAGCGTGACTGCGAGGAGCTCATGTGGCAGGGCGTCCGCCGAGCCCGAGAGCGCCACGGCCGACGGGTGGCCTGAGCGAGTTCACGCCGACTCGACGCCGTACCCGCGCGAGTTCACGCCGACTCGACGCCGTACCCGCGCGAGTTCACGCCGACTCGACGCCGTAGCCGCGCGAGTTCACGCCGACTCGGGTCAGAAGATGATGTCGCCGGACTTGCGCCGGCTACGCAGCAACTGCAGGGCCTCGGCGAGGATGTCCTTGGCCTCCTGGTCGGAGCGGCGCTCCTTCACGTAGGCCAGGTGAGTCTTGTAGGGCTCGTTCTTGGGAGCCGGCGGCGGGTTGTCGCTGTCCTGGCTGGCCGGCAGGCCGCACTTGGGGCAGTCCCACGCCTCGGGCGCCAGCGCCTCGATGGCGAACGCCATCACCGACCGGTGGTCGTTGGAGCAGTAGTAGGTGACTGTCTGCCGGGGCGCGGCGTCACCCCGCTCAGCCTCGCCCAGCGGGCCGGCTCCGACCCGACTGCCCCGAATGGCGCTTCCTCCACCAGCCACGCGACGAACCCTTTCTCAGACGCCGCCGTAGGCCTTGAGCAGGCCTAGGGCGACGATGCAGGCGAACCAGATGACGGCGATCCCGACCGTCAGGCGGTCGAGGTTGCGCTCAGCGACCGACGAGCCCCCCAGGGAGCTCGAGACGCCACCGCCGAACATGTCGGAGAGGCCTCCACCGCGCCCCTTGTGGAGCAGCACCAGGAGGATGAGCAACAGGCTCGTGATCACGAGCAGAACGGTGAAGAGGAGTGTCACGGTCAGTCAGCCTACGTCACGTACGGGGACTCAGAGGACAGGCAGGTCGTAGAAACGGCAGATCCCGGCGAACTCCTCGGCCTGGAGGCTCGCGCCGCCGACCAGGGCGCCGTCCACGTCGTCCTTGGTCATGATGCCCGCGACGTTCGACGCCTTGACGGAACCGCCGTACAGGATGCGCATCTTGTCGGCCGCGTCGTCGCCGTGCAGCTCGCGGATCTTGCCGCGGATGGCCTCGCAGACCTCCTGGGCGTCCTCGGGCGTGGCGACCTCGCCGGTGCCGATCGCCCACACCGGCTCGTAGGCGACGACCAGGTCGGCCACCTGCTCGGCGGTGAAGCCGGCCAGCGATCCCTGGACCTGCGCGAGCGTGAACGGCACGTGCTCGCCGGCCTGACGGATCGGCAGACCCTCACCGACGCAGACGATCGGAGTCATTCCCGCCGCCAGGGCCTTGTGCGCCTTGGCGTTGACGACCGCGTCGCTCTCGGCGTGGTACTCGCGGCGCTCGGAGTGACCCACCACGACGTAGCTGCAGCCGAGCTTGGCCAGCATGCCCGCGGAGATCTCGCCGGTGTAGGCGCCCGCGTCGTGCTCGGACACGTCCTGGGCGGCGTACTTCACCGAGAGCTTGTCACCGTCGACGAGCGTCTGCACCGAGCGGAGGTCGGTGAACGGCGGGACCACGACGACCTCGGCCTTGGCGAAGTCGTGCTTCTTGTCGGAGAGGGTCCACGCGAGCTTCTGGACCAGCACCACCGCTTCCTGGTGGTTGAGGTTCATCTTCCAGTTGCCCGCCATCAGCGGCGTGCGTGCGTTCTTGGCCATCGGGATCCTTCGGCTGCGAGTTGGTCGCCGCCATGGCGACGTCGGGGGGAACATGCGGGCCCGGGGGCCCGCGCCGCGCGTCCCGGGACAGGGTCCCGGGACGCGCGAGCGAGGTGCTGGGCGCTCAGCTCTCCAGGACGGAGATGCCGGGCAGCTCCTTGCCCTCGAGGTACTCCAGGCTGGCACCGCCGCCGGTGGAGATGTGCCCGAAGGCGCTGTCCTCGAAGCCGAGCTTGCGCACGGCCGCGGCGGAGTCGCCTCCGCCCACGACCGAGAGCCCGTCCACCTTGGTGAGGGCCTCGGCCACCGCGCGGGTGCCGGCGGCGAACTCGTCGACCTCGAACACGCCCATCGGGCCGTTCCAGAACACCGTCTTGGCGTTGGCCAGCGCAGCCGCGAAGGCCACCCCGGAGTCGGGACCGATGTCGAGACCCAGCGTGTCGGCCGGGATGTTCGAGGCCGGCACGACGATCGGGTCGGGCGTGGTGTCGCCGGTCGGGAACGTGTGGTCCACGACGATGTCGGTGGGCAGCACGATCTCGACGCCGGACTCGCGGGCCCGGTCGAGGTAGGCACGGCAGGCGTCGAGCTGGTCCTCCTCGAGGAGGCTCTGCCCGACCTCGTGGCCCTGGGCCTTGAGGAAGGTGAAGACCATGCCGCCGCCGATCAGCAGCTTGTCGGCCTTCTCCAGCAGGTGGTCGATGACCCCCAGCTTGTCGGAGACCTTCGACCCGCCGAGCACCACGACGTAGGGCCGCGCGGGGTCGACGGTGAGACGACGCAGCACGTCGATCTCGGTCGCCACCAGGTTGCCCATCGCGTGCGGCAGCCGCTGCGCCACGTCGTACACCGAGGCCTGCTTGCGGTGCACCACCCCGAAGCCGTCGGAGACGAAGGCGTCGGCGAGCGCGGCGAGCTGGTCGGCGAATGCCCCCCGCTCGGCCTCGTCCTTGCTGGTCTCACCGGGGTTGAACCGGACGTTCTCCAGCACGGCGACGTCGCCGTCACCGAGCGCGGCGACGGTCTCGCGGGCGCTGTCGCCGACGGTGTCGGTGGCGAACGCGACGTCCTTGCCGAGGAGCTCGCCGAGCCGGGCGGCCACCGGCCGCAGGGAGTACGCCGGGTCGGGCGCACCCTTGGGCCGGCCGAGGTGGGCGACCACCACCACCCGGGCGCCGGCCTCGGCCAGCGTCCGGATGGTGGGGACGCTGGCTCGGATCCGGCCGTCGTCGGTGATGGTCGTCCCCTTGAGGGGCACGTTCAGGTCCGAGCGGACCAGGACGCGCTTGCCTCGTACGTCGCCGAGGGCGGCCAGACCTGCGCTGGAGTCAGGCACGATCAGAGGCTCTCACCGATGTAGCCGATGAGGTCCACGAGGCGGTTGGAGTAGCCCCACTCGTTGTCGTACCAGCCGACGACCTTCACCTGGTTGCCGATGACCTTGGTCAGCGGCGCGTCGAAGATGCACGACGCCGGGTCGGTGACGATGTCCGAGGACACGATCGGGTCGGTCGAGTACTTCAGGAAGCCCTTGAGGGCGCCCTCCGCGGCGGCCTGGACGATCGCGTTGACCTCCTCGACGGTGGTCTCGCGACCCGCCTCGAAGGTCAGGTCGGTGGCGGAGCCGGTCGGGACCGGGACGCGCAGTGCGTAGCCGTCGAGCTTGCCCTTGAGCTCGGGCATGACCAGGGCGATGGCCTTCGCGGCACCGGTCGAGGTGGGCACCACGTTGAGCGCGGCGGCGCGGGCACGACGCGGGTCGCGGTGGATGTTGTCGAGCAGGTTCTGGTCCGCGGTGTACGCGTGGACCGTGGTCATCAGGCCCTTGACGATGCCGAGCTCGTCGTGGAGCGCCTTGGCCATCGGCGCCAGGCAGTTCGTCGTGCACGAGGCGTTGGAGATGACGTGGTGCTGGGCCGGGTCGTAGTCGGTGTGGTTGACACCCATCACGACCGTGATGTCCTCGTTCTTGGCGGGGGCCGAGATGATGACCTTCTTGGCGCCCGCGTCGATGTGCGCCTTGGCCTTGGTCGCGTCGGTGAAGAAGCCGGTCGACTCGATGACGACGTCGACGTTCAGCTCGCCCCACTTCAGGTTGGCGGGGTCACGCTCGGAGAACGTGGCGATCTCCTGGTCACCCACCTTGATCGAGGTCTCGGTGGAGGAGACCTCCGCGTCGAGGCGACCGAGGATCGAGTCGTACTTCAGCAGGTGAGCGAGCGACGCGTTGTCGGTGAGGTCGTTCACCCCCACGATCTCGATGTCAGCGCCCGAAGCGCGCACTGCACGGAAGAAATTGCGGCCGATGCGGCCGAACCCGTTGATGCCTACACGAACCGTCACTTTTGAGGACTCCTCTGTGCGTTGTCGACTGGAGCCGAGCGCTCAGAGAGCACCCGGGTTCTGCGCCATGGAAAACCCTACCCCGCGCGACCCACGTCACGCTCCCGCGCGGGGGCTGCGAGACGTTGAGCAGGCCAATACCTGCCAGAGGTCCCTACCGAGGGGGTCAGACGTCCTCAGCGAGCATGTCGGGGGTCAACGACGACTCCGTGTCGGGGATGCCGAGCTCCTCGGCGCGCTTGTCCGCCATCGCGAGCAGTCGACGGATCCGACCGGCGATGGCGTCCTTGGTGAGCACCGGCTCGTGCAGCTGCCCGAGCTCCTCGAGCGAGGCCTGCTTGTGCTCCAGACGCAGATGACCGGCCATCCGCAGGTGGTCGGGGACCTCCTCGCCGAGGATCTCCATGGCGCGCTCGACGCGGGCGCCCGCGGCGACCGCGGCGCGCGCGGAACGGCGCAGGTTGGCGTCGTCGAAGTTCGCCAGCCGGTTGGCCGTGGCGCGGACCTCGCGCCGCATCCGACGCTCCTCCCAGGCCATCAGCGACTCGTGCGCGCCGAGCCGGGTGAGCAGGGCCCCGATCGCGTCGCCGTCGCGGATCACCACCCGGTCCACGCCGCGGACCTCGCGGGCCTTGGCCTGGATCCCCAGCCGACGGGCGACGCCCACCAGCGCGAGCGCGGCCTCGGGGCCGGGGCAGGTCACCTCCAGCGCGGAGGAGCGCCCCGGCTCGGTGAGCGAGCCGTGGGCCAGGAACGCTCCGCGCCAGGCGGCCACGGCATCGCAACCGCCCCCGGAGACCACCTGCGGCGGCAGCCCCCGCACGGGTCGACCGCGCACATCGAGCAGGCCGGTCTGGCGGGCCAGCGACTCCCCGTCCCGGATCACCCGCACGATGTAGCGGGTGCCCTTGCGGATGCCGTTGCCCTGCACGACCGCCACGTCGGACTGGTGGCCGAAGACCTCGGCGATGTCCTTGCGCAGACGTCGCGCGGCCGCGCCGGTGTCGAGCTCGGCCTCGACCACGATCCTGCCGCTGACGATGTGCAGGCCGCCTGCGAAGCGGAGCAGGGAGGCGACCTCGGCCTTGCGGCAGCAGGTCTTCGTGATCGGAGTGCTCGACAGCTCTGCCTTCACCTGTGCTGTCATCGCCATGCCCGAGATCCTCCCATGTCCGTCAATTCCGTCCGTGCCCGGCCGAGCCTGCCGCGGGGGTCAGCCACACCTCAGGATCCGGTCGTACGCCGCGGCGAGTCGGACCGGATCGTGGCGGGCCGTGCCGTCACAGCGGGCCACGTCGTCGAGCACCAGTCTGCCTCCGGCGGAGGCGACCACCTGCTCGAGGGTATGCGGGTCCGGCACCGCTGCGCGATCGGCCAGGACGGTGTCGATGCGCAGCTGCGGCGCGTGCTCGAGCAGGGCCGCGAGATGGTCCTCCGGCGCGTAGCCGAGCGTCTCCCCCTGCTGGCCCTCGAGGTTGAGCACCACCAGCAGCCTCGCCTCGGTGGCCACCAGCGCGTCGCGCAGCGAGGGCACCAGCAGGTGCGGGATGACCGAGGTGTACCAGGAGCCCGGGCCCAGCACCACCCAGTCGGCCGAGAGGATGGCCTCGACCGCCTCTGGGCAGGCCGCCGGGTCGGGCGGGTCGAGCTGGATGCCGACGATCGCGCCGTCCGTCGTGGCCACCTCGACCTGCCCCCGGACCCGGGTCAGGGCCTGGGCGTCGCCGGGGTCGATCCCACGCACGTCGGCGGTGATGTCGAGCGGGGAGATGGACATCGGCAGCACCCGCCCCTGGGCACCGAGGAGCCGGGCCACCAGCGCGAGCGCCTGCACGTGGTCGCCGAGCAGCTCCCAGAGCCCGACGATCAGCAGGTTCCCGACCACGTGGCCGTGCATCTCGCCGTCGCCGGCGAAGCGGTGCTGGAGCACCTTCGACCAGGTCTGGCCCCAGTCGTCGTCACCGCAGAGGGCGGCGAGGGCCATCCGGAGGTCGCCGGGCGGCAGGACGCCGAACTCCCCGCGCAACCGCCCCGAGGAGCCGCCGTTGTCGGCCACCGTGACGATCGCGGTGAGGTCGTCGACCACCCGGCGCAGCGACGAGAGCGAGGCGTGCAGCCCGTGCCCACCGCCGAGCGCCACCACCGAGGTGCCTGCGGTCGGTGCGGAGTCCGGCAAGGTCACTCCCGCCCGAGGTCACGGTGGGTGGCACGCGCCTCGATACCGGCCTCGGTCAGCCGGGACGCGATCTCCTCGGACATCGCCACGCTGCGGTGCTTGCCGCCGGTGCAGCCGATCGCGACGCGCATGAAGCGCTTGCCCTCGGTGAGGTAGCCGGCGGTCACGGTGTGCAGCAGCGGCACGAACTGGTCGAGGAACTCCTGCGCGCCGTCCCGGCTCTTCACGTAGTCGGCCACCTCGCTGTCGCGACCCGAGCGCGGACGCAGCTCGGGGACCCAGTGCGGGTTGGGCAGGAAGCGCATGTCCGCGACGAAGTCCGCGTCGACCGGGATGCCGTACTTGAAGCCGAAGCTGATCACGTTGACCTTGAGCCGGGTGGCGTCCGGGGTCCCGAAGGCCTCGGCCACCCGGTCGGTGAGCTGGTGCACGTTGAGGCTGCTGGTGTCGATCACCAGGTCGGCGTTGCTGCGCAGATCGGCCAGTACGACGCGCTCGCGCTGCAGCCCGTCGAGCAGGCGCCCCTCGGCCTGGAGCGGGTGCGGGCGGCGCGCCGCCTCCTGGCGTCGCACGAGGACCTCGTCGGTGGCCTCGAGGAAGAGCAGGGTCGTGCGCCGTCCGGTCGCGGAGCGCGCCAGGATCGACTGCAGCGACCCGAAGAACGACCCCGATCGCACGTCGACGACCACCGCGATGGGCTGGGTGCTCCCCCGGCTCTCGTCGACCAGCTCCACGACGTCCTTGAGCAGGCGCGGGGGCAGGTTGTCGACGACGAAGAAGCCGAGGTCCTCCAGCTCCTTGGCGGCGGTGCTGCGCCCGGCGCCGGTCATCCCGGTGACGATCACCAGCTCCCCCGCCGTGGCCGGCGCCGGATCCCGCGGCACCTCGCTGGCTGCCTCGCTGGTCGGGGTCATCAGTCCTCCTCGATCTCGCCGGTTGCGGTGTTGATGCGGACAGTCTGGCCGGTCGGCGCCGGCTGCGTGACGGCTTCCTTGATCGCGGTCGCCGTGCGCGGCCCGATGCCCGGGACCGCGGCGATCTCCTCGAGGGTGGCGCCCTTGAGCTTGCGCAGCGAGCCGAAGTGCTTGAGCAGCGTCTTGCGGCGCACCTCACCCAGCCCGGGCACCCCGTCCAGGGCGCTCTCGACCATCGTCTTGGAGCGGCGCCCGCGGTGGTGGTTGATGGCGAAGCGGTGCGCCTCGTCGCGGATGCGCTGCAGCAGGTACAGGCCCTCGCTCGAGCGCGGCAGGATCACCGGATCCTCCTCCCCGGGGACCCACACCTCCTCGAGCCGCTTCGCGAGCCCGCACACCGGGATGTCGTCGATGCCGAGCTCCGCGAGGGCCCGCTGGGCGGCCGTCACCTGCGGCGGGCCGCCGTCCACGACGACCAGCCCGGGCACGTAGGCGAACTTGCGCGGTCGGCCCGTGTCGGGATCGACCAGCATCGGCCCCGACTCCGCCGCGACCTCGCCCCCGGTCGTCACCTCGCCGGTCTTGGCCTGGTCGTCGAGGAGGCGACGGAAGCGCCGGGTGATCACCTCGTGCATCGAGGCGACGTCGTTCTGCCCCTCCACGCCGCGGATCACGAAGCGCCGGTACTCCCCCTTGCGGGCGAGGCCGTCCTCGAAGACCACCATCGAGGCGACCACCTCGGTGCCCTGCAGGTTCGACACGTCGTAGCACTCGATGCGCAGCGGCACCTCGTCGAGCTCCAGCGCCTGCTGGATCTCCTCCAGCGCCCGGTTGCGGGTGGTCAGGTCGCTGGCCCGCTTGGTGCGGTGCAGGTTCAGGGCATGCTCGGCGTTGCGCGCCACCGTCTCCTGCAGCGACTTCTTGTCCCCGCGCTGCGGCACCCGGATCGCGACGCGGCTGCCCCGCAGCTCCCCGAGCAGCTGCTCGAGGGTCTCCACGTCGGGCGGCAGCGCCGGCACCAGCACCTCGCGCGGGATCGCGTCGCCGGCGTCGCCGGCGTAGAGCTGGAGCAGGAAGTTCTCGACCAGCTCGGGCGTCTCGCCCTCCTCGACCCGGTCGGCCACCCACCCGCGCTGACCCCGGATGCGCCCACCGCGCACGTAGAAGATCTGGACCGCGACCTCGAGGGGGTCCTGGGCGAACGCGATCACGTCGGCGTCGGTGCCGTCGCCGAGCACCACGGCCTGCTTCTCCAGGGCCCGGTTCAGCGCCCCGAGGTCGTCGCGCAGGCGGGCCGCCTTCTCGAAGTCGAGCGCCTCGGAGGCGGCGTACATCTCCTTCTCGACGCGTCGCACGAACGCCGTGGTCTGCCCGCCCATGAAGTCGCAGAAGTCCTCGACGATCCGTCGGTGCTCCTCGGCGCTGACGTTGCCCACGCACGGCGCCGAGCACTTGTCGATGTAGCCCAGCAGGCAGGGGCGCCCGATCTGCGCGGACCGCTTGAACACGCCGGTCGAGCACGAGCGCATCGGGAAGACCCGCAGCAGCAGGTCCACGGTCTCGCGGATCGCCCAGGCGTGGCTGTAGGGGCCGAAGTAGCGGGTGCCCTTCTTCTTGGCGCCGCGGCCGACCATCACCCGCGGGAACTCCTCGCCGACGGTCACGGCGAGCCACGGGTAGGACTTGTCATCGCGGTACTTCACGTTGAAGCGCGGGTCGTACTCCTTGATCCAGGAGTACTCCAACTGCAGCGCCTCGACCTCGGTGTTGACCACCGTCCACTCCACGCTGGCCGCGGTGGTGACCATGGTGGCGGTGCGCGGGTGCAGGCCCCCGATGTCCTGGAAGTACGACGAGAGACGGGCGCGCAGGTTCTTGGCCTTGCCCACGTAGATCACCCGCCCACGCGGGTCCCGGAACCGGTAGACGCCCGGCTGGGTGGGGATCGACCCCGGCTCCGGACGGTAGGAGAGCGGTCCCCGGGAGCGTGGGGAGGGTCGAGCGGGCGTCACCCGACAACCCTACGGGGCGGCGGGGACAGGGCCGCGACCCGCACCCGTCAGGAATGCCAGCGAATCTTTGTCTACTGGTTTACTGTACTTATATGCGGCATCACGACCTGTACGGGCTCCCCCAGACCACCAGCCGCGAGGCGGCCGCGGCGTACAACCGCGGGCTCTCGCAGGTGCTGCGCCTGCGCAGCGGAGCCGCCGGGTCGATCGCCGAGGCGCTGGCCCTGGATCCCACGTTCGCGCTGGCGCACTCCACCCTGGCCCTGCTCGGCTACGAGATGTGCGTGCCGGTCGACGTGGCGGCCCGGCTGCGCGACGCGGAGCTGCACGCGCGCCGGGCCACCGAGCGCGAGCGGCGCCACGTGCAGGCGGTGATCGCCCATGTCCGGGGTGACTCCGCTCCGCTGCTGGCGCAGGTCCGCAACTGTCCGCGCGACGCGCTGCTGCTGTCGGTGGCGGTGCCGACGATCGCGTTCTCCGGGGCGACCGAGGTGCCGGCCGAGGCGTGGAGCCTCGTGGAGGGCGCCGCCGATGCCTACGGCGACGACTGGTGGTTCGCCGGGATGCTGGCCTTCGTCCGCCAGGAGCAGGGCCGCCACGACGAGGCGATGGACCTGGCGAACTGCTCGCTCGCGGTCGAGCCCACCGCCGGGCACTCGGCGCACGCCCGGGCCCACGCGCACTACGAGACCGGTGATCACGGCGCCGGCCTGGCCTGGATGGACGACTGGGTGAGCACGCACGGCGCCGGCAGCGACGGACGTAGCCACTTCTCCTGGCACGCCGCGCTGCACGAGCTGTCGCTGGGAGACCTGCCGGCGGTCCGGGCTCGCCACCGCTCCCAGCTGACGCCGTCGAGCGCTCCGGGCAGTCGGGCGTTGGTGGACACCGGGTCGCTGGTGTGGCGTTGGGCGCTCACCCCGGGGGCCGAGGACGTCCCCTCGCTCGACGACGTCGCGGCGGCGGTCGGCCCTGAGGTGCTCGCGCGGCCGGCGACGCCGTTCGTGGCGATGCACGCCGCGGTGGCGCTGCTCGCCCTCGGCGACGGCTGCGGACTCGAGCGGCTCGCCGCGCGCAGCGCCGCCCACGCGCACCCGACCCATCGCGAGGTGGTGGCTCCACTGGCACGCGCCCTGCTCGCCCTGCACCGCGGGCAGCCCTCACAGGCGGCCGACGGCCTGGCCCGGCTGAGCGCGGTGAGCTGGCGCCTCGGCGGCTCCGACGCCCAGCGCGAGATCCTCGAGGAGACGCGGATCTGCGCCCTGCTGCGGGCGGGCCGCTACGACGAGGCACGCGAGCTGCTCGACCGCAGGCTGGACCGCCGCCCGAGCCCGCGCGACGCCCGGTGGCGGCTCGCCTGCCGGACCTCGGCTCAGCGTCCGGCGCCGCGGTCCCCGTCGGCGCCGCAGCCGCCGTCGGAACCGCAGCCGCCGTCGGTGCTCAGACCAGCAGGATCCGGTCGCCCTCGACCTTGATCTCCACCGGCGTCAGCCCGGTGGTGGCCGGGCCCTGGGTGACGTCGCCGGTGGCGGCGTCGTACTCGCTGCCGTGGTAGGAGCAGACGATCGTGCCGTCACCGGCGTCGGTGACCAGCTGTCCCTGGTGCGGGCAGATCGCGGAGAAGGCCTTGAACTCGCCCTCGCTGGGCTGGGTCACCACGATCTTGGCGCCGACCAGGATCACACCGCCCTCGACCGGCACCTCGTCGGTGGTGGCCAGCGACTCGCCTGCCGCCGCGCTCCCGCCGCCCGAGGAGCTCGCCCCGCCCGAGGAGCCGCCGTCCTCCTTCGAGCCGGAGCCCGGCTCGGAGTCGTCATCACCCGCGCAGCCGGCGAGCGCTGCCGCCACGGCCAGCGCCCCCAACCCGTGGAAGACGATCCTGCGGCTGGGCTGGAACTCGTGGGTCATCCTGCACTCCTCATCTGACGTACCTCGCACCGCAGCCTAGTCACGCCGCTCAGCCCTTCGGCGCCACCGTCTTGCGCGCCGCCTTCCGGGGTGCGGCGGCCTTCTTGGCGGCCGCCTTCTTCGCCGGCTTCTTCTCCGCAGCCGCCTTCTTGGCCGCGGCCTTCTCGGCGCGCTCCAGCGCGGCCGCGCGCTTGGCCGCGGCCTTGGTCACCTTCACCACGGGCGCCGGCGCGTCCACCGCCTCGGAGGCGGTGGCGTGACGCCCCTCGAGCAGCGGCGCCAGGTATCGGCCGGTGTGGCTGTCCGGGTGCGTGGCGACCTCCTCCGGGGTGCCCTCGGCGACGACCATGCCGCCGCGCGAACCGCCCTCGGGGCCCATGTCGACGAGCCAGTCGGCGGTCTTGATCACGTCGAGGTTGTGCTCGATGACCAACACGGTGTTGCCCTGGTCGACCAGTCGGCCCAGCACCAGCAGCAGCTTGCGGATGTCCTCGAAGTGCAGGCCGGTGGTCGGCTCGTCGAGCACGTAGACGGTGCGTCCGGTGGAGCGCTTCTGCAGCTCGGCTGCGAGCTTGACCCGCTGCGCCTCGCCGCCCGACAGGGTGGTCGCGGGCTGGCCGAGGCGCACGTAGCCCAGGCCCACCTCGACCAGGGTCTTCAGGTGGCGTGCGATCGCGGGCACCGCACCGAAGAAGTCGACCGCCTCCTCGATCGGCATGTCGAGGACCTCGGCGATGGTCTTGCCCTTGTAGTGCACCTCGAGGGTCTCGCGGTTGTAGCGCGCCCCGTGGCAGACCTCGCAGGGGACGTAGACGTCCGGGAGGAAGTTCATCTCGATCTTGATGGTGCCGTCGCCGTGGCAGGCCTCGCAGCGCCCGCCCTTGACGTTGAACGAGAACCGACCCTGCAGGTAGCCGCGCATCTTCGCCTCCGGGGTGGAGGCGAAGAGCTTGCGGACGTGGTCGAAGACGCCGGTGTACGTCGCGGGGTTGGACCGCGGCGTGCGGCCGATCGGCGACTGGTCGACGTGGATGACCTTGTCGATGTGCTCGGTGCCGGTGATCTTGCGGTGCCGGCCCGGGATGGTGCGGGCGTTGTAGATCTGCTTGGCCAGCGCGGTGTAGAGGATGTCGTTGACCAGGGTGGACTTGCCCGACCCGGAGACGCCGGTGACGGCGACGAACATGCCCAGCGGGAACGACACGTCGACGTCGTGCAGGTTGTTCTCCCGGGCGCCGTGCACGGTCAGCTCGCGGCCCTTGGTCTTCGGCCGTCGGATCTGCGGCACCGCGATCTCGCGGCGCCCCGAGAGGTACTGCCCGGTCAGCGAGTCGGGGTGCTCGTAGAGCCCCTTCACCGAGCCGGCGTGGACGACCTGGCCGCCGTGCTCCCCGGCCCCGGGGCCGATGTCGACGACGTAGTCGGCGGCCCGGATGGTGTCCTCGTCGTGCTCGACGACGATCAGCGTGTTGCCCAGCTCCTTGAGCCGCACCAGCGTCTCGATGAGTCGCTGGTTGTCGCGCTGGTGCAGCCCGATCGAGGGCTCGTCGAGGACGTAGAGGACGCCGACGAGCCCGGCGCCGATCTGGGTGGCGAGCCGGATCCGCTGAGCCTCCCCGCCGGACAGCGAGCCCGAGGGGCGGTCCAGCGACAGGTAGTCCAGGCCGACGTCGAGCAGGAAGTTCAGGCGCTCCTGGATCTCCTTGAGCACCCGCTCGCCGATCTGGCGCTCGCGCTCGCTCAGGTCGAGCTCGCGCAGGAACTCCGCGGTCTCGTTGATCGGCATCCGGCACACCTCGGCGATGTTCTTGCCGCCCAGGGTGACCGCCATCGAGACCGGACGCAGCCGGCTGCCGCCGCAGGCCGGGCAGGGCACCTCGCGCATGAACCCCTCGAAGCGGTCCCGGCTGGTGTCGGTCTCCGCCTCGTTGTGGCGCCGCTCGATGTAGCTGCGCACGCCCTCGAACTCGGTGTAGTAGGAGCGCTCGCGCCCGTAGCGGTTGCGGTGCCGCACGTGCACCTTGGTCGGGTGACCGTCCAGCACGGCCTTCTGCGCCTTGGCGGAGAGCTGCTCCCAGGGGGTGTTCAGGTCGAAGCCGAGCTCGTTGCCGAGGGCGCCGAGGATCCGCAGGAAGTAGTCCGCGACGTGGGCGCCGCTCCACGGCTGGATGGCGCCCTCGCCGAGGGTGGCCGAGGGGTCCGGCACGACGAGCTCGGGGTCGACCTCCATCCGGGTGCCGATGCCGTGACACACGGTGCAGGCGCCGAACGGGGAGTTGAAGGAGAACGAGCGGGGCTCGAGGTCGTCGGTGTCGATGGCGTGGTCGTTGGGGCACGACATCTTCTCGGAGAACTTCATCTCCCGACCGGGGTCCTTGGCGTCCAGGTCGACGAAATCGAAGACCACCAGCCCGCTGGCCAGGCCGAGAGCGGTCTCGACGGAGTCGGTGAGCCGACGCTTGGAGGACTCCTTGACCGCGAGGCGGTCCACGACCACCTCGATGGTGTGCTTCTTCTGCTTGTCCAGCTTGGGCGGGTCGTCGAGCGCGTGCGTCTCGCCGTTCACCCGGGCGCGGGAGAAGCCCTGCGTCTGCAGCTGCTTGAACAGCTCGACGTACTCGCCCTTGCGCCCGCGGATGACCGGCGCGAGCACCTGGAACCGCCGCCCCTCCTCGAGGTCGAGGATCCGGTCCACGATCTGCTGGGGCGTCTGCCGCTCGATGGGCGCCCCGCAGGTGGGGCAGTGCGGGCGACCGGCGCGGGCGTAGAGCAGGCGCAGGTAGTCGTACACCTCGGTGATCGTGCCGACCGTGGAGCGCGGGTTCTTCGACGTGGACTTCTGGTCGATCGAGACGGCGGGTGAGAGCCCCTCGATGAAGTCGACGTCGGGCTTGTCCATCTGCCCGAGGAACTGACGGGCGTAGGCCGACAGCGACTCGACGTAGCGGCGCTGTCCCTCCGCGAAGATCGTGTCGAAGGCGAGACTCGACTTGCCGGACCCCGACAGTCCGGTGAACACGATGAGCGAGTCTCGCGGGAGCTCGAGTGAGACATCCTTGAGGTTGTGCTCACGAGCACCCCGGATGAGGATCTGGTCGGTCACAGCATTCCTAGGGTCGGGGTCGGGTCGGCGTCTCGAGACGCGACGGGCGCAGCACACGGCGCCGGGTTCGAACAAGTGTTCGCCATCACGGGGTCGAGTGCAACCCGCCACGCCTGTCGTGTCAACGATCCTACGAGGCGCGCCATGCCCGCACGCGAGGTGTTGAATGTCACCCATGGATGCCCACGCATTGGCCGCCTGCCAGGAGTCCACTCGCCGGCTGCTCCGCTCCGTGGACGCGCTCTCCGAGGAGCAGCTGCGCGCGCCGTCGGTGCTGCCGGGGTGGTCGCGCGCCCACGTGGTGGCCCACCTCGCGTTGAACGCCGCGGGTCTGGCCGCTGCGCTGGACGGGCTCGCCCGCGGCGAGGAGGTGGCGTTCTACGCCTCCGCCGCCCAGCGTGACGCCGACATCGACGGACTGGCCACCGCCGATGCCGCCACGCTGCGCGGCCGACTGCTCGCCGAGTCAGCGTTGTTCCACGAGGCCGTGACCCGGGTGCCCGCCGAGGCCTGGGCCGCGGGAGTGCCCCGGGTGCCGGGCGGGCCGCGGGTCCCCGGCGCGGCGATCGTCCCCGGGCGCCGGCGCGAGGTCGAGGTGCACCATGCCGATCTCGGCCTCGACTACGGGCCGGGCGCGTGGCCCACCGACTTCCTCACCGGCCTGCTCGACGAGCTGGCCGCGGACCTCGTCGAGTCCGGCCCGTTCCGGATCGAGGCGACCGACCTGCGCCGTACCTGGCAGGTGGGCGAGGGCGAGGGGCCGGTGGTCTCGGGCGGGGCGCCGGAGCTGGCCTGGTGGCTGACCGGGCGCGCCGACCCGTCCGCGGCCGGCGCTGCGCTCCGCACCAGCGGCGGCACCCTGCCTAGGATCGGCGCATGGCGACGTACACCGGCGAAGTGACCCCCGGGGGCTCCCCCGACACCCGCGAGCTCCCCGGCCTGAGCATCACCAAGCTCGCGGTCGACGAGAAGATGTCGAACAACTGTTACCTGCTGCGCTGCCTGACCACCGGCGAGCAGCTGCTGGTGGACGCGGCGGCGGAGCCCGAGCGGCTGCTTCCGCTGATCGGCGACGCCGGGCTGAGCGCCGTGGTCACCACGCACCAGCACTGGGACCACCACCGCGCGCTGGCCGACGTGGTCGCTGCCACCGGCGCGGCCGTGGTGGCCGGGGCTCCCGACGCGGACGCGATCACCGAGCAGACCGGCGTCGAGGTGACCCGCCGGGTGGCACACGGCGACACCATCGGCGTGGGCGACCAGACGCTGCGCGTGCTCGCCATCGCCGGCCACACCCCCGGCTCGATCGCCCTGGTCTACGACGACCCGCAGGGGCACCCGCACCTGTTCACCGGCGACTCGCTGTTCCCCGGCGGGGTCGGCAACACCTTCGGCGACGCGGACGCGTTCGCCCAGCTCGTCGACGAGGTGGAGACCAAGATCTTCGGCACGCTGCCCGACGACACGTGGTTCTACCCCGGACACGGCAACGACTCTCGCTTAGGTGTAGAGCGACCCCATCTGAAGGAGTGGCGCGAGCGCGGATGGTGACCCCGCCGTTTGCCTGAGCTGACGGGTGTGTCCGGATCGGACGGCCGTACGCCGGTGAGGCCTGCGAACGGTGGACTCCCTCAGGTGACCGGCAGGTAACTGGAGATTCCCGTGCACCTGGTGCGTGCGATCCTCCAGTTACTTGCGGGTAGGCGGGCGGCGAGCGGCGCCTTGGACCGCAGGGGCTGCCGCCTCCCGCGGGTGGTCAAGAGGGAGAGCCCAGTAGGCGCCGAACTGCCGGTCAGCGGGTAGGCGCCGGTGAGGGCGCCGTCGCCTGGTCGCACAGCGGGGCGCCGCCCCCGAAGGAGTCGCTCAGCTCGGCGGCGCCGAGCACGCGGTAGGGGTGCTCCGAGCTGGCGGCCCGACGGCGCAGGGCCAGCTCGGGCACGTCGGCGCGGGAGGCGACCACGAGCAGGTTGCCGAACCGGCGCGCGCGCAGGGTGGCCGGCTCCGCGCTCAGCAGCAGGTGCGCGAAGTCGGTCCGCAACCCCGCCACCACCCGGCGGGTCCAGGCGAACGGCGCGCGGTCGGCGAGGTTGAGCAGGAAGAGCCCGTCCGGCGCCAGCACCCGGGCGACCTCGGCGAAGCACTCCACCGTGACGAGCTCGCCGGGCACCTGCGCGCCGGCGTAGGCGTCCAGCACGACGAGGTCGGCGGAGGCGTCACGCAGGGCCGGCAGCCCGGCCCTTCCGTCGACGGGGCGCACCTTGATGCCGCTGCGGCGCGGCAGCGGTAGCCGATCGCGGACCAGCGCGGTCAGCTCCTCGGCGGGCTCGAGCACGATCTGCCCGGAGCGGGGACGGGTCGCGGCGACGTAGCGCGCCAGCGTCAGGCCGGCCCCTCCGATGTGCACGACCGACATCGGCTCGCCGGCGGGGCGGTGTGCGTCGACCACGTCGGCCATCCGCCGGACGTAGTCGAAGACCAGCCGGGTCGGGTCCGCGAGGTCGACGTGGGACTGGTCGGTGCCGCCCACCCGGACGACGAAGGACGTCGGACCCTCCGGCACGATCTCGGCATCAGCGACCACGTGCCGAGGCTACGGGGCGTCGCTCAGCGCGGCGTCAGCAGCTCGGCCGGCAGCCACTCCTCGACCACGGCCCACTCCCCCGGGCGCAGCATCGCGGCGTAGAGCACGCGCCCCTCCCAGCCGACCGGCGCCTGGCGCCACTCCACGAGCAGCCCCGGCCGCTTCACGCCGTGTCGGTCGATCGCGTCGGCGACCCAGCAGTGCTTGGCCGGACCCTCCTCCGACGGGGGCTCGACCGGGCCCGGATCGGAGGTCGCACCGAGCCGCACCCGTTCCGCCATGGGGATCCCCCCACCGCGCTTGTTCATCCCACCGGCCACTCCCCTATGGTGCCACGGGTTCGAACACTTGTGCGAACGCAGCCTGGGGGTGGACCCCTCAGTGGTAGGTGACCTTCACGGTGTCGGTGACCGGGACCGCCTGGCAGGCCAGCCGGATGCCGTCGGCGAGGTCCTCGGCGTCGAGCACCTCGTTGTGCAGCATCTTCACCTCGCCCTCGAGCACCCGGCAGGCGCACGCCGAGCAGTTGCCCTCGCGGCACGAGTACGGCGCCGGGACGCCCTTGGCCTCCAGGTGGTCGAGCAGGGTGACCGACGGCTGCCAGTCGTCGAAGCTGTAGTCGGTGCCGTCGAGCTCGACCTCGACCTTGACCGGCGCCTGAGGAGCCACGGCCAGCACGTCGGCGGCCGCGTCGTCGTCGTCGGTCTCGGCGGCCTGGATCTCGTGCTCGGCCTCCTGGACGTCCGCCAGTTCTCCGAACGGGTTGCCGCCCAGCGAGACGAACTTCTCCTGGTGGCGTCGCTCGCGCGGCAGCTCCAGCTCCTTGAGCGCGCTCACCGCGGCCTTCATGAACGGCGCGGGCCCGCACACGAACGCGTCGTACGACGTGAACGGCGCGGCGAACGCCTTGAGCTGCTCCTGGGTCGGCAGCCCCTGCACGGTCTCGAGCCAGTGCACGACGACCAGCCGGTCGGGATGCGCGGCGGAGAGCTCGCGGAAGGCGTCCTTGAAGATGATGCTGGGCTCGTCGCGGTTGGCGTAGAACACCACGATCCGGCCGCTGCCCTGCGCCAGGGCGGTCCGCACGATCGAGATGATCGGGGTGACCCCGCTGCCGCCGGCGAACAGCAGGAGGTCGGCGTCGAGGCTCTTGGGGCTGAAGATCCCGCTCGGCGGCAGCACCCGCAGGGTGTCGCCGGGGCGCACGTTGTCGCACAGCCAGTTCGAGGCGTAGCCGTCCGCGGTGCGCTTGACGGTGATGGTCAGCGACTCATCGCCGACCCCGGGGCTGCTGGACAGCGAGTAGCAGCGCGCGGCGATCCCGGTCTGGTCGCTGGGCACCGCGACGGTGAGGAACTGGCCCGGCGTGTAGGCGAAGTGCTCACGGCCCCGGTCGGGCAGGGCCAGCACGATCGAGTGCGCGTCCGCGGTCTCGACGACCACGTCCAGCACCTCGAGGGTGAAGGACTCAGTATCCATCTTCGGCTCCGATCGGGATCGCCCCGTCACGTACAGCGGACTCGATGCTCGCGGCCAGCCTGGGGCAGGGCGCGTGCACGCGGCGCCCACCGGGCGCCGAGGACATCTTCGCGAACTCCTGGCACTGCGCGAGCGCGGGTTCCGGCCACTGGATGGAGGTGTGGTGCTCGCTGTTCTTCTTGACCCCCACCCGGGCCAGGCAGTCGAGGCAGTCCACCTCGACCAGCCGGGCCTGGGTGTAGAGGCGCTGGTCCTCCAGCGTCTCCGCGCGCGACGGCACGAACGAGGCCATCAGGTGCCCGTCATCACGCCGCGCGGCGTGTCGGGTCCGGCGGTGCCGCTCGCGTCGTCCGAGCCGGCCGCCCGGTCCTCCGCGGCCTTGCGGGCGAGGTTCTCGGCCACCTCGGCGCGCCAGAACTCGTTGGCCTTGGTGGTGTCGACCTCGAACTCGAAGCGCTCGGTCATCTCCGGGGTCACGTCGGCGACGTCGACGTAGAACTGCTCGTACCAGCGCCTCAGCTGGTAGACCGGCCCGTCCTCCTCGCAGAGCAGCGGGTTCTGCACCGGCGCCTTGCTCAGCCAGATGTCCACGTCCTGCATGAAGCCGTCGCCGAACATGTCGGAGTACTTCTTCGCGATGTACTGCGCGGTCTTCTCGTCGAGGCCCTCGGGCTTGCGCACGCACAGGCCGTACTGGAGCTTGAAGGAGTTGTCGGAGGTGGGCACGTGGCAGTTCACCAGCACGACCTCGGTCTCGAAGCCCTTGAAGTCGACGTTGAGCCAGTTGACCATGTACGACGGCCCGAAGTAGGTCGCCTCGGACCTCAGCACCAGGCTCTCGTCGCCGTACCCGGCGCCGGCCATGTCCGGACGCCCGGTCGACTCCATGAACTGCGAGGCCGTGTGCCCCTCGAACACGTTGCGGAAGCTCGTGGGGAAGGCGAAGTGGATGTAGAAGAAGTGCGCCATGTCCACCACGTTGTCGACGATCTCGCGGCAGTGCGCGCTGGGCACGTCGAGGACGTTCCAGGTCCAGTCGGTCCAGGCGTCGGCGCCCACGCCGTCGAGCTCGGGCGGCAGGATCGTCAGGTCGGCGGGGCCGTGCTCGGCGTCGTGCCAGACCATCAGCTGGCCGTTGCGCACGGCGGTGGGATAGGCCTGGGTGCGCGCACGCAGCGGCACGCGGCGGGCGTAGGGGATCGCCTTGCACTTCCCGTCGCCGCCCCAGCGCCAGTCGTGGAACGGGCACGCGATCTCGTCGTCCTTGACCGTGCCCTGGGTCAGGTCGCCGCCCATGTGGCGGCAGTAGCCGTCGAGCACGTGCACCTCGCCGGCAGTGTCGCTCCAGACCACGAGCTTGCCGCCGAAGGCCTCGACGGCGTGCGGCTCCCCGTCCGCGAAGTCCCGGACCAGGCCGAGACAGTGCCAGCCGCGGGCGAAGCGCTCGGGCGGGGTGCCGTGGTCGAGCAGGCGGGTCTCAGTCATGGTGCTGCCTCCGGGGTGTCGGCGCGCGGACGGTGGACCAAAACGAGAACAGGTTATAGTTTGCCGGGTGCGGGCGCCACCCTCGTCGCCCTCACCCCCCCGGGGTGCTCGGCTGGTGTGGGAGAGCGCGATGCACGTGGCACTGACGACCGAGCAGCAGGCGCTGCGCGAGGAGCTGCGCGAGTACTTCGCCGCGCTGGTCACCCCCGAGCGCCGGGCCGCGCTCGCCGCCGCCTCCGGCGAGTTCGGCGACGGCGAGGTCTACAAGGAGGTCGTCCGCCAGCTCGGCCGCGACGGCTGGCTCGGCATCGGCTGGCCCGAGGAGTACGGCGGGCAGAACCGGTCGATGATCGAGCAGCTCATCTTCACCGACGTGGCGGCCGTCGCCGGCGTACCCATCCCCTACCTGACGCTGAACACGGTCGGGCCGACGATCATGCGCTACGGCACCGACGAGCAGAAGCGCTACTTCCTGCCCCGGATCCTGGCCGGCGAGCTGCACTTCTCGATCGGCTACTCCGAGCCCGACTCCGGCACCGACCTGGCCTCGCTGCGCACCCGGGCCGTGCTCGACGGCACGCTCGACGACGGCGAGTGGGTGATCGACGGGCAGAAGATGTGGACCTCGCTGATCCAGTACGCCGACTGGATCTGGCTGGCCTGCCGCACCGACCCCGACCTGCCCCGCCACAAGGGCCTGTCGATGCTCCTCGTCCCGGCCGACGCGCCGGGCTTCTCCTACACCCCGGTGCACACCCTGGCCGGGGTCGGCACCAGCGCCACCTACTTCTCCGGCGTCCGGGTGCCGGCCGGCAACCTGGTGGGCGAGCTCAACGGCGGCTGGTCGCTGATGACCAACCAGCTCAACCACGAGCGGGTCGCCCTCACCTCCTCGGCTCCGCTGGCGCACTCCCTGGAGCTCGTCCGGCGCTGGGCGCAGGAGACCAAGACCCCCGACGGCCAGCGCGTCGTCGACGCCGAGTGGGTGCAGGTGCTGCTCGGCCGCGCGCATGCCCGCGTCGAGATGCTGACCCTGCTCAACTGGCGCCTCGCCGCGGCCGTCGACGACCTCTCCCCGGCCGACGCCTCGGCCACCAAGGTCTACGGCTCCGAGCTGGCCACCGAGGTCTACCGCGCGCTGATGGAGGTGGTCGGCCCGTCCGCGGCGCTGACCGGCGACTCCCCCGGAGCGGTGCTCGCCGGGCGCCTGGAGCGCTACCACCGCTCGTCGCTGGTAATGACCTTCGGCGGCGGCACCAACGAGATCCAGCGCGACATCATCGGCTACGTCGGGCTCGGCCTGCCGGCCGCGAAGCGATAGGGGAACCGTGGACTTCACCTTCACCGCCGAGCAGGAGTCGGCAGCCGCACTGGCGGCCGAGATCCTCACCGACCGGGCCACCCCGGAGCGGATGCGCGCCGTCGAGCAGGGCGGGGACCGCTTCGACCGGGACCTGTGGGCCGAGCTGGGTTCGGCGGGGCTGCTGTCGCTGGCGCTGCCCGCGACGCACGGCGGTGCCGGGCTCGGGCTGATCGAGCTCTGCCGGGTGCTGGTCGAGGTCGGCCGCCGGGTGGCGCCGGTGCCGCTGGCCTGGCACGGGCCCGCCGGGCGCCTGCTCGCGGAGCACGCCAGCCTCGCCCAGCAGGACCACTGGCTCCCGGGCGCGGCCTCGGGCGCCGTATTGCTCACCGCGGCGGTCTCCGAGGAGCACGCCTTCTGCCCGGTGCGGCCGACGACCACGGCCACCCCGACGCCGGGCGGCACCGGGCACCGCCTGCGCGGCACGAAGGTCGTGGTGCCAGCCGGGATGGACGCCGACGCGCTGCTGGTGCCTGCGCAGACGCCGCGCGGAGTGGGCGTCTTCCTGGTGCTCCCCGACGACGCCGGGGCGCGGCTGGTCGGTGGCCGGGTCTCCGACGGCGACACCGTCGCCCGCCTCGAGCTCGACGACACCGAGCTCGACGGGGACCGGCTGGTCGGGCCGGCGGACGGCACCGTGGACGGGCGGCTGCGCGACCTGCTGGTGCTCGCGGCCTGCGCCCAGCAGCTCGGGGTGACCGAGGGGGCGTCGGCGCTGACCGCGTCGTACGCCCGCGCCCGCGAGCAGTTCGGCCGGCCGATCGGCTCCTTCCAGGCGGTCTCGCAGCGCCTGGCCGACGGCTACATCGACGTGCTCGGTCAGCAGCTCACCCTGTGGCAGGCCGCCTGGCGCCTCGACGAGAGGCTGCCCGCGACGACCGAGGTGGCCACCGCCAAGCTGTGGGCGGCCGACGCCGGGCACCGGGTCGCGCACACCACCGTGCACGTGCACGGCGGGGTGGGCATCGACCTCGACGCAGAGGCGCACCGCTACTTCACCGCCGCCAAGCGCTTCGAGCTCGCCTTCGGGGGCACCACCGAGCAGGCACGGGCGATCGGGCGTGCGCTGGCGACCGAGCCGGTGTGACAACGTGACTCACCGCACATCGGGCGGCGAAATCTGGTACCTCTAGGCCCACGTCGTGCGCTGGGCGCACCCGGACCCTGGAGGACCGATGGTGCAGGAGACCGTGCAGCAGCTGCTGCGCACCAGACTCGACGACGACACCCCCGCGCTGCGGTTCGGTGATCGCTGCTGGACCTGGCGCGAGCACCTGGCCGAAGCCGCCGAGCTCGCCCGGGCGCTGATCCGGGTCGCCGCGCCGGCCCGGCCGCTGCACGTCGGCGTCCTGCTCGGCAACACCCCCGACATGGCGCGGGCGCTGGCCGCCGCGGGACTGGGCGGCTTCGTGCTGTGCGGCATCAACACCACCCGCCGCGGCGCCGGCCTTGCGCGCGACGTACGGCTCGCGGAGTGCCAGGTGCTGCTCACCGACGCCGAGCACCACTCGCTGCTCGACGGCCTCGACCTCGGGGACGTCCGGGTCGTCGACACCTCCAGCGCGGCCTACGCCGAACTGCTGTCCGCGGCTCCGCGCGACCTCGTCGTGCACCGGGAGAGCGAGCCCTTCGACACGTTCATGCTGATCTTCACCTCGGGCACCTCCGGCGACCCGAAGGCGGTGCCGCTCAGCGACGTGATGGTGCTGATCGCGGGGATGACGCTGCGCGACAGGTACACCCTGACCGGCGCCGACGTCTGCTACCTGTCGATGCCGCTGTTCCACTCCAACGCGCTCCTGGCCGGGTGGGCGGTCGGCATCTGCACGGGAGCGGCGATGGCGCTGGCGCAGTTCAGCGCCACGCGCTTCCTCGACGACGTCCGCCGCTACGGCGCCACCTACATGAACTACGTCGGCAAGCCGCTCGCCTACGTGCTGGCGACGCCCGAGCGGCCCGACGACGCCGACAACCCGCTGCGCGTCGCGTTCGGCAACGAGGCCGACGAGCGTGACATCGCGGACTTCGGGCGCCGCTTCGACTGCGAGGTGCGCGACGGGTTCGCCTCGACCGAGGCGGCGGTCGTCATCTTGCGCGTCGACGAGACACCGCCGGGCTCGGTGGGCCAGCCGTACGCGGGCGTCGCCGTCTACGACCCCGCCACCGCGGCGGAGTGCCCCCGGGCGCTCTTCGACGAGAACGGCGCGCTGGCCAACCCCGCGGAGGCGATCGGCGAGCTGGTCAACACCGAGGGCGCCTGCTGGTTCTCCGGCTACTACAACGACGAGCGCGCCACCGCCCAGCGGGTGCGGCACGGGATGTACTGGAGCGGCGACCTCGCCTACCGCGACGCGGACGGCTTCGTCTCCCTGGCCGGGCGCACCGACGACTGGCTGCGGGTGGACGGCGAGAACCTCGCTCCCGCGCCCCTCGAGCGGATCCTGATGCGGCTGCGGAAGATCAATCGGGTGGCCGTCTACGCCGTGCCCGGCGCGCGGGACGGCGACCAGGTGATGGCCGCGCTCGTGCTCAACCACGGCGCGCGCCTCGAGCCGGCCGAGCTCGAGGCCTTCCTCACCGCACAGGGCGACCTCTCCCCCACGGCCTGGCCCCGCTACGTCCGGATCGCCGCGGACCTGCCGAGCACCGCGACGCACAAGATCCTCAAGCGCGAGCTGGTCCGCCAGGGCACGGCCGCCCCCGACCCGCTCTGGGTGCGCGAGGAGCGAGGCACGGCGTACGCGGTGGTGGCGCGGGCCTGACGCCGGGTCTTGGGCCTTTCTGCCCCTGGTGGTTTCCCCGGCCGACCGGGGATCGCTGAACTTGTCAGGCGAAATTTCGGCCGACAAGTTCAGGCTTCCCCGGTCGGCCGGGGAAACCTGCAGCCAGCCGCCACGTCCGGGTCGGCTACGCCGGCTGTTCGCGCAGCGGGAACAGTCGCTGCAGCAGGTCGGCGATGGTGACCAGACCACGCATCCGGTCGCCCTCGCTCGGGTCGGTCACGACGGCCAGCTGGTTGCTGGTCTCGCGCATCCGCGCCAGGGCGGCGTACACCTTGGTGTCGGCGGACAGGGTGAGCACTGGCCGCGTCACGGCGGTGATCGGCTCGGTCTCGTCCGACTCGAGGGTGTCACGCACGTGGACGACACCGACTGGTCGTTCGGCGCCTCCGACCAGGATCCGCAGATGGCCGGTCCGCCGGCTGGCGGCCTGCACGTCGGCGATCCGGGCCCCCTCGGGCACGGCCGTGGTCGGGGTGGCCCGCACCAGGTCTCCGAGGGTGAGGGTCTCGAGCTCCAGCGCACCCGAGAGCTGGACCGAGTACGACGCGTCCAGCGCGCCCACGTTGGCGGAGTGCTCGACGAGCTGACGCAGCCCGGCGAGGTCCTGCCCTGCCCCCATCTCGTCGATCGGCGTCACCCCCACCTTGCGCAGGCACCAGTTGGCCGCTTCGTTGAGCGCGCGCAGCAGCGGCCGAGTCAGCCACATGAAGCCGCGCATCGGGATCGCCAGCATCGTGGCCGAGCGTTCCGGATGTGCGATCGCCCAGGACTTGGGGGCCATCTCGCCGACCACCAGGTGCAGGAAGCTGACCACGACCAGGGCCAGCACGAACCCGGTCACGTCGGCGAGCCAGACCGCGACGCCCCAACCCTCGAAGAGGGGCGTGAGCCAGTGGTGGACCGCCGGCTTGGTGATCGCGCCCAGGGCGAGCACGCTGATCGTGATGCCCAGCTGGGAGCCGGCCAGCAGGACGGTGAGCTCCGAGGAGCTGCGCAACGCCGCCCGAGCGGACCGGCTGTCGGGAGCCGCATCCTCGAGGCGGTGCCGCTTGGCGGCCATCAGCGCGAACTCGACAGCCACGAAGAACGCGCTCGCGGCGATGATGACAACGGTGGCGACGGCCACCAGAATCGGGTTCTCCATCAGGACTTCTCCTCGGCCGGGTGTTGCTCGATGGTGATGCGCAGGACCGAGGGGACGTGCTGCTCGACCTCGATCACCTCCAAGCGCGCATGGCGGGGACCCGGTTCCTCGTCGTGGGCCAGGTCGGCCGGGTCATCGGGCAGTCGGATCTCGATGAGGGTGCCGACCTCGGGCAGCCGGCCGTGCTCGGCGATGACCAGGCCGGCCAGGGTCTGGTAGTCACCCTCCGGCAGGTCCTGGTCGAGGGTCCGCTCGACCTCGTCGAGCGGGAGGTCCCCCGGGATCAGCCAGGAGCCGCCGGTGTCGTTGACCACGATCGGCTCGGCGCGGTCGTGCTCGTCGGTCAGCTCACCGACCAGCTCCTCGGCGAGGTCCTCCAAGGTCAGCACGCCGACGAACCCGCCGTACTCGTCGACCACGGCGGCCAGCTCGTTGCGGGTGCGGGACAGCTCCTCGAGCGCGTCCGGCAGCGCCATCCGAGTCGGTACGACGAGCGCCGGGCGCACCAGATCGGCCAGCGTGGCACCGGGGGCGGCGTCCAGTACGTCAACGAGGTGGACGACGCCGACGATGCCCTGCTCTGCGTCGGTGACCGGGTAGCGGGAGTGTCCGGCAGCCATCAGCCGGCGTACCTCGCAGACCTCGGTCCCGACGCTGACGACGTCGACTCGGTTGCGCGGCACCATCGCGTGCTCGACGTCTCGGGTCGGGAAGTCCAGCACCCGGTCGAGCAGCACGGACAGCTCCTCGGGCAGGTCGCCGGCCGCGCGTGACTCCGCCACGATGTGCTCGAGGTCGCGTGCCGACGCGGAGTGCTCGACGTCGTGCACCGGCTCGATGCGTAGGGCGCGCAGCAACAGGTTGGAGGACTGATCGAACACCCAGATGAGCGGGCCGGTCACCTTCAGGTAGGCCAGTGTTGATCGGGCCAGCCAGTCCGCCACCGGACCGGGGCGGGAGATGGCCAGGTTCTTGGGGAACAGCTCACCGAAGAGCATCTGCACGAGCGTGGAGAACACCAGCGCCAGAACCGTGCCGATCCCGACGCCGACCGCCGTCGGGACGCCCACACCGCCCAGCATCGTGCCGAGGGAGTCACCGATCAGCGGCTCGGCGACGTAGCCGACCAGCAGCCCGGTGACGGTGATGCCCAGCTGGGCGCCCGAGAGCATGAACGAGGTCCGTCGGGTGACTCGCAGCGCACGCGCGGCCGTGGCGTCCCCGGCGGCGGCGCGCGCCTTCAGTCGGGACCGGTCGACCGCCATGTAGGCGAACTCCTGAGCCACGAAGTAGCCGGTCGCGGCGGTGATGGCCAACACCACCAGCAGACCCAGCAGGAGCGACAGGATCGTGATCATCGGCCACCCATCCCCGCCACGGCGCCTCGAGGCGCCTCAGTTCGAGTGTGAATGGCCTGGCCTGGTCGGGGCTTCTTCTTGCGCATGATGCTCGTTCAACGGACCGTCCACGGGGGAAGTTCCGATCGCGGGCGTGCCCTGGAGCACGCGCGCCGCCCAGCCCCGCGTCGGTGGTTCTGCCCCAGCGCGCACCCAGCGCGCCCGGCCCGGCCCTACTCCGGCCAGGCGCTGTTCTGGATGACGTCGACGAAGTCCCGCCGCCGGAAGTGCGGGTCGAAGTGCGCCAGCACGTCGTCGTTCATGGTGCCGAAGGTGGTGTCCGGGCGATCGGCCATCCCCTCGTAGAAGGCGCGCAGGATCCGGCGCTTGAAGTCGGGGCGCGGGTGGGCCTCGAGCACCGCGCGCCTGACCTCCTCGCCGATCTCCGCCAACCCCAGCCCGAGTACGTCGGTCTCCACGCCCAGCGTGACCACGGCGACCTCGGGGGCCAGCCGCAACGGCACCTCGGGGGTGGTGTGCAGGGAGATGGCCAGCCACACGTCGCCCGCATCGGACTCCGAGCGGCCATGCTCGCGCAGGAAGTCGAAGGCGACCTCGGCACCGTCGATCTCGAAGCGCTGATCGGCCTGACGGTAGCGGCGGGTGAGCCCCAGGTCGTGGAACATCCCGCCCACGTAGGCAAGCTCGGGGTCGACCTGCAGTCCGCGCGCCCGGGCCTTGAGCATGCCCCAGAGGAAGACGCGACGGGAGTGGTGGAACAGCGCGTCGCCCAGCGCCGGGTCGTCGTTCGCCTCACGCACCAGCGCTGTCGCCGCGCGGGCCAGCTCGGTGTCGGGGATCTGGATGCCTGCGATGGTCTCGGTCACGGGTGCCTCCCGGCGGATGTCGACGCTCCCCCCATCATGGCCCCCGCCGCGGTCGGACGGAGCCCGCGAGACCCCGCGGGACGGACATGCGGCAGGCTGGTCCCATGACCTCGCAGGACGGTTCCCCCGACGAACGCGCAACCGAGCTCGGCGAGCGCCTGGCCACCTGGCTGGAGGACCTGCACCTCACCGACCAGCTCACCGAGGCCGGCCTGCCGACGTTCACCCGCGACGCGGACGGGCGCGCGGCCTGGACCGACCCCAACACCCAGCAGCCGCTGAGCCTCGAGCAGCTCGAGCAGCTCGACGCGATGCTGCACAAGGACGGATCCGAGCCCGAGCACGCGGTGCCGGTGGCGCTGCTGCAGCTGGCCCGCCTGGCCCGGCTGCGCCAGCAGCTGCTGGCCAGCGACTGGTTCACCTACGAGACCCTGGCCGAGGTGCGCGGGACCTCGGCCGACGCCACCCGCTTCGCCGTGCACAAGGCCGCGAACAACCACCGGCTGCTGGTCGTCCCGGCCGACGAGCGCACGCTGGTGCCCGCCTTCCAGCTCACCGAGGACGGCGAGCCCCGCCCCGACCTCGCCCCGCTGCTCGAACCGCTGCTCGCCGCCGGCATCGAGCCGTGGCGCGCGTGGGTGTGGCTGACCCAGCCGGCCGGCCTGCTGGCCGGGCTGGTGCCGGAGCAGGCCGCCGCCGACCCGGAGACCGCCACGATGGCGCAGCGGGCAGCCGTGGCGCTGGCCGAGCGGGTCGCCGACCGCTCCTGAGCGGCCCCGCTCAGAGAGGAGCGGCCGCCCCGCGCAGCGAGTCGAGCCGGGCGACGACCTGGTCGAACTCCGCGACCAGGTCCGCCATCACGTCCGCGACCGGGCGCACCTCGTTCATCCGGCCCACGATCTGGCCGATCGGCATCGAGATCACGTCCGGGTCCCCCGACGCGCTGATCCGGCTGTGCGCCTCGGCGACGAGCAGGTTCTGCAGCGGCATCGGCAGCGGCTCCGGTGCGCCCTCCTCGGCCCAGGCCTCGGTCCACTTCGTCTTGAGCAGGCGGGCCGGTTTGCCGGTGTAGACCCGGGTACGCACGGTGTCGCTCGACGTGGCGCGGGTGAACGCCTCGGTCCAGCCGTCGTGCGACTGCAGGTTCTGGTACTCCGTGGTGCCGAGCCAGATGGACCCGGTCCACACGCCCTGCGCCCCCAGCGCCAGCGACGCCGCCACCTGCCGCCCCGAGCCGATGCCACCGGCGCCGAGCACCGGCACGTCGGGACCCACGGCGTCGACGATGTCGGGAGTGAGCACCATGCTGGCGATCTCGCCGGTGTGCCCGCCTGCCTCGTAGCCCTGCGCCACGATGATGTCGACGCCGTTGCGGACGTGGTTGACCGCGTGCTTGGCCGCGCCGGCGAGGGCGGCGACCTGCACCCCGCGCTCGTGACACTTGTCGATGACGTCCTTGGGCGGGGAACCCAATGCGTTGGCGATCAGCACCGGACGGTGGTTGAGCGCGATGTCGAGGTGGGAGCGGGCCACCGAGTGCAGCCAGCCGAGCACCCCCTCGCGCCCCTCGCCCTCGGGCAGCGGCGGGACGCCCAGCTTCTGCAGGGTGCGCTCGACGAAGGAGATGTGCTCCTCGGGGATCATCGCGGCCAGGTCGAGCGAGGTGCCCTCGGTCGGCACCTTCATCGGCATCACGATGTCCACGCCGTACGGCTTGCCGTCGGTGTTGTCGTCGAGCCACGTGAGCGTCCTCTCGAGCTCCTCGGGATCGTTGAACCGCACGCAGCCGAGCACGCCCAGGCCACCGGCGCGCGAGACGGCCGCCGCGACGTGCTCGGAGGGAGTGAACGCGAAGATCGGGTAGTCGATGCCGAACTGCTCGCAGATGTCGGTGCGCATGAGCGTGAGACTAGAACACGTTCTCGTTTATGGCTAGGCTCCCGAGTACGCCGCGACCCGGCCCCACAGCCCGCTGGGACGGTCGCCCGCCCTTCCTCTCGCCATCCAGGAGCACCGGTGACCGACACCATCCCCGAGCCCACACCCACCGCCGAGCAGCCGCACTGCCTGGTCGAGTACGCCGACCACAAGCTCATCGTGACCATGAACCGGCCCGAGTCCCGCAACGCGCTGTCCGGCGAGATGCTCGCCCTGATGAGCGAGGCCTGGGACCGCGCCGACAGCGACGCGGATGTCCGTGCGGTGATCCTGACCGGGGCCGGCGGCTACTTCTGCGCCGGCGCCGATCTGAAGGCGATGACCCGCACGGCCCCCGGCGACAGCTTCGCCTCCGGCGACTTCGACCCCTCGCGGATCAAGTCGCTGCTCAAGAGCTACCGCCTCAGCAAGCCGCTGATCGCGGCCGTCGAGGGCCCGGCGATCGCCGGAGGCACCGAGATCCTGCAGGGCACCGACATCCGCGTCGCCGGCGAGTCCGCCAAGTTCGGCGTCTCCGAGGCCCGGTGGAGCCTCTACCCACTGGGCGGCTCCGCCGTGCGCCTGGTCCGCCAGATCCCCTACACCGTGGCCGCCGAGCTGCTGCTCACCGGCCGCCACGTCCTGGCTGCCGAGGCCAAGGAGATCGGCCTGATCGGGCACGTTGTGCCCGACGGCACGGCGTTGGCGAAGGCGCACGAGATCGCCGACCAGATCGTGGCCAACGGTCCGCTCGCCGTACAGGCCATCCTCAAGACCATGCGCGACTCCGAGGGCAGGCACGAGGACGACTGCTGGGGCGACGATGCCCGGGTGGGCGCCGCCGTCTTCGCCTCCGAGGACGCCAAGGAGGGGCCGCGGGCGTTCGCGGAGAAGCGCAGGCCGGTCTTCCGGGGGCGATGACCGGCGCAGCCCGGGCCCCACGTCCAGGAGCGGCAGATCTTGACGCCGTCTTAACGCCTGTTGGCGCCGCGGTGCCCCCGCTACGGGGCAGGGTGGGGGCGGACAGGCGCGACCTGCGCTGAAGCGGCCTCCGCTTCCCAGCAACCTCGACCCAGTGGAGTGTCTCGCCGTGCCGGAGCTGCTGGGCCTCTCACGCAGCCGGCCTTCGTCGCGGCGACTGGTCCGCCATCCCTCGCAAGCCGTGGTGCTCGGGTTCGCCGCCGCCGTGGCAGCCGGGACCGTGCTACTGATGCTGCCGGTCGCACGCACCGGCGACGGTGGCGCGCCGATCGTGACCGCCCTGTTCACCGCCACCAGCGCGGTCTGCGTCACCGGTCTCGCCGTCGTCGACACCCCGTCGTACTGGTCGGGCTTCGGGGAGGGCGTCATCCTGCTGCTGATCCAGATCGGCGGCTTCGGGATCATGACCCTCGCCTCGCTCCTCGGGCTGCTGGTGTCGCGGCGGATGGGGCTGCGCACCCGCCTGACCGCGGCCGCCGAGACGAAGGCGGTCGGCCTGGGCGACGTGCGCTCGGTGATCAAGGGCGTCGTGAAGGTGAGCCTGATCTTCGAGGCAGCGACCGCGCTCTGCCTCACTCTCCGCTTCCGCCTCGGGTACGACGAGGCGCTGCCCACCGCCATCTACCACGGCGTCTTCCACGCGGTCTCGGCCTTCAACAACGCGGGGTTCGCCCTCTACTCCGACAATCTGATGGGGTTCGTCGCCGATCCGTGGATCTGCCTGCCGATCGCGGTCGCGGTGATCACCGGCGGCCTGGGCTTCCCGGTCCTCTTCGAGCTCCGCAAGCAGCTGCGCGCCCCGGGGTTGTGGAGCCTGCACACCAAGATGACCCTGGCGATGACCGGCGTCCTGCTGGCGGGTGGAACCCTCTTCGTCACCGCCAACGAGTGGAGCAACCCCGGCACCCTGGGCGCACTCGACGCCCCGGGCCGGCTGCTGGCCGGGTTCTTCCAGGCGGTGATGCCGCGCACCGCGGGCTTCAACTCGCTGGACTACGGACAGATGCACGAGGGCACGCTGCTGGGCACCAACGTGCTGATGTTCATCGGCGGTGGCTCCGCGGGCACGGCCGGTGGCATCAAGGTCACCACGTTCCTGGTCCTGTTCTACGTGATCTACGCCGAGGTGCGCGGCGAGCGCAACGTGGACGCCTTCGACCGGCGCATCGACGACCGCGCGACACGGCAGGCGCTCACCGTCGCGCTGCTGTCGGTCGCGGCGGTGACGACCGCGACGCTGGCCCTGCTGGAGCTCACCGCAGTGTCGACCGACGCGGTCCTCTTCGAGGCGGTCAGCGCGTTCGCGACCGTGGGCCTGTCGACCGGGATCACGCCGCACCTGCCGGCCTCGGCCCAGCTGATCCTCACCGGACTGATGTTCCTGGGCCGGCTCGGCCCGATCACCCTGGTCTCCGCTCTCGCGATGCGCGAGCGGCAACGTCTGTACGAGCTACCGGAAGGGCGGCCTCTCATTGGCTAGGTCCAAGCACACCAGCGGAGTCGTCGTCATCGGTCTGGGGCGCTTCGGCAGGTCCCTGGCCCTCGAGCTCGTCAAGGAGGGCACCGAGGTCCTCGGCATCGACTGCGATCGCAAGATCGTGCAGTCGCTCGCCGGGCGCCTCACCCACGTGGTCGAGGCCGACTCGACCAACGAGGAGGCGATGCGCCAGCTCGCCGTCCACGAGTTCGACCGAGCCGTCATCGGTGTCGGCAACGACCTCGAGGCCAGCCTGCTCTCGGCCTCGGTGGTGCTCAACCTGGCGGTGCCCAACGTGTGGGCCAAGGCGATCAGCCACTCCCACGCGCGCATCCTCAACCAGATCGGCGTCCACCACGTGGTGCGTCCCGAGCACGACATGGGCAAGCGCGTCGCCCACCTGGTCCGGGGACGGATGCTGGACTACATCGAGTTCGACGACGGCTACGCGATCGTGAAGACCACACCCCCGCGCCACGTCCTCGACGTCAGCCTGGGCGAGTCGGGGGTTCGCACGAAGCACGGCGTCACGATCGTCGGCGTCAAGCGCGCCGGCGAGGACTTCACCCACGCCACCGAGGCCACCGTCGTTCGTCACGGCGACATCGTCATCGTGTCCGGCCCCCAGGAGAAGGTGGAGCGTTTCAGTGAGCTCATCTGAGGACCGATGAGCACCGCGGACGGAGCGGGCGTCCTCCTCATGCTCGTCGGCGTGGTGCTGCTGGTCCGCGCAACGATCGTGATCGTCGGGAGGACACCGGGCGCCTTCCGCTTCGACGGGCTCAGCACCTTGTTCGCAGCCATCGCCCTGATCGCGCTGGGCCGACTCCTCATCAGCTGAAGCGAAGGCCCCGCAACGCTGGGGCGTGACGACCGCAGCCCATCGGCGGATTCCTGAGTCGGGAGCGCGCGGATGGGTACTGGCGCCGCGTGACTGACACAGACCTCGGATTCATCGAACTCATCGGCGCCCAGGCTCCGGAGGCCGCCGACGGCACGGCGACGCTCACCCTGCAGGCGGAGCAGCGCCACCTCAACCCGGCCGGCACCGTCCACGGCGGGCTGCTCGCGACGCTGGTGGACACCACGATGGGCGCGGCCGTGCGCAGCGCCATCGGCGATGAGACCCCGGCGACCAGCCAGCTCAGCATCACCTACCTGCGCCCCGGCAAGCCCGGGCCGCTGGAGGTGAGCGCCAAGGTGCACAAGCGCGGCGAGAACATCACCGTGTGCGAGGCCGAGGTGGAGCAGGAGGGCAAGTCGCTGGTGCACGCGCTGGCGACGTTCGCCCTCGTGCACGGCTGACCGCCCGGCCGAGGCAGCTCGTCGGCTCGCGCCTCCGGCGGCGCGGACTGCGGGCGGGCGCGCGGGGGTGCCCGGCGGGTGGTGGTTTCCCCGGTCGACCGGGGATCGCTGAACTTGTCAGGCGAAGTTTCGGCCGACAAGTTCAGGATTCGCCGGTCGGCCGGGGAAACCGACAGCCCCGCGCCCGAAATCTGTGGCCTTCCCCGGAATCCGGGTCTACCGTTGACTCAACAGGTGTTGAATTCCTCCACCCTGGAGCAGCGATGACCCGTGACGACCGACGCTCCGACGCCCTCGCCCCCGGCGACGGGTCGTCCGCCCCCGACCGCGGGGGCCGGACCGGACGTCGCCCGGGTCGCGCCGAGACGCGGCAGACGATCCTGGAGGCCGGCCGGGAGCTCTTCGCCGAGCAGGGGTTCGCCGGCACCTCGATCCGTGCGGTCGCGAAGAGTGCGGCGGTGGACCCGGCGCTGGTGCTGCACTACTTCGGGAACAAGGAGGGGCTGTTCCGCGCGGCGTTGGAGATTCCCATCGACCCCGTGGCCCTGGCCGGGCAGATCGCGGCCACCGGCGCCGAGGAGGCACCGCTGCGTCTGGTGCAGACGCTCCTGGGGGTGTGGGACTCCCCGGACACCGGACCGGCGATGGTCAGCATGATGCGCCGCGCGGTGGCCACGAAGGGCGACACCGAATTGCTGCGCGACTTCTTCGGAGCGACCGTGCTGCGCGCCGTCGCCACCGCCCTGGTCGGCGACCTGCCCCCGGACGAGGCCCGGGAGCGGGTGTCCCTGGTGGTGAGCCAGGTCCTCGGCCTGTGCCTGCTGCGCCGAGTCTTCGAGCTCGAGCCGCTCGCGAGCATGCCGGCGGACCAGCTGGCCGCCCTGGTGGCGCCGACGGTCTCGCACTACCTGTACGGCGACCTGGCCGACGCCCCGGCCGTCGTCCCGCTCCCGGCCGCCCCCGCCACGGAGCACTCCCCCGCGCCCGCCTCCTGAACAGGAGCACGTCATGACCTCGACCTCACCGGCTCGGACCACGTCCCCCGCCCCCGACCAGGCCCCCGCGGTGCGCACCCAGGGCCTGGTGAAGAGGTTCGGCAGATTCACCGCCCTCGACGGCCTGGATCTCGAGGTGGCGCGCGGTGAGGTGCACGGCTTCCTGGGACCCAACGGTGCCGGGAAGTCGACGGCGATCCGGGTGCTGCTCGGCCTGCTGCGCCCCAACGCCGGCTCGGCGGAGCTGCTCGGCGGCGACCCCTGGCGCGACGTCGTCGACCTGCACCGGCGGCTGGCCTACGTCCCCGGCGACGTGGTGCTCTGGCCGGCGCTCTCGGGCGGTGAGGCGATCGACCTGCTGGGCAACCTGCGCGGCGGGCTGAACCGGGCACGCCGCGACGAGTTGATCGAGCGCTTCGAGCTCGACCCCACCAAGCGCGGACGCCAGTACTCCAAGGGCAACCGGCAGAAGGTGGCGATCGTGGCCGCGCTGGCCGCCGATGTCGAGCTGCTCATCCTCGACGAGCCGACCTCGGGCCTGGACCCGCTGATGGAGGCGGTCTTCCAGCAGGAGGTGGCGACGGCCAAGGCGAAGGGGCAGACGATCCTGCTCTCTAGCCACATCATGAGTGAGGTGGAGGCGCTCGCCGACCGGGTCAGCATCATCCGTCAGGGCCGCATCGTGCAGACCGGCACCCTGGAGGACCTGCGCGGTCAGGCCGGCGTGACGATCCGGGCGACCCTCGCCGAGCCGCTCGCCGATCCGGATACCCGGGGCGTGCTGCGCGACGCGGTCGTCGACGAGCACCGGCGGCTGAGCGTCACCCTGTCACCCGACCAGGTCAGCGCCGCGATGGCCGTGCTGGTGCGGCACGACTTCTCCGCGCTGACGGTCTCGGCGGCCTCCCTGGAGGACCTGTTCCTGCGCCAGTACGACGGCAGCTCCGGCACCGAGTCCCCGGCCGGTACCGCCGCCCACGAGGCCCGGCCGTGAGCTCGGTCCTCTCCGCACCGCGCTCCCCCGCCGCCACGGGCCGTCACCGCCTCGCCGGCGTCGGACCGCTGCTGAAGGTGTCCCTGCGCCAGGATGCCCATGCCATCGCGCCCTGGGTGGTGCTGACCTCGGTGTTGTCGGCCTCCTCGATCCTGGCCTATGCCTGGATCTTCCCCGACGCCCAGGACCGCGCCGCGCTGGCGGGGAGCCTCGGCGCGAACCCCGCGCTGTCGCTGATCTTCGGCCCGGCCCGCGACCTGAGCACCGCCGACGGGTTCAACGCCTGGCGTGCGGGCCAGCTCGGCGCGTTCTTCGCCGCCCTGATGGCGATTCTGATCGTGGTGCGCAACAGCCGCGCCGACGAGGACTCCGGGCAGGCCGAGCTGCTCGCCTCGGGGGTGCTGGCGCGCGGCTCGCGCCTCGCCGTCGCCGTCACGATGGCCGCGATCGCCTCCGTGGCGCTCGGCGTCCTGTCCTTCCTGGTCACGATCCTGTGCGGGGGCGGCGTCGCGGCCACCCTCACCCTGTCCGCCACGTTTACCGCCTCCGGGCTGATGTTCGCCGGCGTCGCGGCCGTCACCTCGCAGCTCGGCTCCGACGCCCGTACTGCGACCAGCCTGGGCGTGGCGGTGCTCGGGGTCTGCTACGTGCTGCGCGGCTACCTCGACACCTCCGGCGCCACGGACTGGGCGACCTGGCTGACCCCGCTGGGGTGGCTGGCGGAGACCCGCCCCGCCACGGCGAACAATCCGTGGCCGCTGCTGCCCGCGCTGGCCCTGGCGGTGGTGCTCGTGGCGGCCGGCTTCGTGCTGCAGTGTCGCCGCGACTTCGGTCAGGGCGTGCTCGCCCAGCGCCCGGGCCCCGCGCAGGCGGGTGTCGCCGGCAACATCTGGGGCCTGGCGCTCAGGCTGCACCGCGGATCGCTCGTGGCCTGGCTGATCGCGTTCGCCGGTCTGGGCCTGCTCTTCGGCAACCTGGTCACCTCGGTGGGCGACCTGCTCGCCGACAACCCCGCCGTCGGCGACGTGATGGCCGCCGGTGCCGCGACCTCCTCCAGTTTCTCCTTCGCGTTCCTGGTCACGATCCTGCAGATCATCGCCATCATCGCGGCCGTGATGGGCGTCCAGGTCGCCCAGCGGATCTACGCCGAGGAGGTCGACCACCGCCTGGAGCCGTTACTCGCCGGGTCGCTGCGCCGCCGCACCTACCTGACCTCGAACACCGTGGTCGCCCTGCTCGGCACGGCCGCCGCGATGCTGCTGGCCGGCACGTCGCTGGGCCTGGTCGCGCACGGCCAGGACGACAGCATCGCTGTCGGCGACGTGGTCTGGCAGGCCGTCGCCACCATCCCCGCGGTGTGGGTGCTCGTCGCCCTCGCGCTGGCCGCCGTCGGCGCGGCGCCCTCGCGCAGGCTGGTCGGCTGGGCCGGGGTGATCGCGACGTTCGGCCTGACCATCCTGGGCCCGACGTTCAACCTGTGGGACTGGGCCCTCGACATCAGCCCGCTGCGACACGTCCCCGACGTCACCGCGGCGGCGCCCCAGTGGAGTGGGTTGGCCTGGTTGTGCGCCTTCCTCCTGGCGTTCCTCGCGGTGGCGTTCGCGGGGTTCCGGCGTCGCGACGTCGGCTGAGGCTCACCCGCTTCGCGCAGGCCGCCCGGGCCGCACGAGTGCCGAAGCCCGGACAGGGGTAAGGGCCCAGCATGGTCAACCGACTCAGCGCGATCGTCATCGATGCCGTCGCCCCCGAGCTGGTGGCGCGGTTCTGGTGCGAGGCCCTCGGGTGGCGGGTCGTCGAGCGCGACGCGGAGGTGATCAGCATCGGTCCGGGCGCCGGGGCGGGGCCGGGCATCGACGTGGCGCGGGTCCCGGAGGCCAAGCGGATGAAGAACCGGCTGCACCTCGACCTGCGCCACGAGGGCGCCAGCACCCAGGAGACGGAGCTCGACCGGCTGCTGGCCCTGGGGGCGTGCCGGGTCGACGTCGGCCAGCCGGCCGACGCCTCGTGGGTCGTCCTGGCCGACCCGGAGGGCAACGAGTTCTGCCTGCTGTCGCGACCCCTCCATCAGGTCGCGTCCTCCGGAGACGACGACGTGGCGCAGCACGTCGGGCACCCCGAGCCGCCGGCCATCGGTGATGAGGCCTCGACGCTGCTGGGGTCCTTGGAGCGGCAGCGGGCGACGTTCGCGTGGAAGTGCGCCGACCTCGACGGCGCCGCGCTGGCCAGGCGGCTGCCGTCCTCCGAGCTCTCCCTCGGCCGGCTCCTCAAGCACCTTGCCTACCTGGAGGACCTGAACTTCACCCACTCCCTGGCGGGTGCCGAGCTGCCGCCACCCTGGGCGGACGTGGCCGCCGCGACCCGATCGGCATGGGTCTTCGACTCCGCGGACCACGACTCGCCCGAGGCCCTCTACGGGTGGTGGCGCGAGGCGGTGCACCGCTCCCGTGCCGCCGTCCGGCAGGCTCTGGAGCCGGATGGTCCCGGCACCACGTATCAGCTCGACGACGGGCAGGCGCTGACGCTGCGACGCCTGCTGGTCGACATGATCGAGGAGTACGCGCGCCACACGGGTCACGCCGATCTGCTGCGCGAGGCCATCGACGGCCGGGTCGGAGAGGACCCACCCGGACCCCCGTCGCCGTACCGACTCGACTGAGCGCGCGGGGCCGCTGACCACGCCCGGGTACGGCGTCCGGGGGCCGATAGCCGGCCGCTATGCTCCGCAGCATGATGCGTCGGCGCAGGCTCACAGACGTCGGACGCGTGCTGGAGGCCGCAGAGGCGGCCTCACCGGTCGAGGCGGTCGAGGGCGTCGCCCGGGAGCTCGGACGCGCGTTCGGCGCGGCGGCCGTCTCCTTCCTGATCACCGACCTGTCCGGGCGAGCCCTGGTGCGTCTGGCGCACGTGTCGCGCGCGTCCGTGCCGCACCTTCCCGACGCGCAGGTCGATCGCGAGCGCCGCGAGGACGAGGAGTCGGCCACGGTGGTGCCCTTCGACGGCGGCCCGGAGGAGCAGGCCGTTCGCACCCAAGCCGTCCAGGTGCTCGCCCCCGACGGCACCGGCGAGCACCCCGGCCCGTGGCGGGTGCTCGCGCCCGTGACCGAGCGGGGCGAGACCATCGGCCTACTCGAGATGTACCTTCCTGGCGCACCCGACCCGGAGGTGGTCGCGGAGATCGCCCAGGTCGCGCACATCCTCGCCTTCGTGGTGATCGCGAACCGGCGCCACACCGACCTGTTCGAGTGGGGTCAGCGCAGCCGGGCCTTCAGCCTGTCCGCGGAGATCCAGCAGCGGCTGCTCCCCGAGGCGCGCACGTGCGAGGCGGCGGCGTTCACGCTGTCCGGCTGGCTGGAGCCGGCTGCCAGCATCGGCGGCGACACGTTCGACTACAGCCTGGCCCGCGACTCGCTGCACCTGTCGCTGACCGATGCGATGGGGCACGGCGTCGACGCCGCGCTGACCGCGAGCGTGTGCCTGGGAGGTCTGCGAGGGGCCCGCCGGCGCGGCATGTCGCTGCGCGAGCAGGTCTCGGCGACCAACATCGCCCTGTCCGAGCAGGCGGCGAGTCGCGCGGGTGACGACTTCGTCACCGGCCTGATCGCCCGGCTCGAGCTGCGCACCGGCTCGCTCGAGATCGTCAACGCGGGGCACGTCGCGCCGTACCTGCTGCGCGGCTCCGCGCTGACCTCGCCCGAGCTGAGCATCAGCCTGCCGCTGGGGATGTTCGCCGACAGCACCTACGCCAGCACCCAGGTGGCCCTCGAGCCCGGGGACCGGGTCGTCTTCGTGACCGACGGCATGCTTGAGCGCAACGTCGCCGGCGCCGACCTGCCCAGCGCCATCCGGGACTCCCGCGGCCTGCATCCCCGGGAGGTGGTCCGCGCGCTGGCCGACAGCGCGCTTGCGGCCGCCGGACACGCGCTGCAGGATGACGCCACCGTGCTGGTCCTGGACTGGCACGGCATGCACGACGAGTCCCGGGACTCCAGCTCCGGCGCCGACGCATCGCGGGCGAGCCAGCCGTTGCGCTAGCCCGGTCCCGCGCCGTCGTCGACGGCCTGGTCGACGCGCGCGTCGACCTCCCGCCGGGCGGCACGCGTAGTGCTGCGCTGTCCGCACGAGGCAGCCACTACGGCGGTGGCGGCGGCGAGCAGGAACGCGGTGGGCAGCCCGTAACCCTCCGCGACGCTCCCAGCCGCCGACGAGCCGGCCGCCTGTCCCAGGACGAGGGTGACGAAGAGCAACGAGGTGCCGCGCGCCGCGTGCTCCGGCGCGAGGAGCGTGGTCCAGGCGATCAGCGCGGACGTCGCGGCGACGAAGCCCCACCCGAATACGACGCACGCCACGACGGCCGCCGCCAGGTGGCCGGGGGCCAGCCCGAGTACGGCGATCGCCACGGCCACGCTGGCCGCGGTGAGCAGCCACGCCCGCGCGGGCAGCAGCCGCGACAATGCCCGGGAGGTGAGCACGGTGGCCGCCCCGCCCCCGCCCAGGGCCATCCAGGCGAAGGTGGAGGAGGAGTCGCTGGCACCCTCGGCGACCAACTGGGCCCGGCCATAGGTCCACACCACCGCCGACGCGGCCCCGAGCAGCGCGGCGGCGCTGGCCGGTGCCAGCAACTCCCGCAGCCAGCCCCCGCCACGCCGCCGGGAGGCCTGCGCGGCGCAGGCGGCGCCGCGGCGGTCCAGAACCAGGACGCCGATCCCCAGCACCGTGGTGACGACGGCGCTGATCGCGAACCCCAGCCGCCACTGCGGCAGCAGCACCAGCGCGAGCAGCCCAGCGGCCACCAGGCCCGGTCCGGTGCCGGCGTTCACCACGGCCTGGGCCCGGTCCCGGTGCGGCTCGGCGATCGTGCGCGCGACGATGGCCACCAGCCCCGGGGAGGCCAGCCCGGCGCCGGTCGAGCTCAGGATCACGGCCGGCACGAACAGGCTCAGCCCCGGCGCGAGCGCCATGCCGGCAGATCCGAGCGAGGCGGTCGCCAGCGCGCCCAGGACGAGGGCGCGCGACCGGTCCCCGCCGGCGAGGCCGAACAGCGCGCCGGCGCAGTAGGCGAGCGAGGCACCCGAGGACACGTAGCCGGCGGTCGCGGAGCTCATCGACAGCGAGGCTTGGATGTCGGGCAGGAACAGTCCGTAGGCCAGCCGGACCAGTCCGTAGGTGGCCGCGATCAGGCCCATGCCGGCGAGCACCAGAGCCGACTCACGACGTCCACCAAACGATAACGTGCGTTTCACTTTGCCGAGTCTAGGCTAACCGGGTGGCCACTCGCACCAGCACGCAGACCAAGCTCCTCGACGCCGCCGAGGAGCTGCTCTTCGACCACGGGGTCGTCAACACCCCGGTCGACGAGATCCTGGCGCGCGCCGGCGTCTCCCCCGCGACGCTCTACCGCGCCTACGGCAGCAAGGAGGGCCTGGTGGCCGCGGCGCTGGAGCGGCGCCATCGCGAGTGGCTGTCGGTGTGGGACGACGCGATCTCCGAGGCGCCCGACGCGCGGGCCCGGCTGCTGGCCGTCTTCGACGCCCTGGACCGGTTCCAACGGCGACCGGGCGCCGCCCGTTGGTGCGCCTTCCTGGGCACCGCAGCCGAGTACCCCGACCCGCCGCCGGTCCTGGCCGCGGCGCTCCAGCAGGAATCGGAGGCGCTACGCAGCCGGCTGACCGAGCTGGGCACGCCGCTGGTCGGCTCCCACGCGGCGAGCCTCGCCGAGGCGCTGACGCTCGTGGTCTCGGGGCGGCTGGCCATGCGGCTGCGAGACGAGCGAGACGGCACCGTCACGCTCGCCCGCAGCATCGCCGAGACCCTGCTCGATCACCCGGACCGCGTCTGCTGAGGACCCGAGGGGGCCGAAGCGCTCGGCGCGGACCCTCCGTGCACGAAGCCCGGCAGCCAGGCGGCCTCCCAGGCCGGCAGCTCCTGGCGTTGATGCGGAGCCCGCTCGGGCACCCGGGCGACCACGCGGTAGCGCCCCTCGCCGCGCTCGAGGTAGTGGTAGTTCACCAGCTCGCGTCGCAGGTAGGCGAAGTCCTCGTGGACGCCGAGGAGCACCGCGTTGACCTCGGGCTCGGTGTAGACCCGGCCGGGTTCGAAGCGGGTCAGCACCTCCAGCAGAGCGGCCGCCCGGGTCTTCCGCTTGGCCGGGATCCGGGCCAGCCGGCCCTCGGCGAACAGGCGTGCGACCAGGCGCTCCTGGTCGCGGCGCGCCTCGTCGTACGCCGTGTCGTGGGCCGAGTCGTGGGCGCTGTCTGCAGCCACCGCCGTCATCGGCGCGGCCCGCTGCGCGATCGCCGCACGGGCGGCGGTGTACGTCTCGCCCGTCCGGATCATCCTCGCCCGGACGACCTGCTTGAAGTCGCGATCCTTGGTCACTGTCCTCACCTCGCCTGCGCCGCGTCCCCAGTACGCCGCAGTGTGTGGAGCGACGAGTGCCAGCCGAGCGCCCGAGGATCTGCTCCCCTTCGCCACCTCGCTCGGACTGGGGCCGACGCGCGGGCTGGGCGCTGGGCGGCGCCACTGCGCAGGATCCTCGCACGGCCGGCACGGATCATCCAGTGGATTACCGAGCACGCCCTCCCGGGTCCCGGTGGTGTCCTAGGCTCAGCGTCGTGCCCGAATCCGAGGACGACCCCGGCCTGATGATCGAGCGCAGCCCGCTGCCCGAGGACATTCCGCAGCGCCTGCGCGAGCAGCTGAGCTTCATCGCCGAGGCCGACAAGCTCAAGACCATCCTGCGGGCCTCGCCGCTCGCCGCCGCCGACCGCAGGGAGAACGACGCGGAGCACTCCTGGCACCTGGCGCTGATGGTGCTGCTGCTCGCAGAGCACGCCGACGAGCCGATCGATGTCGGGCACGCGATGAAGCTGGTGATCATCCACGACCTGGTGGAGATCTACGCCGGTGACAGCCCGGTCTTCGACGCGGCCGCCGTGGTCGGCCAGGTCGAGCGCGAGCAGGCGGCGGCCGACCGGCTCTTCACGCTGCTTCCGGCCGACCAGGCCAGCGGCGTACGCGCGCTGTGGGACGAGTTCGAGGCCGGGCAGACCCCCGAGGCCCGGTTCTGCAAGGGCATCGACCGGCTCGAGCCGATGGTGCTCAACTGGCTCAACCACGGGGGCACCTGGCGACTCCCGGGCGCCACCGAGAGCGCCGTGCGCGCCCGGGAGGCGGGCGTCGCCGCCGCCTCGACCACGCTGGGCTCGCTCACCGGACGGCTCGTCGACGAGGGGCTCGAGCGCGGCTGGATCCGGCGGGACGCCTGAACCGGACACCTCTCGAGGATGGTCAGGAATCGAGAAGCGCCGCGGCGGGTGCGGGCCTAGCGTCGTAGTTGCGGCGCCGGCGACCGCCGGCCCCCACGACGAGAGGAGTCACGATGTCCGCGCAGAAGACCGACACCGGGTCGGACGGGTTCACTGCCGAGGAGCGCGCCGCCATGAAGGAGCGCGCGGCCGAGCTGCGCGCCGAGGGCAGGAAGGGCGCCAAGAAGGCCGACGGCCTCAAGGCGCTGCTGGACCGGATCGCCCAGATGGACCCGGAGGACCGCGCGCTGGCCGAGCGCGTGCACGTCGCCGTGACGCGGGCGGCGCCCGACCTGGCCCCGAAGACCTGGTACGGGATGCCGGCGTACGCCGATCTGGACGGCAAGCCGCTCGTGTTCTTCCAGGACGCGGGCAAGTTCAAGGCCCGCTACGCGACTATCGGCTTCCAGGACAACGCCCGGCTCGACGACGGCGACATGTGGTCGGTCTCGTATGCGATCACCGCGTGGAGCCCCGCGGTGGAGCGCAGGGTCGAGGAGCTGGTGCGGGCCGCCGTCGCGTAGGCCGCGCGGAGGTGGCGGTCACTGGACCGCCACCGCCGCGGGTGGTCAGCAGGCGCCGCGGTGCGTGCCTTGGGTCGGCTGAGCGGCGCGGATCGACTTGTCGTTGGGGCTCTTCAGCGAGAAGTAGCGCACCGTGTCGACCTGGAGCCGGCTGCGGTTCATCCGCTTGCCGGGGGCGGCCTGGAGCTGCAGGCGCAGGGTCAGCGGCACGCCGGAGAGTGCGGCCTTGCGGCGCTCGGTGGCACGCACCTTGCCGTCGATGAACCAGGAGATCCGTCGCGGCGTCACCTCGACGGCGTAGGTGTGCCAGTAGTCATTGGTGAGGTTGATGTTCTTGCGGGTGCTGGTGAAGGAGCGGTTCGGCAGGGTCCGGGCGTACTGCTTGACGGCGTTGCCGGTGGGCTTGAAGCTGGCGAGCGAGACGTTGCGCGCGCCGCAGTTCTGCGCACGCGCCCCGGCCGGGATCAGCTCGGCGGCGACGGTGTAGTTGCGGTGCGCGGTCTCGTAGCGACGCCCACGCAGCCGGATCTCCCACCGGCCCCGGTCGTGCGCCTTGGTGCGCAGGGTGGCGCCGATGCTTCCCCGGCCGGTGCTCTCGACGGTGATCATCCCGTTCTGCGTGCGGACCGAACCGCGACCGTCGACGTCCCAATAGGACTCCAGCGGCTCGACGAAGTGGTCCACGAAGGCGATCGGATACCAGCCGTACTCGTAGGCGGCGAACACCTTGCCGGGCATCCGGCGGGCGTCCTCCGGTGGGGCGGCCTGGGCGGCGGGGAGCGGTGCCAGCAGCGCCAGGGCGGTGACCACGGTGCCGAGTCGTCGGGCGGTTCGGGTACGTCGCGTGGGGGTGTGTGCGGACATTCGCGGGACTCTACCGAGGCTGCAGGGAGGTGGAAAGGGGCCGTGCTCCACCTCAGCGTCGCCCCGGCCCGGCCTCCCCCGCCGACGCGAGCACCCCCCCACCCCCCGGCTTGTAACGCGGGGTTATCACCACTACCGCAGCGAAATACCGCCGAGGTAGTGGACATAACCCCGCGTTACAAGCAGCGGCGACGTGGCGAGGCCGTACGGCGGGGCGGCGTGGTGGGGCGGCCGCGGAGGCGAAGGTCAGGGGCGGGGCTGGTTGACGAGCCAGCGATGACCGAAGGGGTCCCGGAACACCGCCACCCGACCGGCCGGCCCATCCTCCGGGCCTCGGTCGAGGGCGGTTCCCGAGCCCGTCACCTGGGCGAGCAGCACGTCGACATCCGGCACCTCGAGGTGCAGCGTGACCGCGGAGCCCCTGCTCGCGTCAGGTGCTTCCACGCCGGTGTCGGGGAACGGGTCGGCCATCATCCACCGGGCACCGGCGGCGGCCATCTCGACGTGCCCGATGCGCCCGTCGTCCATCATGATCGGCTCGTCGGAGACCTCGGCGCCCAGCACGTCGGCGTACCACTTCATGGCGGCGCGCGCGTCGCCCACGCACAGGTACGGCGTCAGCTGGTTCATCGGCTCTCCCAGGCGCGATCGACGTAACTCCACGCTACGGCCTGACGTGTCTTCGCGGAATACGCCTCGACGGGTGTTTGGCGCATGGCGATGAGCGGGTGAGCCATTCCAGAACGCTCCACCGGTCGACACACTGAGGGACATGACCAGCGCACTCCTGACGCCGACCCTGGCGGTCGCGGTGGTGGCCAGCGGGCTCACCGCTGGTTTCCTGGCCGCCTTCGCCCACACCGTGATGCCTGCTTTGGCCACGGCGGACGACGACGGCTTCATCGCCGGGTTCCGGGCCCTGGACCGGGCGGTCTACAACCCCTGGTTCATGGCGCCGTTCACGCTGGCGCCGGCGCTGGTCGGGGTGGCGCTGATCCTGGCGCTCACCGCTGAACGCCCTGCGGCGGCCGTCCTGCTGGCGGCGGCCCTCGCGCTGGCCATCGCCACCGTGGTGATCACCGCGGCGGTGCACCTGCCGCTGAACCGGTACCTCGCAGATCTCCCGCCCGGCGCCGGAGCACAGGTGATCGCCGAGGCCCGCGCGCGCTTCGAGCAGCGCTGGGTGCTGTGGAACATCGTTCGCACGGTGACCGCCACCGGCTCCTTCGCATGCCTGGCCCTGGCCCTGGCGCGCGTCCACTGACACCCCAACACCGACCCACCGCCTGATCCACCGACCGATCGGAGAGTCCCATGTCCCACCAGCCCCTCGCTCTGGCCGTCTTCGGCGCCACCGGCTCGGTCGGTCGATGCGTCGTCGACCAGGCACTCGGCCAAGGCCACCAGGTCACCGCGTTCACCCATCGACCCGCCAGCGTGGAGCCGGCGACAGGCCTCCAGTTCCGGGTGGGAGACGTGCTCGATCCGGGAGCGGTCAGGGCCGCGGTCGAGGGCCCCGACGCGGTGATCGTGACTCTGGGCGACGGTCGCCGCGGGACCGTGCGCGCGCCCGGGACCCGCAACGTCGTACAGGCGATGACCGAGCTCGGCGTGAGGCGGCTGGTGTGCCAGTCCACGCTCGGCGCCGGCGACAGCCGGGGGAACCTCGACCTCGTCTGGAAGCACCTGATGTTCGGGCTGCTGCTGCGTCGGGCGTACGCCGACCACCAGCGTCAGGAGGACGTGGTGCGCGCGAGCACGCTGGACTGGACGATCCTGCGGCCCGCCGCCTTCACCGACGGTCCGCTGACCGCGACCTACCGGCACGGTTTCGGTCCCGACGATCGCAGCACCACCTTGAAGATCTCGCGCGCCGACGTCGCGCACGCCCTCCTGCGGCAGCTCTGCGATCCCGGCGGGGTCGGCCGGGCGATCGCCGTCTCCTACTAGCCTGCGGGGATGGACATGCTCGACGTGCTGCTGGAGGGGCCCCGGGCCCGTGGCGCGTTCCTGCTGCGCTCCCTGCTCGACGCGCCGTGGAGCCTGCGCATCGAGGACGAGGCGGCGCTCGCCCTGGTCTTCGTGGTCCGCGGTGGCGGCTGGCTCGTGACGGACGCCGGCGAGCACCACGAGCTGCGATCCGGGGACCTGGCGATCGTGCGGGGGCCGGCGCACTACACCGTCTGCGACGACTCGGCCTCGCCGGTGCAGGTGGTGGTCGGTCCCGGGGGCAGCTGCACCAGCACCGAGGACCAGAGCCCGCTGGCAGAGCTGTGGGGACGTGGCGTGCGCACCTGGGGTCCGGGGCTGCGCGGCGAGACGGTGCTGCTCACCGGCACCTACCAGCACACCGGCGAGACCGGCCGCCCGCTGATGGCGGCGCTGCCGGACGTGGCGGTGGTGCGCAGGGACAGCTGGTCCTCGCCCCTTCCGCACGTTCTCGCCGCCGAGGCGACCGTCGACGCGCCCGGGCAGCGCGCGGTGCTGGACCGGCTCCTCGACGTCGTGCTGATCGCCGCCCTGCGCACCTGGTTCAACGGGAGGGCGGGCGAGGTGCCCGGCTGGTACCGCGCCCAGACCGATCCCGTCGTCGGCACGGCGCTGGGGCTGCTGCACGCGGCTCCCGAGCACCCCTGGAGCGTGGCCGAGCTCGCCACCCGGGCCGGGGTCAGCAGGGCGGCCCTCGGGCGCCGCTTCGCCGAGCTCCTCGGCCAGCCGCCGATCGCCTACCTCACCCAGCGACGGCTGCGACTCGCGGCGGACCTGCTCCTGGAGTCCGACGCCACCCTCACCGCGATCGCCCGCCGGGTCGGGTACGGCAGCCCGTTCGCGCTCAGCGCGGCGTTCAAGCGGGAGTTCGGGCGCAGCCCCCAGGAGTACCGAGAGCTGCGCGGCTCCCCCGGTGGCCTCGGCGCCCCGGACGTGCCGGCGGCCGCCCGCTGAGGTCCCGACCGGCGGGGGTCGTCGCTCTTTGCGTGCCGTTCCCCTAGTTTGGTGGCGTCCGTCACAGCGAGCGTCAGGGAGCCCCCATGGAGATCGTGCACTCGGCCATCGCGATCCTGGCCGCGATCCTGCTCATCATCCGGTTCAAGATCGACCCCGTCATCGCGCTGCTGCTGTCCTGCGTCTACCTGGGGCTCGCCACCGAGCAGGGGGCCGAGGGCACGGTCACGCTGATCACCGGGGGCTTCGGCGAGATCATGGCCGAGGTCGGCCTGCTGATCGGGTTCGGCGTGCTGATCGGGGCGCTGCTGCACGCGATGGGCACCTTCGCGGACTTGGTGGAGATCCTGGCCCGACGGGTCGGTCGTCGGCTGCCGTACGCGATGGCCGCCACGCTCTCGGCGATCTTCCCCTCCATCTACGTCGACGTGCAGGTCGTCCTGGCGGCGCCGATGGCCAAGGAGTCGGCCCATGCCGTGGACCGACGCATCGGCCTGCCGTGGCTGGCCGGGTCGATGGCCATCGGCATCTTCGCCGGGTACGTCTTCGTGGTGCCCGGCCTCGCGGCCGTGGCGATCGCCGGGCTGATGGACGTGCCGCTTGGCGAGTACCTGCTCTACGGGCTGCCGATCGGCCTGGCCACCGCGCTGATCACCACGCTCCTGTTCCGGCTGCTGCTGAGCCGCAGCTTCTGGAACAACGAGACGGACCTGGACCCCGACGCGCTGCCGGACCCCGACCACGATCCGGCTGAGGCCGAGGGCGCGCCGGTCGCCCAGGAGGCGGCCCGGCTCAGCCTGTGGGTGCGGCTGCTCCCGATCCTCGTGCCGCTGCTGCTCATCGGCGCCGGCGCGGTCACCGACGTGGCGGGCGGCTCGAACCCGGTCCTCGCCTTCCTCGGCGACGCCAACATCGCGCTCTTCGTCGGGCTGCTGATCGCGTTCGGCATGGTCCGGTGGTCCCTGGGCGCCGACGGGGTCGGCCGGGTTCTCGCCAACGGGTTCCAGACCACCGGCGAGATCCTGCTGGTCACCGGCGTGGGTGGGTCGCTCGGCGCCGTCATCGCCGCCAGCGGCATGGAGGTGACGCTGAAGGACCTCTTCTCCGTCGACGAGGGCGCTCCGGTGATCCTCAGCATCCTGCTGGCCTGGTTCATCGCGGCCCTGCTGCACTTCGCGATCGGCTCGGTGTCGGTCGCGGCGATCACCGCCGCCGGCATCATCTCGCCGATCGTCGGGTCCCTCAGCGTCGATCCAGTCGTGATCGCGCTGGCGATCGCATCGGGCGCGATGTTCGCCCTGCACGTGAACAGCAACTTCTTCTGGATGTTCACCACCCTCCTCGACCTCTCCACCAAGGGCAGCCTGAAGACGCTGACGCTGGCCACCTCGCTCGGCGCCGTCGTCTCGCTTCCCCTGGTGCTGGTGGCCAGCCTGGTCGCCGCGGCAGTGTGAACCCCCGCATCCCTCCGGCCCCTGCACGGTGATCCCGTCAGCGCGGCCTGGGTCAGGCGGCGCCGGATGTAGGTGGACAGGGCCTCCAGATAGCGGCCGTGCCCCCTCATTCAGGCGCCGCGGACGTTGATCGTGTGCGGCGCCGGGACCGGGCCGCCGCCGAGGCCCACGTCGAGTCGGCGCACGTCACACCCTCGGGAATCCGAAGTCCGGGGACGCCTCGGCGGTGACTACGACACAATCCGGTTCGTGCCCCACATGCTGGATCTCTGGTCCCGGAAGTTCTGGCAGGTCACCGGTCGAAGCGTCGACCTCGACGGCCGCGAGCGTTGGCTCGACGCGCCGGTGAGTCGGTCGCCGCGAGTCAGCAACGAGTGGCTCGAGGCTGAGGCGTCGCGGCACGGAGGCGCGCTGGGAGCCGAGGACCCGGACGCCGGGCTGCTGCCGTCGATGTCCGCCCTCGACGGTCCCGGCTTCGATGCGGGGCGCCTGCACCCGGACGTGCGCGACTTCTACGAGCACACGGCGTCCTGGCGGATGGAGGTGTGGACCGGTTGGTCGCCGTTCTTCTGGCCTGGCGGGGAGCTGGTCTCGCGATTGTGGGGGCGTCGTGTCGAGCAGCTCGCCCTGCCGATGCGGCCGCTGGACGTTGCTCACGGGATGGACAGCCGGGTCACGCCGATCCGCGACCACCGCGATGCCCAGGTCGCGGCGGCCTGGACGCGCACGCTGCGCAGCGACGGGCGGCCGGTGTTCAGCGGCGCCTACTCCGCCCGGACGCTCCCCGGAGCCGATCGCCCGAGCGTGCACGTCGCGTTCCCCCTGGAGTCCGGCAATCTCCAGGTGTTCCTTCGCCCCACCGTCCTCGACTGCGGGGGGCTCCTCCTGGAGTCACCGAGTGGCCGGTTCGGCGAGGACGGGGCCTACGTCGTCGTCCGCGCGCGCCGAGCTCACGCCGCCCGGATCCCGTTGCACGAGACCTTCCACGTGTACGTCGACGCCCACGGCGTGCTGCGCACCGACCATGTGCTGCGGGTGTGGTCCGCGCCGGCGGTTCGGCTCCACTACAAGCTCGAGCGGGCGTCGTGACGATCCACAGCTTCCACCTCGCCGAGGTCCCGCGGTTGGTCGGGGCACGGGCGCTGATCCGTCCCCCGTCCACCTCGACGCCCGGCCTCGACCACCTCGAGTGCCTCTCGCTCATGCGGCTCGGCGCCCCCGTGGCCTCGCCCGAACGGCTGCAGCTGTCCCGGTTGGCCGTCTTCGCGCAGTGGCAGGACGAGGAGGCACTCACGCAGTTCCTCGCCCGCGATGCGTTGGGACGCGTCCTGGCCCACGGGTGGCACGTGCGCCTGGAGTTCATCCGCCGGTGGTCGAGCATCGCCGCGCTGCCGGGCCTGCCGGTGCGCGCCGGCACGTGGCAGCAGGAGGAGCCGGTGGTCGCCGTCACGCTGGCCCGGATGCGACTGCCGGAGGTGCCGCGCTTCCTGCGTCACGGCAGGCCCGTGGAGCGACTGGTACGGGACCACCCGGGCGTCACGCTCGCGGTCGCCGCCCTGCGACCGCCGCGGACCATCTCGACGTTCTCGATCTGGCACAGCGTGGCTCAGATGGTGGAGATGGTCCACGGGCACTCGGACGTCCCCGACCCCGATCGGCACGCCGCAGCGATGCGCGAGCGCAAGCGCCGCGACTTCCACCACGAATTCGCCACCTACCGTTTCCGCCCCCTCTCCGAGCACGGCTCCTGGGAGGGCCGCACGGGCATCGTGCCGAAGCCACGTGCTGGCTAGCTGTGATGCCCAGCGCCGGCGTCAGCTCGAGGCGAGCTTGCGCAACACGTACTGGTTGAGGCTCATGTGCTCCTCGGCCGCGTGCATCACGAGATCGCGATGGAGGTGCTCGCCGATCCGGACGTTGAAGGTCCCGGAGAACTTCCGCTCGGAGAGGGGCTGGGGCACCGCCTCGCCGTCGGCGCTCATCTCCTCGACGACGTCGGCAACGAGTCTCTCGAGACCGTCGATGGCATCGCTGCGAGACGCTGCCAGCCAGGACAGCGAGGGAAACTCGAGGCAGGTGGCGACGTACTCGTCATCGTCGGCTGACCAGGTAACCCGGTAGGTGTAGTGCTCCGCGTTCACGGAGCGACGCTTCAGCGTCTCCATCACTGTGCCTCCTTCTTATCGATCGCCGCGAGGACCTGACGCACCTGATAGGCCTTCGCCTTGCCCTTGTCGTCCTGGATGTTCACGCGCGGGTCGCCGGCCCAGGGCATCCTGAACACCGCATGGGACGTCCCTCGCCGTCGAGGCGGCCCGAAGTAGTGCTCGCACACCTTGTAGAGATCGTTGTAGGCGACGTTGTGAGGATTGCTTCTCAGCGCCGCCAGGATCTTCACGACGGAAGTCACGGTTTACGGTACCGCCAGTGGTACCGCGACTCAAGGTCGCCCCGCACCCGACCTCCGCTTCCCTGCGCACGCCGCCTGTCGACTGCCGTCGAGGTCGAGCACGCTGGAGGCGAGCCCGGATCGGACTAAAGGAGGACTTCCAGTCCCTTTTGAACGACGAGTGCGGCGGGTCAGCGTCGGGGGAACACTCACGCGCAGCCCGCCCCATGCCTGCGCTGTGACCCGCCTTGTCGTCTCTGCGTTGTTGTCGGGCGTGGTCGTCGCCTGCGGCGCTGGGGTGGCCGGCTCGGCGGCACACGTACGGTTCGGGCATGTCTACCTACCCAGGTCGTTGGCTGGTCGCCGCGTCATTCGCTCTTGCAGCACTCTCCGCCACCCTGGTGATCCTCTGGCTCGCCCTGGGAGACGACGCGACGCTGATGTGCGACCTGGGACAGGCATCGTCACTGTGGGGTAGCGCCGACCGGAGCTGGTTGCCGCCAGGCACCACGTGCCGCTGGGATACGAACGGCATCGAGCACGTCGACAGCCCCGATCCGTCACGATTCGCGGTTCTCGCGATGGCACTCCTGGGCGTGCCACTCGGGCTGTACCTGCGCCGACTCCTGCGTCCGGTGGGTGAGGACGATCTGCGTGCCAGATAGCGCGCCGGGGAGCCTCACTCCCCTCCCCCAGCGCACGAGACCGCGTCGTCGATCACCTCGACCAGCTGATCGCGGCTCGGTCCGGGGGCGTACGGCGCCCGCCAACCCGTCTCGTAGATCCGGGGGTCGGCCTGGGCCGCCTCGCAGATCCGCTCGGTCGACGGCGGGCGGGCCAGGTCGAGCGCGGCACCTTGCCAGCGTGCCACGGCGTCGCCGTCGATGACGATGTGGTCCTCGACCCAGGGCCGGACGTACTCGTCGCGCCAGTCGCCGAACGGGTCGGCGACCTGGCCCGGATCCGCGCCGTCGTCCAGGACCCGCAGCAGGGCGTCGACCTGGGTGAACGCCATCGCCACGCCCCGACCGCGCGTCGGCGTCGTGGTCGACACGGTGTCACCGAGCGCGACCAGCCCGGCGAGCCCGCGCTGGGATCGGTAGACGTTACGCAGGGCGCCGCCCACCATCACCGGGCCGGTGGGTCGCGCCCGGTCGGGAACGGTCCACGCGGCGAGGGCCGGGACGGCGCGACAGGCGGCGTCGAACCGCAGCGGCTTCAACGCCTCATCCGCGGTCGGGCAGACGAAGAGGACAGGACCGAGCGCCGCGAGCGGTAACCGATGGAGGTGGCCCGCTCCCCCGGGGCCCCGATCACCATCTGCTCGGCCCCGGCGCCCAGCCACGCGTCGTACGCCGCCGGCCAGCGTCGCCGCAGCACGTCGGAGACCTGCGGCCGGAACCCGTGGGCATGCTCGAACTGCATGACCCCGCGGCGGCGCCAGGTGCCGTCCTGAGCCGGGCCGGGGTCGCGGTCCACCGAGGTGACCTCGTGCCCACGCGCCGCCAGCGCCGCACCGGTCAGGCATCCCGGTCGGCCCGGAGCCGAGGACGAGGACCTTCACAACGCACCACGCTCCGCTCCGCGCCGTGGGGGGTCGACGTGTCGACGTGGAGAGGATCAGCCCTCCGCTAGCCCGATCCCGACGGATGGGCGCGACAGAACTCGCGGACGGCCTGGTTCACCTGTTCGGGCCGTTCCAGATGGCTCAGGTGCCCTGCGTCGTCGATCACGACGAGCGTCGAGTCCGGGATCGCCTCATGGAACTGGTGCGCGACGCTGAGCGGCGAGCGGGCGTCGTACTGTCCCCAGATCAGCAGAGTCGGGACGGCGATCCGGGGCAGCAGGTCGCTGAGATCGGCCTGCGCCATGATCGGCAGCTGGAGGCGCAGGGTGTCCGCTCGGACATCGGCAGCGATGGCCGCGAGCAGGGGGACGAACTCTGCCGGCGGGTCGTTGGCGAAGAGCCCCGGAGGCGTGGGGTCGAAGGCCTCATCCTGGACCGAGAGCATCTTCTGCGTGCTCGCCACCCGTGCGCGGACCTCCTCGGCGGGCAGCGATCCCTGCCACCCGGCGTAGGTGTCGATCAGGATCAGGGTCGCCACCTGCGCAGGGTGACGGCGGTACAGCTCGAGCAGCACCGTGCCGCCCCAGGAGAGGCCGGCCAGGTGCGCCGGTCCGAGATCAAGGCTCTCCAGCAGCCCAGCGAGTGCATCCGCGATGTCCGCCAGGGCGAAGTCATCCGGAAGGTCCGCGGAGCTGCCGGCCCCCGGCTCGTCCCAGGCGATGACGGTGAACTCATCGCTCAGGTCCGCGAACTGCGGTGCCCAGATGCGGCTGTCCTCAGCGGCGCCGTGGACGAGGACCAAGGGCGCTCCCTGGCCGTCGCGCTGGTAGGCGATCGTGAGGCCGCCCGTCTCGACAAGCTGCACCTCTCGACGGTACTCGGGGCGAGCGCCCTCTGGCGCGCGGTCAGCCCACCGACCTGTCCCCCGTCCAGAACTGCGCGCGCAGCACCTTCTTGTCCAGCTTGCCGAGCGCGGTCAGCGGCAGCGCGTCCACGAAGACGACCTCCTTGGGCGCCTGCACCCCGCCCTTGCGCTGCTTGACCGACGCCTTGATCTCCGCGGCCACCCGGGCCCGCGAGTCCTCGTCGCCGGCGTGCTCCTCGCGCAGCACCACGATCGCGGTCACCGCCTCGCCCCAGCGCTCGTCGGGAGTGCCGATCACGCCGACCTGCGCGATCGCGGGATGCTCGGCGATCACGTCCTCGACCTCGCGCGGATAGACGTTGAAGCCGCCGGTCACGATCATGTCCTTGGTCCGGTCCACGATGAACCAGAAGCCGTCCTCGTCCTCGCGGGCGACGTCGCCGGTGTGCATCCAGCCGTCACGGAAGGTCTCGGCGGTGGCCTCGGGCAGCTTCCAGTAGCCGCCGGCCAGCAGCGGGCCGGCCACGCAGATCTCGCCCGGCTCCCCGACCGGCACCGGCTGGCCGTCCTCGCCGAGCAGCGCGGTGCGCAGGAACGCCGAGGGCCGTCCACACGAGGTCAGCCGCGCGTCGTCGTGGGCGCCCTTGGCCAGGTAGCTGATCGCCATCGGCGCCTCGGACTGGCCGTAGTACTGCGCGAAGATCGGCCCGAACCGGTCGATCGCCTCGCGCAGCCGGACCGGGTTGATCGCCGAAGCGCCGTAGTAGACGGTCTGCAGCGAGGACAGGTCGCGGGTCCTCGAGTCGGGGTGGTCGAGCAGTGCGTAGAGCATCGAGGGCACCAGCATCGTCGCGGTGATCCGCTGCTCCTCGATCATGCGCAGCACCTCCGCGGCATCGAAGCGCGGCAGCACGTAGCAGCAGCCGCCCTTGAGCACCGTCGGCACGAAGAACGCGGCCCCCGCGTGCGAGAGCGGCGTGCACATCAGGAACCGCGGCGCCTCGGGCCACTCCCACTCCGCCATCTGGATCTGCGACATCGTGGTCATCGCCTGCACCGTGCCGATCACGCCCTTGGGCCGGCCGGTGGTGCCGCCGGTGTAGGTGATCGACACGACGTGGTCGGGCGGCAGCGTCGCCGCCTCCAGCGGCTCCGGCTCGTACGCCGCGGCCGCCGCGGCCAGGTCCGTGCCGACCCCCGCCAGCTCGTCGGGGACCGGGCCGATGGTCAGCACCTGGCGCAGCCCCGGGCACTTCGCGAGCAGCCCGAGCGCGCGCTCCACGAACATCGGCACCGGGTCGATCACCAGCGTGGTGATCTCGGCGTCGTTGATCACGTAGGCGTGGTCCTCCAGCGACCCGAGCGGGTGCAGCGCGGTGCGCCGGAACCCCTGGGTCTGCCCGGCCCCCAGGATGAACAGCACCTCGGGGCGGTTCAGCGCCAGCAGCGCGGCGCCGCTGCCATCGCCGGCGCCGAGCCGTTCGAAGGCCTGCACGTACTGGCTGATCCGCGCCGCGGTCTCCCGGCCGGTCAGCGTGGTCTCCCCCAGGTGCATCACCGGGACGTCGCGGTGGCGTTTGAGCGCCGCCACCATCAGGTGACCGTTGTGGGTGCCGACCCGCATCGGGTCGACCTGACCGCTGGGGACCTGGGGCTGGGGCTGGATCTGGGGCTGGATCTGGGTGTCGCTCACGCGAGAACCTCCGCTGCTCGTCGTACGTCGTGGGGGGTGTCGGCGGTCAGCAGCAGCATCGTCACGCCGGCGTCCGCCCAGCGCTGCGCGCCCGCGCGGACCTGCTCGGGGGTGCCGATGATCGTGACCTCGTCGACCAGCTCGTCGGGCACCAGCGCGCTGGCCTCGTCCTTGCGGCCCTCGAGGTAGAGCTCCTGGATCCGGTCGGCCACGTCGGCGTAGCCCATCCGCTCGAAGACCTGCTTGTGGAAGTTCTGCTCCTTGGCGCCCATCCCGCCCATGTACAGCGCCAGCCACGGCCGGTAGGCGTCCCGGGCGGCGGCGGCCTGCCGCTCGTCGTCGGCGATCACCACGTGACAGGTGGCGGCGACCTCGAACGTCTCACGGGTACGACGTGCGCCCGGGCGCGCGAAGCCCTCGTCGAGCCAGCCGGCGTACATGTCGGCCATCCGCGGCGAGAAGTAGATCGGCAGCCAGCCGTCGGCGATCTCGGCGGCCAGCGCGACGTTCTTGGGTCCCTCGGCGCCCATCCAGATCGGCAGGTCCGCGCGCAGCGGGTGCACGATCGGCTTGAGCGGCTTGCCCAGCCCCACCCCGTCGTCGCCGGGGTAGGGCAGCGGGTAGTGCGGGCCGTCGCTGGTGACCTTGTCCTCGCGGGCGAGGACCTGGCGCACGATGTCGACGTACTCCCGGGTTCGCGCGAGCGGCTTGGTGAAGGGTCGGCCGTACCAGCCCTCGACGACCTGGGGGCCGCTCACGCCGAGGCCGAGGATCACCCGGCCACCGCTGAGGTGGTCCAGGGTCAGGGCGTGCATCGCGGTCGAGGTGGGGGTGCGGCCCGAGAGCTGCGCGATCGCGGTGCCCAGGCGCAGCCGGGAGGTCTCCCGACCCCACCAGGCCAGCGGCGTGAAGGCGTCCGAGCCCCAGGCCTCGGCGGTGAAGATCGCGTCGAAGCCGGCCTCCTCGGCCGCCGCCACCAGCTCCCCGACGCCGGCGGGCGGGGCCGCTCCCCAGTAGCCGAGCTGTAGACCGAGCTTCATCCAACCTCCTGTGGTGACCGGACCCGCAGGCCCCGCGTGACGCTTGCCACACACAATAGAACATGTTTCACTTCCGAGCCATGACCCGCACCCTGCAGGCCCCCGTCCAGGTGGCCTTCGACTACACCCGCTCGGTCGGCCCCGTGCTCGGCGCGTTCTTCACCGGACTGCGCGACGGACGCCTCGTCGCGGGCCGCACCAGCGACGGATCCGTGGTCCTGCCGCCGCCGGAGTTCGACCCGCACACCCACGAGCCGCTCGCCGACCTGGTCGAGGTCGCCGCCACCGGCGCGGTGGTCTCCTGGGCGTGGGTGCCCGAGCCGGTGGCCGGGCAGCCCTTCGACCGGCCCTTCGCCTGGGCGCTGGTCCGCCTCGACGGGGCGAGCGTGCCGTTCCTGCACGCCCTGGACGTGGACTCCCCCGACGCGGTCTCGGCCGGGATGCGGGTCCGGGTGCGCTGGGCCGACGAGCGCAGCGGCGTGATCACCGACATCGCCTGCTTCGAGCCGGACGACAGCCTCGCGGTGGTCGGTGAGCTGACGCCGTTCGCGGCCACCGAGGACCCGGTCACCGGCATCGTCACCCCGGTCGCGCTGGACTACCTCTACGCCGCCTCGCCGGAGGAGTCGGCGTTCTTCCGCGGCCTCGAGCAGGGCCGCATCCTCGGCCAGCGCTGCCCGGTGTGCCACAAGGTCTATGTACCGCCGCGCAGCGCCTGCCCGGTCGACGGGGTCGCCCCCACCGAGGAGGTGGAGCTGGCGCACACCGGCACGGTGACGACGTACTGCGTGGTGAACGTGCCGTTCCTCGGCCAGCGGATCAAGCCGCCCTACGTGTCGGCCTACGTGCTCCTCGACGGCGCCGACATCGCCTTCCTGCACCTGATCCTGGACGTGCCCGCCGAGGAGGTCCGGATGGGGATGCGCGTCGAGGCCGTGTGGCGCCCGCGCGAGGAGTGGGGCACCACCGTGGAGAACATCAGCCACTTCCGCCCGACCGGGGAGCCGGACGCGGACTACGACACCTACAAGCAGCACCTCTGAGACGAAGGACAACGTGGCTGTGAGAGACGTAGCGGTCGTCGGGTTCGCCCAGCGACAGATGAAGGAGTTCGACGGCTCCCCCACCTGCGTGGAGATGCTGGTCCCGATCTTCGCCGAGCTCTACGAGCAGACCGGGCTCACCCGCAAGGACATCGGGTTCTGGTGCTCGGGCTCCTCGGACTACCTGGCCGGGCGCTCCTTCTCCTTCGTCTCGGCAGTCGACGCGATCGGCGCGCTGCCGCCGGTCAACGAGTCGCACGTGGAGATGGACGCCGCCTGGGCGCTCTACGAGGCGTGGCTGAAGATCCAGACCGGCGAGATCGACACCGCGCTGGTCTACGGCTTCGGCAAGTCCTCGGCCGGCGTGCTGCGCCGTACCCTCACCCTCCAGCTCGACCCCTACACGATGACGCCGCTGTGGCCCGACACCGTCTCCCTCGCCGGGCTGCAGGCCCGCCTGGGCCTGGAGGCCGGGCTGTGGGACGAGCGGGCGATGGCCGAGGTGGCCAACCGGTCCCTGAGCGACGCGGAGAAGAACGAGTACGCCGTGCGCAGCGGCGGCTCCTCGGTCGAGGAGCTGCTGGCTCGGGCGATGTACGCCGACCCGCTGCGCAAGCACGACATCGCCCCGGTCAGCGACGGCGCCGCGGCGATCGTCCTCGCCGCCGACGACCGGGCCCGCGCCGTCACCCAGCACCCGGCCTGGATCACCGGCATCGCCCACAGCGTCGACCCGCTGCACCTGGGCGCCCGCGACCTGACCCGCTCGGCCTCGACGGCGGCCGCCGCCCGCGGCCTCGACACCGACGGGGTCCAGGTGGCCGAGCTGCACGCGCCGTTCAGCCACCAGGAGCTGGTGCTGCGCGCGGCGCTGGGCCTGCCCGACGACGTCCGGGTCAACCCCTCCGGCGGGGCGCTGGTCGCCAACCCGATGTTCACCGCGGGCCTGAACCGGATCGGCGAGGCGGCCCGGCGGGTCTGGGACGGCTCGGCGAGCAAGGTGCTCGCCCACGCCACCTCGGGCCCGGTGCTGCAGCAGAACCTCGTGTGCGTGATGGAAGGGAACAGCTGATGGGCAAGCAGCTCGCCGCCGTGGTCGGGGTCGGCCAGACCCACCACCGCGCCAAGCGCCTGGACGTCTCAATGGCGGGGCTGTGCCGCGAGGCCGTCGACCGGGCCCTCGAGGACGCCGGGATGACGTTCGCCGACATCGACGCGATCGTGATCGGCAAGGCCCCCGACCTGTTCGAGGGCGTGATGATGCCCGAGCTGTACCTCGCCGAGGCCCTCGGCGCCGCCGGGAAGCCGCTGCTGCGGGTGCACACCGCCGGGTCGGTGGGCGGCTCGACCGCGATCGTCGCGGCGTCCCTGGTGCAGGCCGGGGTGCACAAGCGGGTGCTGACGGTGGCCTTCGAGAAGCAGTCGGAGTCCAACGCGATGTGGGCGCTGTCGGTGCCGGTGCCGTTCATCATGCCGGTGCACGCCGGGGCCGGCGGCTACTTCGCGCCGCACGTGCGCTCCTACATCCGCCGCTCGGGCGCGCCGCTGCACGTGGGGGCGGTCGTGGCGGCCAAGGACCGGCAGAACGCGCTGCGTAACCCGTACGCGCACCTGCGCAACAAGGACACCACGGTGGAGTCGGTGCTCGCCTCGCAGATGTTGTGGGACCCGATCCGCTACGACGAGACCTGCCCCTCCTCCGACGGGGCCTGCGCGATGGTGATCGCCGACGAGGACACCGCCCGCGCGGCCACCTCACCGGCCTGGATCCACGGCACCGTGATGCGCTCGGAGCCGACCACCGCCGCCGAGCGCGACCAGGTCAACCCGCAGGCCGGCCGGGAGGCGGCGGCGGCGCTGTGGAAGCAGGCCGGGATCACCGACCCGCTCGACGAGATCGACGCGGCGGAGATCTACGTGCCGTTCTCCTGGTTCGAGCCGATGTGGATGGAGAACCTCGGCTTCGCCGCCGAGGGCGAGGGCTGGAAGCTCACCGAGGCCGGCGAGACCGCGATGGACGGCCGGATCCCGGTGAACTGTTCAGGCGGGGTGCTCTCCTCCAACCCGATCGGCGCCTCCGGCATGCTCCGCTTCGCCGAGGCCGCGCTGCAGGCCCGCGGGCAGGCCGGCGAGCACCAGGTCGACGGGGTACGCCGCGCGCTCGGGCATGCGTACGGCGGTGGGTCGCAGTTCTTCGCGATGTGGGTGGTGGGCGCGGAGCGTCCGGCGAGCTGATCAGCGCCGAGCGCGCTCCTGGCCGCGCGCGCCGCGCGCTACCGATAGGTAACTGGAGTTCTTCAGGCACCAGGTGCGTGGGAATCTCCAGTTACCCGCCGGTCACCGGCGCGGCAGGCAGCTGGGGGTGGTGTTCGCTGGCGCGGTTCTGCTGCGAGGGGGCCGTCCGCCTAGGCTGGGGCCGTGATCGAGCTCCGTACCCCCAGCCAGATCGAGGAGATGCGACCCGCCGGCCGCTTCGTGGCCGAGGTCCTCACCCGGCTCACCGAGGTCGCCGACGTCGGCGTGAACCTGCTCGAGCTGGACGCCCTGGCCCACCAGATGATCCGCGAGCGCGGGGCGGAGTCGTGCTACATCGACTACCACCCGTCGTTCGGGGCCTCCCCGTTCGGCAAGGTGCTGTGCACCTCGGTCAACGACGCCGTGCTGCACGGCCTCCCCCACGACTACAAGCTGCGCGACGGCGACCTGCTCAGCCTCGACTTCGCGGTCGCGGTGGACGGCTGGGTCTGCGACTCCGCGGTCAGCGTCGTGGTCGGTACCCCGCGCGAGGAGGACCTGCGCCTCATCGACGTCTCCGAGCGGGCGCTCTCCGCGGGCATCGCCGCCGCCCTCGTCGGCAACCGGATCGGCGACATCTCCGCCGCCATCGCCGGCGTCGCCCGCGAGGCGGGGCTGCGCATCAACACCCAGTTCGGCGGCCACGGCGTCGGGCGCACCATGCACGGCGACCCGCACATCCCCAACGACGGGCGCGCCGGGCGCGGCTTCAAGCTCCCCGAGGGCCTGGTCATCGCGATCGAGCCGTGGTTCCTGCACAGCACCGACGAGATCTTCACCGACCCCGACGGCTGGACCCTGCGCAGCGCGGACGGCTCCCGCGGAGCCCACAGCGAGCACACCATCGCGATCACCGCCGACGGCCCCCAGATCCTCACCGCCCGCTGACCCGCCCACCCCGCCCGCGCGGGCCCCGAGCTCCATGTAACGCGGGGTTATGCCCACCACCACAGCGAAATAACGCTGTCCCAGTGGGCATAACCCCGCGTTACAGCCAGCGGGGCGGCGTACGACGAGCGCCGGCGCGTCAGGGCCGCAGGCGTACGGCGAGCACCGTGGTGTCGTCGTCGGTGCCGGCCTGGTCGACGAGCAGGCCGGTCACCCATTCTTCGAGGTCGCCGTCGGGGCGGGTCTGGGCGGCCAGCTCGCGGAGCCGCTCGGTACCGGCGTTGATGTCCTCGCCGCGGCGCTCGACGAGACCGTCGGAGAAGAGCAGCAGCGTCTGCTCGGGCGCGAGCTGGAGGTGCAGCTGCCGCGCCGAGACCAGTCCGACGCCCAGCAGCGGGCGGGAGTCGACGTGCAGCTCGCGCGCCCCGGCAGCGTCGACCAGCATCGGCGCCGGGTGGCCGGCCGACGAGATCTCGGCGCGCCCCGTGGCCGGGTCGACGACGACGACGATCGCGGTGGCGACCCGCTGGTCGAGCAGCCCGTCCATCAGCAGGTCGAGGTGGTCCAGGCACTGCGCCGGCGAGTGCCCCTCGTAGAGGTAGGCGCGCAGCGCGGTGCGCAGCTGCGTCATCGCCGACGCCGCGGAGACGCCGTGGCCCGCGGCGTCGCCCACCACCAGCGCGAGACGACCGTCGAGGAGCTCGAAGGCGTCCCACCAGTCGCCGCCGAGCTGGTAGGCCGACGCCGGCAGGTAGCGCGCCACCAGGTCGACGCCCGCGAAGCGCGGCGCCCGGTCGAGCACCACGCTGCGCTGCAGGGACTCGGCCATCGCGATCTGCTCGCGCGAGCCGGCCAGCAGCAGCCCGGCCATGTGCCGGCCCAGCGCCTCCCCCGCGGAGAGCTGCCACGGCTGCCACTCGGCGCTGCGGCCCCGCACCCGCTGGCGCCACTTCTCAAAGGATTTGCGCGGGCTGAGCCGCACCTCGGGCCCCTCCCGCGCGGCGATCAGCTTGTTGGTGGGGTCGCCGCCCCAGTCCACCACCTGCTGCAGCTCGGGACGCACCCAGAGCAGCCAGCGCCCCGGCGTGGTGCCCAGGCGCAGCGCCCCGGCGGCGAGCTCGGCGATCCCGGCCAGCGCCGGATCGCGCTCGCCGAGGTTGTCGGACCACGACACGTAGTGCTCGGGGCGCTCCAGGACCTCGGCGATCCGCTCGAGGAGGTGGCGCTCGGGGACCCGGCCGGCGGTGAGCAGCACACCGTCGTACATCAGCGCCACCCCGTGGGCGCCGACCAGCTCCAGCGTCGCGGGGTCGCTGACGCCTCTCTCCAGCACCGTGCCCTGCTCCGAGGACAGCCGCGAGGTGATCGCCGCGAGCACCTGCTGGGTGGCCAGTGCGGCCTCCCGCTCGTCGGCGCGCTCGCGGTCGACGATCATCTGCGAGGTGACCTGCCCGATGAACTCCGCGGCCGAGCGGGCGTCCTGGCTCGGGCGGTGCGGCCCGGAGTAGTGGTGGCAGGCCACCAGCCCCCACAGCGTTCCGTCGACGACCAGCGAGACCGACATCGAGGCGGTGACGCCCATGTTGGTCAGGTACTCCAGGTGGATCGGCGAGACGCTGCGCAGCGACGCGTGCGACAGGTCCAGCGGCGCCTCGGTCGCCGGGTCGAAGACCGGTCGCAGCGGCACCGGCTGATACGAGATGTCCGCGATCAGCCGGGTCCAGTTCAGCGTGTACAGCTGGCGCGCCTGCGCGGGGATGTCGCTGGCCGGGTAGTGCAGCCCGTGGAAGGAGTTCAGATCCGGGCGCAGCGCCTCGGCGAACACCTCGCCGTTCCAGTCCCGGTCGAAGCGGTAGACCATCACCCGGTCGAAGCCGGTCAGCTCGCGGATCTCGCGGGTCAGCCGATCCGCGAGGTCCTGGGCCGAGCCGGCGCCGGCCAGCCGGCCGATCACCGTGCGGGCCGAGCGCAGCGACATCATCGAGGTGTCGCGGCCCCGGTCCTCGATCTCGACCACGATCCGTTGCCCCGAGCGGTGCACGCGGACGTCCACCTCGCGCCCGGCCAGGCTGCCCTGGTGCACCTCGTGCAGCCTCAGGACGAGCGACTCGCCGGGGAAGTCGATCCGTGCCTGCTCGGCGACCACCTTCTCCACCTCGGCGCCGGCGATCTCGCGCAGCGGTCGGCCCAGTGCCTCATCGGCGCCGACGCCCAGCATCGCGGCGCAGTTGGCCGAGACCATCACCATCGTCATCAGCTCGACGTCCAGCGCGAGCAGCACGCCGTGCGGCTGGATGGCGCCGGGGATGTGGATCGGCTCGCGCTCGCAGGTGGTCAGGTCGGCCGGGGCGTACGCCGGAGTGTGCGCCGAGCGTGCGTCCATCGCGGTCTCCCTCCCTGAGCCCACGGCGTCGAGCAACCGGCGGTGGGTGAGCAGGCTGACCTTACCGTGTGCGGGGTCCGCGCCGTTCCTCTTCAGCCACGACGACGCCCCGGCCTCCGGAGGGAAGGCGGCCGGGGCGTCGCGACTCGGGCGACCTCGGGTCAGGCGTACTTGACGCGCAACTGCTTGATGCCGTTGATCCAGCCCGAGCGCAGCCGGACCGGCTCCTCGACCTTGGAGATGTTCGGGCAGTGCTCGGCCAGGGCCTCGAACATCACCTTCACCTCGAGCCGGGCCAGGTTGGCGCCGATGCAGTAGTGCGCGCCGTGCCCGCCGAACGCGAGGTGCGGGTTGGGGTCGCGCATGATGTCGAAGGTGTCGGCGTCGTCGAAGACGTCCTCGTCGTGGTTGGCGCTGGCGTAGAACAGCCCGACGCGCTGGCCCTTGCGCACCTGCACGCCGCCGACCTCGACGTCGTCGAGCGCGGTGCGCTGGAAGACCGTCACCGGCGTCGCCCAGCGGATCACCTCGTCCACCATCGACTCGGGGCGCTCCTTCTTGTAGAGCTCCCACTGCTCGGGGTGCTCGAGGAAGGCGTTCATCCCGTGCGTGATCGCGTTGCGGGTGGTCTCGTTGCCGGCGACCGCGAGCAGGATCACGAAGAACCCGAACTCGTCGTCGTTGAGCCCCTCGCCGTCGACGTCGGCGGTGATGAGCTTGGTGACGATGTCGTCCTTGGGTTCGCGGCGACGCTCCTCGGCCATCGCCATCGCGTAGGTCAGGATCTCGATGGAGGCGGCCTGCGGGTCGCCGCCGATCGTGGGGTCGTCGTAGGACAGCATCTGGTTGGACCACTCGAAGAGCTTCTTGCGGTCCTCCTGCGGTACGCCGAGCAGGTCGGCGATGGCCTGCAGCGGCAGCTCGGCGGCGACCTCCTCGACGAAGTCGCCCTCCCCGCGGGCCAGCGCCTCCTTCACGATCAGCTCGGCGCGCTCCACCATCACGTCGTGCATGGCGTTGATCGCCCGCGGCGTGAAGCCCCGCGAGATCACCCGGCGGCCCTTGGTGTGGTCCGGCGGGTCCTGGTTGATCAGCATCACCCGCTGGAACTCGACCTGCTCGCGGGTCATGTCCGGGGCGAAGCGGATGATCGCGCCGTTCTCGTGGGTGGAGAAGTCCTTGCTGTTCTTGGACACCGCGGCCACGTCGGCGTGCTTGCTCACCGCCCAGTAGCCCTGGTCGCCGAGCATCCCGGCCGCGGCCGCCTCGTCCTGCTCGACCCAGAAGACCGGGGCCCGGCGGCGCAGAGCGAGGAACTCCTCATGGGGCACGTGGCTCTCGTAGATGGCCGGGTCGGTGGGGTCGAACCCTGCGGGCAGCACATCGCTAGCGGTCACAGCTCAGCCTCTCGATACTGGAACACGTTCTAGTGACGATGCTTACATACTCTCGGTAGGTTACGGAAGGGGAACCACGCAGAATCCCGCCCCGACACCTGCTGGGCGGGACCCCTCCTTGCCGCTGCGCGGAACCTGTTCTACTTTCCGAGAGATCACCGCGGCGCCCGGGCGTCGCACCTCCACATCTGCAGTGAGGCTTGAAAAATGGGCAACCCCGTCATCGTCGAAACCCTGCGTCTGCCCCTCGGCAAGCGGCGGGGCTGGCTGGCCGGGATCCACCCCGGCGAGCTGCTCGGTCACGCGCTGACCCAGGTGCTGGCGCGCTCCGGCGTGGACGCCGCCGAGATCGAGCAGGTGATCGGCGGCGTGGTCACCCAGGCCGGCGAGCAGTCCAACGACATGGTCCGCCGCGCGTGGCTGCACGCCGGTCTGCCCCAGGGCGCCGGCGGCACCACGATCGACGCCCAGTGCGGCTCTGGCCAGCAGTCCGCGCACCTGGTCAACGACCTGGTCCGGGCCGGCTCCATCAGCGCCGGGATCGCCTGCGGCGTGGAGTCGATGAGCCGGATCCCGCTGGGCGCCAGCGTGCCCGCCGGCACCGGCGACCCGCGCCCGGCGAGCTGGACCATCGACATGCCCGACCAGTTCACCGGCGCGGACCGGATCGCGCGCAACCGCGGGATCACCCGCGAGGACCTCGACGCGTTCGGCCTGGCCTCGCAGCTCAAGGCGCGCACCGCCGTCGACGAGGGCCGCTTCAAGCGCGAGATCGCGCCGATCGAGGCGCCCGTCCTCGACGACGAGGGCAAGCCGACCGGCGAGACCCGCCTGGTCGACACCGACCAGGGGCTGCGCGACACCACCGCCGAGGGCCTGGCCCGGCTCAAGCCGGTCCTCGAGGGGGGCCTGCACACCGCCGGCACGTCCTCGCAGATCTCCGACGGCGCCTCGGCGATGGTGATCATGGACGAGGACCGCGCCCGCGCGCTCGGGCTGCGCCCCAAGGCCCGGATCACCACGCACTGCCTGGTCGGCTCCGACCCGTACTACCACCTCGACGGCCCCGTCGACGCGACCCAGCGGCTGCTCGAGCGCACCGGGATGGCGATCTCGGACTTCGACCTGTTCGAGGTCAACGAGGCGTTCGCCTCGGTCGTGCTCTCCTGGGCCCAGGTGCACGGCGTCGACCTGGACAAGGTCAACGTCAACGGCGGCGCGATCGCGCTGGGCCACCCGGTCGGCTCCACCGGCGTCCGGCTGATCACCACCGCGCTGCACGAGCTCGAGCGTCGCGACCAGAGCACGGCGCTGATCTCGATGTGCGCCGGTGGCGCGATGGCCACGGGCACCATCCTCGAGCGCATCTGATGTTCGCCTGGAGCGAGGACGACCTCGCCGTGCGCGACGCCGTCCGGCAGTTCGTCGACCGCGAGATCCGCCCGCTCCAGGACGAGCTCGAGTTCGAGGGGCTCGCGCCGTACGACCTGGTCCGCAAGTACTCCGCGGCGTTCGGCGTGGGCGAGGCCTCCCTCGAGCGCTTCGAGTGGGAGCTGCGGCGCGACACCGCGGCCGCCGCCGGGACGGCGTTCGACGAGCCGGCGCCGGAGGCGGCCGACCCCGCCCAGCAGGTGATCGCGAACATCGAGCTGGTCAAGGTCGGGATGGGCATCCCGGCCGCGATGGGCGTCTCCACCGGGATGGCCGCGCTGACCATCAACGCGCTGGGCTCCCTCGAGCAGCGCAAGCGCTGGGTGCCGGACCTGCTGAGCTTCACCACGATCGGCAGCTGGGCGATCACCGAGCCCGACGCCGGCTCGGACGCCTTCGGCGGGATGCGCACGACCGTGAAGCCGGACGGCGACGGCTGGATCCTCAACGGCCAGAAGACGTTCATCACCAACGGCCCGTACGCCGACACGATCGTGGTCTACGCCAAGCTCGACGACGGCTCGGGGGTGGCTCGGCGCGAGCAGCCGGTGCTGACCTTCGTGCTCGACGCGGACATGCCCGGGCTGACCCGCTCCAAGCCGCTGAAGAAGATGGGGATGGCCTCCTCCCCCACCGGCCAGCTGTTCTTCGAGAACGTCGCGGTCGGGCGCGACCGGCTGCTCGAGGGCACGCCGGGCGCCGACGGCCGCGAGTCCGCGCGCGCCAACTTCGTCAACGAGCGCGTCGGCCTCGCGACGTTCTCGCTCGGGATCATCGAGGAGTGCCAGCGCCTCAGCATCGACTACGCCAAGCAGCGCACGCTGTGGGACAAACCGATCTCCCAGCTGCAGCTGATCCAGCTCAAGCTCGCCGAGATGGAGGTGGCCCGGGTCAACGTGCAGAACATGGTCTTCCGGGCCGTGGAGATGCGCCGCGCCGGCGTGGTGATGGACCTCGCCGAGGCCTCCGCGATCAAGCTCTACTCCTCGCGCGCCGCCTGCGACGTCGCGATGGAGGCTGTCCAGCTCTTCGGCGGCAACGGCTACATGGCCGAGTACCGCGTCGAGCAGCTGGCCCGCGACGCCAAGAGCCTGATGATCTACGCCGGCTCCAACGAGGTGCAGGTGACGCACGTGGCGAAGGGGTTGTTGCGGCGGTAGGGGCTGGGGCCCTGCCTCTCCCTGCGCCTGCGGCGTTCACGAGTTAACTCGGGTGGTCTCCAAGTCCTAGTGCAACACCTCGATGTTGGAGGTGCTTGTGGCGCGTGGTGTGGAGGTCCCGGCTGGGA
>NZ_JCBAJX010000006.1:0-254436 GCF_059766585.1 Nocardioides sp. Z21_20
TGTCGTCGGACAGCACCCGGACGATCCGGCCGTCCTCGACGACCAGGCGCAGCGGGCACCGGCTGCCGCAGTTGACCATGCACGCGCTCCACACGATCTTCTGCTCGCTACCCGCCGTGTCGCTCTCACCCGCGGCGCTCATCGGCAGCAGGCCGTACCCGGCTCCACCGGTGACGGCCGCCGCTCCCCCGGCCGCGGCACTCCACTTGACGAAGTTCCGCCGTCGTACGGACGTCTCCAATGTCTCGGCGACGATGGGGGGAAATGACGGCATAGCCACTCCTGGCAGGGTTCGGGGGGGGACTCCGAATTCCGAAGTCGCCTCACCGTACGAATTCTTGCAAGGGTTGCGGCAGGGACTAAAGGACCAAGCGAACCGTGACGGGGCTCTCGCAGGTCTGCCTTACTTGGGCATTTCGCCGGTGGCGATTCGTCAAGAATTCACAACGCGCGACGTCAGCAATCCGGCGTCGACGATCCGATCTCGCTTGGGTAACGAAGACGACGTGTCGCACGAGCCGAGACGCGCACCTGAACGAGATCCACGTCACACTGGCCTACACTCTCCCCAGGACCCTTCGTCTCGGGAAGGAACGTCGTGAACTATGTCGTGAGCGTCATCTTCCGGGCCATCCCGCTGGCGATGATGGCCGTCTGCGTCGGCCTCGGCCTGTACGTCGCGAGCGCGGGCGACGCGCCGGGGAACTTCGTCGCCGGGCGGGTGCTGACGGCGCTCGGCGCGATCTGCCTGTGCCTGTTCTGCACCGCCGCGACGATCATCCGCCAGCTGATCGGGCGCTTCAACGCGGTCGACCGCGTCTTGTACCCGGCGCTCGGCTACCTCACCGCCGTCCTCACCGCGGCCTACGGCGTGTCACTGTTCGCGGGCGAGTCCGGGGCGGGTGTGAACGACCACTACGTGGCCGGGCACGTGATCCTCGGGATCGCCCTGATCAGCGGCTGCGTCTCGACCGTCGCGACGGTCTCCACGAGGTTCTCGCTGATCCCCGCGAACTCGAGCCGGCCCGTGGGCGACCGGACGCCGCCGGCGGGAGCCTTCCCACGCTCGGGGATGCTGGTGCTGGCGGCCATCCCCGTCGTCCTCGCACTGGTGACCTGGGGCGTCGCGATCACCAACCTGGCGCTGCCGGTCTCGCCTGCGCGCTTCACGGTGGGCCACGTCGTCTCCGGGCTCGCGATGATCTGTACCAGCCTGATCGGGCTGGTGCTGAGCATCCTGCGCCAGATCAACGACACCTACGGCCCACGCGAGCGGCTCCTGTGGCCGGGACTGGTGATCGCGATGGGGACGACCGCGCTGGTCTGGGGGGTGGTGGTGCGGGTGCTGGACAGCGAGCCCTACTACCGCACCCCCGGCTTCGTGCTGATCGGACTGGGGCTGATCTGCTTCAGCATCCTCAGCAAGGTCGGCCTCCTCGCTCTGGTCTGGCGCCGCACGTTCGCCCTCGCCAACCGGGTGCCGCTGATCCCGATCGCCACCGCGCTCTCGTGCCTGTTCCTGGCCGCGTTCGTGTTCCAGGCCGCGGTCACCGACACCAACGTCTTCATCGCCGCCCGGGTGCTCGTAGGGCTCGGCGCCGTCTGCTTCACGCTCTATTCGATCGTCAGCATCCTGGAGAGCGGCACCTCGGGCTCGGATTCCTGAGTTCCGTGCGCGGCGGCGCGAAATGCGACCGCGGCGTGGTGCGAATTCAAATAGGGAGAATTCCAATTCCTCGCAGCAGATCGCCTCACCGCGAATAACGGGTCAGCGGTCAGCCTTTGTTCAGCTCCTCGGCGAGCATCACGATGATGCCGCTGGGGCCACGGACGTAGGTGAGCCGGTAGACGTCGCCGTACGTCGCCACGCCGCGTAGCGGGTGACAGCCGTGCCTGGCGGCGATCGCGAGCGCCTCGTCGAGGTCGTCGACCGAGAAGGCGACCCGGTGCATGCCGATCTCGTGGGGCCGGGTCGGCTCCGTCTCGATCGCTTCGGGGTGGAGGTACTCGAAGAGCTCGAGGCGGCCGTGGCCATCCGGCGTCTGGAGCATGGCGATCTTGACGTGGTTGCCGTCCAGGCCGACGGCGGTGTCGGCCCACTCACCGCTCACCGTGTCCCGGCCCAGGAGGCTCAGCCCGAGGTCGGTGAAGAAGGCGATCGTCGCGTCCAGGTCACGGACGGCGATAGGCGAGCGGCGCCTCGCACCTCGACCATCCGGGCCAGCTCTGCGGGGTCGGCCATGCTGATGGCCTCGTCGACGAACGTCAGGAGCCGGACCGCTTGTCCGGACCTGGCCGCCGCCTCGACCTTGTGGTGGCCGTCGATGAGGAAGTGCTGCAGCAGCCAGTGCCAGTACCAGTACCAGTCCTCCCGTGCTGCCCCGCAGCGACTTGAAGACGACGCAGGTCGCTGAGGACGCTACGGCTGCGCGAGGTGCAGATCCGCGCGCCTGGCCGGCGCCGGTAACCCCCGCCCAGTGACCTTCGGGTAACTGGAGATTCCCCTTCACCTGGTGCGTGCGATCCACCAGTTACCTGCGGGTAGGCGAAGCGGGCGCCGGAGCGGTGGCGAGCGGAGCGCGCCGTGGGAGCCGGCCATCGGTCCGGTGGCACAGGTCAGCCACGTCCACCGTCCGCGTGAGGCTGGACCCTCCCCGATGACCCAGTTGACCCGGCAGTGCTTCAGTCGATGCGGACGACGACCCGTCCTAGCGGCTGGCCGGACATGAGGTGGCGCATCGCCTCTGGCACCTGGTCCAGGGGAAAGGTCGAGTCGACCACGACGCGCACGTGTCCCGTCTCCATGAGGCTTGCAAGCGTGCCCAGCAACTGCCGCTTGTCCGGTGACGCGAAGGACCCGCCGCGTAGCTGGGGGGACACAGCCGAGCGCACCATGAGTCCCAGGAGGCGCGGGATGCTGCCGAGCCAGCGGTGCCCGGTCGCGCCGAATGCGTCGTGCCCGATCAGGACGTATTGCCCTCGCGGGTCCAGTGCACGGCGTATCGCCCCGAAGGAGTGGTTGCCGGGCACGTCGAAGATGAGGTCCCACTGCTCACCGCTGCGCGTGAAGTCCTCTGACGTGTAGTCGATGACTCGGTCCGCGCCCAGGGACCGCACGAGTGGGAGCTTGCGCGTGTGATCGACACCGGTGACCTGCGCGCCGTACGCCTTGGCGAGCTGTACGGCGATCGCGCCGACGCCTCCCGCGGCACCGTTGACCAGGACTCGCGACCCGGAGGGCACGCGGCGTTGCGGCAGGTTGTTCAGAGCGATGAGCCCGGCGGTCGGCACCGCGGCCGCCTCCTCGAAGCTGACGCCGGAAGGCTTGAGCACCACCCCTTCCTCGGGGGCAGTGGCGTACTCGGCGAATGCACCGCCGTTGCTCCACTGCATACCGCGAAGGGTCTCCCCGAACACCTCGTCACCCGGCGCGAACCTGGTCACCGCGTTGCCGACGGACTCCACCACCCCGGCGACGTCGGTCCCGGGCACTCGCACCCGGGGGCGCCTGATCCCGGATCCCATGAGCCGGAGCACCGCCGGCCGGCCAGCCACGACGTGCCACACATCCGGATGCACGGAGGCTGCCCGCACCCGGACCAACACCTCGTCCTCGACCGGCACAGGACGGGGGACATCGCTCAGGCTGAGACGGTCGACGGATCCGTAGCCGCTCTGGACGATCGCTCTCATGGTCGGACCGTAGTGGACCCGCCTCGAGGCCGTGGGAAAAGCTCGGCCGGACACCAGATAGGCCCAGAAATGCACGTTGGCCCCCACAAGACGTAGGGGCCAAGGTGCGAATCTATTCGAATCTCTTGGTAGCGGGGGCAGGATTTGAACCTGCGACCTCTGGGTTATGAGCCCAGCGAGCTACCGAACTGCTCCACCCCGCGTCGCTGAGGACGAGGTTACCCTCCCCCGCCCCCAGAGGTCACACCAGCCCCACCGCGGCGGGCGGACGACGTCGCTCAGGCGGTCGCCCGGGGTCGGCGCCGTGCCGGCCGGCGGATGACCGAGCCGGGCTTGGAGGCGAGCAGCGGGTCGAAGTCGTCGGTGAGCGGGGTCAGGCGGGCCTCGTCCACGAGCACGGCGCCCTCGCGCACCTCCTGGACGAGGTCGCGCCCGAGCACGGCTCCGGCGGTGCCCATCCCGCCCCAGATGGTGGCGTTGATGCCGAACATGTGCTCGGTGCTGCCGCCGGCCAGGAACAGGCCCGGGATGTGGGTGGTGACGCGCGGCCGGAACGGGCCGAGGTTCCTCAGCAGCGGGGCGATGCCGTAGCAGGAGCCGTCGCTGGTGAGCGTGAAGCGCTCCTGGGTGATCGGCGTGGACGCCTCGCAGAAGACCATCCGCTCGCGCAGGTCGGGGATCATCAGCTCGGCGGTGTCGAGCACCCGCTGGGTGAGCTCCTCCTTGAGCTGCAGGTAGCGCTCGTCGCGGCCGTAGCCGCCGTCGGCGGGGCTGGTCTCGACGTTCCAGAACGCGTGGTCCTTGGGCGCCCAGCTCACCAGCTCGAGCGTCGAGTATCCCGGCGGCGCCGAGTGCGTGCCCTCGGGGTCCTTGGCGGTGGGGCAGCTGATGCCCACCGGCATCCGCTCGGGGCAGCGCCCCGCGGCCACCTCGCGGTAGTAGCCGTCGACGTCGTTGGTGGGCCACACCCAGGCCAGCGGCGGGGTGTCGCGCTCACGCAGGTCGACGTCGAGCGCGACGTAGACCGCGAACATCGGCAGCGTCATCTCCAGGCGCTCCAGCCTGCGCCGCAGCCGGCGGGTCAGGTGCTCCGCGCCGACGAGCTCGGCCCAGGTCTTCTTGAAGTCCGCCGCGGAGACCACCGCCTCGGCGCGGATCTCCTCACCGCCGCGCAGGCGTACGCCGACCGCGCGCCCGTCCTCGATCAGGATCCGCTCGACCCGGGCCTTGGTGCGGACCTTCCCGCCGTGGGTCTGCACGACGTCGGTCAGGTGCGCGCCGATCACCTGTCCCCCGCCCCGCGGGTAGTAGGCGCCGGCCTGGAGGTAGTGGTGCAGGAAGCCGGCGTGCATGGCGGTGGGCGTGCGGTGCGGCGGCCAGGTGTAGTCGCCGTTCTCCGCCAGGATCACCGCCTGGGCGTCGGCGCTGAGCCCGCACGCCGCCATCAGCGTCGTGATCGGCCGCACGCCCCAGCGCAGCAGGGCGAGCGGACGCCGGCGCGGGTGCTCGTGGGTGGCGATGGTGCGCATGATCCGCACGCACCGGCGCAGACCCGCCTCCTCCTCGGGGAACGCCGCGACCAGGCGCTCCAGGTAGGTGTCCCAGCCGGTCGGCGTCTGGAACGTGGTGCCCGGGATCATGATCTGGCAGTGACCCTCCGGGCGCTGGCGCAGCCACTTGATCCGCTCGGTCAGCGCCAGCCCGGAGAGCGCGGTCTGCATCCGGCCGCCGGGGCCGCACTCGCCGACGTAGTGGGTGCCGACGTCGAACTCGAACTTGTTGCCCGCCCGGCGGAAGACCTGGGTGCTGCCGCCGACCACCTGGTTGGCCTCCAGCACCAGGACCCGCTTGCCGGCGGCGGCCAGGTACGCGGCGCAGGTGAGGCCACCGGGCCCCGCCCCCACCACCACGGCATCCCAGGTCGCCGGGTCCGGCTCCGCGGCCGAATGGTCGGCCGCCTCGGGGCTGGGCGTCGGCCGTGGCGGGGTCTGCGTCATGGCGGCATCGCTTTCGGGAGAAGACATCTGGAGTCGGACTCCAGTTAACTCGGTGCCGACCATCACCCTGCGCCCGGGCGACCTCGCGGCCTCGTCGTTCACGTGCCCTCGTCGCGACGGGCGTGCCGACCGCCTGGACCGGCCGGCCGCGGCCGCGGCGCCTGCGGCGGCTGCACCGGGACCTGGCGCTGGGCGGGATGCTCGTCGCGGCGCAGCAGCTCGGCGTTGGCGGCGATGGCCTCCCGGCTGGCGGCCCAGTCGCCGGCGTCGGTCTCCCAGATGCGCTCGAACCCGTGCCGCACCTCGACGTGCCAGTGCCGGCCGAACACCACCCGGGCGAGCACCGCGAACGGGAGCAGCACCACCAGCGCGAGGAGCTCGACGAGGGCGAAGGTGACGCCGATCGCGGCGAGGATCAGGGTCGGGATCGCGAGCGCGAGCCCGACCAGCCACAGGACGCAGCCGATCGGGTCGTCCGGCTCCGCCTCGAGGAACCCCAGGCCCTCCACCTGGTCGGAGAACTCACCGCGCCGACGCCAGGGCAGCCACCGCCGCGAGACGCGCCACACCCTGCCGTGGGAGTCCCGGACCTTCATGGGAGGTGACTGTAGGGCAAGCCACGACGAAATGACTTCAGCCCCCCAGGCTGAGCCTGGGGGGCTGAAGTCTTAGTAGCGGGGGCAGGATTTGAACCTGCGACCTCTGGGTTATGAGCCCAGCGAGCTACCGAACTGCTCCACCCCGCGCCGCTGAGTAGAACAGTACGTGAGTGGCAGGGCGGAGCCAAATCGCTTCCCCGTGACCCCGGTCACCCGGCGTCGTCGGCGCCTCCCCCACCCTGCTCGGCGTCGGCCGGACCGGCCTCGCCGCCGGCCTCCTCGAGCGCCTGCTCCACCAGCTTCTGAGCGTCGCGCGACTTCTCCGCCCACAGCGACGGGTCACCGTCCGCGAGCGCGGCGTCGGCCTCGGCGTACAGCTCGTCGGCCTGGGTCAGCAGCTGGCGCACCCGCTCGGCCACCGTGCCGCTGAGCGGCTCGCCACCGCCGCCACCGGTCTGGGGCTCGGCCTCCGGCTCCCCGCCGCCCGCCGGCGTGTCACCGGGGTCGCCGGTCAGCTGCAGGACGTCGAAGATCGCCTCACCGAGCGTGGAGCCGATGCCGACGTTGTTGTCGCCGAACGAGACCGCCACGAAGCGCAGCACCGGGAAGTTGCCGTCGCCGGTGGTGCGCAGCGTGTAGAGCGGCTGCACGTAGAGCAGGCCCTCGCCGACCGGCAGCGTCAGCAGGTTGCCGTTGACCACCCGCGTGTCGCCCTGGTTGAACTTGAACAGGGCATCGCGGACCACGTCGTCGGACTGGATCTGGTTCGCGATCTGACCGGGACCGAAGATCTGGCTGGTGTCGCCGAGCCGCTTGACCCGGATCGTGCCGTAGCCCTCCTCGGCCGCGTCGGCGTCCACCGAGACGAAGGCCGCGAGGTTCTCGCGGTTGGCCGGCGTGTAGACCGACGTCAGCGAGAACCGGTCCTGCCCTGCCCCGGTCGGCACCGAGAGACGGTAGGGCGGCTGCAGGCTGGCGGTGTTGTTCGGGTCCGCGGGGACCTCCCAGCGGTCGTTGGCCTCGTAGAAGTCGCTGGCGTCGTCCACGTGGTAGGCCCCGAGCTGGTAGCGCTGCACCTTGAACAGGTCCTCGGGGTAGCGCATGTGCTCCAGCAGCGCCTCGGGGATCTCGGACTTGGGCTGGACGGTGTCGGGGAAGGCCTTGGTCCAGGCCTCGAGGATCGGGTCCTCCTCGTCCCACTCGTAGAGCGTCACCGTTCCGTCATAGGCGTCGACGGTCGCCTTGACCGCGTTGCGCATGTAGTTGATCTGGTCGGTCGGCAGCGTCTGGAACGCGGTCTCGGCGGCCAGCGAGTCGTCGGTCATCTCCTCGAACGACTCCTTCTCCGACATCGGGTACTGGTCGGTGGTGGTGTAGCCGTCCAGCATCCAGACCACCCGGCCGTCGACGACCGCGGGGAACGGGTCGCTGTCCACGGTCAGCCAGGGCGCGACCTTCTCGACCATCAGCCCGGGGTCGCGGTCGTAGAGGATCTTGGAGTTCTCGTGCACCCGCCCGGAGAGCACCAGGTTGGGCTCGCCGAACTTCACCGCGTAGAGCAGCTTGCGCGCGAACCCGCCGATCTTGACCCCGGCCTCCCCGTCGTACGTCGTGGCGCGGTCGATGTCGTCACCCGACGAGCCGGGCAGGTCGAGCTCGATGTCGTTCGCGTTCTCGGAGGTCTTGCCGACCACGGAGTACTCCGGGGACTTCTCGCCGAAGTAGATCCGGCCCTCGTAGCCGTCCTCGGTGAGGTTCGTCAGCTCGCCGGTGGGCGGCAGGTTCTCCTCGGCCCAGGCCGGCTCGTCACCCTGGACGGTGGCCTGGTTGTCGGCGGGACGCTGGTTGCCGAACGCCGCGATCACGCCGTACCCGTGGGTGTAGACGGTGTGCAGGTTGGCCCAGTTCTGGCTGCTGGCGGTGATACCGGCCTGGTCCAGCTCGCGCACGCCGAGCACGACGTCGCGCTCCTGGCCGCCGATCTGGTAGCGGTCCACGTCGAGCACGTCGGCCACCGAGTAGTAACCACGCACCTGCTGGCGCTGCTCGAAGGTCTGCTGCACGACCTGGGGGTCCACCAGCCGGATGCCCGGGCTGTTGATCGCGCTGCGCGCCAGCGCGGCCTTCTCCTGCGGCGTCTGCGAGGTCACGTCGGTCTCACCGGAGAACGCCTCGATCTCCGCGTCGGCGATGTCGTACGCCGTGCGCGTCGCCTCGATGTTGCGGGCGAGGTACTTCTCCTCCTTGTCGGCCTCCGACGGCTCCACCTGGAACTGCTGGACGATGGCCGGCCAGATCATGCCGAGCAGCACCGCGGACAGGACGAGCATGGCCAGCCCCATCGACGGCAGCAGCCAGGTCCGGCGCCACACGTTGAGGAAGAACAGCACCGCGCAGATCAGCGCGATCCCGGCCAGGATGTTCTTTGCCGGCAGCACGGCGTGCACGTCGGTGTAGGTGGGGCCGGTGAACAGCCCGCCGCTGTCGCTGGTCAGGTCGAAGCGGTCCAGCCAGTAGTCGACAGCCTTCACCAGCACGAACAGCCCCAGCAGCGCCGAGAGCTGGACCTGGGCCGCCGGGGAGAGCCGGTCGCCGCGCCCCTGCAGCCGGATGCCGCCGTAGACGTAGTGCACGACCGCCGCCGCCATCAGCGAGACGATCAGTACCGCCATCGAGAAGTCGACCAGGAAGTGCAGCCAGGGCAGGTCGAAGACGTAGAAGCCGATGTCACGGCCGAACTGGGCGTCCTTGGAGCCGAACGAGCCCCCGTTGCGCCACAGCTGGAACTCCCGCCACTGCCCCGCCGCCGAGGTGCCGGCGAAGACGCCCATCAGCAGGGAGATGCCGACCAGCAACCACATCCGGACCGGGTGCACCGCCTCGCGGTAGCGCTCCAGGCTCGACTGCTCCGAGGAGGCCGGGCGGAACAACGGGCGGAACCGGTAGGCGAGGTAGAGGTTCGCCCCCACCGCCAGCACCATCACCGCGCCGAAGACCAGGAAGAGCCCGATCCGGGTCCACAGCAGCGTGCTGAAGACGCTGCCGTAGTCCAGCGAGTTGAACCACAGCCGCTCGGTCCAGAACGACGAGATGCCGGTGAGTGCCAGGAAGGCCAGGACCAGCACCACCGCGGTGATCAGCAGCGCCCGGGAGCGCCCGGACGGCTGGTTGGTCGATGCGGGGCGCTTGGCTCGCGCCCTGCCCTCGCCGAACATGTTACTCATCGATCCTCTTCCTCGAGTGTGGAGCGCAGCATCTCCAGCAGTGCCGGGACCAGATCGGCCCCGCCCACCACCGACTGGTCGTCATCGTGGGAGCGCAGCCGCAGCGCGCAGTACGTCGCCCCGGCGCGGGTCACGCCGGCCACCATCCGCACCTCCTGGCGCAGCGGGTGCTGGCGGGCGAACTCCTGGGCGGCGACGACGTCCTCGGGCACCTCGTCGTCGATCTCCGGGGGCAGCACGAGCCGCTCGACCACCGCGGCGCAGCCGGCCACCTGCTCGGGCCAGGTGATGGTCTCCAGCACCTGCTCCAGCAGCTGCCCGGGCGTGAGCTGGTCCTGCTCGATCGCGGTCAGCGAGCCCTCCGCGCTGGAGTCGTCGAGCCCCATCGCGGCCGCCAGCGCCGGCTCCGCCACCACCAGGGCGGCGGTGTCGACCAGGGCGTAGAGCCGCCCCGGCTGGTCCCAGCCCTCGGCGGCGATGTGGCTCTCGATCTCCAGGACGGCCGAGGCCAGTGCCGGGTCCACGTCGAGCCCACCGGCGTCGGGGCCGATGATCTGCGGCTCCGCGACCGGCGGAGGGTGCTCCACCTGCGCCTCGCCCGGGTGGGGGGACCGCTCGTCGCCCAGATGGTGGTCGTCGTTCACTCAGCTCTCCTCGGTACAGGTGGGCAGGTCCGCGTCGGGGTCCTTCGCCCAGGCCTCGATGGCCACGCGTGCGTCGTGCATGGTGTCGGCTCGGACCAGGCGCATGTCCCCGGCGGGAGCGCCCAGTGCGGCCTCGCAGTTCTCGGGCGGGACCAGGAAGAGCTCGGCCCCCGACTCGCGGGCGCCGACGATCTTCTGCTGGATGCCCCCGATCGGCCCGACGGCCCCCTTCTCGTCGACGGTCCCGGTGCCCGCCACGCTCTTCCCGCCGGTCAGCGAGCCGGGGGTGAGGCTGTCGTAGACGGCGAGCGAGAACATCAGCCCGGCGCTCGGGCCGCCGATCTGGTCGGGGATGTGCACCTCGACGTCGAAGGGGAAGCGGTAGCCGACCCCCATCCCGATGCCGATCAGGGGCTTGCCGTCGACCTTGCGGGGGGTGATCTCGACCGTGCGGTCCTTCCCGTCGCGGCGGATGGTGAGCTCGATGGGCTTCGTGCCGGCGTCCTCGACGGCAGCGACCACGTCGTCTCCGCTGCGGATCGGCTTCCCGTTCACCTCGAGCAGCAGGTCGCGCGGGCGCAGCACCCCGTCGGCGGGCATCCCCTCGCTCACCGAGCTGACCCGCAGCGCCGGCTGCAGGTCGTAGCCCAGCTCGCTCAGCGCGACGGCGATCGCGGTGTCCTGCGAGGTCACCATCTGCACCGCGGACTCCTCGCGCGAGGACTCCGGGGTCTCGTCGGGGGCGTAGACGGCGTCGTAGGGGTAGACCGCCTCGTCCTTGTCGAACCACGCCAGCATCGCGTCGACCAGGCTAACGCGATCACCCACCCGGGTGACGGCGACCGTGGTCATCCTGAGCTCGCCGTCGGAGCCGTCGTCGCTCTGGTAGCTCTCGTGGCCGCTGACCTCGATGATCTCGTCGCCGTCGGTCTCGGCGAGCACGTCGACGGTGGGGCCGGGCTGGTAGGTGACGTAGGGCAGAGGCATCACGAACGCGCACACCCACAGGCCGATCACCAACGGCGCCGCGATGATCACGGCTAGCGTGCGCTGACTCATGGCCCCAAGCCTCTCATTGTGCGGCAAGGAGGCCGCTGTCAGGAGTCTCAGCGGTCCTCGGCGCCGGCTCGCGACGGCCGTACGGCGATGCCGGTGCTGCGGTCCCGGGCCGGGGTGGGGGTGGTGCTCGACCGGCCCGGCAGCGGCTTGCGCATGGCCGTCGCCATCCGGGCCATCGCCACGTCGCGATCCACCTCGCCGCGGCCCTCGCGCCCGAACCAGGACACCCAGGCCATCGCCAGCACCGTCACCACGACAGGGGGCAGCAGCCAGAAGAGGATCTCCACGCGCCCAGCCTAGGCAGCCCGCGGCGGCGCGGCCGGCAGAAACGCCCGGGCCGGCTCGCCGAGAGACCCGGTCACGGGGTGCCGACCCACTCGTCGTCGCCGTCGCCGAAGCGCTGGTGCTTCCAGATCGGCACCTCGGCCTTGAGGGTGTCGATCAGCGTCCGGGAGGCCCGGAAGGCCACGTCGCGGTGCGCGGAGGTGGTCGCCACGATCACGGCCACGTCCCCGATCGCCAGCGTGCCGACCCGGTGCAGCGCGACGACGCCGTGCACGTCGTACTCGGCGGCGACGCGCTCGCACACCGCGCGCAACTGCGCCAGCGCGGTCGGGTGCGCGCTGTAGTCCAGGCCGTCCACGTCGCGTCCGCCGTCGTGGTCGCGGACCCGGCCCACGAACAGGGTCAGGCCGCCGGCAGCGTCGTCGTCGAGGGCGGCGACCACCTCGGCGACGTCGAGGGGTACCTCGCGCAGGTCGACCAGGCGGACGGTCTCGGAGGGGGCAGGTGCACTCACCCGAGCCACCCTAGTGCGGCCGGGCCCCACCAGGTGCGGCCCGGGCCCTCTCGCCGTCTTGCCGCAGCGCGTAACGTGGACCCCATGAGTGACAACACCGGTGACGGTCCCGACCAGGCCCCCGGCGAGGACCCCGGCGAGGGTTCGAACGCGGGTCAGAACCCCTTCAAGGGCACCCCCTTCGAGCAGCTCTTCGGCGCGCTCGGCTCCGGCGCGGCCGGCGCCGGCGGCCCGGGCTTCGGCTTCGGGTTCAACCCCAACACCGCCGGCGGCTCCATGCCGAACATCCCCGGGATGCCCGACCTCAACCAGCTGATGTCGCAGGTCCAGTCGCTGATGCAGCCCCACGACGGCCCGATCAACTGGGACCACGCGATCGACATGGCCCGCAAGGCCGTGGCGAGCTCGCCGGACCCCACCCCCACGTCGAAGCAGAGCGACGCCGTCGCCGACGCCGTACAGCTGGCCGACCACTGGCTCGACGCCGCCACCGGCTTCCCCTCCGGGGTCACCTCGACGGCGGCCTGGAGCCGCGCCGAGTGGATCGTCGGCACCACCGACGTCTGGAAGGGCCTGGTCGAGCCGATCGCGGTCGCGGCCGTCGAAGGGCTCGGCAAGGCGCTGCCCGAGGAGGCCCGCGCCCTGGCCGGACCGCTGATCGGGATGCTGGGCAAGGCCACCGGCGCGATGGTCGCCACCCAGCTGGGCTCCGGCCTCGGCGCCCTGGCCGGGGAGGTCCTCACCGCCTCCGACATCGGCCTGCCGCTCGGCCCGACCGGTCGCGCCGCCCTGATCCCCGCCAACATCGCGGAGTTCGCCGAGGGCCTCGACGTCGGCTACGACGACGTGCTGCTCTACCTGGCGCTGCGCGAGGCCGCCCACCAGCGTCTCTTCGCCCACGTGCCGTGGCTGCGCGAGCACCTGATCGGCGCGGTCACCGACTTCGCCCGCGGCAGCGAGATCGACGTCGAGGGCATGCAGGCGCGCCTGGAGGAGCAGATGCGCGGGTTCGACCCGAGCAACCCCCAGGCGATGATGGAGGCGATGGAGGGCGGGCTCTTCGAGATCCCCCGCTCCCCCGCCCAGGAGGCCGCGCTGCAGCGCCTCGAGGTCACCCTCGCGCTGGTCGAGGGCTGGGTCGACGAGGTCGTCGGCCAGGCCACGGCCGAGCGGATGCCCACCGCCGCCAAGATGCAGGAGGCGGTACGCCGCCGGCGGGCGGCCGGCGGGCCCGCGGAGCAGACCTTCGCCTCGCTGGTCGGCCTCGAGCTGCGCCCGCGCCGGCTGCGCGACGCCTCCACGCTGTGGGGCTCGCTGCGCACCCGGCAGGGTGCCGAGGCCCGCGACGGCGTGTGGATGCACCCCGACCTGCTGCCGACCGCGGCCGACCTCGACGACCCGCTCGGCTTCCGTGAGGACGCCGCCGCTCCGAAGGAGCTCACCGAGGAGGACTTCGACGCGGAGCTGAAGAAGCTGCTCGAGGGCGACAAGCCGGAATGACCACGTCCCCGCGGGGACTGCACGCCGACGCCCTCGCGGTGCTCCGGGGCTGGCGGCCGCCGACCGACGAGCAGTCCCGCCTGCGCGAGCGCTACCTCGCGCACCTGCAGGCGCGTCCCGACGGCCTGATGCGCTCGTCGTACCCGGACCATCTGACGGCCAGCACGCTGGTGCTCTCCGCGGACGGCGCCCACGTGCTGCTCACCCTGCACGCGAAGGCGCGCCGGTGGTTCCAGCTCGGCGGGCACTGCGAGGACGGCGACCTGAGCCTGGCGGCCGCGGCGCTGCGCGAGGCGAGCGAGGAGTCTGGCATCGCCGACCTCGACCTCGACCCGGTGCCGGTCCAGCTCAGCGAGCACGCGGTGCCGTTCTGCGGGGCTCGCGGCGGGGTGCACCACCTCGACGTGCGCTACCTCGCGGTGGCCCGTGCCGAGGCCGAGCACGTGATCAGCGAGGAGTCGCTGGCGCTGCGCTGGTGGCCGGCCGAGGCGCTGCCCGATCCCGAGCCCGACCTGGTCGAGCTGGTCGCCCTGGCCCGCGCACGCCGCGCCGCTCAGTCCAGCGACGCCGTGTCGGCGTCGAACTCGGTGGCCGTCGCGTCGTCGTCGGGCACCGCCCCGAGGTGGTTGGCCGCGGAGTAGCCCAGCAGGTAGCCCTTGGCTCGCTCCGCCTTGGGGTAGCGGTCGACCCAGGCCCAGAACGCCGGGTCGTGCTGGGCCTCGATCAGGTGAGCCAGCTCGTGGACCAGCACGTAGTCGACGACCCACGACGGCATCCCGCGCAGCCGGGTGGAGAGCCGGATCGAGCGGTCCCCGGGCGTGCACGAGCCCCAGCGGGTGCGCTGGTTGGCCACCCAGCGCACCGAGTCGGGCTGGGCCAGACCCCCCAGGTAGAGGTCGCTGAGCTGACGGGCCCGCAGCAGCAGCGAGTCGTCGGAGGGGCGCCGGCGCGCCTCGGAGCGCTCCAGGCGGGCGACCATCTTGTCGATCCACTGCTGTTCCTGGGCCACGCTCAGGCTCTCGGGGAGCAGCACGACGATCCGGTCGCCCTCGCGATAGGCCGAGACCGTGCGTCGACGCCGCTTGGAGCGACGGATCTCGATCTCGGGCATGGGTGCACGCTAGCCGTTCGCCCAGGTCAGCAGGCGTTTCTTTGGCCAGGTGTTGACGATCCGGTCCGCATCGATGCCCAGCTCCTCGGCTCGCTCGCACCCGTAGACCTGGAAGTCGAGCTGTCCGGGCGCGTGCGCGTCGCTGTCGATCGAGAACAGGCAGCCCAGATCGCGGGCCAGCTCGATCAGCCGGCTCGGAGGGTCACGGCGCTCGGGTCGGGCGTTGATCTCGACCGCGACGTCGTGCTCGGCGCAGGCCTCGAAGACGGCCCGGGCATCGAACTGGGACTCCTTGCGCGTCCCCCGTCCGCCGGTCACCAGCCGGCCGGTGCAGTGCCCCAGCACGTTGGTGAACGGGTTGCGCACCGCGTTGACCATCCGCCGCGTCATCGCGTCGGGGTCCATCCCCAGCTTGGAGTGCACGCTGGCCACCCGCACGTCAAGGCGCTCGAGCAGCTCGTCGCGCTGGTCGAGGTCGCCGTTGTCGAGGATGTCGACCTCGATCCCCTTGAGCAGGGTGAAGCCGCCGTCACCGAGGTGGTCGTTCACGGCGTCGACCACGTCGAGCTGGCGGCGCAGCCGCTCCGCGCTCAGTCCGTGCGCGATGGTGAGCCGGGGCGAGTGGTCGGTCAGCACCAGGTACTCGTGCCCGAGCTCCATCGCGGTGAACGCCATCTCCTCCAGCGGCGATCCCCCGTCGGACCAGTCCGAGTGCGAGTGCAGGTCCCCGCGCAGGGCCGCGCGCAGGTCGGCGCCACCGCTGGTCAGCGGGCCGGCGTGCTCGGCCTCGAGCCGCGCCAGCCGCTCCGGCACCACACCGCGCACCGCGGCCTCGATCACCTTCGCGGTGCTGGCGCCCACGCCGGTGAGCTCGGTGAGGGTGCCCTGCTCGACGCGCTGCTCGACCTCCTCGGCCGTCAGCGGGAGGAGCGCGGTGGCTGCGGAGCGGAACGCCTTCACCTTGTAGGTGTCCTCGCGGCCGCGCTCGAGGAGGAACGCGATGCGGCGCAGCGCGGCCACCGGCCCCGCGCCGTACTCGTCTGCGGTCTCGACCACCTCACGCGACACGCCGATGTCCTCTCATTTGTTTTCCTCCACAGGCCCTGCCCTGCATTGTGACTGGTCAGCCGGTTGCCACCCGACGAAATCGGCTCGCTCCTCCACACTCGTCCCCAGCCGACGGGTCCGTCCTCCACTGGTTTTCCGGCCGAGTGCACATGTTTTCCACAGGTTCGTCCACAGAGGTGGACAAGCCCGCGTTGACCTCGTGCCCGGGCCTCTCTAGCGTGGTGGCGACGAGGCCCCCGGGCCGGCGTCCGACACTCGCAAGGGGAAGGCAAGTGTCGGACTCACCGGCCCGGGGGTCTCTTCCGTCCGCCGGGCCGGCGAGGTGCCGGCTAGCGGCCGCGGAAGACCGGGGGCCGCTTCTCCTGCACCGCCCGGATGCCCTCCTGGAGGTCGGCGGTGGCCATCGTGACCGGTTGCGCCAGCGCCTCCCACTGCAGGGCGCTCTCCAGGTCGGCGTGCCCGCCGCCGGCCAGGGCGATCTTCGTCAGCCGGCTGGCCAGCGGCGCGGTCGCCGCAATGTCGGCGGCGCTCGCCAGCACGTCCTCGCGGAAGGTCTCCGCCTCGATCACCCGTGAGACCAGGCCCAGGCGCAACGCCTCGTCGGCCTGCACGAGGCGACCGGTGAGCAGCAGGTCCCGGGCGATCGCCGGGCCGACCACGTCGGGGAGCAGGTGGGTGCCGGCCATCCCCGGGTGCAGGCCGAGGCGCACGAACGGCGCTCCCAGGCGCGCCCCCGCCGCGGCGTACCTCAGGTCGCAGGCCAGGGCCAGGCACAGCCCGGCGCCGATGGCGGGGCCGTTGATCGCCGCGATCGTGGGCACCTCGAGCCGGCGGATGGACAGCCAGGCGCGGTAGAACGCGAGCATCCGGGTGCGCAGCTGCGCGACGTCGGCGTCGGGCTCACCGGCCAGCCAGCCGGTGTCGCCGCCGGAGCTGAATGCGGAGCCCTCGCCGGTGACCACCACCACCCGCACCGATGCGTCGGCGGCGAGCTCGTCGACGGCGCGGACCCACGAGGAGGTCATCTCCCCCGACATCGCGTTGCGTCGTTCGGGGTGGTCGAGGACGAGTAGGGCGACTCCCTCGGAGGGGCGTTCGAGGCGCAGGTGCAGGTAGTCGGACATGCGCCGCAGCGTAGCCAGCGCCCGCGCAGTCGCGCCCGCCTCCCACGCCTGCGTGCCCGCGTGGCGTACGCTTCCCAACGGTTCGCCGAGTCGCACGGCTCCGGACCCCGGCGGGCTTCCCCTCATCCCCGTCGCGACGACCCGAGTTAACGAAGGCAAGGAGGCCGTCATGGCGGAGACCTGGAGCGGCGAGTTCTACTGCGTGAAGTGCAAGGAGAAGCGCGAGGCTGAAGGCGAGGTCAAGGTCAACGACAAGGGGACCCGGATGGCGAAGGCCGTCTGCCCCGTGTGCTCGACCAACCTGAACCGGATCCTCGGCAAGGCCTGAGCACCGCCCACACGCTTGCACGGCGGCGTCACCCGATCACGGGTGGCGCCGCCGTTTGCATGCCGACCCGTCACTGCCTCGGCGTTCCTGCGGCGTGTCGGTCGAGGGAGTGACGGGTCGGCGGGGGTGTGGAGGAGGGGGCTGGGAGGGCGGCGGGGAGTGGCAGGGTGCTGGCATGTCTTCTGATGGCTCTGTGCCGGACCGCTTGGGGTGGACGCTGCCGGGCCGGCCGATGCTGGCCCCCGGGGTGCGGCTGACCCGACGCGACCGGCGCCACCTCCAGCTGGGGATCGAGCCCGGCCGGCGGGTCGTGGTGGCCGACGTCCCCGAGGTGCGCTCCTGGCTGGAGGCGCTGCGCGAGGCTCGGGCGCGGGACCCGAGCACCCCGGCCGCCCGCGCGTGCTGCCGGATGCTGCTCGAGGCCGGCCTGGTGGTCGACGCCGACGCGCTGCTCTCCATGCTGCCCGCCGCGCCCGAACGGCGCCGCGCGGTGGCCGCGACGTTCGCCGAGCACGGGCTCGGCGCCGCCAGGCTGCTGCGCGAGCGGGCGTCGGCCTGGGTGCACGTCGAGGCGGCGCAACCCTGGCGCGACGAGGTACGCCGCCAGCTCGAGCTCGCCGGGCTGAGGACGACGCCCGGCCCGCACCCGTCTCCCGCGGCACCGGTCGCCGAGCTGCTGCTGACGCTCGGGGAGCCGGCCCGCGAGCGGCTCGACACCTGGCACCACGGCGGCCGGGCGCACCTGCTGGTCTCCCTGGTCCAGGGCCACGTCCGCCTCGGCCCGTTCGTCGTGCCGGGCCGGACGGCCTGCCTGCGCTGCCTCGACGCCCACCGGCGCGACGGCGACCCGGCCCATCCCCTGGTGCTCGAGCAGTACGTCGCGGCGCGCGAGGCCGCGGTGCCCGAGCCCGTCGACCCCAGCCTGGTCGCGCTCGCCACGGCCTGGGCGGTGCGCGACCTGGTGACCTGGGTCGACGGCGGGCGTCCGCTCACCTGGTCGGCGACCGTGCACGTCACCCCGGCCCTCCGGCTCGAGCCGCAGCCCTGGCTGCGCCACCCGCAGTGCGGCTGCAGCTGGGGTGAGGAGCTGGAGGTCGGCTGAGCCGGCCCGAGCCGCGGCTACCAGTGCTCGCTGTCGAGCTTGCCCTCGATCGCGCGCAGGTGCTCGCGTGAGCAGCGGTCGCAGAAGGTGCGGCGCCGGCCCTGCTCGATGGCCGTGGTCCAGGTCAGCGCGGCGGCCCCCTCCTCGGTGCGACGGCCACAGAAGTCGCAGGTCAGCATCTCGACACGCTACCGCGCCTCGGTGGACAACCCGCGCAGTTGCCCGTGACGCCCCGAAGCCGGGCGCGAACGGTGTCGCGCCCGGCTCCGGGTGGTGTCGAGCTGAGGTGGTGCAGTGGGTCCGAGGCTCCGCTCAGAGCGCGCGGGCGAGCGTGAGGCGAGCCTGCTGGGCCGCCTTCTCCGCCTTGCGGGTCAGGCGGTGTGCGCGGGCGACCTGCCGTCCGCGCCGTCCTTCCTGCGCCTCTCCCAGGCGCTCGGCCCATTGCCGTCGTGCCAGCTCTTCGTGCAGTACGTGGTTCATGTCAGTGCTCCGGTTCTGGGTGGTGTTCATGGTGGGTGTGCTCCGGCCTCTCCGTGTCTGCTCGGGTGGGTGGTCTGGGGTGGTCCCCGCTAGGCGGCCGCCTCGTCCTTGCGCGGGCGGCCGCGAGGCCGTTTGCGCGGGATCACTGCTCCCTGCAGGAAGAGCTCGCCGCCCCAGACGCCCCAGGGCTCACGTCGCTCGAGGGCGCCGTCGAGACAGAGCGTCCGGACGGGACAGTCCTGGCACAGGGCCTTGGCGCTCTCTACGTCCGTGGGTGTCTCGGCGAACCAGAGCTCCGGGTCGTTGATCCGGCACGGAAGCCCCGCCTCCTCGACCTGCTCGGCTGCCTCGTGGAGCTGCCCGAGCCCGAGCCCCGTGCTGGCCGGGGGTCGGTTGAGAACGCTGATGGTCATGTGTCACCTCCTCTGCTGACCTGGTCGCTGGTGTGCGGGAATCAAAAAGGCCGCGGATCCCGTCATCGGGATCCGCGGCCTGGAGGTGCCGTGCTGCTCTCAGCAGCTCGGTGGTCTCCAGGCAGGTGTCCCCGGGAAATTGGCCTTGGTGGCGGCGCCGGCGGCAATGACGCCGCCGTCGATGCGACGCATGCGGGCAATCGCGTCGGCTGCGCTCATGGCAGACGCGCAGGCCGGGCCACCGATGAGGGCGTGGCCGGACGCGGGCATGCCGAACGTGTTCGGGATCCGAACCGCCGAAGTGTGGACGAAGCTGCTCATCGTGGGCCACCTCCTTCGGGTGATCGGGCGCCGGCCGTGGCGAGACCGTGGGGGCGCGTGATTGCGTTGGTTGAAACTATCGGCCGGGGCCGGTAACGGGCAATCGATTTATTGGGTATTTCGCGCAGAAGTCGCGTCGGACCCCTCAACTGGTCTGGACCACCTCGAGGACCTCGTCGCCGTACTTGTCCAGCTTGGAGCGGCCGATGCCGTTGATCGAGAGCAGCTGGCGCACGTCGCCCGGCCGGTGCTCGGCGATGAGCTGCAAGGTGGCGTCGGTGAACACGACGTAGGCGGGCACCTTCTCCTCCGCGGCCCGGTCCGCGCGCCAGGTCCGCAGCCGCTCGAAGAGCTCCTCGTCGTAGGAGGCCGGGCAGTCCTCGCACCGGCCGATCTTCTTCTCGGCCGGGGTGTCCAGCGGCCGGTTGCACTCGCGGCAGTGCGGCGCGCGACGAGGACGGCTCGGGCGCCTCGTGGGGTCCGCACCGGCGGCGGCGTCCGCGGGCAGCACCCGGTCGAGGAAGCGCGATGCCTTGCGGCTCCCCCGCCCGCCCGGGTTGCGGGCCAGCGCCCAGGAGATGGAGAGGGCCACCCGGGCTCGGGTCACCCCGACGTAGAGCAGCCGGCGCTCCTCCTCCACCGCCGCGGGCGTGTCCGCGTAGGTGATGGGCAAGGTGCCCTCCTGCATCCCGCACAGGAAGACCGCGTCCCACTCCAGGCCCTTGGCGGCGTGCAGCGTGGCCAGGGTGACGCCCTCGGCGACCGGTGCGTGCTGCTCGGAGGCACGCCGGTCGAGCTCGTCGACGAACTCGCCCAGGGTGCCGGGAGTCCCGTTCCCGGCGCTGGTGCGGACGAACTCCGCCGCCTGGTCGACCAGCGCCTGCAGCGACTCCCAACGGTCCCGGGCCTGCCCGCGCGCGGTGGGCGCCTCCGCGGTCCAGCCCATCCCCGCGAACGTCGCCCGGACCGTCTCCACGACGTCGTCGCCGGCCTGGCCCGAGCGCGCGGTGCCGCGCAGCAGGGTGATCCCCTGGCGCACCTCGGGCCGGTCGAAGAAGCGCGCGGCGCCGCGCACGACGTACGGGATGCCGCGGGCGGCCAGGGCCTCCTCGAACGACTCGGACTGGGCGTTGATCCGGAACAGGATGGCCACCTCGCTCAGCGGCGTGCCTCGCTGGCGCAGGGTGAGGATCTGGGCGGCGGTGGCCTCGGCCTCGGCGACCTCGTCGCTGTAGCCGGTGTAGCTCACCGCCGCCCCCGAGGGGCGCTGCGCGCGCAGGTCGACGCCCTTGCTGGGAGTGCCGGCCAGCAGCGTGTTCGCCGCGCTCACCACCTCCGGCGTCGAGCGGTAGTTGCGGACCAGCTCGATCGAGGTGGTCCCCGGGTGCTTGGTGGGGAACTCGCGCAGGTAGTCGGCGTTGGCGCCGGCGAAGGAGTAGATGGTCTGGGCCGGGTCGCCGACGACGCAGAGCTCGTCGCGTCCACCCAGCCACAGGTCCAGCAGCGCGGACTGGATCGGTGAGACGTCCTGGAACTCGTCGACCACGAACCACTTGTACTGGCGCCGCACCTGGGCGGCGACCCGCTCGTCCTCGGCGAGCATGGCCGCGTTGAGCAGCAGCACGTCCTCCATGTCCATCCGGCCCTGGTTGCGCTTGACGTCCTCGTAGCCGGCGAAGATCCGCCCGACCGTCTCGTGGTCGTGCCCGGAGACCGAGCGGCCCCGGGCGGCGGCGATGCGGTGGTACTCCTCGGGGCGCACGTTGCTGACCTTGGCCCACTCGATCTCGGAGGCGAGGTCGCGCAGCGTCGCCTGGTCGGCCGGCAGCCGCAGCCGGCGCGCGGCGTTGGCCATCAGCGGCAGCTTGGACTCCACCAGCGCGGGCAGCTCGGAGCCGTAGGCGCGCGGCCAGAAGTAGCGCAGCTGGCGCAGTGCGGCGGAGTGGAAGGTCCGGGCCTGGACGCCGCCGGCGCCGAGGGCGCGCAGGCGCACCCGCATCTCGCCGGCCGCGCGGGTCGTGAACGTGACCGCCAGCACCTCGGTGGGCACGTAGACGCCGCTGGCCACGCCGTAGGCGATGCGGTGCGTGATGGCGCGGGTCTTGCCGGTGCCGGCGCCGGCCAGCACCCGGACCGGGCCGCGCAGCGCCTCGGCGACACGGCGCTGCTCGGGGTCGAGCGCCGCGAGCAGCTCGTCGGGGCTCGGCATCGGGGAACATCTCCTGCGGGGTCGACGTTGGAGGGGATGCCAGCAACCCTAGACGCCGGAGGGGACACCCCAGATGAGCGGTTCGTTCACGATGTACAGCACGCCCTGGTGCGGCTACTGCCACCGCCTCAAGAGCCAGCTCGACCGCGAGGGCATCGCCTTCGAGATGGTCGACATCGAGCAGCACCCGGAGGCCGTCGAGCTCGTCGAGCGGGTCAACAACGGCAACCAGACCGTGCCGACGCTGGTCTACTCCGACGGCACCGCGCAGACCAACCCGTCGCTCATCCAGGTCAAGGAGAAGCTGGCCTCGCTGGCCTGACCCCTCCGGCGCGGCCGCCGCTCCCGGGTCACCAGTGGCCCGGGAGCCGCCCGCCGTACCAGTCGTCGATCAGCGAGCGCGAGATCGAGACCCCGCCGGGCAGCACCAGCGTCCCGGCCTCCGCCCGGGCGCGCATCTCCTCCCGGGTGAACCAGTGCGCCTCGAGGACCTCCGAGCCGTCCACGTCGACCTCGGTGGTCAGGGCGGTCGCCACGAAGCCCAGCATCAGGCTGGCCGGCAGCGGCCACGGCTGGCTGCCGAAGTAGCTCACCTCGCCGACCCGCACGCCGGTCTCCTCGAGCACCTCGCGCCGTACGGCGTCCTCGAGGGTCTCGCCCGGCTCGACGAACCCGGCCAGCGTCGAGAAGCGCCCCTCCGGCCAGCCGGCACCGCGCCCCAGCAGGCAGCGCTCCTCGGGGCTGCCCGGCTCCCCCGCGCGCACCAGCATGATCACCGCCGGGTCGGTGCGCGGGAAGTGCTGGCGCGCGCAGTCGGCGCAGACCAGGACGTGCCCGGCCTGCTGGGAGACCAGACGGCCCCCGCAGCGCGAGCAGTACCGGGTGGCCAGGTGCCACTCCGCGAGGCCGATGGCGTGGAAGACCAGGGGCGCGTCGGCGCCTCCCGCGTCGGCCAGCGCCTGCAGCACCAGGCGCAGCGGCAGCCAGTCGCTGTCCTCGCCGGGCGCGGCGTCGCGCTCGACGATGACCGCGAAGCGCGCCGAGCCGTCGCGCTCGCCGAGCAGCAGCCGGACGCCGTCCGGCACCTGCGCGGAGGGCTGCCAGTCGATGTGGCCGCCGACCGGGCGGAGCCTCGCGCCGGACAGCACCAGCACCCGAGTGTCCTCGGCGCGCCAGGCCTGCTCGAGCCACTCGTCGTCGGTGCGGAGCACGCCCTGGCGGTCGTGGGCGTACTGCGAGAGCGCCACGTGCGGAAGCTGGCGGCCGGTGGGGCGGGGCTGGTCCGGGATCTCGGAGCGGGTCACATCAGCGAGGCTAGCGGCGCTGGTCACACCCGTGGGCCCGCTCGCCGGCCGCAGCCCTAGGGTGAGCGCCATGAGTACCCACATCGGCGCTGCTCCCGGCGCCATCGCCCCCACCGTGCTGATGCCCGGGGACCCGCTGCGCGCCACCTGGATCGCCGAGACCTTCCTCGACGACGCTCGGCTCTACAACACGGTGCGCGGGATGTCCGGCTACACCGGCACCTGGCGCGGCCGCCCGGTCTCGGTCCAGGGCTCGGGGATGGGCCAGCCGTCGATGGCGATCTACGCCCAGGAGCTCTTCACCGAGTACGACGTGCAGACCGCGATCCGGGTCGGCTCGTGCGGCGCGCTCACCGAGAAGGTGGCCATCCGCGACCTCGTGATCGCCTCCGGCGCCTGCACGGACTCCTCGATGAACCGGGTCCGCTTCGAGGGCCTCGACTACGCCCCGGTGGCGGACTTCGGCCTGACCCGCGCCGCGTACGACGCCTCGACCGCGCTCACCGACGGCACCGGCGTGCACGTCGGGCTGATCTTCTCCAGCGACACCTTCTACAGCCCCCGCCCCGAGCTCACCGCGCGGATGGCGGAGTACGGCGTGCTCGCCGTGGAGATGGAGGCCAGCGCGCTCTACACGCTGGCCGCGAAGTTCGGCCGGCGGGCGCTGGCGATCTGCACGGTCTCCGACCACATCGTCACCGGCGAGGAGACGACGTCGCTGGAGCGCGAGCAGACCTTCGGCGCGATGGTCGAGGTGGCGCTGACCGCGGCGTTCGCCGAGGACTAGCCACTGCCGGGGCTGACCAGCGCCTCCAGCGCCGCGCGGTCGGGCAGCTCGTCGGGCGTCGGCTCGACCAGCTGCCCGGTGCGCACGTAGTAGAACGCCGCGCGCACCCGCTCGACCGGCACACCCTGGAGCTCCGCCCACGCCTGGCGGTAGATCGCCAGCTGCAGCGGGTCGGCCGAGGCGGTGTGGTTGGTCTTCCAGTCGACGACCAGGAAGCCCCCGGCCACCTCGTCCCCGTCGGTGCCGGCGTCACCGGGCTCGGCGTAGACCGCGTCGATCCGGCCGCGCACCACCTGCCCGGCCAGCACCAGCGCGAACGGCGCCTCGACGGCGACCGGGCGCCGCTCGGCGAACGGACCGGCCTCGAACGTCGCGATCAGCTCGGCCAGGTCGCTCTCGCTGTCGATGCCCTTGTCGCCCTGGCCGGGCAGCTCCTCGGGGTCGAAGAGGTCCTGCTGACCGAACCGGGCCTCCACCCAGGCGTGGAACCGGGTGCCGAAGCGAGCGGCCGGGGAGGGCTGGCGCGGCATCGGCCGGGCCAGCTCGCGGGCGAAGCTCTCGGGGTCCTCGCGCAGCTTGGTGAGCGCCGTCGCGGAGAGGCTGGAGGGCAGCGGCACCTCGATCGCCAGCGAGCGGTCGCGCCGGGCCTCGGCGACCAGCCGGTCCAGCTCGGCGTCCCAGTCCCCCACCCGCGCCTGCTGGACCATGTCGAGCTCGGGGTCCTGGGCCGGCTCCGGGTCGGCCTCTGCCCGCATCGCGGCGCGGACGACCTCGGCGGCGTCGATGCGCCGCAGCGCCTCGGCCGTCTGCTCGGTCACCGGCCAGGGCGCCGAGACGACCCCCGACTGCAGCGGGTTGGGGGTCCCCTTCTCCGGGCGATCGGCCCACCGCTCGGACTGCTCACCCCAGTCGGCGAGCGTCTCGACGACCACCTGCTGGTAGGGCGAGGGACCCAGCGGCGTCTTGCGCGACTCGTTCCACAGGTAGGAGGAGACCACCAGCACGTGGCGGGCCCGGGTGAACGCCACGTAGCCCAGCCTCAGCTCCTCCTGCGCCTCGTGGGCGCGGGCGTCGACCTTGAGCTGGTCCAGGTCGGCCTTCTCGTGGCCGCGCAGCTGCGGCAGGTCGCGGGCGTCGCCGCGCAGCGGGGACGGCAGCACGGCCGGGCCGGTGGGCCACTGGGTCCGCGCGCGCTCGCTGGGGAACTTCCCCTCGCAGACCCCGACGCAGAAGACGGCGTCCCACTCCAGGCCCTTGGCCCGGTGCACGGTGAGCAGCTTGACCGAGTCCGCCTCGGTGGGGGTGGCGATGTCGAGCCCGGTGCCCATCTCGTCCTCGGCGGTGAGGTAGGCCAGCAGCGCCGCCAGGCTGACGTCGCCGTCCACCCCCTGGAAGTCGGCCACCGCCTTGACGAACAGGTCCAGGTTGTCGCGGCGCGCCCGAGCCGCCGGGCTCACCGAGGAGGCCAGCTCGACGTCGATGCCGGTGGTGTCGACGATGCGGCGCACCAGGTCGAGCAGAGGCTCCCCGGCGTGCGCGCGCAGCTGGCGCAGCTCCGCGGAGAGCAGCGCGAAGCGCTCACGGGCCGAGGGCGAGTAGGGCAGGTCGCCCGGGTCGTCCAGGGCGTCGCACAGCGAGCTGACCTCGGTGGGGTCCGCCCCCTCGACCGCGGCGGCGAGCTCCTCGGCCAGCGCCCGGCGCTGCGGGGAGTCCGCGGCGACCACCAGCTGGCGGGCCCGGGTGCCGAGCAGGGCCAGGTCGCGCGGTCCGATCGCCCAGCGCGGGCCGGTCAGCAGGGTGAGCAGCTCGGCGTTGGCGGTGAGGTCCTGCAGCAGCGTCAGCACCGCGACGATCTCGGCGACCTCCGGCAGCCGCAGCAGCCCCTGCAGGCCGACGATCTCGACGGGGATCTCGCGGGCGCTCAGCGCGTCGAAGACGTCGGCGGCGTGCGCGTTGTCGCGGGTCAGCACCCCGATCTCGCGCCACGACGGCTCGGCCATCGCGCCGCGCGTGGCGATCACCTCCTCGGCCAGCCAGGCCAGCTCCTCGGCGTACGTCTCGTGCACGACCGCGCGCACGGCCCCCGCGTCGGCGTCCTCGGCCGGCTCCAGCGGGCGCACCTGCGTGAACTCCCGGTAGAGGGGCCCGGCGAGCCGGTTGGCCACCTCGAGGATGCGCCGGTCGGAGCGCCGGTTGACGGTCAGCGGGTACGTCGGGACCTCCACCGAGCCGTCCGCCTTGGGGAAGTCCTCCCCGAAGCCGAGGATGTTGGACACCGACGCGCCGCGCCACCCGTAGATCGCCTGGTTGGGGTCGCCGACCGCGGTCACGGCGTGGCCGCGCCCGTCGGTGGCGCTCGGGCCCGAGAAGAGCCGGCTGAGCATCAGCGCCTGGGCCACCGAGGTGTCCTGGTACTCGTCGAGCAGCACCACCCGGAACCGCGCCCGCTCGCTGCGCCCGACGTCGGGGTGCTCGTCGGCGAGGCGGGCGGCCAGCGCGATCTGGTCGGAGAAGTCCATCAGCCCGAGCTGGCCCTTGAGCCGCCGGTAGGTGCGCACCAGGTCGAGCAGCTCCTCGCGCCGCCCCAGCGCCAGCAGCGCCTTCTGGATGTCGGCCTTGGCGCGGGCGCCCTCCAGCGCCGCACTGAACGCGGCCTGCTGGACCCGGTCGAAGTCGCGCACCACGGCCTCGTCGACGAGGTGCTCGCTCATCGCGCCCTCGAGGGCCAGCAGGTAGTTGACCACCGTCTGCGGGTGGTCGCTGAGCAGCTCGACGCGCCCGGTGTGGCGGGCGATGGCCCGGGCGGCCAGCTGGTAGCGCGAGGCGTCGGCCATCACCCGGGTGTCGGGCTCGTGGCCGATCCGCAGGCCGTGCTCGGTGAGCAGCGCGGAGGCGTAGGCGTTGTAGGTGGCCACCGTCGGCTCGAGCAGCTCCTCGTCGCCGTCGCCGCGGCCTCGCCCGTGGCCGGCGGCCTGGAGCGCGGCGCCGACCCGGGTGCGGAGCTCGGAGGCGGCCTTGGTGGTGAACGTCAGGCCGAGCACCTGGTCGGCGCTCACCTGGCCGGTGGCGACCAGGTAGACCACGCGCGCGGCCATCAGCGCGGTCTTGCCCGACCCGGCACCGGCGATCACCACCGCGGGCTCCAGCGGCGCGGAGATCGCGGCCCACTGCTGGGGGCTGACCGTGAAGGGCGTCTTCATCACCCGCCGCAGGTCGGCGGGCCCGGCGATGGTGACCGGCTCGACCGGGTCGGGCGCGGCCCCCGAGGTCGCGGGCATCTCGAACAGATGGCTCATGACAGCACCGTCCCGGCGCCCTTGATCGGGCAGATCGCTGTGAAGTGGCAGGTGTCGCAGTGCTTGCCGGCCTGGGCCGGGAAGCGTTCGGCGCGGATCGCCTCGACCGCGGAGAGCAGCTGCCCCTCGATGGGCAGCATCCCGTCGGGCCCGGGCTCCTGGGGCGGCTGGGCCTGTGTCTTGACCGCCCCGCGGGTCTCCTTGCGCAGGTGGACGAGCTCGGCGCCGCCGGGCTCTGCGGGTCGCTGCAGCAGCTCGTCGACGGCGCCATGCGCCACGGCGTACTGGTAGAGCCCCAGCTGCGGGTGCTCCTTGACCTCCTCGCCGGTGGGCGGGTACTTGCCGGTCTTCAGGTCGACGACCACGACGCGGCCGTCGTCATCGATCTCGATGCGGTCGGCGAAGCCGTAGAGGCCGACCTTCTGGCCACCGGGCAGGGTCACCTCGACCTGGATCTTCTGCTCGGTGCCGATCAGGGTCCGTGCGCCCGGGCGGGAGTGCCAGGCGCAGAAGCGGGCCAGCGCCGCCCGGATCTCCTCGCGCTCGCGGCTGCGCGACCACGGCGTGCGGAAGGTGATCCGTCCCCAGACCGCGTCGACGTGGTCCATCAGCGCATCCACCTCGGCCGGGTCGTCGGAGAGCTCGCCGTTGGCGATCCGCTCGGCGAGGGCGTGCACGACCAGGCCGAAGCCCTGGGAGGCGGTCGAGGCGACGGTGCCGCCGGCCTCCCGCTCCAGGAACCAGCGTGCCGGGCAGGCCAGCAGCGAGGTGAGCGCGCTCGCCGAGAGGGTGACCGGCTTGTCCTCGGGGCGGATCGGGGTGTCGGCGAGGGTGGCCGCCCGGGTGCCCCACCAGGAGGCCGGGTCCGCCTGGGGCACCAGCTGCCGATCCCCGGGGCGCCCGGTGACGGTCTCGCCGGCGAGCCGGGCGAGCCGGCGCGCGGCCGCCTGCCGCAGCTCCTCGGGCTCCGCGGGGTCGGCGACGGTACGGCGCAGCTCGGCGACGAGCCCGGCCAGGGAGAGCGGGCGCGCCGGGCGCCCCTGCACGTGGCGGGTGTGCAGCCCCAGCTCCTCGAGGAAGCGCGAGGGCTGCTCGCCCTCGTCGTCGGCGGAGGCGACGGCGGTGACCACCAGGCGCTGGCGGGCGCGGGTGCTGGCGACGTAGAACAGCCGGCGCTCCTCCATCAGCACCTCGCGCGAGGAGACCGGCGGCTCGATGCCGTCGACGCCGATCCGGTCGGGCTGCAGCAGGGAGCCGCGCCGGCGCAGGTCGGGCCAAGCGCCCTCCTGCACGTGCGCGAGGACCACCAGCCGCCACTCCAGGCCCTTGGAGCGGTGGGCGGTGAGCAGCCGGACGGCGTCCCCGCGCACCCCCTCCTCGGCCAGGGTGTCGGCGGGGATCTCCTGGGCCACCAGCGTGGTGAGGAAGTTGGTGACCGAGGTGTGCCCGCGCTGCTCCTCGGCGCGGGCCGCGGTCTCGAAGAGGGCGCAGACCGAGTCGAGGTCGCGGTGCGCCATCCGGGCGGCCGCTCCCCCGGACTCCGCCGAGGAGCGCAGCCGAGCGGGCCAGGAGGTGCCGGCCCAGAGCTGCCAGAGCACCTCCTCGGCCGTCGAGCCGCCGTCCAGGGAGGCGCGGGCCTCGTGCAGCAGCCGGGTCAGGGCCAGCGCGCGCTGTGCGGGGCCAGGACGTCCGGCCGGCCTGGCCGTCGGCTGCGCGAGCAGGGCCTGCTCCAGGGCGGTGGGGTCGAGCACCGCCTCGCGCACCAGCGCCGGGGACGGGCGGGGCGAGCGCCCCTCGGCCCGGGCGCGCTCGCGCTCCACCCCCCGCAGCAGACGGGCCAGGGCGCGCACCTCGGTGGCGTCCAGGCCGGCCAGCGGCGAGACGAGCAGCGACTCCGCCCGGACCGCGTCGACGTAGCCGGGGTGCTCGGGGTCGTCGTTGTCCAGGTTGACCACGGCGTTGAGGGCGTCGAGCAGCGGCTGGACCGCGGGCTCGCGCACCAGCGGCGTGTCATCGGCGGCGACCTCGACCGGCACCCCGGCGGCGACCAGGGAGCGGCGCAGCGGCGCGATGCTGACCCGCCCGGAGCGGACCAGCACGGCCATGTCGGACCAGGCGACGCCGTCCTCGAGGTGGGCGCGGCGCAGCAGGTCGGCGAGGTGCTCGGCCTCGGCCCGCTCGGTGTCGAACGTGAGCACCTCGACGCGGCCCTCTCCGAGCGGGCCGGCGACGGCGCGCGGCTCGAGGAAGGCGCGCCGGGCCTCCTCGTCGATGGTGCCGTTCAGGCTCAGCCTGCGCGCGACGCGCTGCGAGGCGAGCAGCAGCCGGGGGCCGAAGCGGCGGGTGGTGCGCAGCGCGACCACGTCGGCGGGCCTGCCGTCGCGGCGGGCGAACGCGGTCGGGAACTCCAGGATCCCGCGCACCTCGGCTCCCCGGAAGCCGTAGATCGACTGGTGGGGGTCGCCGACCACGGTCAGGTCCCGCCCGTCTCCGGCCAGCGCCCGCAGCAGCGCGACCTGGCCGGGGTCGGTGTCCTGGTACTCGTCGACGAACACGTGGCGGAAGCGGGCGCGCAGCTCCTCGCGGTGGTCCTCGGCCTCGATCACCGCGCGCCGGATCAGGTCGGCGTAGTCGATCGCGCCCTGCCAGTCCAGGACCTCGAGGTACTGGTCGAGGAAGAGCCCGGCGGCGACGTACTCGGGCAGGTCCGCCTCGTGGCCCAGCTTGGTGAGCGCGGTGCCGTCGAGGCCCTTCTCGCGGGCCCGGGCCAGCACGCCCTGGACCTCCTTGGCGAACCCGCGGGTGCCCACGGCGCGGCGCAGCGACTCGGGCCAGCGCACCGAGTCGGGGGCGTCGGTGAGCAGCTTCTGCAGCACCACGTCCTGCTCGGGGGCCGAGAGCAGCCGCAGCGGCGCCTCGTAGAGCTCGGCGGGCGCGTAGGCCCGGATCAGCCCGTAGGCGAAGGAGTGGAACGTCGAGCTCATCGTGGTCGCGGTGGTGCGCCCCAGCCGGGCGGTGACCCGGTCGCGCAGCTGCTCGGCGGCCTTGCGGGAGAAGGTGAGCGCCAGCACCGAGTCCGGGGACGCGCCCCGCGTCTCGACGCGGTCCACGATCGCCTCCACCAGCGTCGTGGTCTTCCCGGTGCCCGGACCGGCGAGCACGAGCAGCGGACCACCCTCGTGGTCGACCACCCGCTGCTGGTGCTCGTCGAGCGTCGGCGGGCGCACGGGGCCGTGCGCGCCGCTGACCAGCCGGTACGACGCGCGGGCGGCGCCGTCGGCGGAAACGCGCGTCGCGGAGGACCGCGGGGGCTGGCTCGGGCTCATGGCGACAGTCCATCATCCGGCGCCGACAGTGGCGGAACAGGTTGATCTTCGGGGCGGCGTTTCGTTGGCAATCCCTGCCATAGTCGCGACCTCCGGGCCCCTCTACGGTGCAGACATGACTGACGTCTCGCCCGTGGGCCCCCTGTCCGACCTGGTCGTGCTCGACCTCACCCGCGCCCTCGCGGGACCGCACGCCGCGATGATGCTCGGCGACATGGGTGCCCGGGTGATCAAGATCGAGTCCCCCACCGGCGACGACACCCGCTCCTGGGGGCCGCCGTTCATCGGCGAGGAGGGCGAGCGGGAGTCGACGTACTTCCTCTCGGCCAACCGCAACAAGGAGTCGATCACCCTCAACCTGAAGAGCGAGGCCGACAAGGACGTGCTGGCCCGCCTGGTCGCGCGTGCCGACGTGCTGATGGAGAACTTCCGCACCGGCGTGCTGGACCGCCTCGGCTTCTCCGTGGAGCGGCTGCACGAGCTCAACCCCGGCCTGGTGGTCCTCTCCATCACCGGCTTCGGCCACGACGGCCCCGAGGCCAAGCGCGCCGGCTACGACCAGATCGCCCAGGGCGAGGGCGGCCTGATGTCGCTGACCGGCACCGAGCAGCCGACCAAGGTGGGCGTGCCGATCGCCGACCTGCTGGCCGGGATGAACGGCGCGTACGGCGTGCTGGCCGCGATCCACGAGCGCACCCGCACCGGCCGCGGCCGGGTCGTGCGCACCTCGCTGCTGGCCGGCATGGTCGGGGTGCACGCGTTCCAGGGCACGCGCTGGACGGTGGCCAAGGAGGTGCCCGGCCTGGCCGGCGGCCACCACCCCTCGATCTCGCCGTACGGCATGTTCGCCACCGCGACCGCGCCCGTCCAGATCGCCTGCGGCTCCGAGGGCCTGTGGCGCTCGTTCGCCGACGCGTTCGGCCTCGACGCCGACGACCCGAGGTTCGCCACGAACCCCGACCGGGTGGCCAACCGCGACGCGCTCACCGCGCTGATCGAGGAGCTCTTCGCCTCCGCCCCCGCCGAGGACTGGCTGGAGCAGCTGGCGCAGGCCGGCATCCCGGCGGGCAAGGTGCGCTCGCTCGACGACGTCTACTCGTGGGAGCAGACCCGCTCCCAGGGCCTGGTGCTCGAGGTGGAGCACGCCACCCAGGGTCACCTGGAGCTGCCCGGCTCGCCGATCCGCTTCGACGACAACCCCTACTCGGGCGGACGCCCCACCCACGTGGCGCCCCCGACGCTGGGCCAGCACAACGACTCCGTGCGGCAGTGGCTGGAGGCCGACGAGGGGTGAGCCCGCCCCGGGGCGGGGGCGGGGCGGGGCCCGACTCCGGTTGTGAACATTTGTTACGTGCATGGGATTTGATCGACCGCCGGGGGTGGCCGGGTGCAGGATGCGTGTGACACGGCCCACCCGGGGCCGACGCGCAGGAATGAGACCCCCGTGTTCCTCACCCGCTCAGTGGCCGGCTTGGGCAGCCTGGCCGTCACCGCCACCGCGCTCGCGGCGTTCACCCCGCCCGCCTCGGCAGCCCCCGCCGACCCCGTCAGTCCCAAGGGCCGCGGCCCCGTGGTCGAGTACGACGCCGCCAAGCGTTCCACCGCACCCCTGGCCCAGCAGGCGGCCGAGGCGGCCAGCCAGCAGGACCCGATCGCGATGCCGGCCTCCTACCCGCACCAGCCGGAGCTGAAGGTCTTCCCCGACAACCAGCCCGACGCCTCCGACACCGCTCAGCTGATCGGGCACGACGAGATCGCGCCGCTGCTGAACGGCTGGATGAAGGAGAGCGACCGCATCTCGGCGCAGGTCGTCGGCCAGTCGACGGCAGGGCGCGACCTCTACCTGGTCACGCTCACCGCCCCCGAGACTGCCGCGCAGACCGCGCAGCAGACCGCGTGGCGCAAGAAGATCAAGGACGACCCGACCGGCGCGGCCAAGGACGCGGCGCTGGCGGCGGGCTACAAGACCCCCGTGTGGATGAGCGCGAACATCCACGGCAACGAGTGGGAGGGCACCGACGCGGCGATGACCTACATCGACGAGCTGGTGCACGGCGACACCGCCAAGGTCACCGAGCTGCTGAAGCGTCACCGCCTCTACTTCTCGGTGTCGCTCAACCCCGACGGCCGCACGCTGGGCACCCGTGCCACCGCGCTGAGCCTGGACGCCAACCGGGACATGATCACCAGCACGACGCCGGAGTCGGTGTCGTTCGTGCGGACCGCCCAGAGCATCCAGCCGCTCTACGCCGCGGACCTGCACGGCTACACCGGCGTGCTCCAGGTCGAGCCCTGCGGCCCCCCGCACGGCGAGAACTACGAGTACGACCTGTTCATCGGCCACGCCTACGCCGCCGCGGAGCGCGTCGAGAAGGACGTCGTCGCCGCCAAGATCCCCGGCAACACCTACTACGACATCACCACCGGCGACATCGTGGCGGAGAACACCTCCCCCGACACCAGCCACATCCTGATCCCCTACCGCGACACCCCCTCGGGCTGGGACGACTACCCGCCGGTGTTCACCGCCCAGTACGCCGCGTACCACGGCGCGGTGACCGCCACCGTCGAGCTGCCGAAGTCGCGTCCCAACGGCTCCTCGCAGACGCCGGCCAACGCGGTCGTCAACAGCGCGGTCGCCAAGCAGACGATCAGCAGCATGGTCGACTACGTCGCGGAGAACAGCGACGACATGCTCGCCAACCAGATCGAGATCTTCCGCCGCGGCGAGGCCGGCGCCGCCAAGGCCGCCCTCACCGAGGCCGACGTCGCCGCCGTGCCGGGCCCCGACTCCTGGAAGCCGTTCTGGGACGTCGCCGACAACCAGGACCCGGTCACGCTCCCCCGCGCCTACGTCATCCCCGTCGGTGAGGACCAGCGCTCGATGAGCGACGCCGCCGACCTGGTCGACCAGCTGCTCTTCAACGGCATCGAGGTCGGCACCCTCGACGCGGCGAAGACCGTGGCCGGCACGACGTACCCGGCCGGGTCCTACGTGGTCGACATGCACCAGCCGCTGCGCGGCCTGGCCAACAGCCTGCTGGACCTCGGCAGCGACATCTCCGCCAAGGTGCCGTCGATGTACGACGTCTCCGCGTGGAGCTACTCCTACCTGTGGGGTGCCGACGTCGCCAAGCTGGGCGCCACCACCGACGCACCGCTCGGCGCCACCACGCCGGTGCGCGCAGCACGCGCGAACGGCTCGGTCCCGGCCCGCCGGGGCTACCTGAGCTTCGACGTCGCCGGGGTCTCGGACTACCAGGCGCTCAACGACCTGCTCGAGCAGGACGTCGCGGTCTCGATGCTCGAGGACGGCTCCGCCGTGCTCGGTCCGGAGGGCTACGACGAGGCGCGCGCGGTCGCCAAGGAGCACGGGGTCGCGTTCACCCCCGCCAGCGCCGCGGACAAGGCGCTGCTCGACGACGAGGAGACCCGCGGCCTGGACGACCTCACGATCGCCTACACCGGCACCCAGGAGGACAAGCTGGCGCTGACCCAGCTCGGCTTCGACGACCTGGTGCCGGTCACCGCCAGCGCCATCAACGACAACCCGGCGGTGCTCGAGGGCACCGACCTGCTGTGGATCGGGTCGAACCTGACCTTCACGCCCGCCCAGCAGGCGGGCCTGGCCGCCGTGCAGTCCTACGTCGACGCCGGGCACTCCATCGTGGGGCGTGGCACCGCGGCCAACGCCGCCGCCAACACCTTCAAGCTGCTCAGCTCGGTGGCCGTCGGCGGCAACCGGAGCGGCAACGGCATCGTCGACGTCGACACCCCGGCGGACTCGGTGCTCGCGCCGTACGCGCAGGACGCGGCGTTCATCTACCCCGCCACCTGGTTTACCGACCTGGGCCCGGGCACGCGCGTCGAGCAGACCTACGGGGCCGACCCGCTGCTGGCCGGGCACTGGCGCGTCTCGCAGCCGAGCACGCAGATCCCGGCCCCGGCGGACGGGCCCGAGCACGCTGCCGGCGACGCCGCGGTGATCTCCGGCGAGGCGGCCTCCGGTGCCAAGGCACTGGTCTTCGGGACCTCGGTGTTCTTCCGGACCCACACCAAGGGGGGCATGAGCCAGGCGGCGCGCGCGCTGTTCTGGGCGGCCCCCGAGGGCGACGGCGTCGCGGCGCCGAGCAACACCTCGGTCCGGGTCGTGCCCGGGCCCGCGGTGCGCTACCCGGGCGACGCGACCGTCCGGGTGCGCGTCACCTCCCAGGGTGCTGAGCCCACCGGAACGGTCACGCTCCTCGGCCGGCGGGGCAAGGCACTGGCCAGCGCCGAGCTCGTGCAGGGTGCCGCGACCCTGAGGGTCTCGGGCCTCAAGCCCGGCGCCGCGTCGTACGAGGTGGAGTACACCCCGGACGCCGCCGGGTTCGACGCCTCCAGCGCGGACGTCACCGTGCGGGTCCGCAAGGCCACCTCGCGCACCGGGCTCCGGGTCGTCGAGCGGCCCGGTGGCAAGGTGAGGGCGATCCTGTCCGTGCGGGCTGCGGGCATCGCCGCCCCGCGCGGGGTACTGGTCCTCACCGACAAGGGCCGGGTGATCCGCAGGATCACGCTCACCCAGGCGGCGCAGGGCAGCAAGCAGGTGGTGCTGCGCCTGGGCCGGGGCCGTCACGTGCTGCGCGCGACGTTCCGGGCGACGCCGCTGATCCAGCGCAGCGTCTCCCCGGTGCGCGTCGTGCGGCGCTAGCCGGTCGGCGCCGGCCGGACGAGGCCACCACGACCGAGGGCCCCGGTCCCCACCCGCAGGTGGGGGCCGGGGCCCTCGTCGTACGACGTGTGACTCAGCCCAGGTCGACGATGGCGGCGACGGGGCCGCCACCCTCGGGGCCCTGGTGGGCCGCGGAGACCGAGACGAACACGGCCGGGTCGCCGGTCACGGCAGCGGTCACGCCGCCGACGCACGACTTGATCTGGCGGTGCCAGTGCACGTCGGAGTCGTCGAGCATCGCGTTGCGACGACCGCGCACGGTGCCGTCCTGCGAGGCCTCGCACTTGAGGAAGACGTTGACGAGCTTGCCGTCGAGGTCGGTGTGGTGCGGGCGCTCGGGCAGGTCCAGGCCGGCGTTCTTGATGGCCGACCAGATGCCGTCGGCGTCCAGCGCGTCGGTCATCACCGAGTGGCCGACGCGGTAGCGGCCGCCGACGCCCTTGGCGTTGCCGACCACGACCACCTGGGCGCGGTCCAGCTCGACGCCCGAGGAGCAGGAGGCCACGGCCGAGTACAGCTCGCGGTTGTGCATGACGTCCTCGTCGGAGGGCATCTCGATCTCGCCGAGGGCGACGGCGATGCCGAGCGCGGTGACGCCGTTGGACAGGTCCATGGACTCGTGGGTGTGCTCGGTCCAGACCTCCTTGCCCCGGCTCTTGGCGTCGCGGATCGTGTCGATCGTGAGCAGCGGGGTCTTGGTCTGCACGTAGTGGACGTCGGCGGGGTCGGTGATCCCGGCCTTCTCCATCGCCACCTTCACCGCGTCGGCGACCTTGGAGATCATCGGCGTGCGGCCGATCTCCTCGGGCAGCAGCTGCTCGCTCATCGCGAAGCCGACCGTCAGCCGCGGCTCGTCGGAGGGCTCGGCGTCGGTGGTGGCGAAGATCGTGGCGTGGGGGCTGATCACGCCGTCCGTGCCGCCCGACCAGACGATCGGGACCTGCTTGACCTGGTCGGCCGGGGCGCCCTTCTCGATCAGCACCTCACGGAAGGCACGGTCGGCGATGATGCGCGTGTAGTCGTTCACGCCGCCGTTGCCCTCGGTCTTGCCGATGATCGCGATGACCCGGTCGGCGGCCATGACGCCGTCGTCGATGAGCTTCGCGAGCTCGCTGGCGTCGGCGACGGAGTGGATCGGGACCTTGCGTACTTCGATGGCGGAGGGCATCCGGTTCCTTTCGTTGGGGCAGCGGCCGGGTAGGCCGCAGGGTGGAGAGAGAGGAGGTCAGTCGGGGACGATGACGGTACCGGCGGCGCCGGCGATCCCGTCCACGATGTTCTCGAGGCTGGTGATCACCGAGCGCAGGCCGCCGTTCTCGACGAAGCGGCAGGCCGCGTCGACCTTGGGGCCCATCGACCCGCCCGCGAAGTGACCCTCGGCGGCCAGCTCGCGCATCCGCGAGACGGTGACCTTGCCGAGCGCCTCGGCCTGGGGGGTGCCGAAGCGCAGGATGGCGTTCGGGACGTCGGTGGCGACGACCAGCACGTCGGCCTCGACGCTGGCGGCCAGCAGCGCGGCCCCGAGGTCCTTGTCGATGACGGCCTCGACGCCGGCCAGCCCCTCGTCGGTGCGGACCACCGGGATGCCGCCACCGCCGTTGCTGACCACGATGAAGCCGGCCTCGACCAGGGCGTGCACGGCCGCCGCGTCGAGGATCTCGACGGGCTCCGGGGAGGCGACCATCCGGCGCCAGCCGCGCTCGCCGCGGTCCTCCCAGGTCTCGCCGTGCTCGATCAGCACCGCGGCCTCCTCACGCGTGAGGTAGCGGCCGATCGGCTTGGTCGGGTTGGCCAGCAGCGGGTCGTCGGCGTCCACCCGGCTGCGGGTGACGACGGTGGCGCTGCGCCGCTGCGAGCCGCGCACGGCCAGCTCGTGGTCGAGCGCGTTCATCAGCACGTAGCCGATGGTGGCCTGGGTCTGGGCGCCGCACCAGTCGAGCGGCACCGGGGGGACGACGCTGGCGGCCACCTCGTTCTTGACCAGCAGGTTCCCGACCTGGGGACCGTTGCCGTGCGTGAGCACGACGTCCACCGGGTCGGGACGCGTCACCAGCTCCGCGACGGCGGCCATCGCCGTCTGTACCGCGGAGATCTGGTCCTCGGGACGCGCACGTCCGTCGGGGGATGTCATGGCGTTTCCGCCGAGCGCTAGCAGGACCCTCATGAGCCAAAACCTAGTGACCGAACGCACCGCGGGCATCGGCAACTAAACCCAACGAACCCCGCTGGCCCTGGCAACTTGTGCCAGTGAGTGTCGGAAAGGCCGACGGCTCGGGCCGAGACGGGGTTCGGGGGTGGGTAGCGCCGGAGGTGGCCAGCGCTAGCCGGCGCGCGGCAGCTCGCGGGCGAGCACGTCGACGAGTCGACGCGGCGACCGGCCGAGCAGCGCGCCCAGCACCAGGCCACCCGCCGGCAGGCCGCGGCGGTCGTAGTAGCCGAACATCGCCACCAGCAGCTCCCGCTCGCGAGGGTCGAGGTGGCCCCCCGTGGTGGCCACCCACTCCTGCGAGGACGTGCGGCGGGCATGCACCGGTCGCCCGAGCACCCTGCCGGCGGCCGCGGCGACGTCCGCCACCGTGACCAGGCTCGGTCCGCCCAGCTCGTAGGTCGCCCCCACGTGCGCGTCGTCGAGCAGCACCGTCGCGGTGGCCTCCCCGACGTCGGCCAGGTCCACCAGCCCGAAGGGACGCTCCAGCGCGTAGGGCACCACCAGGTCGCCACCGGCGGCGAGCGCCGGCACGAAGTTCTGCACGTAGGCGCACGGCTGCAGGATCGTCCAGGCCAGCCCCGAGCGCCGGACCGTGTCCTCGCCCCAGGCCTTGGCCAGGTGGTGCGGCATGTCCGGGGCGTACGGCGAGGCCACCGAGTGGTAGACCACCCGGGCCACCCCGGCGAGCCGGGCCGCGGCGAGGACCTCGCCCACGAAGCCCGGCTCGTCGGGGTGCAGGTTCGGCGCGATCAGGTGCACCGCCGCGCAGCCGGCGAGCCGGTCGGCCAGGTGCGGCCACTCGGCGCGACCGATCCGGACGACCTCCGCGCCTCGTGCGGCCAGCGCCGCCGTGACGGCGCGCCCGGTCTTCCCGGACGCGCCGACCACGGCGATGCGGGCGGTCACAACCAGTCGACCGCTGCCGAGGCGGCGCCGTCGGTGGCCAGCTGGGCGTAGCCGGGGCCGCGGTCGAAGAAGGCCTCCGACGCGGCCGGGCGCCCGGCCCGCTCGGTGACGGTCTGCTCGGCGTCGTAGCCGAGGGTGTCGTCCTCGACCGACCCGGTGAGCACCACGCCGTAGTCCGCGAACGCGGCCTGCGGCGAGACCTTGCGCCACACCACGTCGCGCACCACGAGCTCGGGGTCGCGCTCGAGCGGGTTGCCCCAGCCGCCGCCACCGGTGGTGCGGATCCGGATCACCTCTCCGGCTTTGACCGGCTCGTCGTCGGCGAGGGCGTCGACGGTGCGCTCGTTCGGGCCGCCCGGGTCGATGACGACCTCGAACGGCTTGCCCGCCAGACCGCCCTTGACGCCCCAGCAGGCCAGGATCGACCGGTCCGCGATGGACATGAAGTGGCCGTCCTTGAGCATCCGGATGTGCTTCTCGTAGCCCAGGCCGCCGCGGAACTTGCCGGCGCCGCCGGAGTCCATGGCCAGGCCGAGCTGCTCCACCAGGAACGGGAAGCGCGACTCGGTGAACTCCGAGGGCAGGTTGCGCGAGTCGGGCACGACGTGGATCGTGTCCTCGCCGTCGGCGTAGTAGCGCCCGCCGGACCCGCCGCCCAGCACCTCGCGCATCAGGTAGGAGCGGCCCTCGGTGTCCTCGCCGTACACGCCGGTGTAGCGGATCGTCTCCTGGTCGGCCGGCATCTTGCCGTCGACGGCCTTGGCCACCACGCCGGCGAGCACGCCGAGCAGGCGCAGGATCACGAACGTGCGGGCGTTGGTCGGCGCCGGGAAGACCGGCGTCAGCAGCGTCCCGGGCGGCGGGAACTTCATCTCGATGAGCGGCACGATGCCCTCGTTGACGTCGAGCTCGGCCATCCGCTCGGGGGTGTCGGCGAGGTTGCGCAGGATCGGCGCGAGCCACTTCTTGAGGAAGTTGCCGTCGGAGTAGTCGCCGCAGTGGTTGATCGGGCCCTTGGCCTGCGGGGACGTGCCGCCGAAGTCGATGACCAGGCGCTCGCCGTCCGGGTCCTCGGGCCCGGTGCGGGTGAGCGTGATCCGCTGCGTGAACAGCTGCGGGTCGTCGACGCCGTCGTGCTCGGCGTAGTCCTCCCAGACCCACTCGCCGACCGGGATCTTGGAGAGGATCTCGCGACGGTAGGTCTCGGTGGTGCGGTCGATGATCGCGTCGAAGCAGGACTCGACGGTCTCGCGGCCGTAGCGGTCGAAGAGCTCCCCGAGGCGCTGGGCGCCCATCAGGCAGGCCGAGCACTCGGCGTCGAGGTCGGCGGCCAGGCTGTCGGGCATCCGCGAGTTGCGGGTCATGATCGCCAGCGCCGAGCGGTTGGGCACCCCGGCGTCCCACAGCTTGATCGGGGGGACCATCAGGCCCTCCTCGTAGACCGTGGTCGCACCGCTGGGCATCGAGCCGGGCACGCAGCCGCCGATGTCGTCGTGGTGGCCGAAGGCCTGCACGAACGCGACGACCTCGGGACCGTTGCCGGCGTCGTGGAAGACCGGGACCGTGACGCACAGGTCGGGCAGGTGGCCGATGCCGCCCTCGGAGCGGTAGACGTCGTTGTGGAAGAAGACGTCGCCGGGCTTCATCTCCTCCAGCGGGAAGTCGCGTGCCACCGGGTGCACCAGCGCCGAGTACGAGCGGCCGGTGAGCTTGCGCAGCAGCCGGTCGTGGATGCCCGCGCGGAAGTCGTGGGCGTCGCGGATCATCGGGCTGCGCGAGGTGCGCCCGATCGCGGTCTCGACCTCCATCTCGACCGCGGCCAGGCTCCCCTGGACGATCTCCACGACGACCGGGTCGGCACTGCGCCCGGCGTCGTCGGTCAGCGTCCCGAACGGGAAGTCGGTGGGCGCGCGACGGCTCTCGCCGTCGACGTAGCCCTGGGCGTGCGTGTGCGTGGCGCTCACTTCTCCCCCTCGCGGGTGACGATGATGTTCAGGTAGGCGTCGATGCGGGCGTGGAAGCCCGGGTGCAGCGGCACGGTGGAGCCGAACTCCTCGATGATCGCCGGGCCGGCGATCTCCTGGCCCGGGAGCAGGTCGGCACGCCAGAAGACCGGCGTGTCGACGTACCCGTCGGCTGCCTCGAAGCAGACCTCGCGCCGCGAGCGGGGCTCGGGGGCGCCGGCGTCGGCGACGATCTCGTGGCGGGCGATGTCGGGGCGCTGGATGGGCCCGATGCCCGAGACGCGCAGGTTGACCCACTCGACCTGCTGGGTCGGGTCGGCGGAGAAGTCGTAGCCGTAGAGCGCCTTGTGCTCGGCGTGGAAGCGGTCGGCGACCTGCGTCAGCGCGGCGTCGTCGATCTCCCCCTCCGGTACGGGCACCCGCACCTCGAAGGCCTGGCCGAAGTAGCGCAGGTCAGCGGTGCGCTGGAAGCGGTGCTCGGAGGCGGCGAAGCCCTCCTTGTCCAGCGCGACGCGTGCCTGCTCGGCGAGGCCGTCCATGATCTCGCGGACGTCGGACGCGGCGAGCTGGTCGGCCAGCGACACGTGGGTGCGGACGTAGTCGTTCTTGACGTCCACGGTGAGCAGCCCGAACGCCGAGACGTTGCCCGGGTTCGGCGGGACCAGCACGGCCTGCAGGCCGAGCACGTCGACCAGGCGGCACAGCAGCAGCGAGCCGGAGCCGCCGAAGGTGGTCAGGGTGAAGTCGCGGACGTCGAGCCCGCGCTTGACGGTCACCTGACGCAGCGCGTTGGCCTGGTTCCACGCCGAGATCTCGAGGATGCCGGTGGCGCAGGCCTCGGGGGTGATCTTGAGGTCGGCGGCCAGCTGCTCGAGGCCGACCTTGGCGGCCTCGACGTCCAGCGGGATCTCGCCACCGAGCAGGTGGGGAGGGATCCGGCCGAGGTAGACGTGGGCGTCGGTGATCGTGACGTCCTTGCCGCCCTTGGCGTAGCACAGCGGGCCCGGGTCGGCGCCGGCCGAGTGCGGGCCGACCTTCAGGGTGCCCTCGGGCGAGAGCCAGGCGATGGAGCCGCCGCCGGCACCGACGGTGACGACGTCGATCATCGGGATCTTGGAGGGGAACGCGCCGACGCTGCCCTCGGTGGTGAGGGTGGGCTCGCCGTCGATGACGACGCTGACGTCGGTCGAGGTGCCGCCGCCGTCGCTGGTGAGCACCTTGTCGAAACCGGCGACCTTGGCGATCATGGCCGCGCCGAGCGCGCCGGCGGCGGGCCCGGAGAGCACGGTGGTGATCGGCTGGTGGACGACCTCGTCGGCGCTGAGCACGCCGCCGTTGGACTTCATCACGTAGAAGGGGACGGTCTTGCGGGCCCCGGTGGCCGCGACGCCCTCGCCGACGACGTACTCCTCGAGGCGGTTCTTGATGTTGGTGACGTAGCGGCTCAGCTTGGGCTTCACCGCGGCGTCGACGAGCGTGGTCATCGCGCGCTCGTACTCGCGGTACTCGCGCAGCACCTCGCTGGAGATCGAGACGACGGCCTCGGGGTGCTCCTCGCGGAGGACCTGACGCATCCGCTCCTCGTGCTCGGGGTTGGCGTAGGCGTGCAGGAAGCAGACGCCGAGGGTGTCGATGCCCTGGGCCTTGAACCAGCGGGCGACCTCGCGGGCGCCGGCCTCGTCGAAGGGCCGGACCTCGGCGCCGGTGTGGTCGAGCCGTCCGCCGACGCCCTTGACCAGGTGCCGGGGCACGATCCGCGGGGGCTTGACCCAGAAGTAGGAGTTGCCGTAGCCGTCGGGGACCGACTGGCGCGCGATCTCGAGCATCGCGTCGTAGCCCTCGGTGGTGATGAAGCCCAGCGCGTCGACCTTGCCCTCGAGGAGCTGGTTGGTCGCCACCGTGGTGCCGTGGCTGACCGCGCTCAGCGCGTCGCCGTGGCCCGGTGGCAGACCCAGCAGGCCCAGGACCTTGTCGATCCCGGCCATGAAGCCGTCCGCGGGGTTGCTCGGGGTGGAGGGGGTCTTCGTCGTGACCAGCTCGCCGCTGTCCTCGTCGAAGGCCACCACGTCAGTGAAGGTGCCGCCCGTGTCGATCCCGACCCGGACCCGGCTCGGGATGCGCGAAGCGCCCTGTGCAGCAGTGTCAGCCATGGCACGATTCAAGCGCCCGCACGACCCCCGCGGCGACGGCAGGATCTGCCAACGAAAGCCCGATTCGTTGGCAGATGCTGTACGTCGACTCCTGGTGGGCGGCGTACTGGGGTCTCGGATGGCTCGAGGGAGGTCTCGGAGGGGCCTGAGGCAGGCGATCCCTGATGTTGTCGGGCGAGGTTTCGGCCGCCAAGTTCAGCGTTCCCCGGTCGACCGGGGAATCCGACAGGCTTCAGCGCCCTCAGGCGTCGACGGGGCGCTCGTTGTAGACGCCGGCGATCTCCTGGCCACTGAGGGCCTGGATGGCGGCCATGATCTCGTCGGTGGCCTCGCGGCGGGCCCGCCCGGGCGCCACCCCCGCGAACCGCCCGGTGAAGTCGAGCGGGGTCCCGAACTCGATCTCCACCTTCGCCAGCCGGGGCAGTCGCGCGCCGACCGGCTGCAGCTGCTCGGTGCCCCGCAGTCCGACCGGGACGACGGGTACGCCGGCGGTCAGCGCGAGGTGCGCGACGCCGGTCCGCCCGCGGTAGAGGAGCCCGTCGCGCGAGCGGGTGCCTTCGGGGTAGAGGCCGAACGCCTCCCCCCGGGCGAGTACCTCGAGCGCGGTGCCCAGGCTGCTCATCGCGGCCTTGGCGTCGTCGCGGTCGACGGGCAGCATTCCCAGCCCCTCGAACCAGGCACGTGAGAGCGCCCCGGAGACGCCGGTGCCCGTGAAGTAGTCGGACTTGGCCAGGAACACCACCTTGCGCGGCACCACGATCGGGATCACCACGCTGTCGGCGAAGCTGAGGTGGTTGCTGGCGAGGATCACGCCGCCGGTGGCCGGCACGTTCTCCAGCCCGCGCACGCTCGGACGCCAGATCGCCTTGGCGACGGGAGGGACGACGGTGTGGAGCGCTCGATAGATCATCTGGCGCTCATGCTCTCACCCGTCGGGCGCGCCGGGGCGGGTGGTCGCACTACTCGTCGGGCCGAGGTACGGCGTGCGCGGCGCCGGGCGGGTCGGCGCGCGCCGGACGGCGGTCGTGGGAGACGTCGAGGGTGCCGGTGTGGTCGCGCAGGTATTGGTAGCCCTGGGGGCTGGTCCAGAGGTAGCTGCCCGTGTCGAGGTGCGTGTAGCTCCAGGGGCTGTGGGTCTTGTGGCGGTGATGTCGTCGGCAGAGCGGGGCGAGGTTGCATGAGCAGGTGGTGCCGCCGGTGGCGTGGTCTTGGATGTGGTCGCAGTCGGCGCGGTGGCCGTCTGGTGTCACGCTGCGGGCGGGTCGGGTGCACCAAGGGAACACGCAGGTGTGCTCGATGAGGGTCAGGCGTTCGGCGAGGCGGTCGGGGGTCTCGTAGGCGTTGACGTGGACGTGGTCCTCGAGATCGATGACCGGCTTGACGGTGACCTGGGTGTCGGGGGTGGCGCACCAGTCGCGGATCTGGTCGACGGAGACGAAGGAGGCGGTGTTCTCCACGCGGGCCAGGTGTACGCCGGTGTCGTCGAGGCCTCGGGCGCGTAGCGCGTCGTGGGAGAGGTGGACGTAGAGCACCACCTGCCGCGGGCGTCGGGCTGCTGCACTCGACCGGTGGGCGGGAGAACCCGCGTTATGCGGGTTGTGCGGTTGATCGGGAGCACCTGGCGCGTTGGATCCACCGCACTGATCGGTGTCCGCGCCGTCGGTCGCCTCAGTCGATGTCGCGACGTTCAGATCGAGGGCAAGCTGGCGCCGGGCGAGCTCCCCGGCGGCCTTCGCCCGCCGCACCCCGAGCGAGTCGACCGATCCGAGCGCCTGCTGCTGGGCCGCACCCGCAGCCACCGCAGCGTCGAGGTCCAACGCGTCGGCGAGGTCCAGCTCCCCGCGCACGGTCATGGTGCCGTCGTAGGAGACCTGATCGGTGTCGATGTCGAAGCACCGCCCGTCCGCAGCGGCCCGGCGCCGCGCCTCAGCCTCCTCGGGCTGGAACCGGACCCGCGCCTCCTCGACCAACCGGTCCAGGGCGGCGAGACCGATCTTGTGCGCCACCGCAGCGACGTGGGTGTCCACGAACCCCGCACCGGCCGGGACGAGGCTCATCGTCGCGTCCGCGATGCGTCGTGCTTTCCACGCCACCAGGTCCCCAGTCACCACCCGCGCCCAGACCCTTGGCAACCGGTGGCGCAGCTCCAGGGCCTGCCCCACATACCGCCGTCCGGCGTCGGTGGACATCCCGATCGCGAGGGCGAACTCGGTGACCGCGAACTCCGCCACCAACGGCGCTCCTGATCCGGCGACGGGGATGCCGTGGTCGCCGTACGGCCCGTGGATGACCGCGGCCGCCTCCAGAGATTCCACCGAGTGCATCGCCGCCCAGTCCACCGCCAACTGCAGCTGCTCGGCTTCCGCGCGATCCGCGGTCGTGCGCCGTACCCGGGCGGCGTCCAGCACCGCACGAGCGGTGTCAGGAGTCGCGGTCCGGGTCATGGATCCACTCAAGCGGCCACCACCGACACTCGGCTGCGCAGCGACCAGGATGGTCGTAGCGTGGAGCCATGAATCGCATCGTCACCGACCAGCGCCCGCGCCCGGTCAGCGCGCTGGTCAGCATCCTCGTGACCGTGTTGTCCCTGGGCTACATGCTGCCCTGGATGGTGGCCTCGCTGCGGGGCAAGTCCAACGCCGGGGCGATCTTCTGGGTGAACCTGCTCCTCGGCTGGACCGCGGTCGGCTGGGTGGTGGCACTGGTGATGGCGTGCATGCCGCACCAGGCGATCGCGGTGCGCGGCCCCTACCGCTGACCGCGTGCAGTCCCTCGAGCTGCTGCTCGACCCGTCGAGCGAGGAGCGGATCCGCCGTCAGTGGGACGTGCTCGCCGGCGCCGGGCTGCCGAGCCTGGCGCACCACACCTCGGCGACCAACCGCCCGCACCTCACCCTCGATGCGCGCGACGACGTGCCCGCCGAGCGCGAGCGTGAGCTCTGGCAGGTGGCGCGGCTGCTGCCGGTCGAGGTGCGGATCGGGGCGCCGCTGCTGTTCCACAACCGGCGCGGCCACGTCCTGGTGCGCCATGTGCTGGTGACCCCCGAGCTGATGGAGCTGCACCGGCGGGCGCACGCCGTGCTCGGGCCAGGCGGCTCGCCGCTCAGCGCGCCGGGCGGCTGGGTGCCGCACGTGAGCCTGGCCCACGCCCTGACCAGCGCCCAGGTGGCCACGGCGCTGGACCTGCTCACCGAGCACGCGCCGTTGCCGGCCACGGCGACCAGGCTGCGCCGCTGGGACAGTCCCGGCAAGCGCGCCTGGCTCGTCGAGCCGGCCCCGGCGCAGGGGCTCAGCGCGAGCTGAGCGCCTCGAACGCCGCCGCGACCTCCAGCAGTCGTCGCTCTCCGCCGTGCGGCGCGACGATCTGGATGCCGACCGGCAGGCCGTCGGAGGTGAGCCCGGCGGGTACGGCGATGGCCGGGCAGCCGGTCACCGTGATGAAGTACGCCGAGCGCATCCAGTCCAGGTAGGTCTCCATCGGCCGCCCGTTGATCGAGGCGGGGAACTCCTGGTCCGCGGGGAACGGCGGCACCTGCGAGACCGGCAGCACCAGCACGTCGTGGGACTCGAAGAAGACCCGCATCCGCTCCGACAGAGCCGTGCGCTGGCTGTAGGCGCGCGCCACGTCGACGCCGGTGAGCGCCTCCCCGGCCCGGATGTTGTCGGCCAGCGAGGCCTTGAAGGCGTCGGGGTGCTCGGCGAGGCGCCGCCCGAACTTCGCCTGGAAGTGCCACGCGCGCAGGGTGCGGAAGGTGTCCTCGGCCTCGTGCAGGTCCGGGGTCGCGGCGACGACCCGGGCCCCGGCGCGGGCGAACGCCACCGCGGACTCCTCGACCACCGAGGCGACCTCGTCGTCCACCTCGAACGCGCCGCCCAGGTCGACCGACAGCGCCACCCGCAGACCGGTCAGCGAGCCGGCCAGCGAGCCGGTCAGCGGCGGGGCGAAGCTGGCGCCGGGCTCGCCCAGAGCATGCGGCGCCCGCGGGTCGGGGCCGGCGAGCACCGAGAGCAGCAGTGCCAGGTCGCCGACGTTGCGCGCCATCGGGCCGCCCACCGAGGTGGTCTCCCACTGGTTGTACAGCGGCCACTCGGGCACCCGGCCCAGGGACGGGCGCAGCCCCACCACCCCGCAGAACGACGCGGGGTTGCGCAGCGAGCCGCCCATGTCCGAGCCGTCCGCGAGCGGGACCATGCCGGCCGCCAGCGCGCAGGCCGCTCCCCCGCTTGACCCGCCCGCCGAGCGCGAGGGGTCGTGCGGGTTCAGCGTGGTGCCGAAGACCTTGTTGAAGGTGTGCGAGCCGGCCGCGAACTCCGGCACGTTGGTCTTGCCGATCAGCACCGCGCCGGCGCCCCGGATCCGCTCCACCAGCAGCTCGTCGCGCTCGGGGACGTGCTCGGCGTACAGCGGGGAGCCGTAGGTGGTGCGCCAGCCCGCGACCGCGTGGGTGTCCTTGACCGCGAACGGCAGCCCGTGCAGCGGACCCGGCTCCTCCCCGGAGGCCAGCGCCTCGTCGGCGGCGAGAGCCCCGGCCCGGGCGCGGTCCTCGTCGAGGGAGACGATCGCGTTGAGCTCGGGGTTGCGCTCGGCGATCCGGGTCAGGTGCAGCTCGAGCAGCTCGCGCGCCGAGACCTCCTTGGCCCGCACCGCCGCCGCCATCTCCCGGGCGGTGGAGTCGGCGGTGAGATCACTCATCGCCGACGGCCCAGCAGCGCGCCGACCAGCACGCCGACGAGCACCAGCCCGGCACCCACGCCGACGCCCTTGAGGAAGTCCTCGCCGGAGCCGCCGCCGACGGCCGAGGGCCGGCTCGGCGCGCTGAAGACCTGCGCTGCGTCGGACGCCGCGCCGGAGGCCGCCGGCTGAGCGACACCCGCGGCGCCCGCTGCGGCCACCGGGGCCACCGGGGCCGAGCCGGCGGCCGGCGGCTCGCCGGCCAGGGCGCTGACTCCCCCGGCGGCGATCACCTTCTCGACGTTGCCGAACATCTCGCCCGCCATCCGGCGCGCCACGCTGGTGAGGATGCGCTGGCCGACCCCGCCGACCATCCCGCCGACCACGGCGTCGGCGGTGTAGGCGATCTTCGTGGTGCCCTCGCCGGCCTCGCTGAACGTCACGTCGACGGTCGCGTCGACCGTGCCGGGGGCGCCCGAGCCGTCGAGCTTCATCCGCAGCGACTCGTGCTCGACCAGGTCGGTCATCGCGCAGGCCCCGTTGTAGGTCCCGCGGATCGACGCGACGCCGGCGGTGACGGTCATCGCGTAGGCGTTCTCGCCGGTCGCCTCGAGACGCTCGCAGCCCGGGATGGTGCGCACCAGCACCTGCGGGTCGAGCAGCGCGTCCCAGACGGCCGCCACGGGGGCGTGCAGGACGTGCTCTCCGGAGATCTTCATGGTGCTCCTTAGTCAGTGGTGGTGTGCGCGAGGCGCAGGTGGAAGAGCTCCGAGGGCGAGATCGGCATCGCGGTGATGTCGAAGCCCTCGGCATCCTCGATGGCCGAGGCGAACACGGCGGAGGTGGGGATGACCCCGGCCTCGCCGGCGCCCTTGATGCCCAGCGGGTTGGACGGAGACGGCGTCTCCAGGTGGTCGATCGCGATGCCGTCGGGGATCTCGGTGACGAAGGGCATCAGGAAGTCCATGAAGGAGGCGTTGAGCAGCTGCCCGTTCTCGTCGTAGGCCATCTTCTCGTACAGCGCGCCGCCGATGCCCTGCGCGACACCGCCGTGGATCTGGCCCTCGACGAGCATCGGGTTGATCAGGTGCCCGCAGTCGTGGACCACGACGTACTTCACGATCTTGATCTCCGCGGTGAGCGGGTCGGTCTCGACGATGGCCGCGTGCATGCCCGCGGCGTACGTCGCACCGGTCACGGAGTGGAAGTCCTTGCCCTCCAGCCCGGGCTCCTCCCCCTCGGCCACCGGCGTCTTGGCGGGGTCGCCCACGCTGAACTGGGTGGCCTGCTTGGAGGACTCGTCGAAGGCGTAGCGCAGCGGGTTCGACAGCACCGCCACGGTGCCGAGCGCGATCGCCGACCCGGGTGAGCCCTTGACCCGCACCACGCCGCCGACGATCTCGAGGTCGGCCTCGGCCACCTCGAGCGCGTCCGCGGCGATCCGCAGCGCCTTCTCCTTGGTCCGCTTGGCGGCCTTGTGGATCGCCGAGCCGCTCATCACCGCGGCGCGGGAGGCGAAGGTGCCCACGGCGTACGGCATCCGGCGGGTGTCGCCGGTGACGATCTCGACGTCCTCGAAGGGCACCCCGAGCTCGTCGGCGACGATCTGGGCGAACGCCGTCTGGTGGCCCTGGCCCTGGGTGGTCAGGCCGGTGGCGACCTTGACCTTGCCGTTGGTCTCGATGTGCACGTGCGCGCCCTCGTAGGGCCCGACGCCGGTGCCCTCGACGTAGCAGGCCAGGCCGATGCCGAGCTTGCGTCCCTCCGCGCGGGCCTGGGCCTGCATGGCGGGGAACTCGTCCCAGCCGATCAGCGCCTTGGTCTTCTCCAGCATCTGCGGGTAGTCGCCGGAGTCGTAGATCAGCGGCCGGCCGTCCTGGAAGATCAGGCCCTGGTCGTAGGGGAACTCGTCGGGCTGGATGAAGTTCGCCGCACGGACCTCGAGCCGGTCCTTGCCCAGGTACGCCGCGATCGCGTCCATGGTCCGCTCCATCACGAAGCAGCCCTGCGGGCGTCCGGCGCCGCGGTAGGGGGTGACGATGACGGTGTTGGTGTAGATGCTCTCGAAGGTGACCCGGTAGGCCTTGGGCTTGTAGGGGCCGAGCAGCTGCGTCGAGGCGACGATCGGCACGATCAGCCCGTACGGCGTGTAGGCGCCGTGGTCGTGCCAGAACATCACGTCGAGGCCCAGCACCCGACCGTCGTCGTCGAAGCCGACCTCGACGTGGTGCAGCTGGCCGCGCTCGTGCGCCGAGGAGATGAAGTGCTCGCGACGGTCCTCGGTGAACTTCACCATCCGGCCCAGGGCGCGAGCCGCCAGCGGCACCAGCACCTCCTCGGGCCAGGGGTGGTTGATCTTGACGCCGAAGCCGCCGCCGGTGTCGGGGGTGATCACGTCGACCTGGCCGAGGTCGAGGCCCAGCTTGGCCGCGACGGCCGCCCGGACCCCGGTGGAGGTCTGCGTCGAGGTCCACAGCTGCAGGCGGTTCTGGTCGGCGTCCCAGCGGGCCACCGTGCCGCGCCCCTCCATCGGGGTGCAGGCGCTGCGCTCGATGCTGAGGTCCAGCGAGAGCGTGTGCGGGGCCTTGGCGATCTCGGCGGGGGCGTCGCCGTTGTGCTGCTCGCTGCGCGCGGCGACGTTGCCGGGCACGTCCTCGTGCACCAGGTGCTCGGCGGCGCGGGAGGCCTCGATGCCGACCACGGCCGGCAGCACCTCGTACTGCACCCGGATCCGGCCGACGGCGTCCTCGGCGACGTAGCGGTCCTCGGCCACGACGAAGGCGATCGCCTCGCCCACGTAGTTGACCTCGTCGCGGGCCAGGGCGTACTGGGTGCGGCCGTGGGTCAGCGTCGGGTGCGGGATCAGCAGGGGCAGCGGCTCGGCGGCCGGGCCCAGCAGGTCCTCGTAGGTGTAGACGGCGTGGACGCCCTCGACCTCGAGCACGTCGGCGACGTCGATGTCGAGGATCCGGGCGTGCGCGTGCGGGCTGCGCAGCACCGCCGCGTGCAGGATGTCGGTCGCGGAGTCGACGCCGACGTCGTCGACGTAGCGGCCCTGCCCGCGCAGGAAGCGCTGGTCCTCGACCCGGGCGACGCGGGTCCCGAAGAGCTTCGTGGTCATCGGGGTGCCTCCTCGTCGTCGCCGTCGCCGGGCGGGGTCTGCGCGGACCGCTCGGCGATGATCTCCGCGGCCCGCTCGACCGAGCGGACGATGTTCTGGTAGCCGGTGCAGCGGCACAGGTTGCCGGCGATCATGTCGCGGGCCTGCTCGTGGCTGGGACACGGGTTCTCCCGCAGCCCGGCGGTGATCGTGGTCAGGAAGCCCGGGGTGCAGAAGCCGCACTGCAGGCCGTGGCAGTCGCTGAACGCCTGCTGCACCGGGCTGAGCGAGCCGTCGGGCTCGGTGAGCCCCTCCACCGTGGTCAGCTCGGCGCCCTCGGCGGAGACCGCGAACATCAGGCAGGCGCGCACCGGCGTGCCGTCGAGCAGGATCGTGCAGGCGCCGCAGACGCCGTGCTCGCAGCCGACGTGGGTGCCGGTCAGACCGAGGTCGAGGCGCAGCGCGTCGCTGAGCAGCCGGCGCGCGGGGACCTCGATCTCGTGCGCGTTCCCGTTGACGCTGAGCCGGACGGTGTGGAGCTCCTCGCCGGTGTGGGTGTCGATGTGCTGCTCGGTGGTCATGCCTGGTCCTCCTTCGCGTGGGCGCCGGCCGAGGCCGCGCGCGCCCGCGCATCGTCGTACGCCGCACGCAGGACGCGCGCGGTGAGCACCCGGGTGAGCTGGGCGCGGTAGCTGGCGGTGGCGTGGATGTCGTCGACCGGGTCGAGCTGAGCCAGCGCGGACTCCCCCGCCGCGGCCAGGGACTCCTCGCGCAAGCCGCCGGCCAGATCGGAGGTCAGGTCGACCACGGTGGGCACGTCGCAGACCGACAGGTAGCCGGCGCGCGCCTCGACGACCGACTCGCCGTCCAGGCGCACCAGCGCCGCGATGCCGCACATGGCGTAGTCGCCGTGGCGGCGGGCCAGCTCCTCGAAGGCGACCCCGGCGCCGGCGGGCAGTGCCGGGAAGAACGCCTCGACGGCGATCTCGTCGTGGTGGAGCGAGGACTCCATCGGGCCGAGGTACAGGTCGTCGGCCGCGATCGTGCGCCGTCCGGTGCTGGAGGCGACCTCGAGCGAGCCGCCCAGCAGGCGGAGCACCACCGGCATCTCCGCCGCCGCGTCGGCGTGCACGATCGAGCCGACCGTGGTGCCGCGGTTGCGGATGGTGGCGTGCGCGACGTTGTCGAGCGCGAGCGCGAGCAGCGGCTGGGCGGCGCGGGCACCCGGGTGGGCCAGCACCGCGGCGTGGCGGGCCAGCGCCCCGACCCGGACCCCGTCAGCGTCGACGCTGACGTGGTCCAGGTCGGGCAGTGCGTTGATGTCGACCAGGGTGCGCGGTCCTGCCAGTCGCATGGACAGCAGCGGCACCAGGCTCTGGCCTCCGGCCAGCACTTTCGCTTCCGGGCTGTTCGCCAGGGTGTGGAGCGCCTCCTCGAGGGTGGCGGGGCGGGCGTACGCGAAGGGTGCTGGTTTCACAGGGGGACTTCCTGTCAGTGCTTGGGGTGGTGGTGCGCGGCCGCGTGGTCCTCGACGTTCGTGCCGGGGCCACCGACGACGATCAGGCTGCCGTCGGAGTTGCGCGGAGGAGACACCAGACGGGCGAGGTGGTAGCCGAGGACCGCCACCAGGGTGCCGAGAGCGATGCCGCTGAGCACGAAGTCATCGGTGAACTTCAGCTTCGCGTCACCGATGGCGAGGATGATTCCGGCGCCCAGCGGCACGAGGTTCACCGGGTTGGCGAAGTTGACCTTGTTCTCGGTCCAGATCTTCGCGCCGAGCAGGCCGATCATGCCGTAGAGCACGAGCGTGATCCCGCCGAGGACGGCCGGCGGCGTGGCGTTGACGATCGCACCGAACTTCGGCACCAGGCCGAGCAGGATCGCAACCAGCGCGGCCACGAAGTAGGCGGCCGTCGAGTAGACCCGGGTCGCGGCCATCACGCCGATGTTCTCGGCGTACGTGGTGGTGGGAGAGCCACCCACCGAGGTGGCGACGACGGTGGCGACACCGTCGGCGGCGACGGCGCGGCCCATGTAGGGGTCCAGGTCACTGCCGGTCATCTCGGCCACGGCCTTGACGTGTCCGACGTTCTCCGCCACCAGCGCGATGACGGCCGGGATGACGAGCAGCGTGAACGTCACGGAGAAGCTCGGCAGGTGCCAACCGACCGCGCCGAGATTGTCCAGCTGGGCCTGGTTGCCGACGAGGCCGTCGGCGGTCTTGCCGGGCAGGCCGAACCAGTCGGCCTCCCTCACCGAGGCCCAGTCGACGCGCCAGTGCGGGCCGGGGTCGGCATCACTCGGCAGCGGGGCGTCGGTCTTGCCGAAGATCTTGTCGGCGAGGAACGAGGCGACGTAGCCGAAGACCAGGCCGAGCACGATCGCGATGCGCCCCAGGAAGCCGCGGAAGGCGACCGCCATGATGATGACCGCGGTCATCGTGAGGATCGCCAGCCAGGGGTCGGACGGCATGTAGGTACCGGTCGCCACCGGGGCCAGGTTGAAGCCGATCAGCATCACCACCGCGCCGGTCACGGCGGGAGGCAGGACCGCGTTGACCACGTCGGCGCCGAAGAAGTGGATGACCAGGCCGACCAGCGCGAGCACCACGCCGGCCACGAGGATGGCACCGGTGACGTCAGCGGGGCCGCCATCCTGGTCGTAGATGGCGGCTGCGCCGCCCACGAAGGCCGCGGAGGTGCCGAGGTAGCTCGGTACCTTGCCCTTGACGATGAGCAGGAAGCAGATCGTCGCGATGCCGCTCATCATGATCGCGAGGTTGGCGTTGAGCCCCATCACGATCGGGAAGACGAACGTCGCACCGAACATCGCGACCACGTGCTGGGCGCCGAGGCCCGTGGTCTTGCCCCAACTCAATCGCTGGTGGGGTGCCACCGCCTCCCCAGGCTTCGGGTCCACCAGGTCCCATTTGAACATCGACACAGTGCTGCCTCCTTAGGGGGGACCGTGAGGGTCACGGTCCGGGCCACACCCCATGTGGGTGCCGAACCTAGTAGTCCGGGCGAGACCTGAGACACGGCGAGTGTTGCCGAACACCCCAGGAGACTCGTGGCAGACATTGTGGGGAGGAGGACGGGTGGGCGCAGCAGAACGCCGGATTTATTGCACTCGTGACCGGACGGTTACCCGATCGCAGCCGAACCGGCTCAGTCCACGATCTCCAGGACCCGCAGCGCGACGGCCACGTCGAGGCGCAGATGGGGATCGGAGGAGAGCGGGCCCAGCAGCCGCTCCAGCTTGCTGACCCGGTAGCGCATCGTGTTGTAGTGGAAGAACTGCAGCCGCGCGGCCTCGGCGACGTTGAAGTTCGTGTCGAGCAGCACCTGCAGGGTCTCGCGCAGGTCGACCGCCTCCGTGGTGGCGCCCGACAGCGGGCCGAGCACGTCCTGGGCGAAGGCCCTCAGCTCGCCGGTGTCCGGCACCAGCGCGATCAGCCGGTGCACGCCGAGCTGGTCGAAGTGCGTGGTGGAGCCGCCGCCGTGCACGCGGCGCCCCACCTCGACCGCCCGCCGGGCCTGCGCGTAGGCCTCGGGCAGCTGGTCGAGGGAGGTGACCACCCGGCTCACCCCCACCGAGAACGCCCGGCGCCCGCCGCCCTTGTCACCGCGCACACCGGTCACCAGCCGCCTGACGACCGCCTCGCCGGCGTCCTCGGAAGGCTCCCCCACCGGGATCAGGGTCACCACCTCGGAGGAGAAGTCCACGCTGGGCGCGGCGGCGTCGTACCCCTGCATCACCTGGCTCCACGCCGAGGAGAAGCGCTCCTGCCAGCGGCGGCGCACCCGGCTGGAGACGGGCGCCTCCTCGGGGCGCAGCGGGTCGATCTCGGCGGCCACCACCACCATCGGCCGGTCCAGGTCCCAGCCGAACCCCTCGGCGTGCTCGATCACGTAGTCGATGCCGCCGGCGCGGCCGAGGAAGACGTCGCGCAGGAAGTCGCCGCGGTACTTGTTCTCCACCGCGGTCACCGCCTCCTCGCGGGTGATCAGCAGGGCGGCCACCGCCGCGGCGCGCTCCATCGCGTGCACGTCGTCGGAGGGGATCTCGCCGACCGGGCGGAAGCAGACCAGTCGGGCCAGGTCGGCGCCCCCCGCGACCACGCGCAGCATCCGGACCTGCCCCGCGCCGGCCGGCGTGCCCTGGGTGCTGGTCCGCTCGACGCGGAACCGGCCGGTGTGGTCGAAGAGGTCGAGCTCCTCCATCGCGGCGCGCATGTCCGGGTCGAGCACCCCGGCGCGCTCGCGGCCGTCGGTCGAGGTCACCAGCACCCCCACGTCCAGGACCCGGGCCACCTCGGCGGTGATCTGGCTCAGGTTCCCCCCCTCCAGGACGATCTGCGTCAGCGCCGTGTGCAGGGTGTCCACCCGCGCCAGCGCCCACGCGGCGTTCTCTGCGGTTGCCGGCCTGGGCGTTATCAACTTCTGCACCTCGATCACGATTGGTTTGTCAGAACCTCACATCGGCAAACCGTAGCGTGCCCCGATAGCGTCGAGCAGGTGCCTCCCCTCGCTCTCGCCGTCGCCGCCCCTGCCCGGGTGCGCCGCCTGCTGGCCGAGAGCGACGGCCCGGCGAGGATCGTGCACCGCGGTCGCCATGCCCTCTACGTCGAGGTCGCCGGCCGCTGCGTCGGGGTCGTCTCCACCGCGGCGAGCGCCGTACCGTGCGCCCTGCGCCTGGCCTCCCCGGAGCTGGGCGCCCTCGCCTCGACGCGCGCGGCCCGGGTCTCACGTGGCGCGCTGCAGCTGGACGACACCGTGCTGCGCATCGGCCGGGTCCTCGACGTCCAGGCGCCGCCCCTGACCGCGGCGGGCCTGCAGCGCCTCGCCGGGCTGGGCGGGGCCGTGCCCGCGCACGTCCGGCACGCCCTGCCCCGCCGGAGCCTCCAGCGCCTGGCCACCGGCGACCCCGGCGCCGTGGCGGCGCTGCTCGGCCTCGGCGAGGGCCTGACCCCGCTCGGCGACGACGTGCTGTGCGGGTGGCTCGCACTGCGCCGCGCCGCCGGCGTCCCCGCCCCCGCGCTCGAGGCGGCCGTCCGCGACGGGCTCGAGCGCACCGGGCTGCTCTCGGCCGCGCTGCTGGACTGTGCGCTGCACGGCGAGGTGCTCCCCGAGTTCGCCGACCTGCTGCGCTGCGCCGAGCTGCCGGACGGCGAGGCGACCGGCCTGCGCGAGACCGCCCGCGCCCTGACCACGGTCGGGCACACCTCCGGAGCCGGCCTGCTGCTCGGCGCCGCCCTGGCCGCCGCCGCCCTGGCCGCCGACGCGCTGGCCGGCGGCGACCTGGCCGAGGGCGACCTGGCCCACCCTGACCTCTTCACCCGTTCCACCCCCATCCCCATCTCCGAAGGGAGACGTTGCGCATGACCACCACCTCAGTGGAGCCGACCGCACCTCACGTCGAGCTCAGGCGAGGCGCGTACGCGGACTCGGTCACCCTGCTCCAGGTGAGCCGGACCGTCGCCGCGATCGACGGCGTCGCCGCCGCGCAGGTCGCCATGGCCACCGCGCTCAACCTCGAGGTCCTCGAGCAGATGGGCTTCACGGTGCCCGGCGAGGCGACCGGCAACGACATGGTCGTCGCCGTCCGGCTGGCCCCCGACGCAACCGAGGACGCCCTGGAGCGGGCGCTCGCCGGCGTCGACGCGGCCCTGGCGGCCGCCACCCGTTCCTCCTCGTCCTCCGAGGCCAGCGAGCTCGCCGCGCCCCGCACCACCCGCAGCGCCCTGCGCCGCAGCGCCACCGGCGACGAGGTCGTGCTGATCAGCGTGCCCGGCCAGGCCGCCCTGGTCGAGGCGATGGACGCCCTGGACGCCGGGCGCGACGTGATGATCTTCAGCGACAACGTGCCGCTCGAGCACGAGCTGGCGCTCAAGCACACCGCCACCGAGCGCGGCCTGCTGGTGATGGGCCCCGACTGCGGCACCGCCCTGGTCGGCGGCCTCGGCCTCGGCTTCGCCAACATCACCGCGCCCGGTCCGGTCGGCCTGGTCGCCGCCTCCGGCACCGGCTGCCAGCAGCTGCTGGCGCTCTTCGACCACGCCGGCGTCGGGGTCACCTCCGCGCTCGGCGTCGGCGGTCGCGACCTGTCCACCGACGTCGGCGGGCTGTCCACGCGCACCGCGCTGCGCCGCCTCGACGAGGACCCGGCCGTGGAGATGATCGTGCTGGTCTCCAAGCCCCCGGCCCCCGAGGTCGCCGCCGCGATCACCGAGTTCGCCGCCACCCTGTCCACCCCCGTGGAGCTCGCGCTGCTGGGCGACGGACAGCCCGACCTCACCTCGGCCGCCGAGCGGGTGCTGACCCGGCTCGGGCGCCCGGTGCCGACGTGGCCGACCTGGGGCGACCCGGCCATCGTCGCGGCCGGTCCGCTGCTGCGCGGGCTCTTCGCCGGCGGCACCCTGTGCGACGAGGCGATGCTCGTCGCCCGGGCCGACCTCGGCCCGATCCGCAGCAACATCCCGCTCTCCCCCGAGCTGGCCCTGGGCTCCGACCTCACCGCCGAGGCCCACCTGATGATCGACTTCGGCGACGACGGCCTCACCCAGGGCCGCGCGCACCCGATGATCGACCCGACCCTGCGCCTGGAGCACCTCGCCCGGGCCGCGGCCGACCCGCTCACCGGCGTCCTGCTGCTCGACGTCGTCCTCGGCCACGGCGCCGAGGCCGACCCCGCCTCCGCGCTCGCCCCGGCGATCGCCGAGGTCGGCAAGCCCGTCGTCATCGCGCTCGTGGGGACCTCGCTGGACCCCCAGGAGCTCGAGCGCCAGGCCAAGACGCTGGCCGAGGCCGGCGCCGAGGTCCACCTGTCCAATGCCGCCGCAGCCCGCCGCGCGGTCGAGCTGATCGGAGCCGCCCGATGACCACCACGCCCACCGGCACCCCCACCACCGGCACCCCCGGGCACGTCGTCGGCACCGGCGTCGACCTCTTCGCCGACGCCGTCGCCGCCCAGGCCGTCCCGGTCAGCCGGGTCGACTGGCGCCCGCCGATGCCGGGCACCGAGGCCGACCTCGCCACGGTCGCCGCCGACCCGCTGCGCCTGGCGGCGAACCAGCGCGCGCTGGCCGCGATGTTCGCCGTACAGGCCGTCCTCGTCGACGTCGCCCCCGCCTCCGAGGTCCTCGGCCTGGAGCGCGGCGACTTCCTGCACGCCGGCCCGCCGATCGGCTGGGACACCGCGTCCGGCCCGCTGCGCGGCGCGCTGATGGGCGCCGCCGCGCTGGAGGGCCTCGTCGACGACCCGGAGGACGCGGTCGCGCTCTTCGAGTCCGGCAAGGGCTTCACCCTCGGGCCCTGCCACCACCGCAACGCGGTCGGCCCGATGGCCGGTCTGGTCTCGCCCTCGATGTGGATGTTCGTCCTCGAGGACCCCGCCACCGGCAAGCGCACCTACTGCTCGCTCAACGAGGGCCTGGGCAAGGTGCTGCGCTACGGCGCCTACGGCCCGGACGTGCTCGAGCGGCTGCGCTGGATGTCGGGGGTGCTCGGCCCGCTGCTGCAGAAGGCGGTGCGCACCACCGTCGCCGCCAGCGGCCCGGTCGACGTGACCGGCATCCTCACCCAGATGCTGCAGATGGGCGACGAGGCCCACAACCGCAACCGCGCCGGCACGCTGATGATGATGCGCGACCTGGCTCCGGCGATGGTCGAGTCGGGCTTCGCCACCTCCGACGTGGCCGACGCGATGCGCTTCATCGGCGGCAACGACCACTTCTTCCTCAACCTCGCGATGCCCGCCTGCAAGCTGGCGCTGGACGCCGCCCGCGGCATCGAGGGCTCGACGATGGTCGTCGCGATGGCCCGCAACGGCACCGAGTTCGGCATCCAGACCGCCGGCACCGGCGACGAGTGGTTCACCGGCCCGGCCCAGGTGGCCGAGGGGCTCTACCTCGGCGACTACGGGCCCGAGGACGCCAACCCCGACATCGGCGACTCCGCGATCACCGAGACCGCCGGCATCGGCGGCTTCGCGATGGCCACCGCCCCGGCGATCGTCCGGCTGGTCGGCGGCACCGTGCCCGACGCGCTGGCCACCACCCGCCGGATGCACGAGATCTGCCTGGGCGAGAGCCCGCGCTGGTCGGTGCCGGTGCTGGAGTTCCAGGGGGTCCCCAGCGGGATCGACGTGAGCCTGGTCTGCCGGACCGGGATCCTGCCGCAGATCAACACCGGCATGGCCGGCGCCAAGGCGGGCGTGGGCCAGGTCGGGGCCGGTCTGGTCAACCCGCCCGAGGAGATCTTCCCCAAGGCGCTGGCCGCCCTCGCGCGCCGTACCCGCGAGCGCGCCTGACCGCCGAGTCGGCGTGAACTCGCCGCTGTGAACCGCCGAGTCGGCGCAGGCTCCCGAGCCTGCGCCGACTCGGCGTTTGCTACGGCTGCCAGAAGGCGGTGCGCAGGTCGATCCGGCCCGAGGGGCGCAGCGCGGTGCCCTCCTCGAGGTAGTGCTCGCGGGCCCGGCCCTCGTGGCAGGCCGGCAGCGAGCCGTCCGCACGGACCACCCGCCACCACGGCACCGGTCCGCCGTACGACGCCAGCACCGCGCCGACCGTGCGCGGTCCCCCGCCGCCCAGCTCGGCGCCGAGGACCTCCGCGATCGCGCCGTACGTGGTGACCCGGCCGCGCGGAACCCGCTCCACGCAGGTGAGCACGCGCTCGGCGTACAGCTCGGGGTCGATCCTGCTCATGGCCACCACGCTAGCGGCGAGGGGGGCGGGCGCGCTGCGCGGACGGCCCGGGGCGTCGCTCCCACCCCGTGACCGGGAGCGACGACCGAGACCTTGCCTCGGCCCCGTGGACCGCCCGCGCGGGGCCGGCACCTGTGCAGCCGACGCCATGTGACTCACCCCTCAACGACGAAGGCCCACCCGGGTTACGAGAGCCCGGGTGGGCCTTGCGCTGCGGCGGCTGGACCGCGGAGGTCAGTACGAGGGCTGGCTGGGGTCGATCTGGTTGACCCAGGCCACCACGCCGCCGCCGACGTGGACGGCGTCGGAGTAGCCCGCGCCCTTCACGACCGCGAGCGCCTCGGCCGAGCGCACCCCGCTCTTGCAGTGCAGGACGACCTGCTTCCCGGAGTCGACCGGGGGAAGCGTCGCGAGCGCGTTGCCGTTGAGGAACTCGCCCTTGGGGACCAGCACCGCCCCGGGGATCTGGTTGATCTCGTACTCGTTGGGCTCACGGACGTCGATGAGGACGAAGTCGCGCTCGCCGTTCTCGCGCTCCTTGAGCATGCCCTCCAGCTGGGTGACCGAGATCGTCGAGCCGGCGGCGGCGTCGGCCGCCTCGTCGGAGACCGCGCCACAGAACGTCTCGTAGTCGATCAGCTCGGTGACCGTCGGGTTCTCCCCGCACAGCGCGCAGCTGGGGTCCTTGCGCACCCGCAGCTTGCGGTACTCCATCTCGAGCGCGTCGTAGATCATCAGCCGGCCGACGAGCGGGTCGCCGATGCCGGTCAGCAGCTTGATCGCCTCGTTGACCTGGATCGAGCCGATCGAGGCGCACAGCACGCCCAGCACGCCGCCCTCGGCGCAGGAGGGCACCATCCCCGGCGGCGGCGGCTCGGGGTAGAGGCAGCGGTAGCAGGGCGCCTCGGCGCTCTGGCCGTCCTCCTTCACCGCGTGCGGCCAGAAGACCGACGCCTGACCGTCGAAGCGGTAGATCGAGCCCCACACGTAGGGGATCCGCAGGAAGTACGCCGCGTCGTTGACCATGTAGCGGGTCGCGAAGTTGTCGGTGCCGTCGACGATGAGGTCGTAGCCCTCGAAGACCTGCAGCACGTTGTCGTTGTCGAGGCGCTCCCCGTGCACGACGACGTCGACGTAGGGGTTGGCCTCCTTGATGGCGTCGCGCGCGGACTCCGCCTTGGGACGCCCGATGTCGGACTGGCCGTGGATGATCTGGCGCTGCAGGTTCGACTCGTCGACCTCGTCGAACTCGGCGATCCCGATCGTGCCCACCCCGGCGGCAGCCAGGTAGAGCAGCGCGGGGCTGCCCAGCCCGCCGGCGCCGATCACCAGCACCTTGGCGTTCTTGAGCCGCTTCTGCCCGGTCATCCCGACGTCGGGGATGATCAGGTGGCGGCTGTAGCGGCGTACCTCGTCGACGGTCAGCTCGGCGGCCGGCTCCACGAGCGCGGGAAAGGACACGGCGGTAACTCCTCAGGGCGGACGATCGATGGTTCTCGGCACAACGCCGGCGAACCCCCCGATGTTCCCCCGCCCGCAGGGGCGCGCCGCGCGGCATCCCGTCATCCGGACGGAGGTTACGGACCGGTAGGCTTCCCGCACGACGCGGGTACGCCGCCCGCCGCGAGGCCCGAGGAGCACCGAGTTGAGCGCTGATCACTTCGACGCGGACCGCCCCCGCCCGCGCGGGGCCCGGATGCCGCGCCGTGAGCGTCGCGCGCAGCTGCTCGAGTCCGCCCTCGAGGTCTTCGTCGCCCAGGGCTACCACGCGGCGGCGATGGACGACATCGCCGAACGCGCCGGGGTCTCCAAGCCGGTGCTCTACCAGCACTTCCCGGGCAAGATGGAGCTCTACCTGGCGCTGCTCGACAGCTCGTGCGACGCGATCATCGAGAACTGCCGCCTCGCGCTGCTGTCCACCGACGACAACAAGCAGCGTGTGCAGGCCGCGATCAAGGTCTTCTACGACTACGTCGCCGCCGAGAGCGGCGCGTTCCGGCTGGTCTTCGAGTCGGACCTGACCAACGAGCCCACCGTCCGCGAGCACGTCGAGCGGGTCACCACCGAGACCGCCGCGATGATCGCCGACGTCATCCACGACGACACCAGCCTGAGCCCGACGCAGTCGCGTCTGCTCGCGGTGTCCCTGGTGGGAATGGCGCAGGTGAGCGCGCGGTTCTGGCTCACCGAGGCATCCGGGATCACCCAGGACGACGCGGCCGCGCTGGTGGCCGCCCTGGCCTGGCGCGGCATCCGCGGTTACCCGCGCGCCGAGGACGCCTGAACACCCACCCCGTAACCTCGTCATCCAGCAGCACCGAGAACTTCAGGAGGAGACCGTGGAGGTCAAGATCGGCATCCAGAACGCGCCGCGTGAGCTGCTCGTCGAGAGCGACGAGAGCGCCGAGGCGGTGGAGAAGCTGGTCGCCGAGGCGGTCAGCAGCGAGACCGTCCTCGCGCTGACCGACAGCCGCGGCCGGCGGGTGATCGTGCCCGGCTCCCGGATCGCCTACGTCGAGCTCGGCAACCCCAGCGCGAAGCAGGTCGGCTTCCGCAGCTGAGCGCAGCGCCCCGACGAACAGAGCCGACCCGGCAGAAGCTCGCTTCTGCCGGGTCGGCTTCGTCGTGGGTAGTGGCGGCTCAGGAGTCGAGCCCCAGCTCGCCCATCCGCTGGTCGTGGCGCTCGGTCATCCGGGTGAACATCCGCCCCACCTCGGCCAGGTCGAGGCCGGGCCGGTCGACCCCACCGGCCAGCAGCGCCCCCAGCGCGTCGCGCTCCGCGACGACGCGCTGCGCCTGGGAGAGCGCCTCCCCCATCAGTCGGCGGCCCCACAGCGCCAGCCTCCCCCCGAGCCGATGGTCCTCGGCGATGCCGGCGCGCACCCGGTCCACCACGAAGCCGGCGTGACCGGTGTCGCTGAGCGAGGCGATGATCAGGTCGCGGGTCTGGGCGTCGACGAACTGCGCGATCTCGCGGTAGAAGTCCGCGGCGAGCCCGTCGCCGACGTACGCCTTGACCAGGCCCTCGTACCAGTCGGCCGGGGCGGTGTGCTCGTGGAAGGAGTCGACCGGCACCCGGAACGGCGCCATCGCCTCGAACGGGTCGGCACCGAGCGCGACCAGACGCTCGCGCAACGGCCCGACGTGGCCGACCTCGGTGGCCGCCATCGCGGCCAGCGTGTACTTCTCCTCCAGCGAGGGCGCCAGCTTGGCGTCCTCGGCCAGCCGCTCGAACGCCGAGATCTCGCCGTAGGCGATCACGCCCAGCAGGTCGACCACGGCAGCGCGGTACTGGGGGTCCTGGGCGGCCGACGGCGCGCCCGACCCGAGCGGGGATTCAGACATGCCCGCACCCTACCGATACAGTGGATTCATCGAGTGCCGCCCACCGGGTCGACGACAGCGTCGCCGACCTCGTCCGTGCAGGGTCAGCCGTGCACGGTCACCCGGGATGGCCCGCGACCGGCGAGACGGTCCGCACTGTCACCGACAGGATTGTCACCGACAGGTCCTCGGGACCGACACCGCCGAGCATGTGCGCGGCAGACCCTGTCGAGACGACTTCGATCCCTTTCGATGAGTCAGCCGCTCAGAAGCCACTCACGAAAGCGAAAAGACACTGACTACGTTCCGAGAGCTCGGGGTCCTGCCCGAGATTTGCGACGCGCTCGAGCGCGCCGGCATCATCACGCCGTTCGCCATCCAGGAGATGACCCTCTCGGTCGCCCTGATGGGCACCGACCTGATCGGCCAGGCCCGCACGGGCACCGGCAAGACCCTCGCCTTCGGCATCCCGGTGCTCCAGCGCAGCGTCGCGCCGAAGGACCCCGACTACGCCGACCTGCCGCAGGGCAAGCCGCAGGCCCTGATCGTGGCCCCGACGCGCGAGCTCGCGCTCCAGGTCTCCAACGACCTACACCTGGCCAGCAAGGACCGCGGCCTGCGGGTGCTGACCGTCTACGGCGGCGTCGGCTACGACACCCAGCTCGACGCGCTGGAGTCGGGCGTCGACATCGTGGTCGGCACCCCCGGCCGGCTGATCGACCTGGCCAACCGCAAGGCCCTCGACCTCTCCCACGTGCACGCGCTGGTCCTCGACGAGGCCGACGAGATGCTGGACCTGGGCTTCCTGCCCGACGTCGAGAAGCTGCTCAAGCTGACCCCCGAGACCCGGCAGACGATGCTGTTCTCGGCCACCATGCCCGCGGCCATCGTCTCGCTGGCACGCACCCACATGCGCCACCCGATGAACATCCGCGCCGAGTCGTCCTACGACACCACGCTGGTGCCGGCGACCGCCCAGTTCATCTACCAGGCCCACGACCTGGACAAGCCCGAGATCATCGGCCGGATCCTGCAGGCCGAGGGCGCCGGCAAGGTCATCGTGTTCACCCGCACCAAGCGCCAGGCCCAGCGCGTCGCCGACGACCTGGCCGAGCGCGGCTTCTCGGCCAGCCCGCTGCACGGCGACATGGCCCAGGTCGCCCGCGAGAAGGCGCTGGCCAAGTTCCGCGAGGACAAGATCCGGGTGCTCGTCGCCACCGACGTCGCCGCTCGCGGCATCGACGTCGCCGGCGTCTCCCACGTCATCAACTACACCTGCCCCGAGGACGACAAGACCTACGTGCACCGGATCGGCCGCACCGGCCGCGCCGGCGCGACGGGAATCGCGGTCACCTTCGTCGACTGGGGCGACGTGCACCGCTGGAAGATGATCAACAAGGCGCTCGACCTGCCCTTCGACGAGCCGCAGGAGACGTACTCCACCTCCGAGCACCTCTTCCACGACATGGGCATCGCCCCCGGTACCAAGGGCCGCATCGTCGACCCCGCGCCTCAGCCCCCGCGCGAGCGCTCCGAGCGTCCCGAGCGGGGCGGCCGCCCCGAGCGCGGCGGCCGCCCCGAGCGCGGTGGCCGCGGCGATGGCGGCGGCCGCGGCGAGACCGCGCGCGAGTCCGCCCGCGAGGGTGGCGAGGCCGCGCGCGAGGGTGGCGAGCGTCCCCCGCGCAGCCGCGGCCGTAGCCGCACGCGCAGCGGCGGCGCCGCCTCGGGCTCCGCCGGCAGTGGCTCCCCGGAGACCGGCGCCTCGAGCGCGCCGCCGAGCCGTCAGGACGCCCCGAGCGACGGGTCGGGTGCCGACGACCTGCGCCCGAGCCGCAACCGCCGCCGGCGTCGTACCGGTGGCACGCGCGGCGACGGCGAGACCGCCACGAGCGGCGAGAGCACCACTTCGGGCACCGACTGACCCCGCCCAGCTCCACGCGCCGACCCGCCGCCCACCACGGGCGGCGGGTCGGCTCGTCTCAGGGGGTGACCACCACGGTGGTGCCGACCGGGGCGAACCTCCACAGCGCGATCGCGTCGCGGGGACGCTGACGGATGCAGCCGTGCGACTGCGGGGTGCCGAGCTGGCGCAGCGTCTGCACGCGGGCCCCCTCGTGCACCGGGATGTCGTGGAACCCGATCGCGGCGTTGTCGCCCTCGGTGAACCGGACGAAGTAGCGCATCGTGCCCGAGTCGTCGATCCCCCACGCGTGCTCCGAGCGCGAGTAGACCTCGAAGGTGCCGGGGTCGAGATTGTCGTAGACGCTGCCCGAGACCAGGTAGGTGCGCTGCACCCGGCCGTCCGCCCCCACCAGCCAGACCCGCTGGCGCGACTCGCTGAAGACCACGCGCCGCCCCTGGCCCGAGCGCTCCGGCAGCGTGACGTCGTGGCGCAGCAGCGCGGTGCCGGAGAACGCGCCCTCCAGGGCTCCCGCCACCACCTCCCGCAGGTCGGCGGTGCGCCCTCCCGCGGCGTCGCTGTCGTCGGCGTCGCTGCCCGCCGCCCGCACGGGCTCCCGGGGGGCCTGGTCGTCGGCGCCCGCGACGCCGGCGGAGACGTCGGCGGCCTGCGAGCTCGTGGAGTAGTCGTCGGTGGGCGAGGGCAGCACGCCGACACCGCCCAGGACCGCGACGCCGGTGATCCCCAAAGCGCAGGCGACCAACGTCAGGCGCCCGTAGCGTGGCCTGGTCCTCGCGCGCCGGTGTCGGGCCAACCTCAGCCCCTCGTCCCGGCCCGCGGCGCAGCGCTTGGCGACCCACCCCGCTTCGCCGGGCCCGCCGCCGGGCGCTTTGCGCGGGCGACCAGCCCGACCGCGACCTCGCGGTAGGCCAGGGCACCCTTGCTGGCGCGGCTGGTGGCCAGGATCGAGCGCCCGGCGGCCGGGGCCTCGGCGAACTTGATCGTCTTGGGGATCGGCGGCCCGATCACCTCGAGGTCGTAGGTCTCGGAGATGGTCTCCAGCACCGTACGGGCGTGGTTGGTGCGCCCGTCGTAGAGCGTGGGCAGGACGCCCCAGACCTCCAGGGCGCGGTTGGTGAAGCGCCGTACGTCGTGGACGGTGTCCAGCAGCTGCCCGACGCCGCGGTGCGACAGGGTCTCGCACTGCAGCGGGACGAGCACGCCTCGAGCGGCCGTCAACGCGGCCACCGTCAGCACCCCCAGGGAGGGCGGGCAGTCCAGCAGCACCCAGTCGTAGCCGGCGTCCGCCTCCTCCAGCGCTTCGAGCACGCCGGCGAGCACGTGCTCGCGTCCGGTCCGGGTGAGCAGGTCCGCCTCCGCCCGGGCCAGCTCGATGGTGGCCGGGAGCAGGTCGACGCCCTCCTCGGTCGTCACGATCACCTCGGTGGGATCGAGCCCCTGGGTGAGCACCTGGTACACCGACAGCTCGAGGTCCTCGGGGTCGATGCCGAGCGAGAAGGTCAGGCAGGCCTGCGGGTCGAGATCCACGAGCAGCACGGAGTGGCCCAGCTCGGCCAGGGCGGCACCGAGCGAGGCGACGGTGGTGGTCTTCGCGACGCCACCCTTCTGGTTGGCGACCGCCAATGTCGTGGTCATCGCGCCCATCATGCCCGACTCGCTTGCCCGCAGGCAGCAGACCCGGTTGGCTCCTCGCATGTCTTTCTCCGCGCGCCGCTCCACGCCGGCCCCGATCCCCGTCGGCACCGCCCTGATCACCGGTCCCACCGCGGGCATCGGCCACGCGTTCGCCCACCAGCTCGCCGCCCGGGGCCACCACCTGGTGCTGGTGGCACGCGACCGGCAGCGTCTGGAGGAGGTGGCCGCCGCGTTGCGCACGTCGTACGGCGTCGAGGTGGAGGTGCTCCCCGCCGACCTCGCCGAGCGCGACCAGCTGGCCCGCGTCGAGGACCGGCTGTGCGACCCGGCGCGACCGGTGGACCTGCTGGTGAACAACGCCGGCTTCGGGCTCAAGGGGCGCTTCGCCGACAACAGCATCACCGACGAGCAGCGCATGCTGGACGTGCTGGTCACCGCGGTGCTGCGACTGAGCCACGCCGCCCTGGGGCCGATGGCCGAGCGGGGCCAGGGGGCCATCGTCAACGTCTCGAGCGTGGCGGCCTTCCTGCCGCGCGGCACCTACAGCGCCGCCAAGGCGTGGGTGAACAGCTTCAGCGCCTGGGCCGCCCACGAGTACCGCACGCAGGGGGTGCGGGTGATGGCGCTGTGCCCCGGCTTCGTGAAGACCGAGTTCCACCAGCGGATGGACGTCTCGCGGGCCTCGGCCCCGTCGATGCTCTGGCTCGACGCCGACGACCTGGTCCGCGAGGCCCTCGCCGACCTGGACCGCGGGGTCGCGATGTCGGTGCCCAGCAAGCGCTACAAGGTGATCGCGGCGGCCGCCCGCGCCGTGCCCGGACCGCTGCTCCAGCGCGCGCAGAGCCTCGGTCGCTCGGGCAGCGCCCGGGAGTAGCCGCTCAGCCCTCGCCCACCACGAACGCGCGCACCGCGTCGGCGACCAGCTGGACCGCGATCGCCGACAGCAGCAGGCCCGCGATCCTGCTCACCAGCAGGACCCCGCTGTCCTTGATCAGGCGCAGGATCGGCAGCGAGAACCGCATCGCCGCCCACAGGCACAGGTGCACGCCGACGACGCCGGCGCTGACTCCCAGCAGGTCGGCCCCGCCGTCGATCTGCTCGACGAACAGCATGGTGGCCACGATCGCCCCCGGTCCGGCCATCATCGGGGTGCCGAGCGGGACGAGCGCGACGTTGGTGCCCGAGGTGGCGGTGGGCTCCTTGTCCTGGTCGCCGGTGAGCAGCTCGAGCGCCACCATGAGCAGCAGCAGCCCGCCGGCGCATTGCAGGGCCGCCAGGGAGATGTGCAGGTAGCTCAGGATCTGCTGGCCGAAGAGGGCGAACGCCACGATCACCGAGAACGAGACCGCGACCGCCTGCCAGGCCGCGCGCCGGGCCGTGTCCACGGCGCGGCCCGAGGTGAGCGACAGGAAGACCGGCACCGTCCCGACCGGGTCCATGATCACGAACAGCGTCACGAAGACCTCGGTGAGCAGGACCAGGTTGACCCACTCGCTCACGGGCCCACCACCCAGCCGCCGCTGCGGCCGGCGCGGGTCGCGGCCGCGCGGGCCAGCTCCAGGAGGCGGGCGTACTCGTCGGGGTGGGTGGTGTTGCAGCCCAGGTCGTGGTCGATCTTGCCGGTGCCGTGGTAGTCGCTGGAGCCGGTCACCAGCAGCCCGAGGTTGCCGGCGATGGCGCGCAGCCGCTCCCGGTCGACCGGGTCGTGGTCCTGGTGGTCGACCTCGATGCCGGACAGCCCGAGGCCCTGCAGCCGGGCCAGCTCCTCCTCGCCCAGGCCGTCGGCACGGTGGCGCCCCCAGGGGTGCGCGATCACGGCGACCCCGCCGGCCTCCACCACCAGGCGCACCATGTCGTCGAGCGCGGCGGCGTAGCGGTCGACGTACGCCGGTCGGCCGGGGTTGAGGAACCTGCGGAAGGCCTCGGTGCGGTCCGGGACCAGGCCGAGGTCGACGAGGGCGTCGGCGATGTGCGGACGGCCCATCGCGGCCGTGGGGCCGGCGAGCCTGGCCACGTGGGCGTACGGCACCTCGATGCCGAGGTCGGCGAGCCTGGCCAGGACCGCGGGGACCCGCTCGTTGCGCCCGTCCAGGACCCGGCCGAGGGCTGCCCCCAGGGGCGGGTAGGTCGGGTCGGGCAGGTAGGCCAGCAGGTGCACGCCACGGCGATGCGGGCCCGCGGCGGTCGTCGTCTCGAGCTGGGTGCTGATCTCCATCCCCGGGACCAGGGTGATGCCGACCTCCTGCGCCGCGTCGGCCGCGGCCGCCCAGCCAGCGGCGGTGTCGTGGTCGGTCAGGGCCAGGACGTCGAGCCCGGCGGCGGCGGCGGCTCGGACCACGTCCGCGGGAGCCTCCGTCCCGTCACTGACCTGCGAGTGGGTGTGGAGGTCGATGCGCACGGCGCTCAGCGTAGTGGGCCGGGAGTTCTAGACCGCTGGTGAGCGTCGAAGGCTGCGGTTTTGCGCGTTGTTGACGTTCGTTTGAGCCCCGCCATCCCTACTTGTGGTGAGACGGAGGGACAGATATGCACGTTGTACACGCGGCCCGCAGGTCCGCCACCACACTTGCGCACTCGCGCCGGACCACCGGCCTTTTCACGATCCTGTTCGTGACCATCGTGTTGGCGCCGCCTCTGGTCGCCACCATGGTCCTGCTGCACGAAGGGGCGCCGTTCGCGTCCGTCCAGGTCATCAGCCGAGCGATCGCGCAGATCGTGCTCGGTGCTGGTGGCGTCACGTTCTACGTCCACTGGCGCCTGTGCGGCAGGGACGTCAGCGGATGGCTCGCCGCGGCGGCCTTCGCGGTCGCCACGTACGGCATCCCCTTCTCGCTGCTCGACGTCGCCGGGGCCCGAACCACGACGTCGCTGGCGCTCCCGGGGATCGCCGAGCTGGTCACCGTGGTGACCACGCTCGGCCTGGTGGTGATGGCGGTGCGCGGCGTCGCGCTCCCGTCGTCGCTGGACCCGGTGGCGCTGGGCATGCTGCTGGGCCTGGGAGCGGTGACGCTGCAGGCCACGCTGCTCACCCTGGAGCTCGGCACCGACCCGTCCACGGCCGCCGCCACGGCCCTGCACCTGGCCACGGCCTGCGCCGGCCTCGCCATCGCCGTCACCCTCGCGGGCCTCTCACAGCTGCCCCGGTGGGCGGGCGCCCAGCTCAGCACCGGCGTGCTCGTCATCGTGCTGACCGATGCGGCGGCACCGAGCCTGGGTGACGCCCCGGCGCTGGGGCTGCCGATCGCCGTGGCCCACATCGGGGGCGCCGCGCTGGTGGCCTGGGTGGCGCTGACGCTGTGCCGCACCGTGCCCGCGCTGAGCATCCTGGGCGCCGTACGGGACACCTCGCCCAGCGACCCGCCGGCGACCGACTGGGCCTCCACCCTGGCCGCGGAGGTGCGCCACTACGAGGAGACCCTGCACGAGCTGCGCTCCACCGTCGCCGGGCTGGCCGCCGCCTCGCGCCTCCTGCACGGCGCCGAGCACGCCGTGCCGGCTCCCGCTCGAGCACGCCTGGAGCGGATGCAGGCCGACGAGCTGGCCCGCCTCGAGCGGCTGCTCGCCGGGGGCGCCGACGAGCCCCTCACGGCGCTCGACCTCGACGACGTGCTGCTGCCCGTGGTCACCTCGGTACGTGCGCGCGGGCACCAGGTGCGGTGCGAGGCGTCCGGCGTACGGGCCCTCGGACGCGCCGATCACGTGGCCGAGGCGGTCCACATCCTGCTGGACAACGCGGCCCGGCACAGCGAGGGCTCCGCGGTCACCCTGGAGGTGACGAGCGCGGGCCCGCACGCCCGGATCACGGTCGCCGACGAGGGACCCGGTGTGCCCGAGGAACTCAGCGGCATCCTCTTCGAGTGGGGCACGCAGCGGCCGGGCTCGCGCGGACGCGGGATCGGTCTGCACATCGCCAGCCGGCTCGTCGGCGAGCTCGGGGGCACGCTGCAGCTCGACCGCAGCGGACGCCCCCGAGGCGCGGCCTTCGTGATCACCCTGGACCTGGCCGAGGAGGACGCGGCATGGCACGCCCACGCGGTCTGACCCGGGTGGTGCTGGTCGAGGACCACCAGCTCTTCGCCGAGTCGCTGGACGTGGCGATGACCATCGAGGGCTACGACGTCCGCCGCATCTCGCCGCCGGAGTCGGTCACGCACGCCAGCACCCTGCTGCCCGCGATCGTGCGCGCCCAGCCCCGGATCGTGCTGCTCGACCTCGACCTGGGGCCGGCCGGCAGCGCCATCCCGCTGATCGAGCCCATCGTGCGCACCGGCGCCGCGGTGGTCGTGGTCACCGCCAGCCACGACAAGATCCGCTGGGGCGAGTGCCTGCGCAACGGCGCCCGCATCGTGCTCAGCAAGACCTCGCCCCTCAACCGGATCCTCGCCACGGTCCGGCTGATCAACGACGGGCGCTCGGTGCTCTCGCACGAGGACCGCGAGGACCTGCTGCGGCTCTACCACAGCGAGCGTCACGAGGTGAAGGAGATCCGCGAGCGGCTCGACTCGCTGACGCGGCGGGAGTCGGAGATCCTCGGTCTGCTGATGGACGGCCTGAACGTGCGCGACATCGCCGTGCGCTCGGTCGTCTCCGAGGCCACCGTGCGCACGCAGGTGAAGTCGATCCTGGCCAAGCTCGGGGTCTCCTCGCAGCTGGCCGCCGTCGGCATCGCCCACCGGGCGGGCTGGCAGGTGCCGGCCTGAGCGCCGGCGGCTGAGATGCCCAGATTGCGGCATGCATCGCGCGAGCACCCTTCCTAGGTTCGTGACAGCGCTTTCCAGCGCAGCACGCACCGGGGAGGGAACAGCCGATGACCGCAGTGGCCAGGCTCGAGCACGCGGAGCAGCGCGAGCCGGCCGGGCGTCGGATCGGCCCTCGCACGAGCCCCTGGCTGGGCCATGCCTGCGACGCGCTGGCCGCGGTCCTGGCGCTCACCGTCGTCCAGGGTGGGACGCCGACGGTCGACCTGCTGCCCGACGCGAGCACGTCGCTGGTCGCCCTCGACGCCCTCTCGGTGGTGGTGCTGCCCGTCCTGTGGACGCTGCTGCTGGTGGTCACCCGCGCCCACGAGTCCCGCGGGACCCGCTTCGACATCGAGGACGTCCGGCGGATCGGCCGAGCCGGGGTGGGCCTGGCCCTGCTGGGCTGGGCCGGGCTCTCGCTGTCCCAGCTGTCCACGCCGCCGATCGACGTCCTCTCCCTGGCGGTGGCCACGACCACGCTGACCGTGCTGATGCGGCTCCTGGTCGTGGGCCGGCTGGGCACCCGGCTGCCGCTTCTCGGCGGTCGGCCCACCCGGGTGGTCCTGGCCGGCCACGAGCGCGACGTCGCCCACGTGCTCGCCGCGCTGCGCCGTACCGCCGACCACTGCTTCGAGGTGGTGGCGGTCTCGGTCCCGTCCATGCCCTCGGGCCCCGCGTCCGCGCTTCTCGCGGACCTGCCCTGCACGGTGGGCGTCGACGCCCTGGGTGACGTGGTCGCCGACCACGACGCCGATGCCGTGATCGCCCTGCCCAGCCCGGAGCTCGACGCGGTCACCCTGCGTCGGATCGGCTGGCAGCTCGAGGGCGAGGGGCGGCAGCTGTTCATCGGCCCCGGCCTGCTCGACGTCGACGCCTCCCGCACCACGCTCGCCCCCGCCGGCGGCATCCCGTTCGTGCACGTGCGCCACGCCGAGCTGCAGGGGGTGCGCCGGGTGACCAAGGGGTGCTCCGACCGGCTCGCCGCGGCCACCGGTCTGGTGCTCACGGCACCGCTGCTGCTCGCCCTCGTGATCGCGGTCAGGTACGACTCGCGCGGCCCCGCCTTCTTCCGCCAGGTGCGCATCGGCCGCGACGGCCGCCCGTTCACCATGCTCAAGCTGCGCACCATGACCACCGACGCCGAGGTCCACCTCACCAGGCTGCGCGAGCGGGACGAGGGCGCCGGCGTGCTGTTCAAGATGCGCGCCGATCCCCGCGTCACCCGGGTGGGCCGGTTCCTGCGCACCTACTCCCTCGACGAGCTGCCCCAGCTGGTCAACGTGGTGCGCGGTGAGATGTCGCTGGTCGGCCCGCGTCCCCCGCTGCCGGCGGAGGTGGCCCGCTATGACGCCGACACCTGCCGGCGACTGGCGGTGAAGCCGGGCCTGACCGGTCTGTGGCAGGTCTCGGGTCGCTCGGACCTGCCGTGGGACGAGTCGGTGCGCCTGGACCTGAAGTACGTCGAGAACTGGTCGCTGGTGATGGACGCCCGGATCGTGTGCCGCACGCTCGGAGCGGTGCTGACCCACCGCGGCGCCTACTGACGCTCTCCCCTCGGGGGCGAGGCCGCCGAGAACCCCTGAATTGGGGATGCCCCGATAGCCCCCGTTGGCAGATCGTGGACTCGTCGGGCCTCGGCTCGGCGCACTGCCCCGGCTCACCAGCCGTGCCGCTCGAAGGCGCGGAGCCCGGCCTGTTCGAGTCCGTTGCGGCGGACCGATCGCGGTCTGGTCACCCCGCCCCGTAGACCCCCCGTCCCGTCCCCCGGCGGGAGGTCGTGGCGGCCGATAGCGGCTGGTGAGCCGGCTGGCATTTCCGGCTCGGGCGAGGGGCGTGGCCCCCTCCTTGGCCGAGGGCTCGCCGATCGATCGGCGACATTCCTTGAGTACGGCGTTACCGTTGTGAACAGCGTTCTAGCCGGCGACGCTTGTGTTGGGTTTGCAAACGTCGGGCCAGCCGAACAGAGCCGGGGGGCAGTCGATGCATCGGGAGCCGTGGATCCGCATCTTCCTGCTCGGCGACTTCATCGTGCTGCGCCGGGACGGCTCGTCGATCGCCGACCACGAGTGGCGCACCGGCAAGAACCGCGACCTGCTGCGACTGCTCGCGCTCCAGAACGGCCACCCGGTCCGGGTGGCGGGCATCATCGACAAGCTCTGGCCGGACGTCACCGAGGACCGCGCCCGCGCCAGCCTGCGGACCGCGATCAGCCATCTGCGCCGGGTGCTGGGCCCGCAGTGCGTGGTCCGCCGTGAGGTGGGCGTGGTGCTCAACCACGCCTGGGTGGACGTGGCCTCCTTCGAGATCTGCGCCGCCCAGGTGCATGCGGCCTGCCGAGACGGGGACTTCCGCACGGCCCTCGAGCTGACCGAGGCGGCCGAGCACCTGTACGCGGGAGAGTTCCGGGCCTCCAACGACGACAGCGGCTGGGCAGTGGCGGTGCGCGCGGTGATCAGCGAGAAGCGGCACAGCCTGCTGGCCGATGCGGCCGAGGCCGCCCTCGAGTTGGGCCGCTATCGCCACGCGCTCGACCACGCCCGTGCCGCGATCAGCCTCGATCCCTCGGCCGAGCGCGCCCAGCGGGCCCTGATGCGCGCGCACGCCGAGCTCGGTGAGATCGGCAGCGCGCTGCGCGTCTTCGAGACCTACCGGGCCAGCCTCGCCGAGGAGCTCGGCATCGACCCGTCGCCGCAGACCCTCGACCTGCACCTGACGCTGCTGCGAGGCGTGGGCTGGGGTACGCCACCCTCCACGCCCCCGCCCGCCGCGCCCGGGCCCGCCGCGGCACGCTCCTCAGAGGCTCGGACGGTGCCCCCCGAAGGGAAGATCGACGAGCGCGGCTCCGAGACCGGACACGTCCCGCAGGAGCCAGTCCTCGGGCAGGAGCAGGGTCGCGGGCGCGGGGCGCACCAGGATCCACAGCCACCGTCCCCCCGCCTCCCCGGCGAGGACGGCGCGGTCGACCTCCCCCGCCCCGGCGACCGTGGCCACCCACCACAGGGGGACGGCCTGTGAGCCGATCCGGACCCGGGTGACCGGTGCCCCCTGGCCGAACTCGGGTCCCGGGTCGTCGCCGGGCCGTCCGGCCAGGCGGGCGCCCAGCCCCACCCCGACCTCCTCGGCCACCACGCAGACGTCCACCGGGCCGTCCGCCGCGCTGGTTCCCGAGCAGCAGGCCATGGTGGCCAGGGGCTGGCCAGGCGACTGCCAGACCACCCCGAAGTCGGCGATGGACCACCCCGAGAGCAGCGGCCACGACAGATAGGTCGGGAAGCCGTCCGCCAGACGCAGGTGTGCGGTGAACGCATCGTAGGAGACCTCGCGCGGGCGCCACAGCGGCGCGACCCTCCCGTGCTCGGGACACGACCACACGTCGTCGCGCTCGATCACCGGCGAGACACATCTAGGACACGCGGCTGTGAGCGGCATGGCCCCACCGTGCGCGGGGGCCGGGGATGCGTCAAGGGCGGAAAGTCCCCCGCCGAGACCCGGGTGCTGACACGATGCCAGCGTGCGCGACGAGCCGGATCCCACCACCCGCCTGGGCAGAGCCCGACTGGCCGCTGCAGCCGCCTTCTTCACCCAGGGGCTGGTGTTCATCAGCCTCACCACCCGGCTTCCCGAGGTGAAGGACACCTGGTCGGTCGATGAGACCGACCTGTCCCTGCTCCTGCTGATGATGGTGCTGCTCGCCGGCGCCGGCTCCGTGGCAAGCGAGCGCCTCTCGTCGCGGCGCCCGAGCGCCTGGGTGCTGCGGGCCGGCCTGCTGCTGATGGCGGTGGCCGTCCCGGTGCTGGCGCTCGCGCCGGCCTTCGGGGTCTTCGTCGCCGGGCTCGCGGCGTACGGCGTGGCGCTGGGGATGGTCGACGCGTGCGGCAACATGCAGGCGGTCGCGATCGAGCGTCTGGCCGCTCGCCCGCTGCTGCCGTCCTTCCACGGCGCCTGGACCTGGGGCGGCGTGGTCGGCGCGGCCGGCACCCTGGCGTCCGGGGACGCCGGGCTGAGGGTGGTCGCGGTGCTGGCGGTGGTGCCCCTGCTGGTGTCCCTGGGGCCCCTGCTCCCGCGCGTCGGCGATCCCTCGGGACCGGCGGTGGCCCTCCCCTGGCGTCCCGTCCTGCTGGTGGGCGTCGCGCTGGTGCTCTTCTACATGGTCGACACCGCGGCCGCGACCTGGGGCCCGACCCATCTGGAGGAGACCTTCGGTGCGCCGCAGCGCTGGGTGGCGATGGCGACCCTGCCCTACCTGGTGGCCACCGGGCTGATGCGGACGGCCGGGGACGGCCTCGTCGCCCGGCACGGGCCGGTGCGGGTGCTGCGGGCCGGCGCGCTGGGGGCGGCCGGCTCCCTGGCGCTGGTGGTCCTGGCCCCCACCTGGCAGGTCGCCGTGGTCGGCTTCACGCTGCTGGGACTCGGTGTCGCGGTGATCGCGCCGCTGTCGTTCTCGGCCGCGGCCGCGATCGCCGACGACGCCGCGCTTGCGCCCGTGCAGCGCCAGGCCCGCGTCGACGCGGTCATCGCCCGCTTCAACCAGTTCAACTACGCCGGCGCCCTGCTCGGCTCGGTGCTGATCGGCCTGGTCGGCTCCGGCTCGCTGCGCGTCGGCTTCGCCGTACCGATGGTGCTGGTGCTGGGCATCGTGCCGCTGGCGCGGGCGTTCGCGCCGGCCGCGCTTTCACGAGTTACCTCGTGAAACCCGCACTTCCCACACGTCGGAACGCGTGGGAAGTGCGGGAACCACGAGTTACCTCGTGAATCCTCGGGTGATCACTCCCCCCGCGGGCCGGACCAGTTCTTGTCCGGCTGCGGGACCGGACGGCCGGGCTGCTCGCCGCCGCGGGCGGTGAGGTAGCTGTCCTTGGGGACCATCACCTTGCGGCGGAAGATGCAGACGATCTTGCCGTCCTGGTTGTAGCCGATGGTCTCCACGTGTACGACGCCGCGGTCGTCCTTGGACTTCGACTCCCACTTGTCCAGCACGGTCGTCTCGCCGTAGAGGGTGTCGCCGTGGAACGTCGGGGCGACGTGGCGCAGCGACTCGATCTCGAGGTTGGCGATCGCCTTGCCGGAGATGTCCGGGACGCTCATGCCGAGCAGGATCGAGTACACGTAGTTGCCCACCACGACGTTCTTGGCGAACTGCGTGGTCTCCTCGGCGTAGTTCGCGTCGAGGTGCAGCGGGTGGTGGTTCATGGTCAGGAGGCAGAACATGTGGTCGTCGAACTCGGTGACCGTCTTGCCGGGCCAGTGCTTGTAGGTCGCTCCGACCTCGAACTCCTCGTAGCTGCGGCCGAACTGCACGACGTGCTCCTCCTGGTCGACTCCAGCCCGCCTCCCGGGCTGGGCCCATCGTGCCGAAAGATCCGGCCCAGGGGGAGGCGCAACGCCCGTGCGCTACGTCACGCTCGGCTCAGGAGCCTCCGCCACCCGCCTTGCGGCGGTGCATCTTGGGCGCACCCCCCACGACCTCCGAGCCGTGGGCCTTCTCCGGGGGGCCGGCCGCGTGGTCCACGCCGCGGTCGTTGCTCTGCTTGCGGGCGAGCGCCGCGCGCATCTTGGCCTTCAGGTCCTCGCGGGGACCATCGCTGTTCGGCACCGGGTGCTCCTCTGCTCGGGCGGATCCCCAGCATGGCACCGATGCGCACTGGGCGGCACCGGATAAAGACCCGGTGCCGCCCAGTGCGTGGATCGAGCGATCAGTTGATCTCGAAGACGCCCGGGGCGCCGTCGGTCTCCCCGCGCTTGGCGGTCAGGCCGGGATCCGTCATCCGCGCCGAGGCGGACGGCGAGGCGTAGAGGTTGTTGACCAGCCGGGTGTACTGGGCGACCATCCCGGGCCGGTTGAGCATCCGGACCCAGACCTCGTCCGACTTCTGGGCCCGCTTGCTCCAGTTCGGCGAGCCGGTGAAGAACACCGACGCCGAGGTGTCACCGTCGTAGACGCCGCTGATCGCCAGCGCCTTGAGGTGCAGGTAGCGCTCCGGCACGCCGTCGCCGTTGTTGTCCACGCTGATGTTGCGGATCGGGACCGGGCCGCGGCCCGTGTTCGCCTTCAGCGTCCGGTTCACGCCGCCACCGGCGAGGGTGGTCACGATCTTGACGTCGCAGCCGCGATCCCACAGCGTGCGCACCCGGTTGGCGATCGCACCGCCGTAGGCGTCGAACCAGCCGGCGATCGCGATCCGGATCCGGGTGCGGCCCCCGTTGCCGGTGTTGCCGGTGGCGCCGGTGCACTGCACCCGGCGCAGCTCCTCGAGCACCGGGTTCCGCTCGCCCGCCGGGAACAGCGTGACCCGGGTGTTGCCGAACGAGCGCACGTCGTAGGGGTTCGCCACCGCACGGTCGCGGGAGTGCTCGTTGAACGTCTTGACGAAGTAGTTGTAGAGGGCCTGCTTGCGCACCGTCACCAGGTCGTTCCACTGGCGGTTGCCGGCCGGCGTCGCGAGGTTGGACGAGCCGTACATGGACGTGTAGCGCGCGTTGTTGACCCGGCTGAAGAGGTAGACCTTCGAGTGGCTGATCGGCCCGCTGCTGCGGCAGGCCCCGCGGCACTTCTTGGCGAAGCTGGTGTCGGTCCGGTTGCGGTCGAGCGCCGTCTTCAACCGGGTCCAGTTCGGGTTGTCGACGACGCCGGAGACCACGACCTGGACCGTGACCCCACGACGACGAGCCTTGATCAGGGCGTTGACGACCGGACGGTCGTCGAGGTTCCAGGTGAGGATGCGGATGGACTCCCCGCGCGGCGTCAGGTTGATCGCCTTGATCACCCGAGCCAGGATCACCCGCCGGCTGGCGTTGGTCGGGTCGTTGAGCAGCACGCCGGTGGGCGGGGCCCAGCGCCCAGCCTTGGCGGCGGCGGCGGCCTTCGCGGGGCTCGCCGCCTTCGTGGTGCTGGCGGTGCTCGTCTGCGGCTGGGCTGCGGCCCCGCTGAAAGTGAGCGGCAGCAGCGCGGCGAGGACCGCGAGCAGCGTGACGCGAACGGCGCCTCGAGTCAGGTGTGCAGAGCGCACGGTGGAACTCCTACGTTGCTGGGGGGCGTCGACCAAAAGATGACTCTAACCCAGGCCACGCGCTGGTTCGGATTCTTTGGGAGACCGGCCGCGGGGCCGAGCCGGGCGCCGTACGACGCCCGGCCGGCCTCAGCCGTTGGGTGCGGTGAGCCGCGCCTGGAGCACGGCGTGGTCGGTGATCCTGCGCACCAGCGGATCGGTGAGGAACCCCGCGCTGCGCCGGGTGAGCTCGGGCGAGGCGAAGATCCAGTCCAGGCGCATCTGACGCGGAGGCGTGCAGACCTTGGCCGTGCGCGAGCCCCCCGTGACCGCCCGCAGATCCGTCTGCCCGGTCACCTTGCAGAAGACCGTCTTGCGCTCGTTCATGTCACCGGCGAAGACCACCGGGACCTGGTTGCGCCGCTGCTCCTTGATCTTGGCGATCTCGATGCGTAGCGCCTGGTTGCGCTCGCGCTGGCGCTGCGGGGTGTTGCGCGCGGAGTTGTGCACGTTGAGCACCCAGACGTCGCGTCCGGTGGCGATGTTCCTCAGCCGGACCATCGGGTTGGGCCGGGTGGTGCCGTTCATCGGGATCGTCACGTCGACCGCCTCGACCAGTCGCCACTGGGACTTGTTCCACATCACGCTCTGCCACACGACGCGGGGGCGGTTGGTGTTGGCGGGGTAGAAGTCGAAGGTCTCCCCCACCGAGCGCTTCAGGTCGCGGTACTGGTCGACCTGGAGCTCCTGGAGCGCGACGACTCCGGCGTTCAGGCCCTGCAGGAGGTTCGTGGACCACTCCGAGCGGATCCGGCCGGGCGCGTAGTTCCGAGCGCCTCCGCCCGGCTCGGTGTGCTGGCTGCCCAGCACGTTGAAGGACACCATCGTGAACTCGGGCACGGCGCGCACCCGGGGACTCGGCGCAGGCGCGGCGCGCACCCCCGGCGGCGTGGCGCGATCGGCGCGAGCGGCCCCGCCGCGCGCGAGCTGGCCCCGCTCGTTGTTGCCCCAGCACTGGAGGGTGTCGTCGAGAGCCAGCGCGCAGGTGTGCATCCATCCGGTGTCGATGCCCATCCACCGTCGGTTCCCGGCCACCTCCACCGGCCGGAGCGTGGTGCGCTCGGTGCCGTCGCCGAGCTGGCCGTAGCGGTTGCCGCCCCAGCACCAGGCGGCGCCGTCGAGGTCCACCGCGCAGGCGTGGGCGTCGCCGAGGGAGACCGTCGACCAGCGACGCCCCACCGACAGCGCCACCGGCGCGGTCCGGTTGGTGCGGCTCCCGTCGCCGAGCTGCCCCTGGTCGTTGAGGCCCCAGCACTGGATCTGCGAGTCCTGGGTCCGACCGCAGGTGGACGACCAGGTCGCGTCGAGCGAGGACCAGACGGCCGAGGAGCGCACGCGCGCCGGGCTCAGCTGGGCCGCGGTGCTGCCGACGCCGAGCTGACCGAGGTCGTTGCGCCCCCAGCAGGATGCGGACCCGTCCCGGCGTACGCCGCAGGTGTGCCAGCCGCCGACCGTGACGTCGGTCCAGTCCTGGAGCGTGCCGACCCGCGTGGGCGTGGTGCGCTGCGCACGGCTGCCGATGCCGAGCTGGCCGTCGGAGTTCTCACCCCAGCACCACAGCGCACCGGCGCCGCTGAGGGCGCAGGTGTGCATCCAGCCGGCCGCCACCTGGGTCCAGTCGGTGCTGGTGCCGACCTGGGTGGGAGTCAGCCGGAAGGCCCCGCCGTTGCCGAGCTGGCCGCGGTTGTTCATCCCCCAGCAGAACAGCGCCCCGGTGACCTTGATGCCGCAGGTGGTGGCCCCGCTGGTGCTGACCGAGCGCCACTCCCCGGTGGCTCCGACCTGGACCGGCTCGAGCCGGTCGGTCTTGGTGCCGTCCCCGATCTGTCCGGCGGCGTTGCTGCCCACGCAGAACGCGGTGCCCTCCTTGTTCACCTGGCACGAGGTCTGTCCCCCGGCGTCGACCTGGGAGGTGGCCCCGGTGTCGGCGGACACGATCGTCACCGTGCCGGTGACCGGCGCGGTGCCGGGGCGGGTGTTGCGCACCCGGAACGTCACGTCCCAGCTGCCGGCGGCGCCCACCGCCCCGGAGAGCACGCCGGCCGAGCTCAGCGTCACCCCGTCCGGCAGCCCCTGCACCTGGTCGAAGACCGTGCTGGCGGCGTACGACGAGCCCACCCGGACCGCGACCGACTGGGAGAAGGCGATGCCGGGCCGGGTGATCACGCTCTGCCCGGCGCTCACGCGCGGCCAGGCCGCGGCCCGCTGCCAGAGCAGGTCCGCGCCGCGCTGGAGGATCGCCCGGCTCGGCGCCGCGTCGTAGGACCGGTGCGCGGCGAGCGCCTTGCGGACCGGGACCTTGCCGAGGTCGCAGACCAGGTCGTGGCGCGAGCAGACCGAGATCACGCGCAGGTCGTGGGCCGGCGTCGGGACGTCGGCCACCGCCTTGGTGCGCTGGTTGAGCACCCCGCGTCCCGCGGCGAGCGCGGCGCGCCGGCCGATCACCGTGGCGCGGGTCGAGGCGCGGCGGTCGCCGTCGCTGACCAGCACCGCGCCGACCAGCAGCTCCTTGAGGGCAGCCACGTCGCCGTCGCGCGCCAGCACCCGGTGCACGACGCTGGCGCCCTGCGCCTGCCCGACCAGGGCGATCGACTGCTGGGGACAGGTGGCCGCGGCGCTGCGCAGCTCGCTGAGGACCGAGCCCACCGCCGCGTCGACCCCGGTGGCCCAGGCGCGAGCACGCGCCCGGGTGACCGCACGGGCGGCGTTCTTGGCCCGGGCCGGAGCCAGCGCGGTGGCCGGCTTGAAGCGCACCCCGAGGTGCCGCACGGAGACGCGCGAGCCGTTCTGCTCGGCCAGCGAGGCGAACGCGCCGGTCACGGTGTTGAGCGCCGGGGCGAGCGAGGCACTGCCCCGCCACCCCGGCGCGCCGCGGCCGACACCGACCACCAGGACGTCGCTGCACGCCACCACCGCCCGGGCCGCCGGCGCGACCGACCTGGCCGTCGCGGCCGACGCGGGACTGGCCGCGGCTCCCCCGACGGCCAGCATCGGCACCACCAGGGCGAGCACGGCCATCAGGGCTGCGGCGTGTCCCGCGCGGATTCTCAGCATCACGGACACGAGGGTAACCGTGGGACTGATGTGGTGTCAGTAATCAGTTGTGACGATAAGAAGCCGTCCGACAGCGCCGCTGGGGCTCAGGAGAGCTTGTAGTCCTCCAGCACCCGCCGGCCGATGATCATCCGCTGGATGTCGGCCGTGCCCTCGCCGATCAGCAGCATCGGCGCCTCCCGGTAGAGACGCTCGATCTCGTACTCCTTGGAGAAGCCGTAGCCGCCGTGGATGCGGAAGGAGTCCTCGACCACCTGCGAGCAGTACTCGCTCGCGAGGTACTTGGCCATGCCGGCCTCGAGGTCGTTGCGCTGGCCCAGGTCCTTGGTGCGTGCCGCCTTGACCATCATCTGGTGGGCGGCCTCGACCTTGGTGGCCATCTCCGCGAGACGGAAGAGCACCGCCTGGTGATCGGCGATCTTCTTGCCGAAGGTCTCCCGCTGCTGGGCGTAGGCGACACCGAGCTCGAAGGCGCGGTTGGCCACGCCGCAACCCCGGGCGGCGACGTTGACCCGGCCGACCTCGACGCCGTCCATCATCTGGTAGAAGCCCTTGCCCGGCTCGCCGCCCAGGATCTGCGTGGCCGCGATCTTGTGGCCCTCGAAGATGAGCTCGGTGGTGTCGACGCCCTTGTAGCCCATCTTCTCGATCTTGCCCGGGACGGTGACGCCCTGAGCCGTCTCGCCGAAGCCGGACTCCTTCTCCACCAGGAAGGTGGTCATGTTCTTGTAGACCGAGGATCCGCCCTCGTCGGTCTTGACCAGCACCGCGACCAGGTTGGCCGAGCCGCCGTTGGTCAACCACATCTTCTGGCCGTCGATGGTGTAGTCGCCGTCTTCGCCCTTGACGGCCTTGGTCTTGATCGCGGAGACGTCGGAGCCGCAGCCGGGCTCGGACATCGAGAAGGCACCGCGGACCTCGCCGGTGGCCATCCGCGGCAGGTAGTGCTGCTTCTGCTCCTCGGTGCCGTGGTGCATCAGCATCCAGGCGACGATGAAGTGGGTGTTGATGACGCCGGAGACGCTCATCCAGCCCCGGGCGATCTCCTCGACCGCGAGCGCGTAGGTCAGCAGCGACTCACCGAGCCCGCCGTACTCCTCGGGGATCATCAGCCCGAAGACACCGAGCTCCTTGAGCCCCTCGACGATCTCGGTGGGGTACTCGTCCTTGTGCTCGAGCTCTGTGGCGACAGGCAGGATCTTCTCGTTGACGAACTGACGGATCGTCTTGAGGATCTCCTCCTGGATGTCGCTCAGGCCCTCGGTCTGGCACAACCGGCTCATGTCTGGTCCCTTCTCAGCAGTGACGCGCGAAGCCTACCGTCGAGTAGGCAGGGGAGAACGTGACCCTGCTCACCGCGCGCGTCAGGAGCTGCGCGGGGCCGAGCGGCGCTCGAGGAGCGTCTCGAACAGGCGCGTCCAGCGTTGCGCCACCGCACTGACGCGGTAGTCGGCGGCCCGGGCCAGCCCGGCCGCGCCCATCCGGGCGCGCAGGTCGGCGTCGTCCATCAGCGAACGCAGCGCCTCGGCGAAGCCGGTCAGGTCGCCGTCCGCGACGAGGCGGCCGGTGACGCCGTCCTCGATGAGCTCGGCCGGCCCGCGCGGACAGTCCATGCTGACCAGCGGCAGGCCCTGGCTCATCGCCTCGAGCAGCACCATCGGCAGCCCCTCGAAGTAGGAGGTCATGGCGTACGCCGAGGCCCCCTGGAAGGCGTCCTGGAGCCGGTCGGTGAAGCCCATCAGCCGGACCTGCTCGCCGACGCCGAGCTCCTCGATGCACCGCCTGATCGCCGGCGCCTCCTCGCCGCCGCCGTAGATGTGCAGCTGCCAGTCCGGGCGCTCGCGCGCGAGCGGGGCGTAGGCCTGCACCATCCGCACGAAGCCCTTGCGCTCCTCGAAGCGCCCGGCCGCCACGATCACCTTCGCCTGCAGCGGCGCCTGCGGCCCGAGATCCCAGGTGAGCCCGTTCGGGATCGCCTCCACGTAGGCGTCGGTCCCCGCCAGCTCCCGGGCCCAGTCCTGCCGGTCCGCCTCGGTGAGGACGACGAAACCGTCGAGACCGGGGGCGGCCTGCTTGATGGTCTGGAACGGACCGGGCCGTTGGCTGCGGGTGATGAAGTTCAGGTGCTCCTGGCCCACGGTGAGCAGGTGCGGCGGCGCCAACTGGACGACGGCCCGGTGCAGGCTCGGCCGGGTGGTGATCAGCACCCCCGGCTTCAGGCTGCCCATCAGCTCCTCGAGGCGCTCGTCGGCGTAGCGGGTCATCGCCGCGTCGCCTCCGCCGTACTGCGAGGGCTGGGCCGCCAGGCGCTGGCGCCGTGCGAACTCCGTGGGGTCGCTCTCGCGCAGCTGCCGCAGCGCGCGCCCGCGCTTGTCGACCAGCCAGCGCACCGGCACCTCGCGCTGGGTGGGGTAGACGGGCTCGCGCTTGTTGCGGTTGACGCTGATGATCTCGACCTGGTGGTCCGCGGCGAGCGCGTCGGCGAGGTTCGTCACGGTGCGCGCCACTCCCCCGCGCCCGGCCGCGTCGGCGATCAGGAAGTAGACCCGGTCGGTGCGCGGACGCGCCGGCCGTACGGCGTGCCTCAGCGAGCGCAGCCGGCGCCCGGCGATGTCGCGTGCCTGTGTCAGCGGCCTCACCGGCGTCTCCTCACCCGTGCCAGCAGCCCGGCCGCTCGATCCCCGGCGCCGTCGCTGCCGGCGCCGTCACTCGCCGCGCCGTCGCTCACGGCTGCCTCGGTGCGGGGCGGCTCGAGCTCACGCAGCCGCTCCTCGGCGGCCTCGGCCCGCAGCGTCTGCGTGCGCACCTGCGCGAGCAGGTCGGCCGCCACCGGCAGGGCCCGCTCCAGCATCTCCGCGGCGGTCACCTCGTCGGGATGCCTGCCCGCGGGGTTGCCCCCGAGCAGCTCGTCGAGGTCCCCGGTCACCGGGTAGCCGGCCGCCCGCAGCGTCGCGACGCTGCGCTCGCTGCGTGCCTGGACGGCCTCACGCTGGGCGTCGCGCAGGGCGATCCGTCCCCCGGACAGCGGCACCAGCAGCTCGTGGCCCAGGTAGCGGCGCAGCCAGCGGTACGGCTCGGTCCACCTCAGCCCGGAGAAGTCGATGCGCTCGTGGACCTGCGGTCCGAGGCGCTGCAGCAGCGCCGCCGCCTCGACGCCGAGGGACTCGTTGGCCTGTGCCACCTCGGTGTCGGCGAGCGCCGGGTCGACCCCGCACAGGCCGGCGAAGCGCTTCCAGAGCAGGTCCGGGTCCGCCCCGCGTAGTGGCACCGTGACGACGTGCAGCCGCTCGGCGGGTACGGCGCCCGCCCAGCGCGCCAGGGCCTCCGCGGGGTCGATCGCCCACCAGCTCCAGCGCTCGCCGTCCTTGTCCAGGTCGTCGACGAAGCTGTCCAGGGACTGGCCCGTGCCGAGCTTGAGCGTCTCCTGCCAGGCCGCCGGCACCTGGCCGAGGAAGGCCCGCGCCGTGAAGACCACGTGCAGCTCGGCGTCCGGAAGCTCCTCGACGGCGCGCGCGACGAGGTCCTCGGGAACCAGGCAGAACCATTCGCTGCTCAGCACCACGGTGCCCGGCCACTGCGCGCTCTCCTCGCAGATCCTGCGCCACGCGCCCACCGCCGGCCCGTTCCCGCGGCGGTAGGACCGCAGCGCCTTGGCAGCCCGGTTGTAGTCACCCAGCGACTGTCCGGGCACCAACACCCCCGCGCTGCGCAGGGCGGCGCGGTTGCGCCACAGGATGGTCTGCAGGTAGGTCGTGCCCGACTTCGGCGCCCCGATGTGCAGGACGATCCGCTCAGCCACGACGCCCGCCCTGCGAGCCCGTGGCCACTGCCCGCCTCGGTTCACCGAGCCGGCCCGAACGCAGCTGGAAGATCATGCGCTCCATCTTGGCACTACCCTGCGCACCGGTCCCTGCCCCAGTCCTCGTCGGCCGCCGGGTCCCGGCCACTAGAGTGCCCCCCATGAACCAGCAGGTGCCCGGCCCGACCGAGACCCCGCCCCGGATCCTGGTGATCGTGCCCGCCTGGAACGAGCAGGGTGCCGTGGCGAGCACCGTGCGCGAGATCCACGAGCACGTTCCGGGCTCCACCGTCCTGGTCGTCGACGACGGCTCCAGCGACCGGACCGCCGAGCTCGCCGGCGCGGCCGGGGCCCAGGTCTGCCGGCTGCCGTTCAACCTGGGCGTGGGCGGCGCCATGCGGACCGGCTACCGCTACGCGCTGCGCCACGACTTCGACGTCGCGGTGCAGATCGACGCCGACGGGCAGCACGACCCGCGCTACCTGCCCATCCTGCTGGCCCGACTCGACAGCGCCGACGTGGTGATCGGAGCCCGGTTCGCCGGCGAGGGCACGCCGTACCGGGTGTCGCTGCCGCGCAAGCTCGCGATGGTGGTGCTGGCCCGGGTGCTGTCCCGGATGGCCGGCACCCGGCTCACCGACGTCACCAGCGGCTTCCGGGTCGCCAACCGCAAGGCGATCGCCGCCTTCGCCACCCACTACCCGGCCGAGTACCTCGGTGACACCGTCGAGTCGATGGTGATCGCCATCCGGCGCGGCTGCGTGATCCGCCAGGAGCCGGTGGAGATGCGGGTACGTCAGGCCGGCACGGCGAGCCAGACCACGCTGAAGGCGACGCTGTACCTGGCCCGCGCCGTGGTCGCGCTGGTGCTGGCGCTCGTGCGCCGCTGGCCGGAGACGCCGGCGGTCGCGGAGCCGGCCGCGGCGGGAGACCTGCGATGAGCGCCACCATGGTGCTGGGCCTGATCGGCTCGCTGATCATCGTCGCCGTGCTCCTGGAGATGCTGCGCCGGCACTCGCTGCGCGAGAAGTACGCGGTGCTGTGGTTCCTGGTCGCACTGGGCGTCCTCGGCGTCTCCGCCTTCCCGGGGGCGCTGAACTGGGCCGCGGAGGTGGTCGGCGTCGAGGTGCCGGCCAACCTGCTGTTCTTCGCGGCGAGCATGGTGCTGCTGGTGCTGACCCTGCAGCACTCCTACGAGCTCGGCCGGCTCGAGGAGAAGACCCGCACGCTGGCCGAGGAGGTCGCGCTGCTGCGGCTCAGCCTCGAGGAGCAGGGACGGGACCGTCTCGACCAGGATGACTGACCCGGCACCGGGCACCCGCTCCGCGCGGCGCCCCAACGCCACCCTGCGCACCGGCGCCGGCGTGGCGATCCTGGGCATCTCGGCCAGCGTCTTCCTGGTGGTGTCCGCGCGCGGCACCGATCCTGCGGAGTTCTCCAACGTCGCGGTGCTGTGGACCCTCGTCTACACGGTCGGGGTGGGCCTGTTCCTGCCCTTCGAGCAGGAGCTGTCGCACGCGGCGGTGGTCCGTCGCGCCGCCGGCCTCCCGCTGCGTCCGCTGGTGCGCCGCACGGCGCTGACCGCGGCCCTGGTCCTGGTGGCGCTGCTGGCCGCGCTGAGCCTGGTCGTGCTGGCCACGCCCGTGGGCGGGCTGCTCTTCGACCGCCCCGGCCCCTTCCTGCTCGCCGCCGCGCTGACCTGCACCGGGTTCGCGGTGCAGTACCTCCAGCGCGGCGTGCTCTCCGCCGGGGAGGACTTCACCGGGTACGGCGTCCAGCTGGCGACCGAGGGCACGATGCGCGCGGTCGCCTGCCTGGCCCTGTTCGCGCTGGGCGTGGACAACGCCCTCGCCTACGCCCTGGTCCTGGCCCTGGCTCCCCTCCTCTCCGCCCTGGTCGTCGCCCCTCGGGTCAGCCGGCTGGCCCCGGCGTCCCCGGGCCAGGCGGTGGCCGCGTGGGCGGAGGTCGCCGGCGGCATCGGCCTGCTGGTCCTCTCCGCGCTGTGCTCGCAGCTGCTCGCCAACGTCGGGGCGATCGCGGTGCGGCTGCTGGCCGAGCCGGAGCAGTCGGCCGCCGCGGGCATCTTCCTGTCGGGGCTGACCCTGGCCCGGATCCCGATGCTGCTCTTCGCCGCGATCCAGGCGATCCAGGTGCCCCGACTCACCGCGCACCTCACCGTGGGCGACCACAGCGGGATGCGAGCCCAGCTGCGGGCCTTCGTGCTGGTCACCGCCGGCTTGGCGACGGCCGGTGCGCTCGGCGCCTGGGCGCTGGGCCCGTGGGCGATGCACCTGCTGTTCGGCTCGGCCTACGACATGCCGCGCCAGGACCTGGCCCTGCTGGCCGCGTCCAGCGGGTTGCTGATGATGGCGATGACGCTGCAGTCGGCCGCCATCGCCCGGCGCCGGCACCGGCACGTGGTCACCGCCTGGGTGGTGGGGGTGGGCCTCACCGTCCTCGCGCTGGCCCTCCCCCTCGAGCTGTTCCTGCGCGTCGAGGTGGCGATGCTGCTCGGCGCCACCGGCGTGATCGTGCTGCTCGCGCCCGCCTCGTTCGCCCCGGGAGTACGCGAGGTCAGCCGCCGACGGTGACGTCGGCCATCACCAGCGGGTGGTCGCTCAGCGTGCCCTTGGTGGAGCGGTCCACCAGTCCCCCGCCGAAGACCAGGGGGCCGGCCCCGAAGATCCAGTCGACGCCGCCGTGGAAGCCCGGCGGCGTGGAGCACCCGCCGCCGCTCGCCGCGCCGTACGGGGTGGTCATCAGGCCGTCTGAGGTGAAGTCGCAGAACACCGTGGCGCGCTCGTTCATGTCGCCGACCAGGAAGACCGGGTTGCCGGTCTCGGCGACCAGCCGGCTCACCGCCGCCTTCTCGATGGCGCGGGCCCGGTCCCGGGCGCCCTGCTGGTTGCCCTTGCGCTGGGTGCTGGCGGGGTTGTGCACGCCCATCACCACGACCGCGGCGCCGGTCTCGACGTGCACCAGGTGAGCCACCGGCAGGTGCAGGGTGACGTCCCAGGGCACGGTCACCTCCTCGCTGCGCACCAGGCTCCACTCGGCGCTGCGCCAGGCGATGGCGTTGCCGGAGAAGTCGCCGCCGCGCAGCCGCGAGTTGCCGGTGGCGCGCAGCAGCGTCCAGTCGCCGTCGCCCTGCACGACCGCGGCCTGCGGGCCCTCGAACTCGTTGAACACCGCGATGTCGACGCTATTGGCCTCCAACCGGGCCAGGGACTGCCGCATCCGCCAGGCACCGTCGGCCATACCGGCGTTCTTGCCCCCCGGGGCACTGTGGTGGGCGCCCAGCACGTTGTAGCTGGCCAGGCGCAGCGTGGTCGGCCGGGCCGGAGCCGCCGTCTCCTGCTCGGGGGCCGCCGGGCGGCGGGAGCGCGGGGTCACGCTGCGCTGCAGCCAGGCGGAGGCGTCGATCGGGGTGAGGTCCTGCCCGGTCCCGCCCAGCACCCGGAAGCCCAGGGAGCAGCCGTCGGTGGCGCCCAGCGAGCCCAGCGAGCCCAACTGCTGGCCGGCGCCGATGGATTGGCCGTCGGAGACGGTGAGCCCGACGAGGCCCTGGTAGCGGGTGACCACCTCGGCGGCCTCGTTCACCACCTGGACCTCCCACCCGGTCCGGGTGGGCTTGCCGACCTCCACCGACCCCGAGCTGGCGGCCAGGACGGCGCTGCCGCAGTGGCTGCGCACCTCCAGCGGCGCGGCCGCCCGGCGCGCCGGCGTCACCTTGGCGCGCGAGGTGACCCGGTAGCCGGTGCCCGGCGGGAACGGCGCGGCGACGTCGCTGGTGCCGTCCGGGCGGCACCACTGCGGTGAGCGGGCGCCCGACTGGACCGTGGCCGGGACGTCCATCCGGCCGCGGGCCAGCGTGTCGAGGAGGTCGAGGGCACTCGCCCAGAACGGGTCGTAGCGGAACGGGTCGGCGTTGCGGGTCACCCGGTGCACGGCGATCTCGGCAGGCAGCGTGCTCCAGCCCGGTACGGCGAGCAGCCGGTCGTAGAACTCGGCCACGCCGAGGCGCTCGAGGGCCGGGGACGATCCGGAGCCGTGGAAGACGCCGGCGAGGGCGCGCCCACCGCCCCGCTTCAGGCCGGACTCGGCCAGAGCCGCGGTCAGCGCCAGGGCCTGGGCGCGCGCCGGGACCTTCCTGCGCTCCCCCACGGCCAGGATCGTCAGGGCGCGGTCGAGCTGCTCGCGGTCGTAGCCCGCCGCCACCGGCGCCCGCGCCGTGAGCGACATGCTGCCGGCCAGGGCGGGAGCCGCGCACGCCCCCGGCGCCGCGTGCGCCGGCGCACGCGTCGAGACCGTGGGTGCGCTGGCTCCGGCCAGGGCCGGGAGCAGCGCGAGGACCAGGGCGGGCGCCACCAGCAGGGGACGGCGGGAACGACGCTTCACGGCTGACTCGCTCACTCGGAGTAGAGGGACGGCTGGTCGGGGAAGATGATGCGCTCGGCACGCCACGGGCCGGTGCCGCGGACCCGGGCCAGGTCGACCCCGAAGACGCCGGTGGTCGTCTTGAAGCGCACGGTCGTGGTGCCCGGATAGGGCCCCGGGCTCACCTCGCCGCCGGCGGGCAGCTCCAGGTCCGGCACGGCGGCGGGGTCGGTGAACGCGTAGGCCTCGCGGGCACCCGCGCTCAGCAGCGGGCGCAGCGCGGACCACCAGGCGGCGTACCCGACGTCGTTGCGCGACCAGGTGGTGAGCACCCGGCGGGCCACGGCCTGGGGGGCGTCGCTCTGCGCGTCGGCTCCGGGGCCGGACGAGGACGAGGACCCGGTGTCCTTCGGCGAGCCGGCGTCGCCCGCCTCACCCGCGTCGGGCGTCGAGCAGGCGCCCAGCGCCACCACCGTCAGGACGGCGGCAGCCCCGGCGAGGGCCACGCGTGCGTCCACCATCGTGCTCCGTCCCCTGCTGCTCGTCGCCGCCGGCCGCCCGACGCGGATCGGGTCAGTTGCGAGCCCGCAGGAGGTTGATGCTACGTCGGGGGCCCTTGCCGCGCAGTTCCGTCACGGTGCCCCGCAGGTCGACGATCTCCTGGAGCAGGGCGGCGGTGGCGTCGACGGCGACCTCGAGCAGCTCCTCGGTGGTGGTGTCGCTCTGCGCAGCGCCACCGGACAGCCGCGGGGTGAGCTCGGCCAGGTCGCCGACCACGTCGTAGGGCTGCTCGGAGAGAGCCTCCAGGATGCGCGCGGCGCGCTCGTGGACCGCCGGGTGCCACTTCTCGGGCAGCCCGGCGCGCCGGGTGGAGCCGGGGGCCAGGATCCGGCCGGCGTAGAGACGCTTGACGACCTCGCCGTAGACGACCTGGTTGCCGCCGCGGTCGAGGCGCTGGTTGACCCGCCGCAGCACCTCCGTCTGGGCGATCCCCAGCGAGGTGTTGACCTCCCGGTCGGGCATCGTCACCGCCTCCGGGGGGACGTCGATGACCTCGGCGAAGCGCTCCCACAGCAGCGTGGAGGGCGTTCCGGACGGCGGGTTGACGACCAGGTGGACCCGCTCGGGCGGGACCGCGGACCAGCGCTGCAGGATCGCCGCCGGGTCCTGGACGCTCCAGAACCGCTGGTGCAGCCGCGGGTCGGGGCTGGGCTCGTCGAAGACCACCGAGAGGAAGTCGTCGAGGCCCACCCGTCGGCCGTGCTTGACGCCCTCCTGCCACTCCGCGGGCAGCTGACGGCCCAGGTCGCGCACGGTCAGCACCACGTGGACCTCCAGCCCCGCGAGGTCGGCGAGCATCCGCTCGACCTGGTCGGGGGTGGCGAGGCAGAAGAGCTCGTTGCTCACCACGGTGGTGCCGTCGTGGGCCCGGGCGGCCTGGACGATCGTGCGCCAGGTGCCCTCGACGCTCTCCACGGTGCGGCCCCAGTTCGGCGCCCGCTCGGTGACCTCGAGCATCGCGCGGAACATCAGCATCCCCTTCCCGTTCGGGAAGATCACGCCGTGCTCGCGCAGGGGCGCCTCGTTGTGCTGGAGCACCTTCTGCAGGAAGGAGGTGCCTGTCTTCGGCAGGCCGAGGTGGAGAAAGACCTTGCCGGGCATCGAGGTTCTCCCTGTTCTGAGTGAGCCGTGCTTCTTGCGTGTCGCGCCCTTCAGGCTACAGGCGCCGCCGCGCCCGCCCGGGAACGGTCCCGGCCCCTCAGCCGGCCTCTCAACCAGCGCCGGCGGGGGTGCGGCACTCGAGGGTGCCCGCGGTGCGCTCGCCGGTCAGCCCGGCCTGCTCGTAGAGCTCCAGCACCCGCTCGCGGTAGGGGCCCGGGCCGACGCAGGCCAGGCTCAGGTCGAGCAGCCGCACCGCCGCACGGACCTTGCCGGCCGAGGGCAGCGGCGCCTTCTGGCCGGCCAGGTCGTAGAGCAGCATCCGCGCCCGGCGTACCTCGCGGGGCTCCTCCATGTTGCCCACGAACCACTCCCGGGGGACGACCGGGAAGGCGTCGGTGGTGTACATGGTGAGCACCTTCATCCAACGCGGCGGCAGCAGCACCGTCCCCTGGAGTCCCTGCTCGTCGAGAATGCGGACGTCCGCGAGCGCCGGCCGGTCCAGCTTCCACTGCGGGGTCGAGCTGACCGAGACGGGTCCGCCGTGCCCGGTGTAGGCCCAGATCGGCCTGCCTCCGCCGACGAACGCCACCAGCACCACCACGGCGGCGACCCACGGCAGCGCCCGGGCGGCCCCGGCGACCGGGGCCGGCACCCGGCGCGGGTCGGGCACGTCCACCGCGAGCAGCAGCGCCGCCAGCACCGGGATCGGCGCGCAGTAGAGCATCCGCCACAGGACCGGCCCGGAGCCGGTGACGGCGTTGACGAGCTCGAGCACCCCCGGCGCGAAGACCAGGGTGCTGACCAGCGCCGAGGCCCCGGCCAGCGCCGCCGCCACCCCGCGCCGGGCCAGCAGGGTGGCCAGGCCAAGCGCCAAGAAGGACAGCGCGACCATCGGGCCCTGCTCGCCGAGGATCCGTACGAAGGAGTCGAAGGCGGGCAGCGCGACGGGGTCCTTGCCGCCGACGTCGGTGGAGAACGCGATCACCGCCAGCCCGCTGGCGACCGGGCCCACGGACAGCAGCACCGCCCCCACCGCGAGCGCGCGGGCCCGCAGCAGCAGCGCCGCCAGCACCGCCGCGCCGCTCATCAGCGGGCCCCACACCACCGCGGTGGGGGTGAGACCGAAGAACGCGACGCCGCCGGCGAGCAGCATCACTCCCGCCCAACGCCGCTGCGTGCCGGTGCGCTCGTGGATCCGGGTCAGGTAGACCCACAGCAACGGCATCAGCACCGCCACCGCCATCACCTTGCCCTGCCACATCCGGGGCACCCAGAAGTTGCCGAGCATCGAGTCGCCGCTGAGCAGGAGGAAGACCAGTGCGCCGGCGAGCACCAGCGCCCGTCGCCGCGGCGCCCAGGCCCGGACCAGGCGCCACAGCGCCCAGCCCGCCAGGAAGGCCGCCACCGGGCCGGCCACCAGGTAGGTCACCGCGCCGGCGCGCATCCCGCTCATGTGCGCGACCACGCCGATCAGTCCCTCGATCGAGGCGATCGGGATGCCCCCGCCGTACGGCGAGTTGAGGATCTCCGGGGTGAACATGGTGTCGAGCAGCGCGGCGTTGCCCCGCTCGGCCACCCACACCGAGCGGTTGAGGTAGTAGGGGTCGTCGGTGTCGGCCAGGTGCAGGAACGCCGCCAGCGCGCCCAGCCCGAGCGAGGAGACCAGCGCGAAGACGTCGGCGCCCCAGCGGTTGAGCGCACCGGCCTGCGGCGCGGCGCTCGCGCCGTCCTCGTCCGGGGCGCCCTCGCCGGGGCTCAGCCACCCCGACCTCCAGGCCCACAGCAGGGCCAGCACGCCGGCCAGGACGGTGGCCACCCAGGCGCCCCAAAAGCTGGTGCGGCTCCAGACCAGGCCGGCCAGGGCCGCCCCCGCGGCCAGGACGAGCACCGCCACCGGCACCCACTGCAGGCTGCGGGGGGCCGGCCGGGCGTGTCGGGCACCGGAGGGGGGTGCGGCCGTCGGGGCGGCGGGCTCGGGCGGCGAGTCGGGACGGGCGCGCAGCTCGGCCCACACCCGCCAGCCGATGATCACCGGCGTCGCGAGGAGCCACAGCCAGCCGCTGGGCCACAGCGACCACTGGGTGGCGAGGCCGAGACAGTAGAGCAGCGTCCACAGCGCGAAGGACAGCACCGCGGCGTCGCTCAGCGCGTCGAGCACGCTGCGCAGCGCCGTGGGCCGCACCGTTCGTTCCTCGAGCGCCACGCTCACTCGCCACTCCCCTCGTCCGCCCCCGCGCACACTCCGGCCCGGTAAGGCGTCAGTAGTATGCCTGCATGCCCAGCCCCGCGACGTCAGCTCGCCCGTGTCCGGGGCCCACGGCGCTCCCCGGCAACCCGGAGCCCCTCGGATGACCCAGGCCCACGCTCCCCGGGTGAGCGCGATCGTGCTGGCCTGGGGTGACGAGCCGCTGCTGACCACCTCGGTGCGTGCCGCGCTCGCCTCCACCGACGTCGACGTCGAGGTGGTGCTGGTCGACAACGGCTGCACCTCCGACGCGGTCGAGCAGCTGCGCACCGAGCCCGGCGTCGTCGTCGTCGAGGGCCAGGGCAACGTCGGCTTCGCCGGGGGCTGCAACCTGGGCGCCCAGCGCGCCGGCGGTGACTACCTCGCCTTCGTGAACGGCGACGCCGTGGTCGAGCCCGCCGCGTTGGCCCGGATGGCCGCGGTCGCCGCGGAGCCCGAGGTCGGCCTGGTCACCGGCTCGGTGCGTCTCTACGACGCCCCGCAGACCATCAACTCGGCCGGCAACCCGCTGCACTACTCCGGGCTCAGCTGGGCCGGCGGCCTGGGCGAGCCCGCCACGTCGTACGCCGAGCGACGCGAGGTGACCGTCGCCTCGGGGGCCGCCACCCTGTGCCGCCGCGAGGTCTTCGAGGCGCTCGGCGGCTTCTGCGAGCTGATGTTCGCCTACTGCGAGGACACCGAGCTCAGCCTGCGCGCCTGGCAGCACGGCTGGCGCGTCGTCTACGTCCCCGACGCCGTGGTCCTGCACCGCTACGAGTTCTCCCGCAACGACCTCAAGCTCTACCTGCTCGAGCGCAACCGGCTGCTGATGCTGCTCACCGTGCTGCAGACCCGCACGCTGCTGCTGCTGGCTCCCTCGCTGCTCGCCCTGGAGCTGGCGATGCTGGCGGTGGCCACCAAGCAGGGCTGGGGACCGCGCAAGCGCGCCGGCTGGTGGTGGCTGGTGCGCAACGCCGGCGCGGTACGTCGCCGGCGGCGGCTGGTCCAGGAGTCCAGGCTGCAGCCCGACGCCGCCCTGGTCGACCTGCTCACCGGCGACTTCGCGCCGGGTGTCGAGGGCCTGGCCGCGCCGCCCTGGCTGCGCGCCGGCTCGCGTGCATACTGGGCCCTCATGCGCCCGCTGCTGCGTGTCACCACCCGGTCGCGCCTCGACGACAGGAGTGCTCGTGTCCCGAGCCGATGACGCCCTCGGTGCGGTCCACGTGGACGACACCGGGGTGCAGGTGCGCTCCGCCGAGGAGCAGGTGCTCGACGTGATGTTCGACGGGCGCCGGGTCTGGTCCTTCTGGCTGATCCGCGACGGCGAGCCCGTCGCGTCCTCGCCCGACACCCACCACGTGCCCTGGCCCCCCGGCCTGCAGCGCTACCTGGACGGGCGAGCGCGGATCACCGTGCGCGCCCACGGCGCCGAGCAGCCGATGTACGACGAGGAGCTGCAGTTCGGCGACGGCGAGGGGCGCATCGCGATCGTCAACGCCGAGGGCGACCCGCTGGGCATCGACAAGTCCGGGCGGCTCACGCTCACCTTCGAGACCCGCAGCGCCGCCCACCTCGAGCCCCTCCTGGACGCCATCGAGGAGGTGCTGGGCGCGTTGGCCAGCGCCGGCGTGCGGGCCTTCCCCGGCTACGGAACGCTCCTGGGCGCGGTGCGCGACGGCAAGGTGATCGGCCACGACAACGACGCCGACCTCTGCTACGTCAGCCGGCACACCACCCCCGTCGACGTGATCCGTGAGTCCTTCCAGCTGCAGCGGCGCCTGGCCGAGATGGGCTACGACGTGGTCCGCTACAGCGGGGCCGCGGTCAAGGTCCTGGTCCGCGAGTCCGACGGCCGGGTGCGCGGCCTCGACGTGTTCGGCGGCTTCCTGGGCACCGACGGCTACCTGGTGCTGATGGGCGAGATCCGCGCGCCGTTCCGCGAGGAGTGGCTCTACCCGCTCGGCACCACCGAACTGAACGGGCGCACCCTGCCGGCCCCGGCCGTCCCCGAGCGTCTCCTCGACGTCACCTACGGCACGTCGTGGCGGGTGCCGGACCCGGCCTTCCACTTCGAGACCCCCGAGTCCACCTCGCGCCGCCTCAACGGCTGGTTCCGCGGCACCCGCCCGGGGCGCTCGGACTGGGACCGCCGCTACCTCACCCAGCGCAACGAGCAGCCGCGTCAGCGCCCGGACCCGATCGCGGCCCAGGTGCTGGAGCAGAACCCACCCGGCACCCGGGTCGTCGACCTCGGCTGCGGCCGCGGCCACAACGCCTACTGGCTGGCCGCCCAGGGGGCGCAGGTGCTGGCGCTGGACTACTCCTCGCTGGGCTGGCCGACCCTCGAGGCGCAGGCGCGCGCCGAAGGGCTGCCGGTGCGGTTCGCCGAGATGAACCTGTTCGAGACGCGCCACGTGCTGTCCTACGCCGCGCTGCTGGCGCACCAGCCGGGGCCCACCGCGGTGCTGGCCCGGCACCTGATCGACGCGATGCCCGCGGACGGTCGCCCGAACGTGTGGCGCTTCGCCGAGATCGTCGGGCGCAGCGGCGGGAGGCTGCACCTGCAGTTCCTCCTCGAGACCCACCCCGAGGACCCCTGGCCCGAGTGGCACGGCGTGCGAGCGCTGGACCCCGCGGTGATCCGCGCCGAGCTCGAGGAACGCGGCGCGCGCATCCTCAGCGAGGAGACGATCGACTCCTCGCAGATGAAGGCACCCAACCCCGCGGCCATGGCCCAACACCGTCGAGCGTGCCGCATGGTCGTCACGTGGCAGGAGTGAGAACGATGAGCAAACTGGTTGACCGGCTTCGCGGTACGGCCCGGCTCGAGGCCCGCCTCGACGAGCTGGAGGCGGAGGTCCAGGAGTGCCGGAGCCTGCACCTGCGCGTCGCCGAGCTGACCGACATCGTCCAGGAGCTGCTGCTCCCGGTCGCGCGCCGCGACCAGGAGAAGCTGGAGACACTCCTCGAGCGATACTCGAGCCAGCTGGGATGAGCCGCCGCGTCTTCGTCCACATCGGGCTGCCCAAGACCGGGACCAGCTACCTGCAGACGGTGATGTGGGCCCAGCGCGAGGAGCTGCGCGAGGCGGGGATGCTGCTGCCGGGGCGGGAGCGGCGCGATCACCTCTGGGCCTCGCTGGTGGTCCGCGGCGACCCCCATGTGGGCAGGCGCAACCCGCGGGCGCCGTCCTCGTGGGACGTGCTGCGCGACGAGGTCGCCGCGTGGCCGCACGACGCCGTGATCAGCCACGAGTTCTTCTGCTCCGCCACCGCCGAGCAGGCACGGGAGATGGTCGAGGCGCTGGCGCCCACCGAGGTGCACGTGATCGTCACCGCGCGTGAGCCGCTCAGCCTGTTCACCTCCAGCTGGCAGGAGTCGCTGAAGAACAAGAGCACCACCCGGATCGAGGACTACGCGCGCACGGTCTCCCCCGACCCGCTCACGGTCTGGGACTGGCGCGCGCTCGACCTGCGCCTGGTGCTCGAGCGCTGGGGCGACCTCGTGCCCAGCGAGCGGGTGCACGTGCTGACCACGCCCCCGCCCGGTGCGCCGCGCAGCACGCTGTGGGACCGCTTCGCCGGCGTCCTGGGCCTGGACCCGTCCGGGTTCGAGGTCTCGACCGCCTTCGCCAACAGCTCGATGGGGGTCGTCGAGGCCGAGACCCTGCGCCGGATCAACGAGCACCTCGACGACTTCTCGCGCGCCCACGACCGGGGCGTGTGGATCCGCTCCTTCCTCGCCGACGAGCGGCTGGTGCCGCGCGGCGGCGACCGGTTCTGGCCCGGCCCCGACCAGCAGGAGGAGTGCCGTGAGCGGGCCCGCGCCTCGGTCGAGCTGGTGCGCGCACGTGGCTTCCACGTGGTGGGCGAGCTGGACTCCCTGCTGGTCCCCGACGCCCTGCCGCCGCGGCGCCACCCCTCCTCGGTGACCGACGCGGAGGTGGCCCGGGTCGCCGTCGAGCTCTCCGCCCGGCTGCTCGCCGATGTGCGCGAGCGCAGCGGGGCGGCGGGGACGCCCGCGGCGCGCGCGCACGGCGGCTGGCGCGGGCGCGCCGCCTCGGGCGCCGGACGAGTGGGCGGGGCGCTGCGCCGACTGCGGCGCCGCTGAGGCACCGCGCCCGGGACACCCGGTAGCGTGACGCTGGTGAGCACCACCCCTCCCCGCGTCTACGCCGCCCGGCTCGTCGGCCTGCCGATCTTCGACCCCCAGGGCGACCAGGTGGGCAAGGTCCGCGACCTCGTCGTAGCGCTGCGGACCGAGGCCAACCAGCCGCGCGTCCTCGGCCTGGTCGCCGAGGTCTTCGGCCGCCGGCGGATCTTCGTGCCGATGACCCGCGTCACCAACATCGACAGCGGTCAGGTCTACACCACCGGGCTGCTCAACATGCGCCGCTTCGAGCAGCGCCCCACCGAGACCCTGGTGATCGGCCAGATGCTGGACCGCGAGGTGCGGGTCAAGGGAACCGGCACGGTGGGCACCGTCTACGACGTCGCCATGGAGCAGGCCCGCAACCGCGACTGGGTGCTGAGTCGGGTCGCGATCCAGGAGCCCGGCAAGGGGTTCCGCCGCCGGGGTCAGTCGCACGTCGTCGACTGGTGGGAGGTCGAGAACCTCACCCAGCGCGAGGCCTCCCAGGGCGCGACCCACCTGATCGCGGCGCTCAACGAGATGCGCCCGGCCGACGCCGCCAACATGATCCACGACCTGCCCCCCGAACGGCGTACCGCGGTGGTGGCCGCGCTGGACGACGAGCGCCTCGCCGACGTCCTCGAGGAGCTGCCCGACGAGGACCAGGTCGAGATCCTCGAGCACCTCGACTCCCAGCGTGCCGCCGACGTCCTCGAGGAGATGTCGGCCGACGACGCGGCGGACCTGATCGCCGATCTCCCGCCCGAGACCGCCGCGCAGCTGCTCGAGCTGATGCAGCCCTCGGAGGCCGAGGACGTGCGGCGGCTGATGTCGTACGCCGAGCACACCGCCGGCGCGATGATGACGCCCGAGCCGGTGATCCTCGGCCCCGACGCCACCGTCGCCGACGCCCTGGCCCACGTGCGCAACCCCGAGCTCTCCCCCGCCCTGGCCGCCCTGGTCTACGTCTGTCGTCAGCCGCTGGAGCCGCCCACCGGCAAGCTGCTCGGCGTCGCCCACATCCAGCGGCTGCTGCGCGAGCCGCCCTCCACGCTGGTGGCCGCGGCGCTGGACTCCTCGATGGACCCGCTGCGCCCGGAGGCGGGCATCGACGAGGTGGCCGCGCACCTCGCCACCTACAACCTCGTCGCCGCGCCGGTCGTGGACGAGGAGGGCCGGCTGCTGGGCGCGGTCACCGTGGACGACCTGCTCGACCACATGCTGCCCGACGGCTGGCGCGACCGGGTGGCCAGACGGGGGCGCCCCGCCGCCCACCGCAAGGCCCCGGGGTCGGTGATCTGAGCGATGGCAGAGAGCCGTACCTCCCGCACGCCGCGCCTGGACACGCCCCGCGACACCCGTCGCCACCTCGTCCGGCGCCCTTCCTACGACTCGGACACGTTCGGCGTCTTCGCCGAGCAGTTCGCCCGGTTCATGGGCACCGCGCGCTTCCTGATCTACATGACGCTGTTCGTGCTGGTCTGGGTGGGCTGGAACTGGGCCGCCCCCGGCGACATGGACTTCGACGCCTACCCGTTCATCTTCCTGACGCTGATGCTCAGCCTGCAGGCGTCGTACGCCGCGCCGCTGATCCTGCTCGCGCAGAACCGCCAGGAGATGCGCGACAAGGTGATCGCCGAGCAGGACCGGCAGGCCAACGCACGCGCCCACGCCGACATGGAGTTCCTGGCCCGCGAGGTGGCGTCGCTGCGGATGGCGCTGGGCGAGGTGGCGACCCGCGACTACCTGCGCTCGGAGCTGCGCACCCTGCTGCACGAGCTCGACGAGCGTGCCCGGTCCGGCTCCGCCGAGGAGGGTGAGAGCGTCGCCGGTGCGACGGAGGGCCCTCCGAGGCGGGAGCGCTGAGGCGCAAGGTCTACGCTTGCGCATCATGAGCACCCCCACCGTCGAGCAGGTCACCGCTGCGCTGGCGACCGTGAACGACCCCGAGATCAAGCGCCCCATCACCGAGCTCGGGATGGTCGAGGCCGTCGAGGTCCGCGACGACGGCACCGTCGCGCTGACCGTCCTTCTCACCGTCGCCGGCTGTCCGATGAAGGACACCATCAACCGCGACGTCGAGGCGGCGCTGCGCCGGGTGCCCGGGGTGACCGGGGTGGACCTCCACCTGGGGGTGATGACCGGCGAGCAGCGCCAGGGCCTGCAGGAGGTGCTGCGCGGCGGCCAGGCGCAGCGCGAGATCCCGTTCGCCCAGCCGGGCTCGCTGACCAAGGTGTTCGCGATCGCCAGCGGCAAGGGCGGCGTCGGCAAGTCCTCGGTGACGGTCAACCTCGCCCTGGTGATGGCCCAGCTGGGCCTGAAGGTCGGCGTCGTCGACGCCGACATCTACGGCCACTCGGTGCCGGCCATGCTCGGGGTCGCCGACGCCCGCCCGACCCAGGTCGAGGACCTGATCATGCCGGTCCCCACCGCGTCCGGCGTCTCGGTGATCTCCATCGGGATGCTGAAGCCCCGCCGCGACCAGGTCGTCGCCTGGCGTGGCCCGATGCTGGACCGGGCGCTGGTCCAGATGCTCTCCGACGTCTACTGGGGCGATCTCGACGTGCTCCTGCTCGACCTGCCCCCGGGCACCGGCGACGTCGCGATCTCCCTGGGCCAGCACCTGCCCAACGCGGAGGTCGTGGTCGTCACCACGCCGCAGGAGGCGGCCGCCGAGGTCGCGGAGCGAGCCGGCACGATGGCCTCGATGATGCACCAGCGCGTCGTCGGCGTGGTCGAGAACATGAGCTTCCTGCCCTGCCCCCACTGCGGGCCCGAGCACCGCCTGGAGGTCTTCGGATCCGGCGGTGGCGCCCGGGTCGCCAAGACGCTCTCCGAGCGGTTCGGCTACGACGTGCGCGTGCTCGGGGAGATCCCGCTGGACATCTCCCTGCGCGAGGGAGGCGACGCCGGCAAGCCGATCGTCGAGGCCGACCCCGCCGCCCCCGCCGCCCAGGTGCTGCGTCAGGTCGCCGAGGGACTGGCGGGCCGCGGCCGCGGCCTGGCCGGCATGCAGCTGGGGCTCACGCCCACCAGTAAGTTCTGACCTGTGTGGGGTGTCGGGCTGACCGAGCTGGCGGTGATCGCCTTCGTCGCCGTGCTCGTCTTCGGCCCCGATCGGCTGCCCGAGGTGGCCAAGCAGCTGGGCCAGTTCGTCCGCAAGGCGCGTGACTTCGCCAACGCCACCCGCGACGAGCTGCGCACCGAGCTGGGCCCGGAGTTCTCCGATCTCGAGCTCACCGACCTCGACCCCCGCAACGTGGTCCGCAAGCACATCATGGAGGCGCTGGAGGACGACGACGCCGCCGCCGCGGCACCCGCTCGCAAGGGCCTGCGCCCCCTCGCCGAGGGCGAGCTCCCGCCCTACGACGTAGACGCCACCTGAGCGCTGCGTCGGCGCTCAGTCACGGCTCTGCACGGCCGCCAGCCCGGCGTAGGCCACCAGGACGGAGCGCGCCGAGCGTCCCTCGCCGCTGAGCACCTCCACGAAGTCGTGGCCGACCCGGGACAACGTGACGTCGTGCCGGGCGCCGTCGACGAGGTGGACCACGCACCGCTCCCCGGCGTCGGCGATCCGGCGCAGCGCCGAGGACAGCCCCAGCCGGTGGATCGGTGACCAGGCCTCCCGCGGCACCGACCGTGGCGAGGCTCCCCGTAGCGTGAGCACGGCGGCGCTCGCGACGATCCAGTCCTGGCCCGGACCCTGCAGCAGGAACCAGCCCGGGCCCACGCGCTGCAGCACGCCACCGACCTGCCCCACGCCGCGCAGGGACACGGTGAGCTCGCGCTCCAGCGAGGCCATCAACCGGCTGTCCAGGTCGACGTGCTGGTACTCCGCGCGGATCCGGTCGGCCAGCTCCAGCTCCCGCTCGGCCTGGAAGAGCGTGTCCGCCTGGGACTCCAGGTCGTCGAAGAGCGCGAACAGCTGTTCCTCCCAGGACATGTGCCGACCTTGCCACGCCGGCCTTCCCGAATCCACTGTGGACAAACGATTGACCAACGCCATGAACGGACTTTGAATGAGGTAAACGCACGCAAACGAAGGGATCAGGGCGATGGCCGGACCTGTCGAACGCGCACCACTCGGGCGCTGCCTCGCGGTCTGGCTGGCCGTGACCGGACTGGTCGCCCTGCTCGCGGCGGCGACCGCGGGTGAGCTGCGCTCCGCGCGCCACGCCTGGGCGCACGCCACGCTGGCCGCCCAGCCCTTCGACGTCCTGCTGGTCTGGCTGGCCGCGCTCCTCGCCCTGGGCGCTGCCCTGTGGCTGTGGCTGATCACCACCGCGGTGGCCGCCGAGGCCGCGCGCGGGCGGGCCACGACGCGCACCGTCGGCTGCCCCAGGGCGCTGCGCCGGCTCCTGCTCACCGCGTGCGGGGTCGCCCTGGTGGGCGGCCTCGCCGCGCCCGCGCACGCCGTACCGACCCACGTGCACGGTGACGAGGGCGGCAGCTCGGCCCTCGAGGGGCTGCCCCTCCCGGAGCGGCCCTCGAGCCCCCGCGACACGCCGAGGCCCCTGTCGCCCTCCCCGCAGCGCCCGGAGCCCACCGCCCCCGACAGCGCCCCCGGGACGGAGCAGCCCGCGGCCCGCGGCGGCCACGTCGTGGTCGTCCGGCCCGGCGACAGCCTGTGGGACATCGCGGCCGCGGCGCTGCCCGACGACGCCTCGCCCGCCGTCGTCGACGCGCGCTGGCGCGCGATCTACGCCGCCAACGGCGAGCGCATCGGCCCCGATCCCGACCTCATCCTGCCCACCACCACCCTGCGGCTCCCCAGGAGGATCCGATGACGCCCTTCCACGACAAGGTCACGCCGCTGCGCGGGCAGGTGCCTCTCGCGAGCGTGCAGGGCACCCTGGCTCTCGATCTCCAGCCGCGGCTCGACCCGCCGGAGACGGGCGGAGAGCCGCGCGGCGCCGGCGCGGACGTCATCTCCATCGACGTCCGCGTGCGCGACGACCTCGAGAGGTGGGCCCGGCGCTACACCCAGGCCGCCGTCGAGATCGTGTACGGCGACCGCCCGGTGTCCCAGCTCGTGCGCTGGACCGCGCCGCGCGTCCACGACGACCTCTCCCGGCGGGCGGTGCTGGTGGCGCAGGCGGGCCTGCACCGCGCCGGGCACGGGCGCGAGCGCCGCCCCGAGCTGCGCCCCCACGTCGAGACGATCCACGCCAGCTTCGTCTCCCGCGACGTCGCCGAGGTCAGCGCCCGGGTCAGGTACGGCGCGCGCTCGCGTGCCCTCGCGGCCCGTTTCGAGATCCTGGCCGGGCGCTGGCAGTGCACCGCCCTGGAGTTCGCCTGAGCCCGGCTCAGCCGTTGACGCGCGTGGTGAGACCCGTCGGCCCGCCCGGTGCGCCGTGGCACTTCTTGAACTTCTTGCCCGAGCCGCAGGGGCAGTCCGCGTTGCGCCCGGTCCCGGCGTAGGGGTCGTCGGCCTCCTCGGTGACGACCTCGACGTCGCCGTCCTCGGTGGGCGCCGAGTAGGTGAGCTGCTGCGGGACAGCGGGCTTGCTGAGCCCCTTGGCCCGGATCTGCGGCGCCTCGCGCTTCTTCTCCAGCTCCACCGCGGGCGCGCCGAGACCGCTCTGGGCCGGCTCCTGGGCCGCCTCGGCCGGGTCCTCCTCGTCGACCTCGTCGACCTGGACCTCGAGGTTGAACAGGAAGCCGACGGCCTCCTCCTTGATGGCGTCCATCATCACCGAGAACATGTCGAAGCCCTCGCGCTGGTACTCCACCAGCGGGTCGCGCTGCGAGTACGCCCGCAGGTAGATGCCCTCGCGCAGGTAGTCCATCTCGTAGAGGTGCTCGCGCCACTTGCGGTCGATCACCGAGAGCAGCACCCGACGCTCGAGCTCGCGCATCACCTCGGCGCCGACCTCGGCCTCCCGCTTGGCGTAGGCGTCCAGGGCGTCCGCGCGCAGGTCCTCGACCAGGCGCTCGCGGCTCAGGTTGGCGCGACCACCGGCCTCCTTCTCGAGCTGCTCGAGATCGAGTGAGACGGGGTAGAGCTGACCCAGCGCGGTCCACAGGCCCTCGAGGTCCCAGTCCTCGGGGTAGTCCTGGGTGGACCCGTTGACGTAGCCGGTCATCACGTCCTCGATGAAGGTCCGCACCTGCTCGGCGAGGTCCTTGCCCTCGAGCACCTCGCGGCGCTCGCGGTAGATCACCTCGCGCTGGCGGCTCATCACGTCGTCGTACTTGAGGACGTTCTTGCGCGACTCGAAGTTCTGCGACTCCACCTGGCCCTGGGCGCTGGCGATCGCGCCGGTGACGCGCTTGTTCTCGATCGGCACGTCGTCGGGGACCTTGAGCACGGTGAGCACCCGGTCCACCCAGTCGGACTTGAACAGCCGCATCAGCTCGTCCTGCAGCGACAGGTAGAAGCGGGACTCGCCCGGGTCGCCCTGGCGGCCCGAGCGTCCACGCAGCTGGTTGTCGATGCGGCGCGACTCGTGCCGCTCGGTGCCGACGACGTAGAGCCCGCCGAGCTCGGTGACGGCCTCGTGCTCGGAGGCGACCTGCTCCTTGATCCGCTCGAGCACCTCGGGCCAGGCCGCGTCGTACTCCGCGGCGGTGTCCCCGACCGGCTCCAGGCCCTTCTTGCGCAGCTCCTGGTCGGCCAGGAACTCCACGGACCCACCGAGCATGATGTCGGTGCCTCGACCGGCCATGTTGGTCGCGACCGTGATCGCGCCGCGGTGACCCGCCATCGCCACGATGGCCGCCTCGTCGGCGTGCACCTTGGCGTTGAGCACCGTGTGCGGGATGCCCTTCTTCTTCATCAGCGCCGAGAGGTGCTCGGACTTCTCCACCGAGACCGTGCCGACCAGCACCGGCTGGCCCTTCTTGTGGCGCTCGGCGATGTCCTCGACGACGGCGAGGTACTTCGCCTCCTCGGTGCGGTAGACCAGGTCCGGCTGGTCGATGCGCAGCATCGGCTTGTTGGTCGGGATCTGCACCACGCCGAGCTTGTAGATCTTGTCGAACTCGGCCGCCTCGGTCATCGCGGTTCCGGTCATGCCGGAGAGCTTCTCGTAGAGGCGGAAGTAGTTCTGCAGGGTGACCGTGGCGAGCGTCTGGTACTCCTCGCGGACCTCGACGCCCTCCTTGGCCTCGATCGCCTGGTGCAGGCCGTCGTTGTAGCGCCGGCCGGCGAGCATCCGGCCGGTGTGCTCGTCGACGATGAGCACCTCGCCGTTCATGACGACGTACTCCTTGTCGTTGCGGAACAGCTCCTTGGCCTTGATGGAGTTGTTCATGAAGGAGATCAGCGGCGTGTTGACCGAGTCGTAGAGGTTGTCGATGCCGAGGTGGTCCTCGACCTTGGTGATGCCGGGCTCGAGCACCGAGATCGTGCGCTTCTTCTCGTCGACCTCGTAGTCGACGTCCTTGGTGAGCTTGCGCGCGATCTTGGCGAACTCGCCGTACCAGCGGACCTCGTCCTGGGTGGGGCCGCTGATGATCAGCGGGGTCCGCGCCTCGTCGATCAGGATCGAGTCGACCTCGTCGACGATCGCGTAGTGGTGGGCGCGCTGGACGCACTCCTCGATGGAGCTGGCCATGTTGTCGCGCAGGTAGTCGAAGCCGAGCTCGTTGTTGGTGCCGTAGGTGATGTCGCAGTTGTACGCCGCGCGCCGCTCGTCGGGGCGCATGCTCGGCAGGATGACGCCGACGCTGAGGCCCAGGAAGTGGAAGACGCGGCCCATCATCTCGGACTGGTACTTCGCCAGGTAGTCGTTGACGGTGACGATGTGCACGCCCTTGCCCGGCAGCGCGTTCAGGTACGCCGGCATGGTCGCGACCAGGGTCTTGCCCTCACCGGTCTTCATCTCGGCGATGTTGCCCAGGTGCAGCGCGGCGCCGCCCATCACCTGCACGTCGTAGTGACGCTGGCCGATGACCCGCTTGGCGGCCTCGCGGACCGTGGCGAACGCCTCCGGCATCAGGTCGTCGACGCTCTCGCCCTGCTCGAGGCGCTCGCGGAACTCCGCGGTCATGCCCCGCAGCTCCTCGTCGCTCATCTTGACGAAGTCGTCCTCGATCGCGTTGACGGCCTTGGCGACGGCCTCGAGCTGTCGGAGGATCTTGCCCTCGCCGATGCGGAGGATTCTGTCGAGGATGGCCACGGGCTGAACTCCTGGATGGTGGACTGGGCGCAGCTGCTGCCGCACGGTGCAGGCACCGCGACACGGCGCCCCAGCGGTCATGCTACCCAGCACCGCCCACGGAACCCGACTACGGCGCGTCTGGGCAGGTCAGCGCGCTGGCCAGGGCAGGCGCGAGGTCTCCACGGGGCTCCACCACCACCTCGCCCACCCCGAGCCAGCCGGCCAGTTGGACCAGCTCGGCGGCCAGCTCGGCGGCCGTCTCCTCGGGGGCGTGCTCCTCGGCGTACGCGCCGCGCACCAGCAGTCGCCCCGTCGGCCGGTCGGCCTTGAGGTCGACCCGGGCCACGATCCGCTCGCCGAGCAGGAACGGCAGCACGTAGTAGCCGTGCACGCGTCGCTCGGCGGGAACGTAGATCTCGATGCGGTAGCGGAAGCCGAACAGCGACTCGGTGCGGCTGCGCTCCCAGCACAGCGGGTCGAAGGGGCTCAGCAGCGCCCGGGCGCGCACCTTGCGCGGCAGCCGGGCGTCGCGGTGCAGGTACGCCGGGCGGCCCCAGCCCTGCACGGAGACCGGGAGCAGCTCGCCGGCCCCGACGAGCTCGGCGATCGCCGGCTCCACCGCCCCCGCCGGCAGCCGGTAGTAGTCGCGCAGGCACGGGGCGGAGGCGATCCCGTGCGAGCGGGCGGCCCGGCGCACCAGCTCGCGGTGGGCCTCCGCCTCGCCGGGCACGGGCAGCTCCAGCACGCTGCGCGGCAGCACCCGCTCCGGCAGGTCGTAGACCACCTCGAACTGCCGGTTGCGGCCCGCGATGGCGACGTCCCCGACCAGGAACAGGTAGTCGAGGACCTTGCGCGCCTCCGACCAGTTCCAGCCCCAGTGCTCGCGAGCGCGGGGCCGCCCGTCGTCGAGGTCGCGAGCCGTCACCGGCCCACGCACCCGCACCTGCTCCAGGACCGACGCCATCAGCTCGGGGCGAGCCGCCATCCCCGACCACTTGCCCCGGGCGGCGCGGTAGTGCTCGCGGCGGTGGTGCATCACCGGCCACAGCTCGACCGGCATCAGTGCCTGGGCGTGCGCCCAGTACTCCACCATCCGCCGGGGACGGCGCTCGCTGGCGCGGTGCAGCAGGTCGGTGTCGTAGGGCCCCATCCGGGAGTACAGCGGCATGTAGTGCGCGCGGGTCAGCACGTTGACCGAGTCCACCTGAAGCACGCCGGTACGGGTCAGGGTGCGGTCCAGGGTGCGCATCGTCGGCGGTGTGTGGCGCCGGTCCAGGAAGCCCTGGGCCCCCAGCACCACCCGTCGGGCCTGGGCCAGGGAGAGGCTCGTCCCGCTCATCTCGGCTCGCTCACGGCAGGTCGAGCAGCTTCTCCCGCACCGCGTACATCACGGCCTCCATCCGGGAGTGCAGCTGGAGCTTCTCCAAGATGTTGCGCACGTGGTTCTTGACCGTGTTGTCGCTGATGAACAGCTGCCGGGCGATCTCGCGGTTGTTGAGCCCCCGGGCGACCAGCCGCAGCACCTCGAGCTCACGCTCGGTGAGCCGCAGGCCCGGCACCTGGCTGCGCTCGGAGCGTGACATCTGCTTGAACTCGTCGATGAGCTTGACGGCCATCGAGGGGCTGATCAGCGACTGCCCCTCGGCCACCAGACGGACCGCCTGGGCCACCTCCTCGATCGAGGAGTCCTTGAGCAGATAGCCCGCGGCGCCGCTCTTCACCGCCTCGTAGAGGTCGCCCTCCTCGTCGGAGACGGTGAGCATGATGATCTTCGCCGACGGGACCGCCTCCTTGATGGCCAGGCACGCCTCGATGCCCGAGCGGCGCGGCATCCGCACGTCGAGCAGCACGACATCGGGCATCACCTGGGTCGCCAGGTCGGTGCCCTCGATCCCGTCCCCGGCCTCGCCGACGACGTCGATGCCGGGCTCCACCCCCAGCAGCATCGTCAGCCCGCGACGGAACAGCTCCTGGTCATCGACGACCAGGACGCGGATCGGCTCTGGTCCGGCGGTGCCATCTGGGTCGCTCACAGACGCATCATGCCCGCCCTCGGGGCTGAGGACCACCCGCGCCCACGCGCGCACGCCCCGCCGGACGCCGACGGGGCGGCCCCGTAGGGACCGCCCCGCCGCTCAGCTGTTCAGGACCGCCAGCGGCCCCGGATGCTCAGCCCAGCTCGGTCGTCTGGGCCTGGAGGTCCAGCGAGATCACGCCGTAGTCGTAGCCGCGGCGGCGGTAGACCACCGAAGGACGCTCACTCTCCTTGTCCACGAACAGGTAGAAGTCGTGGCCGACGAGCTCCATCTCGTACAGCGCCTGGTCCAGCGTCATCGGCGAGGCCGCGTGCGTCTTCTCGCGCACCACCAGCGGCCCGTCGCCGGTCACCGCGATCGGCCCGACGCGACGCTCTGTCACCTCGGACTCGTCGCTCTCGTCACTGCTGGGCACCACGTCGGCGAGGGCCTCCCCCACCGAGACCGGCGTGTGCCGTCCACGGTGGACGCGTCGCCGGTCCGCGGCACGGCGCATCTGCGCGGCCATCTTGTCGATCGCGAGGTCGAGGGCCCCCATCTTGTCCTCGGCGGCCGCCTCGGCGCGGATCACAGGTCCCTTGGAGAAGGCGGTCAGCTCGACGCGCACGCTGCGGTCGGCCTGGCGCGGGTTGCGCTCCTTCTCCACCTCCACCTGGACACGCTGGATGCGGTGATCGTGCTTCTCAAGCCGGGCGAGCTTCTCGTCGACGTGACTGCGGAACCGATCCGACACCTCGCAGTGCCTGCTGGTGACCACGACGTCCATGGTGAACCTCCGTGCTTCTCATGTAGCAACCAATATGGCTGTTCCACCTCCCGGGCATGTCCCTGCGGGAGCAGGGCGCAGCGCGGGCCGCGCAGGGCCCGGTGCTCGGGTGGGATGGAGTCCGCCCGGCCGACCTGGTCTTCGTCCCCACAATCGCCTGCTGAGGTTCTCGCAGCTTGATGCCACTACCCACCTTCTCCCGCCCGTCGCCGTATCTGACGGCGGGGGCGAGGCAGGACTTACTTCTAAGCCGCACCGTGATCAGCTGCCCGATCACCTCGGACCCCCGCAGGGACGAGGTGCGCGTGCGGGCCTTACGTGGGCCGTTTCGCCTGCGACTGGCATCGGCTTGCCACCTGACGTCCGGGCAGACCCGAAGCGTCCCAGTGACGCAACCACGGACCCGGACGGACTCCATGACGTGACGTTAGTCCGTCGGCCTGACGGAAGAAAGGAGGGGTGTCTCAATGTGGTCGGTGACCGTCGTCACCACGCCGTACGGGTCCCTCGCCGGGCACCTCTGCAGGGCCTTCGCCGAGGCGCGGCGGGTGCCGACGGCGGGTGGCCGCGACCGCGGCGACGCCGAGGACGCTGAGCCCGACCGCCTCCAGTGCCCGCTGCGCCTCGCGCGCGGTGGCACCGGTGGTGAGCACGTCGTCGCACACCACCAGGCACGCGCGCGGATGCTGCCTGCCCAGTCGGCGCAGCGCGGGCGTGGGGCAGCACAGCGAGCCGGCCAGGTTCGCCGCACGGGCCTGGGCCCCCAGCCCCGCCTGGTCGAGCACGCCGCGCCGTACGGCGAGCACCCGGCGCGCCGCAACCGCGAGCCCGTCGCCCTGCAGCACGCGCGCCGCATCGCGGGTCAGAGCCCAGGTGGGCTCGTGCCCCCGGGCCCGCACCGTGGCCCGGCGCGAGGGCACCGGCACCAGCACCACCGGTCCGGTCGCGCAGGCGAGCGCGCCGTGGACCGCGAGCGCCAGCAGCCGGGCCAGGTGCGGGCGCAGGGCAAGCCGCCGGTGCTCCTTGTGTCCGATCACCATCTCGCGCACCGCGGCGTCGTACTCCGCGGCCGCCCACGGCGGGGCGAGACCGGGCGGCACCGGGGTCGGCCAGGCCGGGAACGGGCGATCGGGGAGCGCCGCGGCGCAGGCCCGGCACAGCAGCCTGCCGGGTCGCCCGCAGCCCACGCACGAGGAGCCGGTGAGCAGGTCGGCCGCGGCATCGATCACAGCGGCCATCGCAGCCCGCCGGGGCCGCGCTGGCAAGGCCCGCGGCCGGCCCTGTGGAGGACGCCCGCGATCCCTCAGCCCACGTAGCTCAGCGCGGTGATCGCCGGGTCGATGGTGGTGGTGCCCCGCTCCCGGTCGCTGAGGTCGAAGACCCCGGCGGTGGTGGCCACGTAGAGCTCCTCGGTCAGGTCCGGCGAGCTGATCAGCCGCCGGACGTCCTCGCGCAGCAGGATCGGCGCCACCTGGTCCTCCAGGCTTCCCGGGGAGCCGTCGGCCGAGATGGTCCGGATCTCGGCCAGGTCCTGGGTGACCACGTGGGCGAGGGCGAGCGCGGTGGGGGTGCGCCACCCGATGTCGCGGATGTCGAGCGCCTCGTCGCGCGGCCAGCCGATGCGATCGGCCGGGGCGGCGCGCAGCACCCGGCCGCGCTCGTCGCTGATGATCCGGCTGACCATCACCGAGTCGCCGGCCGCGGAGTCGATGACCACGACCAGGCGGCTGCCGTCGCGCGAGACGACGAAGTCACTGACCCGGCGCCCGCTGATGCCGGGCACATCGACGACGCGCCGCCGATCGCCGACCAGCACCGACACCTCCGCGCCCCGTCCGGTCCGGTCGACCAGCCAGAGCCGGTCGGCGAAGTCCCAGGCGGGCTTCAGCAGGTCGCGCGCGCCGACGACCGCCGTGGTGACCGGGCTGTGCTCGTTCAGCGAGGCCAGCAGTACCCGGCTGCCGTCGCGGCTGATGCCGGCGACGTGCGTGGCCTGCAGGTCCACGGCGAAGTCGCGCAACCGGGCTCCCGGCGCTCCCAGGGGCCCGTCCAGCCTCTCGTCGTCGGCGTCCGGCGTCGCCAGCACGACCCGGCCCTCGCGCAGTCCGAAGACCTGGGCGCTGGCGGTGAGCACGGTGGGATCGACCTCGGTGCCGTAGGTGACGGGGAACTCGGTCGCCCCGTTGGGGGTGGCGACCGGCTCGCCACCCACGAGCAGGCGGATCGAGCGGATCGTCGGCACCTGTCGCAGCGTCCAGGCCAGCTGGGCCATGACCAGCTCGGCCCCCTCCGGGGTCAGCGCCCCCGGCTCCCCCTGCAGGGAGACCTCCGCCATCCCGGCGTTGCTCACCGGGACCGACAGCTCCCAGCGGGTGCCGGCCGGGAAGAAGGTGCGCGAGACCTGCGCCAGCCCCGGCCCGGGGCCGTTGACCAGCCCCCGGGTGAGCGTGGTGGCCAGCTGGTCCCCGCGCGGCACGAAGACCGGCTCGGGCACCAGGATCCGCGCGCTCTGGTCGAGGAAGAACAGCGAGACCTGGCGGAACCTCTGCTCGAACCACGACGTGGGCACGACCAGCGCGTTCGGCGCGTTGGCGATGCGCCACTCCCCGTCCTCGACCGCCATGGTGAACCGCAGGGTGCGGCGTTCGCGGGGCAGCGCACCCAGCCAGGCTCCGCGCGAGTTCAGGTGGTGGGCCCCGCTCAGCTCGACCTCGAGGACGCCGGAGCCACGCGGGGTCCCCGCGTCCTCGTACAGGATCGTCTCCAGCTCGGGGTTCCAGACGCTGCGGGCGTCCTGGGTGAGGAACTTGCGCGCCACCCCGGTCTGGACGGGGGTGGCGGTCATCGCCTCCATGAAGTGGCTGACGATCTCGGCCGCCGACTCGCCGGGCTGCGGCGGCCGGGGCTCGTAGCTGATCCCGGGCACGTCGGCGCCCTGCGTCTCGGCGTCGCCCTCGCGGACCGGACCGCTCTCCGGCAGGGTGACGCACCCGCTGAGCAGCGCGGTGATCCCCACCAGCAGCAGCGCCATGGCGAGGCGACGACCTCGCAGACGACCAGGTCCGGTCATCGCGCACGCTCCACGTCCGGCAGCGGAACCAGCGGCAGCGGGCTCTGGCCGAGGGTGGTGCCGGCCCGGCGAGGCAGCGTCAGCCGGAACTGCGCGCCCTCGCCCGAGCGGCCCCAGGCCTGGAGCCAGCCCCCGTGCAGGTGGGTGTCCTCCAACGCGATCGAGAGGCCGAGCCCGGTGCCGCCGCTGGTGCGGGCTCGGGCCGGGTCCGCGCGCCAGAAGCGGTTGAAGACCAGCGCCGGCTCCCCCGGCGCCAGGCCCACCCCGTGGTCGCGTACGGCGATGGCCGCCGCATGGTCGTCTCCGGCCACATGCACCACGATGTCTCCGGTCTCGGCATGGTCGATGGCGTTGGTCACCAGGTTGCGCACGATCCGCTCCACGCGCCGTACGTCCGCCTCCGCGAGACAGGGCTCCTGCGGTGCCTGCACGATCACCCGGGTGCCGCGCTGGCGCGCCAGCGGCTGGAGGGTGTCGACGATCCGCTGCGCGACGTCGACCAGGTCCACGTCCTCGAGCTCGAGCACCGCGGCGCCCGCGTCGAAGCGGCTGATCTCGAGGAGGTCCACCAGCAGCATCTCGAACCGGTCGAGCTCCTGCTGCAGCAGCTCCGCGGCGCGCGCGGTGACCGGGTCGAAGTCCTCGCGGGCGTCGTGCAGGACGTCGCTGGCCATCCGCACGGTGGTCAGTGGGGTGCGCAGCTCGTGGGAGACGTCCGAGACGAAGCGGCGCTGCATCCGGCTGAGCTCCTCGAGCTGGCGGATCTGGCGCTGGAGGTTGGAGGCCATCTGGTTGAACGAGGTCGCCAGTCGCGCCAGGTCGTCCTCCCCGGTGACCTTGAGCCGCTCCTGCAGCTGCCCCGAGGCCAGCCGCTCGGCCACCTGCCGGGCGAGTCGGATCGGGGCCACCACCTGGCGGGTCACCAGCCAGGTCAACCCGGCCACGAAGACCAGCAGCAGCCCGGCCGCGGTCAGCAGGGCCCGGGTGACCAGGCTGAGGGTCTCCTCCTGCTCGGTGAGCGGGAACAGGTAGTAGAGCGTGTAGGTCTCTCCGTCGGCCGGCAGGATGACCTGCGAGCCGACCGCGACGCCGGGGCCGCTGGTGGTCGCGCCGGCCTCGTCGGTGCTGGTGATCCGGGTGTAGGTCCAGGCCGTGTCCCCACCGCCCTGGAAGTGGCGTTGCAGCGACGTGGGCACGCTGCCCGGGCTCAGCCCCTGGGTGCGCAGGGCACCCGCCTCCGCGAGGTCGCCGGCCGGGGCGGCGGGGGGCGCGAGCACCACGCTGAAGCCGCGGCCGGCCCCGCGCAGGATGATCGGCTCCACCAACTGGGAGCGCTGGCCGGCGACGTCGATGTCGGTGCCGGGCACCGCCGCCAACCGCTGCGCGGCCTCGTCGGTCTCGTTGGCCGCCTCGGCCAGCACCTGCTCGACGCGCTGGTCCAGCAGCCCCTCACGGGTCTGCTGGAGCAGGAACCACCCCACCACGCCGACCACGGCCGCGGAGAGCAGGACGGTGCTCGCCACGACGCGCGCCTGGATGGAGCGGCGCCAGAACGTCAGCCCCCGCCGTACGGCGGGAGGGATGCGCGCAGCCATGACGCAAGGGTGACAGGTCGCGCGGCTGAACGGGGGGATCCGCTCAGGCGCCGCCGGCCTTGTAGCCGACGCCGCGCACGGTCAGCACGATCTCGGGGTTCTCCGGGTCGTGCTCGACCTTCGAGCGCAGGCGCTGCACGTGGACGTTGACGAGCCGGGTGTCGGCCGCGTGGCGGTAGCCCCAGACCTGCTCCAGCAGCACCTCACGACTGAAGACCTGCCAGGGCTTGCGCGCCAGGCAGACCAGCAGGTCGAACTCCAGCGGGGTCAGGTTGATCGGCGCGCCGTCGCGGGTCACCGAGTGCCCGGCCACGTCGATGGTCAGGTCGCCGACGGTGAGGGTCTCCGGGCTGGGTGTGTCGAGTCGACGCACCCGGGCCCGGATCCGCGCCACCAGCTCCTTGGGCTTGAAGGGCTTCACGACGTAGTCGTCGGCGCCCGACTCCAGCCCGACCACGATGTCGACGGTGTCGCCCTTGGCCGTCAGCATCACGATCGGCACGCCGGACTCGGCGCGGACCTCCTTGCAGACGTCGATGCCGTCCTTGCCCGGGAGCATCAGGTCCAGCAGCAGCACGTCCGGGCGGTAGTCGCGGAACTCTGCCAGGGCCTGGTCCCCGCGCAGGCAGACCCGGCTGTCGAAGCCCTCCTGCCGCAGGACGATCGACAGCATCTCCGCGAGGGACGCGTCGTCGTCGACGACGAGGACGCGCCCCCGCGGCGTGAAGTCGTTCATGCTGGTTTCTTCCCTCACCGAGCTGCGGATGTGCCTGCGGCCGGTTGCCCGCAGGCGGTCAGTACCGGTAGTGGTCCGGCTTGAAGGGACCGGACACGTCGAGCCCGAGGTAGGACGCCTGCTCCTCGCTGAGGGTCGTGAGCCTCACGCCCAGCGCGTCGAGGTGCAGGCGAGCGACCTCCTCGTCCAGGTGCTTGGGCAGCACGTAGACGCCGACCGGGTACTCCTCGGGCTTGGTGAAGAGCTCGATCTGCGCCAGCACCTGGTTGGTGAACGAGTTCGACATCACGAACGACGGGTGACCGGTCGCGTTGCCGAGGTTCAGCAGCCGGCCCTCGGAGAGGATGATCACCGTGTGGCCGTCGCGGCCGTCGGCGGCCGGGAAGCTGAACAGGTCGACCTGCGGCTTGACGTTCTTGCGCACCACACCGGGCCACGACTCCAGACCGGCCATGTCGATCTCGTTGTCGAAGTGACCGATGTTGCCGATGATGACCTGGTGCTTCATCCGCGACATCTGCTCGGCGGACACGACGTCCTTGTTGCCGGTCGCGGTGATGACGATGTCGGCGACGTCGAGGACGTCCTCCAGGGTGGAGACCTGGTAGCCGTCCATCGCGGCCTGCAGCGCGCAGATCGGGTCGATCTCGGTGACGATGACCCGGGCGCCCTGGCCGCGCAGCGACTCGGCGCAGCCCTTGCCGACGTCGCCGTAGCCGCAGACCACCGCGACCTTGCCGCCGATCAGCACGTCGGTGGCGCGGTTGATGCCGTCGATGAGCGAGTGGCGGCAGCCGTAGCGGTTGTCGAACTTCGACTTGGTGACCGAGTCGTTGACGTTGATGGCCGGGAAGAGCAGCGAGCCCTCGCGCATCATGTCGTAGAGGCGGTGCACGCCGGTGGTGGTCTCCTCGGTGACGCCGCGCAGCTCGCCGGCGACCTTGGTCCACCGGTCCGTGCTCTCGGCGAGCGAGGCCTGGAGGACCTCGAAGACGACCTTCTGCTCGACGCTCTTCGCGCTGGCCGGGTCCGGGGCCTGGCCGGTCTTCTCCGCCTCGAGGCCGAGGTGGACCAGCATCGTGGCGTCACCGCCGTCGTCGAGGATCATGTTCGCGAACTCGCCGCCGGGCCACAGCAGGATCTGCTGGGTGCACCACCAGTACTCCTCCAGCGACTCGCCCTTCCAGGCGAAGACCGGGACGCCCTGCGGGTTCTCCGGGGTGCCCTCACGGCCCACCACCATCGCCGCGGCGGCGTGGTCCTGCGTCGAGAAGATGTTGCACGAGGCCCAGCGGACCTCGGCGCCGAGGTCGACCAGGGTCTCGATGAGCACCGCGGTCTGCACGGTCATGTGCAGCGAGCCGGCGATGCGGGCGCCCGCGAGCGGCTTGTCCTTGCCGTAGCGCTCACGCATGGCCATCAGGCCCGGCATCTCGTGCTCGGCGAGCGTGATCTCGGTCCGGCCGTAGTCGGCCAGACTCAGGTCTGCGACCTTGTAGTCCATGGATCTCCCCTTAAGGCGATGCTGGCTGCAGCGCGCGGCGGAGACCGACGGGCGCCTCAGATGACGTGCGCTCCAGATTAGGGCGAACCCGGCTGGGCGGAAGAATCCTCGCCGTGGCCGGCCGGAGCCTCGTCGTGCTTGGTCTTGGAGCCGTGACCGATCCCGAACGGCGTGAGCACCGCCACCACCACGGCACCGACCACCAGGCCGATCACGGCCGAGGCCGCCGTGTTGGCCAGCCAGCCCAGCAGCCCGCCGATCGCGGGAACGAGGTCGTGGGCCAGCTCCTCGAGGTGGTGCACGAGCTCGTAGGGCGGGTGCCAGCCCAGCTCGTCGACCCCGACCAGGAGGATGTGTCCGCCGACCCAGAGCATGGCCGCGGTGCCGACGATCGAGATCGCGCTCAGCAGCCGCGGCATCCCCTTGACCAGCGCGTGGCCGACCTTCTTGGCCATGCTGGAACTGCGGGTGGTCAGGCGCAGCCCGACGTCGTCCATCTTCACGATCAGCGCGACCACGCCGTAGACGAGCACGGTGATGCCCAGGGCGACGACGACCATGATGATCGCGCGCGACCAGAAGGCCTCGTCGGCGACCTCGTTGAGGGCGATCACCATGATCTCGGCCGAGAGGATCAGGTCGGTGCGCACGGCACCGGCCACCATCGCCTTCTCGCGCTCGGGGCTGATCTCGCTTGCCAGCTCCTCGGGGTGCGCCTCGTGGCCGGCGATCTTCCCCCAGATCTTCTCCGCGCCCTCGTAGCACAGGAAGGTGCCGCCGGCCATCAGGATCGGGGTCAGCAGCCAGGGCAGGAACTCGCTGAGCAGCAGCACGACCGGCAGGATGAAGACCAGCTTGTTGCGCAGTGAGCCGGTGGCGATCCGCTTGATGATCGGCAGCTCGCGCTCGGCGGCCAGTCCGTGCACGTACTGCGGGGTGACGGCCGTGTCGTCGATGACCACGCCGGCGGCCTTGGCGCTGGCGCGGCCCGCGGCCGCCCCGACGTCGTCGATCGAGGCCGCTGCCAGACGGGCGAGGACCGCCACGTCGTCGAGCAGCGCGAACAGGCCGCCGCTCATCGCCGGCCCTCGCGGGTGCGGAGGGTGGCTCCCGGCAGCGGGGCGGCGTCAGCGGTGCGCGGGTCGCGCCTTTTCGTCGTCACCGGCAAAGCCTAGCCGCCCTCGCGAGGCCCGACGATCGTCTCCTCGAGACCGCGCCGCCGGTGCTCAGTCCTCGGCCAGGCCGGCGCGCAGGTACTCCGCGGCGTACGTGCCCTGCAGCACCAGGGAGGCGTAGCGCGACACCTCGCACTCCTCGGCGTCCGCGAGCCCCGAGGTCAGCGTCTCCACGCGGATGCCGCGGCTCTGCGCGGCCGCCTGGAGCCGGCCGCGCTGCTCGCGCACCGCCGGGTCCTCGGAGCCGTCGTCGAGCACGACCAGGACGGGGCGCATCTCGCCGGTCCCGTCGGCGCCCGGGTCACTGAAAGGGTCGGCGAAGACGTCGCGCTCGCGGGTGACCTCCAGCACCGGGAGCAGGTGCTCGGCGTCGCCGGCCAGGGCGGTGCGCCCGCTGGCGCGCCGGATCGACTCCGCCACCCGGCGTGCGGCACGCGCGGCGAGCACCGAGCCGCCCCACACCAGCGGGACGGTGTCGGCGAGCGCGATGGCCAGCATCTTCGCGGGGTTCACGGCGAGATCGCGCAGCGGCGCGCACCGGATCGCCACCGCGTCGAGCGCCTCGGCGACGGTCTGCGGGTTCGCGCTGGGGCCCAGCGAGACCCGGTCGAGGAAGTCGAGCATGACCACCGCGGTGGCCAGCTGGTCACCGGTGACGGTGGGCAGCACCGTGCTGTAGCGACCGGCGGCGTGCTCGGCGACCATCGAGCGCTCGGGGCAGGCGACCACGACCTGGCAGCCGCGACGCACCGCCTCCGCCACGGCCGACGCGGAGCCGACGTCGGAGCCCTCCGGGCACAGCATCACGACCAGGTCGAGGCTGCCGGCCCAGCCCGGGAGGCCGGGGGCGGGCCAGGCCACGAACGGCACCGGGCACCACGGCTCGAGCACCGCGCGCAGCAGCCTCGAGTCCGGCCCCGCGGCGACGATCGCGCGGGGGCGCTGGTCGCCGATGCGCTCCACCGCGTCCAGGATCGCCGCCGCCGCCTCGTCGCTCTCGCGGCGCACCCGGGCGCCGGACTCGGCCAGACGGCGCAGCACGCCGTCGTGCAGCTCGAGCACCGACTGGTCGTCCAGCCGGGACTCGTCGAACCAGATGCCCACGCCCTCGCCCCGTCCGCTCAGTCCGGCTTACGTGCCTCGTCGACCAGCAGCACCGGGATGTCGTCGCGCACCGGGTAGGCCAGGCCGCAGCCGGTGCAGACCAGCTCGCCGGCCGCCTCCTCGGGGCGCAGGTCGGCGTGGCACGCCGGGCAGACGATGATCTCCAGCAGCTTGGGGTCCAGGTTCATGCGTCTCTCCTGATCACCGCGAGCACCTCGTCGCGGATGCGGGTCATGGTCGCCTCGTCCTTGCCCTCGGCGTTGAGCCGGAGCAGCGGTTCGGTGTTGGAGGCCCGCACATTGAACCACCAGTCGTGGTGCTCCACGGTCAGCCCGTCCAGCTTGTCGCTGGTGATCCCGTCCCCGGTCCACGACGCCTCGAGCTCCGCCAGCACCGCCGCCTGGTCGGCGACCGTGGTGTTGATCTCACCCGAGGCGACGAACCGCTCGTACTGGCCGAGCAGCTCGCTGAGGGTGCCGTCGCTCTCGGCGAGCGCAGCCATGGCGTGCAGCGCGGCGAGCATCCCGGAGTCGGCGCGCCAGAAGTCGCGGAAGTAGAAGTGCCCGCTGTGCTCCCCACCGAAGATGGCGTCGGTCTCGGCCATCGTGGCCTTGATGTAGGAGTGGCCCACCCGGGTGCGCACCGGCGTGCCCCCCAGCTCGGTGACGATCTGCGGCACCGAACGGCTGGTGATCAGGTTGTGGATCACGGTCGAGCCGGGCTCGCGGGCGAGCTCGCGCGCCGCGATCAGTCCGGTCAGCGTGGACGGGGAGACCGCCCGGCCCTGCTCGTCGACCAGGAAGCACCGGTCGGCGTCGCCGTCGAAGGCGAGCCCGATGTCGGCCCCCTCGGCGAGCACCCGCTGCTGCAGGTCGACCAGGTTGGCCGCCTCGATCGGGTTGGCCTCGTGGTGGGGGAAGGACCCGTCCAGCTCGAAGTACATCGGCACCAGCTCGACCGTGTCGCCGAGCGCCTCGAAGACGGCGGGCGCGGTCAGGCCGGCCATCCCGTTCCCGGCGTCGACCACGACCTTGAGGCGGCGTCCACGCACCGGGGCCAGGGTGAGCAGGTGGGCGACGTAGGCGTCGAGCACGTCCTGCTCGGTGATGGTGCCCGGGGTCGCCGCGGCGGCGACCTCGCCCGCGGCGACCGTGTCCCGGATCTGCGCGAGCCCGGTCTCCATGCCGATCGGCACGGCGTGGGCCCGGCACATCTTGATGCCGTTGTACTGCGCCGGGTTGTGGCTGGCGGTGAACATCGCCCCGGCCTGGCCGAGATGGCCCGAGGCGAAGTACAGCTCGTCTGTGGAGGCGAGCCCGATCAGCACGACGTCGGCGCCGGCGGCGCTGGCGCCCTCCGCGAAGGCGCGCGCCATCCCCGGCGAGCTGGGCCGCATGTCGTAGCCGACCACGACCTGCGGTGCCCCCGTCACCTGGACGAAGGCGCCTCCGGTGCGTCGCGCCAGCTCCTCGTCGAGCTGGTCGGGGACGGTGCCCCGGACGTCGTAGGCCTTGAAGATCGCGGCGAGGTTCTCGGGATCGAGGGTGCTGGTCGGCGACATGGGGCTGAGCCTAGCGGTCCGCGCGCTCGCGCTGGCCCGGCGCGGCTCGCGGGCCAGGTCAGTCGGAGGTGAGGATGCGCAGGTGTCCGCGGCGACCGGTCTCGCGGCCGTGCTCCCCGCCGATCTGCGCCGACAGCCCGGTGGGTCCGGCCGCGGTAGGCGGAGCCGGACGGCCGGCCTCACGCACGGCGTCGGCCAGCGCGAGCAGGTCGTCACCGGAGGGTCCGGCCTCGCTGGTGTCGCGAGCCAGGCGCAGCACGTCCCATCCGCGGGGCGCGGAGAGTCGTTCGCTGTGCTGCTCGCACAGGTCGTAGGCGTGCGGCTCGGCATAGGTGGCCAGGGGGCCCAGCACGGCCGTCTGATCGGCGTACACGTAGGTCAACGTGGCCACCGCAGCGCGGCCACAGGCGGTACGCGAGCATCGACGGGCGGGGTTCACGCGACGAAGGTACCCCTCGCCGCCCCCGGACCGGATTAGGCTCGCGGGCATGGACCCGGTCCCGCCTCTGTCGCCTTCGCCGCACGAGCGCACGACGCCCTCCCCCGCCGGTCCGCGTGGACGCTCGCGCGACCGGCGTGGGCGCGGCGCGCGAGGCCCCGGCGTGCTCCCCCAGCTCCCGGGCCGGCCCGCCGGTCGGAGCCGGCGCGAGCGGTTCGACGACCTGGCCCTGAGCATCGTCACCGAGGTCGACCAGCGCTGGCAGGACCGTCTCGGCGTCGTCGAGTACGCCGTGGAGGACGCCCCCCAGATCCCCGACGACTGGCAGCCCGACACCGTGCCGCTCTCCTCCCTGGTGCGCGGCACCGGCGAGGAGCCGACCCGGCTGGTGCTCTTCCGCCGCCCGATCGAGCACCGCTGCGAGGGGCGCGCGGAGCTCGAGGCGATGTTGCTCACGATCGTCGTGGAGCAGGTGGCCGAGCTGCTCGGCATCGACGCGGAGGACGTCGACCCGCGCTACGAGGGCGAGGGGTAGCCGGGCTCCCGCGGCTGGGCTTTCACGAGTTAACTCGTGAAACCCGCACTTCCCACGTGAAGGAACACGTGGGAAGTACGGGTTTCGTGTGGCCAGTACGGCGCGCAGCGGCGCCGGCGGCTACTGCAGCGCCGGCGTGACCGCGGGGACCAGTCCGTCGAGCACCAGCGGACGCAGCACCAGCGACACCGCGCCCCCGTCCTGGGCCAGCACCGCCCCGGAGACCCGGGCGCGTTCGGCGGTGACCCGCAGCATCGCCGCGGCGGCGGGCAACGCCACCGATGACGCGCGGCCGGGCGCCACCTCCACCCGCTTCGAGGTCAGCCGACGACCGGCGGCGTCCCAGGTGCGCACCCGCGCCGTGCCGACGCCGTCCGCGCCGAGCACCAGCCGGGAGCCGCCCTCGGGCAGCACGATCCCCGACTCCTGCCACGACTGCGCGGCGACGGCGTGCGAGAGGTCGTCACCGACCACGGAGCGCAGCGTCGCGGTGACCGGGGCGCTGGACGTCACCAGCAGTCCCCGCGCCCCCGCCTCGACCTCGCGCGCCACGACCCCGTCGAGCTCGACGGTGGCCACGCTCTGCGGCGCCACCCGCACGTCCTCGACGCCGACCGGGGCGAACGAGCTCTCCTCGGTGAGCACCTTCACGCTGACGCGGACCTCGTCGTCGCCGGGGTTGGCCACCGCCAGGGTGCGCGCACCGGAGCCGCCGGGCAGGCCGAGCAGAAGGTTCGCAACGGCCGGCTCGCGCTGCGAGGCCAGCCAGTCCTCGCTGCGCACCCCGCCGCCGAGCTCGTCGATCTCGTCACGGACGTGGCCGGACAGCCGCCCGCGCGAGGTGAGCACCCGCAGCGCGAGCTCGTCGCGCTCGGGTACCACCGCGGCCAGGTCGAGGCTCACCGACGTGCCTCCGGGCACCGTCACCCCGCGCAGCGCGGGCACGTCCAGGACGCCGTTCTCTCCCAGGACCGTGATGTCGGCGACCGCCGGTCCCGCGTCGGGGTTGACCAACTCGAGCACCGACGCGTGGGCGGCGCCGGCGCCGAGGCCGGTGAACCACTGGGTCGGCTCGGGGGGCAGGCACTGGACCGCGGCCGCCCGCCCGCGCGCCGCCTCGACGCCGGCCAACAGACCCGGCGCCAGCTCGTCGGTGCCTCGCACGACCACCGGCTCGTCGATGTCGATGCGCGTGGTCGCCAGCCGCTTGCGCAGCAGCAGCGCGTCCCTCTCGCCGGGGCCGCGCAGCGCGACCTCCCCGGTCGCGCCCTCGACGTTGGCCACGCTGACCTGGTCGCCCGCGCCCAGCCCCGAGGGGCAGGCCAGCGCGGTGGCGGTCAACGGGGTGCGCGAGGGCTCCCGGTCCGCGTCGGCCGCGGAGTCGGGGCTCCGCACCAGCGTCAGGACCGCCACGGTGAGCACCGGCACCAGCACCGCCAGCACGGTGAGGGGGTGGATCCGACGACCGCCCCGGGCAGCCGCCCGGTGAGCGGAGTCCGGGTGGGTGGCCTCGGGTGGGAGGTGGTTCATCGCTTGTCCTTCCGGGTCGGTCCGCACAGCACGGCGACCACCAGCAGCGCCAGCCCCTGGAGGACGAGCAGCGCGGGCCGCAGCCACGAGTCGGAGCCCTGCACCGCATCGGTCGAGGGCTCCTCGGCGACCTCCCACGCCCGCGTCGAGCGATCCTCGGCGCTGGCCTGGACCAGGCCCTCGGACGCGTCCAGGGTGGCGGCGATCCGGCCGTCCGCGGGCGAGGGCAGTACGACGTACTCGATGCCGGAGTCCGCGAGCTCGTCGACCACCTCCGCGGTCGGTCGCGACGCCAGGTCCGTGACGGTGTCGGTGAACGCGGCGTCCTCGTCGGCGAGGGCGAGGATCTCGTCCTCCCCCAGCGTCGTCCCGTCCTCGCGCAGCACCCGGTAGGTCAGCCCGTCCTCGACGCTGCCGCGCACCACGAGGACCCCGTGCTCGGGGCCCCGCAGCGCGCTCTGACGCATGTAGACGGGGATGTCGGCCTCGGCGTCCTCGTCGAGGGCGTCGGGGGCCGACACCAGGAACCAGCCGAGCCCGCCCAGCGGCACGACCAGCGCGGCCACGGCCGCCACCAGCGCGCCGGCCCGGACCGCGCCGATGCGCAGCCTCGCACCGCCGGCGGGCTCGCGGGTCGCCCGCACCGCGCGCACCAGGTCCTGTCCGGCCAGCGACGCGGCGACGACCCCCGCGCCCTGCAGCACGACGACGAACAGCCCCAGGCTCGGGCCGGTGTCCGCGGTGGCCAGGTCCAGGCGCACCCGGCTGAGCAGGGCCGCGACGACGGCCGCGACCAGGGCGACGATCCAGCAGACCACCACCGCGGCCCTGGCCCGCCGGGCGAGCAGGGCGGCGACCGCCAGCACCCCGACCAGGGCGCCGAGCACCCACGGAGCACTCTGGTCGGCGGCGGCCCCGACCAGCAGCCGGAACCCGTCGATGTCGGCCACGGGAAGGCGCCCCGCCTCGAGCAGCAGGCCGGCCAACGACCCGGTGCCGAACAACGGCACCAGCCAGGGCAGCAGGAGCACCAGGACCACCAGCAGCGCCACCACGGGCGGCGCCCAGACCGACCGGTCGCGCATCGCGCGCGGGGCCAGCGCGAAGCCGGCTCCCAGCACCGCCAGGCACAGCAGCGCGGCGAAGGGCCAGGTCACCGGGGCGAAGGAGGCGGCCAGCGCCAGCAGCAGCCCGGTGCGCCACGCCGCTCGCCAGCGACGGTCGGCGTCGGGGTCGGCGAAGCCGAGGGCGGCGTGGGCCAGCCACGGCAGCACGACGGCGGTGACCACCGTGCCGAGCCGGCCCTCGCTCCACGCGCCGCTGGTGACCGGCACCAGGGCGTACGTCGCCGCGCCCCAGGCCAGCACCCACCGGGACGGCATCCGCGGGTCGACCAGCCGGGAGACCACCCGCAGGAACCGCCAGGCCCCCCACATCGCCATCGGGACGGCGCCCAGCATCAGCAGCGACACCACGGCGCCGGCGTGGCCGAGCAGCAGGGTGGCGCCGAGCGCGAGCGGCAGCAGGTACGGCGGGGCGGGCACGTCGGTGCCCAGGCCGAGCGGGTGCCAGGACTCCAGGTACAGCCGCCACCAGTCCCTGGCCCCGTCGGGAGCCGGGGAGAGCGCGCCACCGCCGATCGACCCGAGGGCCTCGCGGGCGCCCACCACGGCCAGCACCACGAAGAGCAGCACGCAGACCGCGAGCGGGTTGGTGAGGAACCGGGCGACCAGGCCGGAGTCCTCCTCCAGCATCTCCTCGTCGGCGCTGGGGGTGCGCGGGGCGCGGTGCTGCGCCGCCACCGGCGCCGGCCCCTCCGCCTCCAGCCTGGCGGCCCGCCGGCGCTCGGCCACGTCGGCGGCCTGGTGGGTGGCGGCGGCGGCGAGGTCGCTGACGAAGTCCAGCCCGTGCCGGTAGGGCAGCCAGCGCGGCGCCAGCAGCGGCTGGACCCGCTCCGGATCCGATCCCTGCAGCTCGCGGCGCGCGCGGCGGGCCTGGCGGATCTGGCCGGGCCGGCGATAGAGGGAGACCAGGGCGGCCAGCTCGTCGAGGGCCTCGCCGACCGAACGGACGAGCAGGAAGCCGACCATCCTCAGCAGCGTGCCCAGCGCGAGTCGCAGCGTGCGGAACGCCAGCGCCCGGCGCGGCGAGTTCGCCAGCAGCGTGAACAGGGCGGCGCGACGCTCGGCGTAGTGGGTGTGGCGCCCGGTCAGCGACGTGCGCCGTACGCCGCGGTGCGCGGCCTCGGCGTGGAAGACCACCGCCTGGGGCACGCAGACGGTGCGGTGCCCGGCGGCGGCGGCGCGCCAGCCGAAGTCGATGTCGTTGCCGAAGATCGGCAGCTGCTCGTCGAACCCGCCGAGCCGTTCGAGCACCGAGCGGCGCACCAGCATCCCGGCGGTGTTGACGGCGAGGACCTGGCGCACCTCGTCGTGCTGGCCCTGGTCGTACTCGCCGCGCTCGAGCCCGCTCTCGCGTCGTCCGGTCGCGGAGATCGTCACCCCGACCTCGAGCAGGCGGCGCAGCGAGGGCCACTCCCGCAGCTTCGGCCCGAGCACGTCGGCGGTCGGGTCGGCCTGCGCCGCGGCCAGCAGCGCCTCGAGGGCGCCGGGGTCGGGGGTGGAGTCGTCGTGCAGGAGCCAGATCCACTCCTCGGCACCGGCCCGCCCCTCGGCCGTGGAGTCGGCGTGGGCCAGCCCCAGCTCGACGGCGGCCGGGAACGAGGTGGAGCCGGGTGCCTGCACCAGGGCGCCGCCACCCAGGGCGGCGCGCAGCAGCTCGGGGCTCTCGTCCTTGCTGCCGGTGTCGACCGCGACCACGCGGTCGGGGCGGCGACGCTGGTCACGCACCCCGTCGAGGACCGTCGGCAGCCAGCGCGCACCGTCGTGGGCCACCAGGATCAGGGTGACGTGGGCGGGATGATTCTCGGCGTCACTCACGTCGGACCACCCTAGCCGCGCCCCTCAGAGGGGCGCGGCCGAGCCGTCGCCCCTGTGAGGGACGCGGCTCAGACAGCCTGCTTCTTCAGCTTGCGGCGCTCACGCTCGGACAGACCGCCCCAGATGCCGAAGCGCTCGTCGTTCATCAGCGCGTACTCGAGGCAGTCGTCGCGCACCTCGCAGGTCAGGCAGACCTTCTTGGCCTCCCTGGTGGATCCACCCTTCTCAGGGAAGAACGCCTCAGGATCCGTCTGCGCGCACAGCGCCCGGTCCTGCCAACCCATGTCCTCGGCGTCCCCGTCGAGGAGAAACAGTTCTCTCACGGCTTCCGCCCTTTCGACCCGGCCAGCCAAGGGACTGGCCCTCGGAAACCCCCGCTTGTCGTCCTCATGTGACGCCCCCCTCATCCCTGCGGCTGCGACTCGCAGTCAGAGACAATGAGAGCACGAGTGACACTGTTGGAATTACATGCCTGTCGGATACCGGAAGTCAAGCCCGCATCTGGTAATGGACAACCGGTCCAGGCCCCCCTGGACTCCACCGTGCCCCCTGTGCGGCAAGGTATCCGCATGCGCGAAATCACGGTCCTCTCCGGCGGCATGGGCGGCGCCCGGTTCCTGCAGGGCCTGCTCCACGGCATCCGCGAGGGCCGGCTCCCCGGGGTCGAGCCCGACGCCCGGGTCACGGTCGTGGCCAACACCGCCGACGACCTGTGGATGCACGGCCTCAAGGTCTGTCCCGACCTCGACACGGTGATGTACACGCTGGGCGACGGCATCGACCTCGAGCGTGGCTGGGGACGGCGCGAGGAGACCTGGAGCGTGCGCGAGGAGCTCGCGGCGTACGGCGTGGAGCCGACCTGGTTCGGGCTGGGCGACCGCGACGTGGCCACCCACCTGGTGCGCACCCAGATGCTCGAGGCCGGCTATCCCCTCTCCGCGGTCACCGAGGCGCTGTGCCGGCGCTGGCAGCCCGGGGTGCGGCTGCTGCCGATGACCGACGAGCGCGTCGAGACCCACGTCGCGATCGCCGACGCCGCCGAGCCCAGCGGCCGGCGCGTCGTGCACTTCCAGGAGTACTGGGTGCGGCTGCGCGCGGAGGTGCCGGCCGAGGCCGTCGTCTTCGTCGGGCTCGAGGCCACCCGTCCCGCGCCCGGGGTCGTCGAGGCGATCACCGGGGCGGACCTGGTGCTGGTGCCCCCGTCGAACCCGGTGGTCTCGGTGGGCACCATCCTGGGGGTTCCCGGGATCCGGGAGGCGCTGCTCGACACCAGCGCCCCCGTCGTCGGCCTGTCCCCCATCGTCGGCGGCACCCACGTGCGTGGCATGGCCCAGCAGATGCTGACCGCGATCGGCGTCGAGGTGTCGGCCGCCGCGGTGGCGCGCCACTACGGCGCCCGCTCGGCGGGCGGGGTGCTCGACGGCTGGCTCGTCGACGAGGCGGACGCCGCGGACGTCGCGTCGGTGGAGGCCGCGGGGATCGCGTGTCGCGCCGTCCCGCTGATGATGACCTCGCCCGAGGCGACCGCCACGATGGCGGCGGCCGCCGTCGCCCTCGCCGGCACCCGATGACGACCTCGGGCGGCCGCATCGAGGTCGTCGCGCCCGACGGGATCGGGGAGATCGAGCCGGGCGGCGACCTGGCCGCGGCCCTGCTCGCCGCGGTCGACCTGCGCGCGGGCGACGTCCTCGTCGTCACCAGCAAGGTCGTCTCGAAGGCCGAGGGCCGGGTGCGCGAGGGCGATCGCGACTCCGCGCTGGCCGAGGAGACGGTGCGGGTGGTGGCGCGCCGGGGCCCCACCAGCATCGTCCGGACCCGGCACGGGCTGACCATGGCCGCGGCCGGCATCGACGCCTCCAACGTGCGGGCCGGCTGGATCGTGCTGCTGCCGCTGGACCCCGACGCCTCGGCCCGCCGGCTGCGAGCGGAGATCCACAGCCGCACCGGGCTCAACGTGGGCGTGGTCGTCACCGACACCGCCGGGCGCGCCTGGCGCGAGGGCCAGACCGACATCGCCGTCGGCGCGGCCGGCCTGCGGGTCCTGGAGGACTTCGCCGGACGCGTCGACGCCTACGGGAACCCGCTGGCCGTCACCGCCCCGGCCGTCGCCGACGAGATCGCCGGTGCCGCGGAGCTCGCCCAGGGCAAGCTCGGCGCCCGGCCCTGCGCGGTCGTCCGCGGGCGGGACGACCTGGTGCTGCCGCCCACCGACGACGGCCCGGGCGCCGCGGCGCTGGTGCGCGCCGAGGGAGGCGACCTGTTCGGGTACGGCGCCCGCGAGGCGGTCGTGCGCGCGCTGGCCGGTCGCCCCGAAGACCGCCTGCCCTTCGGCAGTCCCGCTGCCGCCGGCGAGCTGGCGTCCGCGATCAGGCTGGTGCTCGGCCAGGAGGCGGCCCCGGTCGACGACCCCGCGCTCGACACCGCCGACCGGGCGGGGCTGCGAGTGGCGGGCGTGGGACCCGAAATGCGCCCGGTGCTGTCCGCGCTGGCCTTCGCACACGGCTGGTCCCTCGCCGTTGCGTCGGCCGCGGACCGGGCCGGCGCACCGGCGCTCGGCGAGGTCTTCCTGCAGCCGCTGGACAGCACTCCGTAGGATCCTCCCTCGTAGGTCCCCTCCGAGGAAGCTGGTTTTCGTGGTCAAGCCCGCCAAGAACGATCGTCGCGCCGTCGTCGACAAGATGCGCAACCAGCAGAAGCGCGCCGACCGGCGCCGCGGCTTCGCGATCGTCGGCGTCTGTGTCGGCATCGCCCTGCTCATCGTGGCCGCGGCCGCCTACAAGCCGCTCAAGGACCAGTGGGATCGCAAGAAGTTCGAGGAGAAGGACCTCGCCGCCATCGGCGCCTCCGCGACGACGTGCGACGAGGTCATCACCAAGCCGGCCGTCGGCCAGCAGGACCACGTCCCGGTCGGGACCGAGATCTCCTACGAGGACGCCCCGCCGGCCTTCGGCCAGCACTGGGACCAGTGGGACTCCATGGACCGCAAGATGTACACCCCCGACGACCGCCCCGGTCTGGGCCTGATGGTGCACAACCTCGAGCACGGCTTCACGATCCTCTGGTACGACGAGACGGCCGCCGCGGACGAGGAGACGATGGACACCATCACCGGCATCGCGACCAAGTTCGAGGGCACCAAGAACTTCCGCGACAAGTTCAAGGCCGTGCCGTGGACCAAGGAGGACGGCAAGCCGTTCCCCGAGGGCAAGCACATCGCGCTCACCCACTGGTCGATCGGCGGCGAGGGCGAGAGCCCCGACAGCGGCAAGCAGAAGGGCGTGTGGCAGTACTGCGCCGAGCCGAGCGGCGAGGCCCTGGAGAAGTTCATGCTCGACTACCCCTACCTGGACTCCCCCGAGCCCAACGCCGCCTGATCGGCGGCCTTGACCGGGCAGCCTGACCGGCGGTCTCGACCGAGGCAGCCGGGTCAGGTCAGGTCGTCGCGGCCCGCATGCTTGAGGGCCGCGACGACCGCCTTGACGTCCTGGGCGCGCTCGCGGGTGGTGACCAGCAGCGCGTCGGGGGTCTCCACGACCACCACGTCGTCGAGGCCCACCACGGCGATCGTGCGCGACCCGTCGGGGACCACCAGCCCGCTGGCGTCGACCGCGTGGACCAGCGCGCGCTCGCCGAGCACCGCGACCTCCTCGCCCGGTGCGCGCAGCAGCTCGTCGAGGGAGCGGAAGTCGCCGATGTCCTCCCAGCCGAAGGAACCCGCGACGACGGCGACCCGCCCGGCGGCGGCCGCGGGCTCGGCGACCGCGTGGTCCAGGGCGATCTTGGGCAGCCCTGGCCACCAGCGCGCCAGGGCGGCCTCCAGCGCCCGCTGCCCCTCCTCACCCGCGGTCGCGTCGGCGCTCCCCCGCACAGGCGCGGGCACAGGCGTAGACGCGGGCTGGTGGGCTGCCGCGGCCAGGGCGCGCAGGTCGGCGGCGAAGCCGGGATGCCACTGGGCCAGCAGGTCCAGCAGGACGGTGGGGCGCACCACGAACATGCCCGCGTTCCAGCGCCGCGTCCCCGAGGCCAGGTAGCCCGTGGCCACCTCCAGGGACGGCTTCTCGACGAAGCCGAGCGCCCGGGCGGCGTCGAGACCGGGCAGCGGGTCACCCACCTCGATGTAGCCGTAGCCGGTCGCCGGGTGCGTCGGCTCGATGCCCAGCGTCACCAGCCAGCCCTCGCGCGCGGCGCCGACCGCACGCCGTACGCACTGCTCGAAGAGCGCCGGGTCGGTGATCACGTGGTCGGCGGCGAACGAGCCCATCACTGCCTCGGGCGCCCGGAGCTCGAGCAGTGCGGCGGCCAGGCCGATCGCGGCCATCGAGTCGCGCGGGGAGGGCTCCGCGACGACCGCGTGCGCCGGGAGCGCGGGCAGCTGGGCGCGCACGGCCTCGCGGTGGGCGGCGCCCGTGACGACCAGGAAGCGGTCCTCGGCCAGCGGGGTCAGCCGGTCGACGGTGTCCTGGAGCAGGGAGCGCCCGCTGCCGGTGAGGTCGTGCAGGAACTTCGGCGCCCCGGCCCGGGAGAGCGGCCAGAGCCGGGTGCCCGCGCCGCCGGCGGGGATCACGGCCCAGAAGTCGTCGAGCGACGCGTCGTCCATCATGGGCCGAAGCGTAGACGTGGGCTCGCGCACGGGTGCCCCTAGGCTTGGCCGGTGACCTTCACCAGCACGCTCACCGCCCTGCTCCGCCGCGACCCCGGCCGTCCCCTCGTGACGTTCTACGACGACGCGAGCGGCGAGCGCGTCGAGCTCTCGGTGACGACGTACGCCAACTGGGTCGCGAAGACGGCGTCGCTGCTCAGCGAGGAGCTCGACCTGGAGCGCGGCGACCGGATGCTGCTCGACCTGCCCACGCACTGGCTGGGCACGGTCTTCCTGGGGGCCGCCTGGACGGTCGGGCTCGAGGTGGTCTGGGAGGGCTCCGCCGACGTGGTCGTGTGCGGCCCGGACTCGCTGGAGACCTGGGCCCCCACGGCCGCGCAGACCCCCGTCGTGGCGTGCTCGCTGCGGCCCCTCGGCGTCCGCTTCGCCGAGCCGGTGCCCGGCCCGGTGCTCGACTTCGGGATCGAGGTGTGGTCCCAGCCGGACGCGTTCGCCGCCGTGGACCCGCCGAGCGACGACGACCTCGCCGTGGCCGGGGCCGGCTGGGCCGCCCTGTGGGCGCGCGCTCGCGAGGCCGGGCTCGTCGAGGCCGGCGGCCGGCTGCTGAGCACCGCCAACCCGGCGTCCGCCGATGGCCTGCTCAGCTTCCTCAGCCCGCTGGCGCAGGCCGGCTCGGTGGTCCTCGTCGCCCACCCCGACCCCGCGCGCCGTACCGCGACGTACGACGCGGAGCGGGCCACCGCCCTCTACCCCGCCCCCTAACCCGCGCGCCCCCCGCGCTCCGGCGCCCGCGCGCCGGCGCCCCGCCAGCCCCCATGTAACGCGGGGTTATGCCCACTCCCGCAGCGTTATTTCGCTGTGGCAGTGGGCATAACCCCGCGTTACAGCCGGCGGTGGGCGTCCGGCGGTGGGCGGGTGGGCGGCGGGTCAGCCGGCCAGGTCGTAGCCGAGCAGCCCGTCGGCGAGGAAGCGCGGGGCCTCGAAGCCGCCCTGGCCGTTGTCGCGCAGCACCCAGAGGCGTCCGGTGCTGGACTCCCGCACGATCAGGCTGGACCGGCGGCTGAGCGTGACGTCGCGGGTCTCGATGACCCAGTCGTAGCCGGACAGGTTCACCTTGGCGAGCCGGTCGTCGGCCATCACGGCGGGGATCCGCTTGCCGAGCGCCAGCGTGGCGCCGCGGCCCGGGTAGACCCACCTCTTGGCACCGACGCGGCCCATCAGGTCGGGCAGGCCGTCGCCGGTCACGTCACCCACGGCGGCGAGCCCCTTGAGCTTGCCCATCCCCTTGGCCAGCAGCTTCGGCGGCGCGAACTGGCCGCCACCCTTGCCCAGCCGCAGGCTCATCGCACCCGACTCGGCGTGACGGCTCATCACATCGCCGATGCCGTCCTTGTTCCAGTCGCCCACGTTGAGGACCAGGTCGGCCGTGCCCAGCTTGAGGTTGGTCGGGACCGGCTCGCCGAGGTCGTACTCCCCCAGGTGGCGCAGCACCGTCAGTCGCGCCCCCTGCAGGCCGACCAGGTCGGGGGCGCTGTCACCGAGGACGTTCCCGCCACCGGTGACCGAGGAGAGCCCGGCGAACGAGCCGATCGGACCCAGCGGGTGGCCGAACGAGCCGCTGCCGGTCGAGGGCACCACGAAACCCAGCTGATCGCTGCGCCGACGCACGAAGAGGTCCGCGCGCCCGTCGCCGTTGTAGTCGCCGTAGCCGGCGATCACGTCGTAGCCGCCCCAACCGCTGCCGACGCGCACCCGCGCGGCCACGGTGCCGCCGGCGGCACCGGCGTGCATCCACAGGTTCCCCGAGCGGTCGCGGGCCAGCAGGTCGGGCCGCCCGTCGCCGGTCACGTCGCCGGTGGAGGTCACGTGGTTGTAGGCGTTCCACCCCTTGGTGAGCTGGCGGGCCGTGAAGCCGCCCTTGCCGCTGCCGGAGAACAGGAAGAGCCGCCCGTCCTTCTTGCGGCGTCCAACCAGGTCGTTGCGCCCGTTGCCGTCGAGGTCACCGACCGCGACGATCTGGTCGAAGCCGACGAAGAGCTTGCGCATCTGCTTGAGCCGCGTGGTGAACCGGCCGGCGCCGTTGCCGGCGTACGTCGTGGTGACCCGCGTCTTGCGGTTGATGGCGACCAGGTCGCTGCGTCCGTCGCGGTTGAGGTCGGGGCTGGTCACCACGAGGTGTCCGGCCCAGGCACCCGCACGGCGCATCGGCGCCGAGAACTTGAGCAGCCCGCGGGTCGGCAGGATCACGCCCTTCTTGCCCGTCGCGCTGCGCATCACGATGTCGGGGTGCGCGCTGCCGACCAGGTTCGAGTCCGGGGCCGGGTTGACGGTCACCGGGGTCTTCGGATCAGGCGTCGGCGTCGGCGTCGGAGTCGGCGTGGGCGTGGGCGTCGGAGTGGGCGTCGGAGTCGGGGTCGGGGTCGGGGTGGGCGCGTTGGTCTGGAGGCTGGCCGCCCGGGTCCGGATCGCACCGATCTTGGCGTAGAGGTAGCGGCCGGGGCAGGCGGTGGAGCCCGCGTCGCGGTGCCCGCTGATGGCCGCGAACGTGCCCGAGCCCACCTTCTGGCGCGCCGAGGAGGCGGAGACGCCGTGCAGGCCGAGCTTCCAGGCGAACAGGTCTCCGTAGGCGTTGACCATCGCCGCGGACGGCTGGACCAGCTCGAAGTTGCCGATCGCCGACATGGCGAACGCGTAGTCGTTGTAGCCGAGCGTGTGCGCCCCGACGACCGCCTTGGTGACGCCGCCGTAGCGTCCCTCCCAGATCCGCCCGAACCGGTCGACCAGGAAGTTGTAGCCCACGTCGCTCCAGCCGCGCGAGCGGGTGTGGTAGGCGTAGATGCTGCGGATGATGCCCGGCACCTCGGCCTGGGTGTAGTTGTTGGCGTTCACCGTGTGGTGCACGAAGCCGGCGGTGACCTTGCCGTAGCGCAGGGAGCCGTTGTCGCGCAGGCGCTCGTCGGCGCCCCACTGGGCGCGGGAGAAGATCTGGGGGCGGGCCGGCAGAGCGGCCGCCTGGAGCGCGATCGCCGGGTCCGCCGACTCGGCCGCGTCCGCGGGCTCCGGAGCCGAGGACGGCGCCGCGGAGGGGCTGGTGGACGGCGACACCGCGGCCGGCGCGCCGGCGCCGTACGCCGGCGTCTCGACCTCGGTGCCCTCGGCCTGGCCGGGCTCGATCACGGCCACCTTCATGTCCGCCGGCACCGCCGTACCGGCGTCGGTGCTCGCCCGGACCTGGACCTCGTCGACGTTGCCGACGAACAGCGGGTCGGTGCCGGGGCGGGCCTTCGCACCCTCGGTGGTGGACGGGTCAGGACCGTGCTCGTCGTGGTAGGCCAGCTCGGTCCACTCCGACCAACCGTCCGCCGTGCGGGTACGGGCCTGCACCGTGATGGTCTCGTCGTCGATCCGGTCTTGGCCGCTCCAGGTGACCCCGACCGCCCCGTAGCCGCTGACCCGCTCCGGCGCGCTGACGACCGCGTCGCCCGACTTGCCGCCCGGCTTGTCGCCTGGCTTGTCGCCGCTACCAGGGTTCTCCCCCTCGCCACCCTGGGGCGCCTCCCCCGCGCCGCCCTGGGGCGCCTCGCGGGGCGTCTGAGGCTCGGCGCCGCCCTGGCCGCGGCGCGCCGAGCCGGGGGCTGCCGGCGTCAGCCGGGTCTCGCGGACGACGGCGTCGACGGGAGCGGTCGGCACGACGGCCGTCTCCGGCTCGGCCCGATCCGCCACGGCCGCCGACCCGCTCGGCCCCTGGTGCACGACGTCCAGCGAGATGACGGTGGCTGCGGGCGCCAAGACCGCGAAGACGGCAGCCAGAGCCAGCGCTTGTTGGCAGGCAGTGACGTATCGGGCCTTGCTGGGACGCATCGTCTGCTACTCCAGTGCGGGGGAAGTGATTCACATGGGTAGCAAGTTTCACATCAGTCACACTGGTCACCGCAAGACTTCGCGAGTAACTACAAGAGTGTAATTTCCAGTCGACACGCCGACGGATTCGAAGTTTGTCAAACCGGGGCAGGTGATTGTGGGCTTTCCGACACCGTCTCGCCACCCCGACACGCCCGGGATCCCCCGCTGTCACCCCGGCCTGTCCCCGCGGACGAGGCAGGGTCAGCCGGCCAGCGACCGTTGAGAAGGAAAACTCACGAGCCCCCAGGCTCGGCCCGGCTGCGCAGGGGTCGCGTTTTCCTTCCGAACGGTCGCTGCTCCCCCACGCACACGAGTTCAGACGTCGTTGGCGAGCTCCTCGTCGGCGATCTCCTGGTCGGTGCCGGACGGGGCGTCGTACTTCAGGTAGTGGATGCCGGCGTCGACCTCGCCGTCGTAGGCGAGCCGGCCCTTCTCCAGCACCAGCACCCGGTCGCACATCTTGCGCACCGAGCCGGCGGCGTGGCTGACGTAGAAGAGGGTGCGACCGCTGTCGCGCACCTCCTGCATGCGCTGCATGCACTTCTCCTTGAAGGGCTTGTCGCCCACCGCGAGCACCTCGTCGGCCAGGAAGATGTCGGAGTCGACGTGGATCGCCACCGCGAAGCCCAGCCGGGCGAACATGCCCGAGCTGTAGTGGCCCACCGGCGAGTCCAGGTGCTTGCCCACGTCGGCGAACTCGACGATGTCGTCGAGCTTGCGCCGGGTCTCGGCCTCGGTCATGCCGAGGACCGCGGCGTTCAGGAAGATGTTCTCGCGACCGCTGAGCTGCGGGTGGAACCCCGCGCCGGTGGCGATCAGCCCGGCGATACGGCCCCGGGTGAGCACCGACCCCGAGTCGGGTCGCATGATCCCGTTGATGAGCTTGAGCAGCGTGCTCTTGCCCGACCCGTTGAGCCCCATCAGGCCGATCGACTCACCCTGCTCCACGGTGAAGGAGACGTGGTCGAGGGCCTGGAAGGTCTCGCTGAGCGGCTTGCCGCGCAGCGCCGCCACCGACATCTGCTTCAGCGTGCGGTGGTAGCGCAGGGTGAACGACTTGGAGACGTCCTCGACGACGATGGACCTGGTCATCTACAGACGCTCCGGGATCTTGTTCTCGAGCCGGGTGAAGACCAGCTGGGCCACGGCCAGCAGCACCACCGCGACCCCGAGGTGGGCGAAGCCGATCGCGAAGAGGTGGTCGGGCATGTGCTCGGCGATGGTGGCCGTCGGGTCGTCGGTGGTGCCGACCCAGAAGGCGCGCTGGAAGAGCAGCACGGCCTCGGCGATGGGGTTGAGCAGGTAGTAGTGCGCGAACTCCCCGAAGCGATCGGCCACCATGCTGTAGGGGTAGATCATCGGCACGCTGAAGGTGGTGAACTGGGTCAGCGTCGCCACCACGTTGCCGAAGTCGCGGAAGAACACGTTCGCCGCGCTGAACAGCAACCCCAGCGCGGTGCCGAGGACCGCGACCAGCGCGAAGCCGAGCACCGCCGCCGCCATCCCGGTCAGGTCCGGCGTCCAGCCCAACCACAGGCACAGGGAGACGAGCAGCACCAGCCCGGGGACCACGTGATAGGCCGAGACCAGGGTGGAGGCGACCGGGAACATCTCCCGGGGCACCGCCATCTTCTTCACGAAGCCCTTGTTCCGCACGATCGAGCGGGTCCCGGCCCCGAAGGTCTCGGTGAAGAAGTGCACCATCACCATGCCGGCGAACAGGTGGATCGCGAAGTTCTCGATCCCGCGATCCAGGATCACCGAGATCACGAAGTAGTACATCGCCAACCGGAACGCCGGCTGCAGGTAGGACCAGAACAGACCCAGGAACGAACCCTGGTAGCGCGCCGAGATCTCCCGGCGCACCAGCAGCTTGAGCAGGTAGCGGCGCCGGAACACCTCGAACAAGCCGCTGGTGGCAGACGGCGGGGCGAGGGGGGCGTCCACCACCCGCACCGCCTGCGCGTGCTCAGTCACCGAGTTGGTCCTCCCCCTCCGGGTCCATCCAGGGACGGAACGTCTCCTCCCAGGCCTGCGGAGAGGTCACCTCGTCGAGCGCGTCGCGGTACTCCTGCGCCAGTCGCGGCCACTCGCGGCGCAGCCGCTGGTGGATCAGGATCGTACGGCGCAGCAGGTCGCGGTAGCGCTCGGGATCACGCTGGTACAGCGCCGCGGAGGTGCCGTCGGGCATCGACACGATCGCCGAGTCGTAGCGCGCCAGGCGGTACCACTGCGCGTCCATGGCGGGGATCTCCGCCTCGGGGTGCTTGCGCGAGAGCGCACGCGGCCGCTTGAGCTGGCGCAGCGGGGCGACGCCGGCGGTGACCAGCAGCGCCCACCGCCCCGGCATCTCGGTGCCGTCCTTGCCCTTGCGGGGCGGCTTGGAGCGCCGGACCCGCGGGAACGCGTCCGGGTCGGCCTCGAGCTGGGCGTCGGTGAACTGCTTGCGGAAGGCGTTGATCTGCGGCAGCCGCACCGGCAGGTCGCGGTGCAGCGCGGCGGGCCCGGCCAGCACGTCCTCGAGCGCCTGGTGGCGCAGCTCGACGGTGGAGTACTGCATCGCGACCAGCTTGGCGATCTGGTGGTTGAGGCTCTCGCGCAGCATCCGCCCGCCGCGGTCGTACTGCGAGTGCAGCAGCGCCGCGATGAAGCGGTTGCGCTGGTGGAAGTAGGCCTGCCAGTCCAGCGCGTCGTTCTTGTCGGTCCACGGCACGTGCCACACCGCGGCACCGGGGAAGCTCACCGTCGGGTAGCCGGCCGCCTTGGCCCGCAGCCCGAACTCGCTGTCGTCCCACTTGATGAACAGCGGCAGCGACAGCCCGATCTCCTCGAGCACCACGGTCGGGATCAGGCACATGAACCAGCCGTTGAAGTCCACGTCGATGCGCTTGTGCAGCCACCGCGTCGAGCGCAGGTTGCGCGCGGCGAAGTCCCAGTCGGTGAAGACGCCCGGCGCGGACTGCCACCAGAAGCGCCACGGCTGGACGATCTCGCCGAAGCTGTGCAGCCGCGAGCGGGCGTAGAGGCTGAACATGTGACCGCCCACGATGGTGGGGCGGCGGGCGAGGTCGCCGAAGGTGACCGCGCGGATGATGCCCTCGGGCTCGCAGACGACGTCGTCGTCCATGCACATGACGTACGTCGCGGTGCCCTTGCGCAGCGTCTCCAGCTGCCCGCGGGCGTAGCCGCCGGACCCGCCGAGGTTGCCCTGCTCGATCACCCGCAGCTTGTCGCCCAGCGACTTCTCGACGCCGGGGAACAGCGGGCTGTCGGAGACCTTCTGGGTGCCCTGCTCCATCACGAGCACCTCGTCGAGCAGCTCGTGCACGCCCTCGTCGTCACCGATCTGGGTGAGCAGCTCGGCGCAGAAGTCGGGGCGGTTCATGGTGGTGATCGCGATGGCGACCGAGCCGGGCGTGGCCCGGTCCTCGGGAACCTCGGCGTCCCAGACCGCGCTGACCTCGGTGTCCTGGTCGCTGGCGACCACGTCGTACCAGTACCAGCCGCCGTCCACGAACGGCTTCAGCGGCAGGTCGAAGGAGAAGGTGGCGCTGTCCACGTCCTCGGTGCTGGCCTGGTCGACGCGCTGGGAGCGCCCGTTGGCGGTGGACTTGTAGACCACCACCGACGCGCCGCGGCCACTCAGCGACACCGTCAGGCGCACCTGGCTGACCACCGACCAGCGCCGCCAGTAGCCGGCCGGGAAGGCGTTGAAGTAGGTGCCGAAGGAGAGCTTCGCCCCCGAGAGGATCCGCACCGTGTGGCGCCCGACGATCTGGTCGGGGTGGATGCTGTCGCCGCTCGAGGCGGACTGGCGCATGGCGGCCGCGTGCAGCGCCCGGGCGTTGCGGTTGGTGCCGATCTCGTACTTGTCGGCGTCCAGGGACACCGGCTGGGTGTCCACGTAGAGCGGCAGGACGTCGAGGTCCCGGTCCGCCGGCAGCACCTGGCGCATCAGCACCCGGCGCGGGCCGGTGCCCGTCGCCTGGCTCTGCAGGGTCCCGGTCGCGATCTCTGTGGTGCTCATTCGTCCACTCCCCCACTGGTCAACGGCGCACCCTCGGCGAAGTGCGGCTTGAGCTTGTTCTCGAACATGGACAGCGCCGAGCCGATCGCCATGTGCATGTCGAGGTACTTGTAGGTGCCGAGCCGGCCGCCGAAGAGCACCATCTCCTCCTTCTTGGCCAGCTCGCGGTACTTGAGCAGCTTGGCCCGGTCCTCCGCGGTGTTCACCGGGTAGTAGGGCTCGTCGCCCTCCTCGGCGAAGCGCGAGTACTCGTGCACGACGATCGTCTTGCCCGGCAGGTAGGTGCGCTCGGGGTGGAGGTGCTTGAACTCCAGGACCCGGGTCCAGGGCACGTCCTCGTCGTTGGCGTTGACGACCCCGGTGCCCTGGTAGTCGTCGACGTCGACGGTCTCGGCCTCCAGGTCGATGGTGCGCCACGACAGCCGGCCCTCGCGGTTGTCGAAGTACTCGTCGACCGGGCCGGTGTAGACGATCGGGACCCTGCCGCGGTAGTCGTCGGCGACGTCGAAGAAGTCGGTCTCCAGGCGCACCTCGATGTTCGGGTGGTCCGCCATCGCGTCGAGCCAGGCGGTGTACCCGTCGACCGGCAGGCCCTCGTACTTGTCGTTGAAGTAGCGGTTGTCGAAGTTGTAGCGCACCGGCAGCCGCGTGATGATGTCGGCCGACAGCTCCTTGGGGTCGGTCTGCCACTGCTTCGCGGTGTACCCCTTCACGAACGCCTCGTAGAGCGGGCGCCCGATCAGGGAGATCGCCTTCTCCTCGAGGTTCGTCGCCTCGGCGGTGGCGATCTCGCTGGCCTGCTCGGCGATCAGCGCACGCGCCTCGTCGGGCGTGTGGGAGCGGCCGAAGAACTGGTTGATCAGCGCCAGGTTCATCGGGAAGGAGTAGACCTGTCCCTGGTACTTCGCGAACACCCGGTGCTGGTAGTCGGTGAAGTCGGTGAACCGGTTCACGTAGGCCCACACCTTCTCGTTGGAGGTGTGGAACAGGTGAGTGCCGTACTTGTGCACCTCGATCCCGGTCTCGGGGTCGATCTCGCTGTAGGCGTTGCCACCGAGGTGGGCACGACGCTCGAGCACCAGGACCTTGAGTCCCAGCTCATCGGCACAGCGCTCGGCGATGGTCAGACCGAAGAATCCGGAGCCGACGACGACGAGGTCGGGCAGGGGCGGGTTGCCGGGGTCAGTCAAGGGGAGCTTCTCCTGTGGGTTGACGCGACCGTCAGTCTAGCGACGGGAAAGGGCACGCTCGGGCACTCGACGCATGGTCCGCGCCGAGCGAATGGCACGGATCACGTTCACCGCCTCCGCCCGTCCGCCGCGCAGCGGGCTGAGACAGACGACGGCGAGGGCGATGAGGTAGGGCTTGAGTCGGACGAGGGCGTTCTCGCCGTAGCGGAAGTGGACGACGAAGAGGTTGCGGAACATATAGAACCCCTTCCACGTGTCCAGGGAGTGCTGCTGGTCGAAGTCGAGCTGGCGCACCAGCACCGCGTCGCGCACGGCCAGCACCGGGAAACCGGCGCGGCGGGCCCGCACGGCGAAGTCGACGTCGTCGTAGAAGATGAAGAACGACGGGTCCGGCAGGCCGATCGCGTCGATCACCCGGCGGTGCACCAGGAAGCCCTCGAAGGCCACGTTCTCGACCGGCACCGTCTCGGGCATGGCGCCCCGGTCGGCGTACGTCGAGTCGACGGTGGCCCGCTTGGGCCGGACCGCGAGCGGGTTGCGCAGGTCGAAGCGGACGGCGGCCTTCTCCACGAGCCGTCCGGCGAGGTCCTCGCGCACCGCGGCCAGGCACGGCGCGTCGTGGCGCAGCAGCACCTCGAGACAGTCCGGGGCCGGCACCACGTCGTCGTCCATCAGCCAGATCCGGTCGTGCCCGGCCTCGTAGGCCTGCTGGACGCCGAGGTGGAAGCCGCCGGCACCACCGAGGTTCTCCTCGCTGTGGGTGAGCACCAGGGGCAGGTCGCGACGTGCCTGCAGGACCGCGCGGGTCTCGTCGGAGCTGGCGTTGTCGATCACGTGGACGGCATCGGGCATCCGGGTCTGGGCGGCCAGCCCGTCCAGCATCCGGGCGAGCAGCTCGGCCCGGTTGTAGGTCACGATGACGACCGCGACGCTCTCGCTCACAGGTACCTCCGGTGCCCGGTGAAGTCACCGCGCAGCCCGGCGTACATCGCGCGGGCGCTCAGCCGCAGGCGACGGACGCTGGGCCGGGTGAAGGTGTAGAACCACGCGGTCTTGGCCACGAACGCCAGCGCGGGCAGGCGGCCGCGGTAGTCGCGCAGGTTGACGAGGTTGTTGCGCGCCATGCAGTAGTGCTTGAGGTCGCTCGGGCTGTGGTTGTACGTCGTGCGCCCGTGCGCCATCGGCGTGCCCAGGTCGTCGGTGGCCGGGTGCAGGAAGCGGGCGTCGACGACGGTGGCCACCCGGGCGCCGGCGGCGCGGGCGCGCCAGAGGTACTCCACGTCGTCGCCCCAGATGAAGAACTCCTCGCGCGGCAGGCCGATGCGCTCCACCAGCTCGCGGGTGAGCAGGACGCCGTTGAAGGGGATGACCACGTCGGGGATCAGCCCGTCGCGCGCGGCCGCCTCGACCTGCGCCATCGCGTGCACGACCTGGGTGGAGCCGGGCAGGCGGATCGGGAAGCACAGCCGGGTCGGGTCCTGCTCGGCCAGCACCGCGGGGCCCCAGAAGTCGAGGTCGCGGTGGCCCAGCAGCACGTCGAGGCAGTCCGGTTCGGGGACGCCGTCGTCGTCCATCAGCCAGACCAGGTCGGCACCGCGCTCGACAGCGGCGGCCAGACCGGCGTGGAAGCCTCCGGCGCCGCCCCGGTTCTCCGGCAGGGTGAGGGTCTCCACGCCCGCCGGGGCCGAGGCTGCCAGCCAGGCGCCGGTGCCGTCGGTGGAGGCGTTGTCGACCACGAGCACGCCGTCGAGCCGGCCGACCTGGGCGAGGCGGGCGAGCAGCCGCTGGAGCAGCGCCAGGCGGTTGAAGGTGACCACGACGGCGAGCACGCGCTCGTTCGGATGGTCGTCGGGGGGCACGGCATACACCCTAGGGCGTGGCCTGAGCCGGTCCGCACCCGCGGCCGCTCAGCAGGCCGAGCCCAGGTCCTCGGCCTGGTTGGCGGCGTAGCCCTCGCGCAGGGAGCCGATCGAGCCGCCGGTCACCGAGGTCGGCGGCTGGGCCGCCTTCGCCTTCTTCTTCTTCGGCGCCTTCGCCGTGCCCTCGGAGGCGTCGATCGCCTCGGCGACCTTGCGGTGGACCAGGTCGATGTCGGGATCCGCGGTCTGGATCATCGGCGGGACCAGCGAGAGCGTCGAGATCTTCTGACCCTTGGCCTTGAGAGCCAGCGGGAGGAACCGGTCCAACTCGCTGCCGGGCAGATTCGTGGAGACCATCGCCGAGCTCGCCGCGGCGATCTTCTCGAAGTTGCGGACCGCCGTGGTCGGGCTGATCTGGGTGATCATCGCGTTCATCACGCACTTCTGCCGCGCCATCCGCGAGTAGTCGTCGGAGCCCTCACGGGCCCGGGCGAACCACAGCGTGTCGTGACCGTCGAGCTTGCGCTCGCCGGGCTCGATGTAGTGGAAGAAGTCGTCGTGCGGGAGGCCCACCGGGATCCGGTCGCGCACGTTGAGGGTGACGCCGCCGAACGCGTCGACCAGGTCCTTGAAGCCCTCGAGGTTGACCATCGCCCAGTAGCTGATGTCGAGGTCGGTGATGCCCTCCACCGCGGAGACGGTGGCGTCCATGCCGGGGTGCTCGGAGTCTCCGAAGAGCTCGGGGTTGTCCTCGGCCCAGGTGCTGACGCCGTTGAGGTAGCAGTCGTCGCAGTCGAAGCCGTCGGGGAACTGCTCGGCCATCGTCGAGCCCTTGGCGAAGGGGAAGTTCGCCATGTTGCGCGGCAGCCCGATCAGCACCGTGCGCCCGGTCTCGGCGTCCACGCTGGCCACCGTGAGGGAGTCGGGGCGCAGCCCCCAGCGGCCGGCGCCGGAGTCCCCGCCGAGCAGGAGCACGTTGAAGCGCCCGTCCGAGGAGCCGGCCACCTTGCCGTCGCCGAACATCGTCAGGAAGTCGCGCTGGACTCCCACCACGTGGGCGCCGAAGAGCAGCGTCCCGGCGACCGAGAAGCACAGCAGGCCGTTGACGCCGACGACCGCGAGCCGGTGGTTCTGGCGCAGGGTCAGCGGGGCGCCGAGGCGCCAGGCGTCCATGAACAGCACCGCCCAGCCGATGGCCAGCGCCATCAGCAGCAGCCGCAGGACCCCCAGCAAGAAGGTGTTGGTGCCGAGCCAGTAGAGGAGGCCGTGCCAGACCAAGCCGAGCAGCAGCACCGGCAGTGCGATCGCCAGCACCGCGGCGCAGGTCAGAAGGGCGATCCGCCCGACGCGCCGGTTGCCGGCGACCAGCTGCGCGGAGCCCGGCAGGACCAGCGTCATCAGCATCAGCGTGATCGCGCGACGGAACCGCACGCGCCCGGCACGGTCGTCCGCGCTCAGCGCGACCGGTCGTCCGGGGCCGGGCAGGTCGCCGTCTCGATCGGGCAACCCGGGGGAAGATTCGGGTGGCATCCGAAGTGCCTCTCTACTGATGGGTCCTGCTGAGCTGATGGGTCGTGCGGAGCTGGCCGACCCAAGACAGCCAGTATCACCAGTCCCAGCAGTCACAGGCGGGTACGACGCGCCGGTGTCGGCTCACTCTCCTCGCCGGATGGCCCGGCTCAGCGGTCGCGGCCGCGGTCGATCTCCTGCTTGCGGGCGAGCCGGTGGGAGCGCCGGATCTCGGCCTCACGCGAGCGCCGTACCTCGGTGCGGGTCTCGGGCACCAGGGCGGGCACGGGGCGAGCCGCGCCGTCGGCGTCGACGGCCACGAAGACGAAGTACGCCGAGGCGACGTGGCGGGGCTCCGCGGCGTCGTCCCAGGGCTGCGCCTCCACCCGCACGCCGATCTCCATCGAGGAGCGCCCGGCCCAGTTGACCTGGGCCGAGGTCCTGACGATGTCGCCGACCCGGACCGGGTTGAGGAAGACCATCTCGTCCATCGCCGCGGTGACCGCCGGGCCGCCGCTGTGCCGCTGGGCGACCGCGCCGGCCGTCGAGTCGGCCAGCTTCATGATCTCGCCCCCGTGCACGTTGCCGAGCAGGTTGGCCTCGGCGGTGTGCATCAGCATCGCCAGCGACACCCGCGCGTAGGCCGGCGGGTGCGCCAGTACCGGCTCCGCCAGTGCCGAATGGGCCAGTGCCGAGGGGTCCATCAGCTCGGTCTGGTGCTCGCTCATGCGCGGAACGCTAGTCGCGCCCGAGGGCCGCGGCGCCGAAGGGCCGCGGGCATCGGGCGCAGAAGTGGCGGGGATCTCCTCGAGCCCGCGCGGGGGTCGTGCGACCCGTGGACAGCGCGGCGCCCTTCTGCCATGGTCGATCCGGGCGTGGTGACGGGGCCGACGCCTGGCGGGGGGCCGAGGTGCTCCCGGACAGGGAGTGAACATGGAGCGACTCACACCGCTGGCGGCGGCCTTCTTGGAGGCGGAGGACGTCGATCCCACCGCCTCGATGGCCATCGGATCGTTCGCGATCTTCGAGGGGCCAGCCCCGGACTTCGACGAGTTCGTCGAGACGATCGCCGGCCGCCTGCCGCTGGTGCCGCGCTACCGCCAGAAGCTGCGCCAGGTCCCCTTCGACATCGCTCCCCCGGCCTGGGTCGACGACCCCGACTTCGACGTGCGCTGGCACATCCGCAACACCGCCCTGCCCTCGCCCGGCGGTCCCGCCGAGATCGGCCGGCTGCTGAGCCGGGTGATGTCACGCAGGATGGACCGCGGCCGGCCGCTGTGGGAGTACTGGTTCTGCGAGGGCCTGCCCGAGGGTCGGTGGGCGCTGCTGTCCAAGCTCCACCACAGCGTCGTCGACGGGGTCTCCGGCACCGACCTCTACAAGCTCGTGCTCGACCCCACCCCCGAGCCCCGTCCCGCGGTGCCCGACGACTGGCAGCCCGCGGCACCGGTCTCGACGGCCGCGTTCACCGCGCAGGCCCTGTGGGACCTGAGCACCACCCCGGCCCACACGGTGGCGGCGCTCGGCCGGACCGTGCGCAGCCCCGGCCGGCTGATGCGCTCGAGCCTGGACTCCGCCCGCGGGCTGCTGGCCCTGGCCGGCACGCTGCGCCCCGGCCCGGCCACCTCGCTGACCGGGGCCCTGGACGGCAGCCGCCGCTACGCCTGGACCGACACCCGCCTGGAGGACGTGCGCGCGGTGCGCAAGGCCTACGGCGTCACCGTCAACGACGTCGCGCTCGCCGCCGTGGCCGGCGGCTTCCGCGCGCTGCTGCTGCACCGCGGGGAGACCCCCGACGCGCGGGCCCTGCGCTCGCTGGTCCCGGTCTCCACCCGCGCGCCGGGCGAGGAGTCGATCCCCGACAACCGGGTCTCGATGATGCTGCCCCACCTGCCCGTCGACCTCGCCGATCCCGTCGAGCGGCTGCTGGCGGTGCACGAGCGCATCGGCAAGCTGCGCGCCAGCCACCAGATCGAGGCCGGCGGCAACCTGACCGCCGCGTTGGAGCTGAGTGCCTTCGCCCCGGTCGCCTGGGCGATGAAGCTGGGCCTGGGCCTGCCCCAGCGCCAGATCAGCACGGTGACGACCAACGTGCCGGGACCACGACAGCCCCTCTACGCCCTGGGCCGCGAGGCGGTGTCGCTGCTGCCCTACGTGCCGATCGCGGACCAGGTGCGCTTCGGCGTGGCGATCTTCTCCTACTGCGACACCCTGACCTTCGGGATCACCGCGGACTACGACGCGGCCCCCGACCTCGACGTGCTCGTCGACGCCATGGCGGCGTCGGTCACCGAACTGGTGGGCGCGGCGCGGTAGCGTCTGGAACATGGTTGACCGTCCCCCCAACGGCGGACCCGACAAGGGGACTCCGGAGTACGACTGGCTCTACGGCTCCGGCGCGACGGGCACGCCGCCCGACGACGCCACCCGGGCGATCCCCACCACGCCCCGCCGGCGCCCGCGCCCCGACGAGACCCAGGTGATGCCGGTGCAGCCGGCACCCGGTGTCCGTCGGCCCGCCGCCGAGCCCACGCCGCGCCCGGCCCCTCGGCCCTCGTCGTCCACGCGCACCGCGCCACCGCGCCCCGCTCCGGCCCCGCCCGGCGAGCCGCCTCGAGGCCGCCGCTGGCGTCCGCGCCCCCGCCTGCGCTGGGTGTGGGCGCTGCTCATCCTGTGGCTGATCTTCCTGGTGGCGACCCCCATCTGGGCCCTGCAGAAGGTCGAGAAGGTGGACGCCACCCCCGAGGGCGACCGGCCCGGCGAGCAGCCCGGCACGACGTACCTGGTCGTCGGCAGCGACAAGGCCGACGACCTCAGCGACGAGCAGCGCAAGGCGGTGCGCGCCGGCGAGCGCCAGGGCCAGCGCACCGACACCATCATGCTGCTGCACACCGGCTCGGGCCCGAACGTGCTGATGTCGATCCCCCGGGACTCCACCGTGGAGATCCCCGAGCACGGGACCGGCAAGGTCAACGCTGCCTTCGCCTACGGCGGGGCGCCGCTGCTGGTGGAGACCATCGAGCAGAACACCGGCATCCGCGTCGACCACTACATCGAGATCGGCTTCGGCGGCGTGATCAACATGGTCGACGCCGTGGGGGGCGTGGAGATCTGCCCGAAGCAGGCGATGAAGGACCCCGCCGCGCGGCTGAACATCAAGAAGGGCTGCCAGGAGGTCGACGGGCTCACCGCTCTCGGCTACGCCCGCTCACGCAAGACCTACTCGGCGCGCGGAGACGTGGACCGTGCCGCGGCGCAGCGCGAGGTGGTCTCCGCGCTCGGCGCCAAGGTGCTCTCGCCGTGGACGGTGCTCAACCCGGTGCGCTACTTCCGCCTCAACACGGCGGCAGCCGACGCGGTGCGGGTCAGCGAGGGCACCGGTGTCTTCACGCTGGGCAAGTTCGCGATGGCGATGACCCGGGTGAACGGCGACAAGGGGCTCACCTGCGGCGTGCCGATCTCGGACCTGCGGGTGACCTGGGACGCGGAGCGCTCCCAGCAGATGTTCGACTACATCGCCGAAGACAAGACCGACGACATCCCCAAGAAGCTCTGCACACCGTCAGGACTCCCCAGATGACCTCCTTCTCCACCCTCGACTGGAGCGTGGACGCCGACGGCGTCGCCACGCTGACCCTCGCCCGCCCCGACGCGCTGAACGCGTTCACGGTCACGATGGCCGCCGAGCTCGAGCAGGTCTTCCTCGACGCGGCGCGCGACGACGAGGTGAAGGCGATCGTCGTGACCGGCGCGGGCCGGGCCTTCTGCGCCGGCATGGACCTCTCCGCCGAGGGCAACGTCTTCGGTCTCGACGAGGACGCCGACCCCACCCCGGAGGGGCTGCGCGCGCACCTCACCGAGGCGCCGTACGACCAGGGCGTGCGCGACACCGGAGGCAAGGTGACGCTCGCCATCCACGCCTGCCCCAAGCCGGTGATCGCCGCGATCAACGGCCCGGCCGTCGGCATCGGCGCCACCATGACGCTGGCGATGGACCTCCGGCTGGCCTCGACCAAGGCGCGGATCGGCTTCGTCTTCGGTCGCCTCGGGGTCGTGCCGGAGGCGTGCTCCACGTGGTTCCTGCCGCGCATCGTGGGGATCCAGCAGGCCCTGGAGTGGATCTACTCCGCCGACATCCTCACCGCCGAGCAGGCCCACGCCGGGCGGCTGGTCCGCTCGGTGCACGAGCCCGAGGACCTGCTGCCGGCCGCCCTCGAGCTCGCGCGCTCCTTCGTGGTGGGCCGCTCCCCCGTCGCGCTGGCGCTGGCCAAGCAGATGCTCTACCGCAACTCGGCCGCCGCTCACCCCCTCGAAGCGCACCTCGCCGACTCGCTGGCGATGTGGCACACCTCGGTCGGCGACGGCAAGGAGGGCGTGGCGGCGTTCCGCGACAAGCGTGAGCCGAAGTTCACCGGCCGGGCCAGCGACCTCCCGCGGATCTTCCCCGGCTGACGCCGCCCGCGCGACGGGCATGGATCGGGTCGCATCGGGTACCAGGGCGCCCATGGAGGCAGCCGAAGCCGAACGGCTCCGCGCAGCGGGCCTACGTGTCACGCGCCCGCGGGTAGCCGTGCTCGCCGTGCTCGAGGATGCCCTCGTACACGGGGAGCACCTGCCCGTCCAGGACATCGTGGCCCGCACGCGGGCCCGGGCCGGTGATGTCTCCATCCAGACGGTCTACGATTGTCTGGACGCCTTCGGACGCACCGGTGTCGCCCGCCGGGTCGAGACGGCCGGCTCCCCGGCCCGCTACGAGGCCCGGGTCGGCGACAACCACCACCACCTGGTCTGCCGCTCCTGCGGGCGGACCGTCGACGTGGACTGCGTGGTGGGTGCCGCGCCGTGCCTGGAACCGTCGACCACCGACGGCTTCGTCGTGGATGAGGCCGAGGTGACCTTCTGGGGCCTGTGCCCCGCGTGCGCCGCGTCCCCGGAGTCGTCGCGCGCGTGACCACCGCCCGCACCCGCACGACCATCGACCGACGAGAGGATTCACCATGACCCAGGACGACGGCCGTCGAATGCTCACCACCCGCCAGGGGCATCCGGTCTACGACAACCAGAACCAGCGCACGGTCGGGTCCCGCGGCCCGGCCACGCTGGAGAACTACCACTTCCTGGAGAAGATCAGCCACTTCGACCGCGAGCGCATCCCCGAGCGGGTCGTGCACGCGCGCGGGTTCGTCTGCTACGGCGAGTTCGAGGCCTCCGGGAAGGTCGGCGACGAGCCGATCGCCAAGTACACCCGAGCCAAGCTCTTCGCCGAGGCCGGCAAGAAGACGCCGCTGGCGATCCGCTTCTCCACGGTGATCGGCGGGCGCGACTCCTCCGAGGCGGCCCGCGACCCGCGCGGCTTCGCGGTGAAGTTCTACACCGAGGACGGCAACTGGGACCTGGTCGGCAACAACCTGGGCGTCTTCTTCATCCGCGACGCGATCAAGTTCCCCGACGTGATCCACTCCCTGAAGCCGGACCCGGTCACGTTCCGCCAGGAGCCGGCCCGGATCTTCGACTTCATGTCGCAGACGCCGGAGTCGATGCACATGCTGGTGAACCTGTTCAGCCCGCGCGGAATCCCCGCCGACTACCGGCACATGCAGGGCTTCGGGGTGAACACCTACAAGTGGGTGAACGCCGAGGGCGTCTCGCACCTGGTCAAGTACCACTGGCAGCCGCGGCAGGGCGTGAAGAGCCTGACCGAGGAGGACGCCGCCAACATCCAGGCCGGCGACCTGGGACACGCCTCGAAGGACCTCTACGAGGCCATCGAGCGCGGTGACTACCCGCAGTGGGACCTCTACGTCCAGCTGATGGAGGACCACGACCACCCCGAGCTGGACTTCGACCCGCTCGACGACACCAAGGTCTGGCCCGAGGAGATCTTCGAGCCGAGGTTCGTCGGCACGATGACGCTCAACCGCAACGTCGAGGACCACCACAACGAGAACGAGCAGATCGCCTTCGGCACCGGTGTCCTGGTCGACGGCCTGGACTTCTCCGACGACAAGATGCTGGTGGGGCGGACCTTCTCCTACAGCGACACCCAGCGCTACCGGGTCGGCCCGAACTACCTGCAGCTGCCGGTGAACGCGCCGAAGAACGCCCGCGTGCAGACCAACCAGCGCGGCGGCGAGATGTCCTACCAGGTGGACCTCGCCGAGGGGCAGAACCCGCACGTGAACTACGAGCCGTCCACGATGAACGGTCTCAGCGAGGCCATCAAGCCCGGGCACGTGGAGACCGGCCCCGAGATCAGCGGCCGGCTGACCCGGTCCCGGATCCCGCGGACCAACGACTACGCCCAGGCCGGCGAGCGGTTCCGGCTGATGGAGGACTGGGAGCGCGACGACCTGGTCGCGAACCTGGTCGCGAACATCTCCGAGGCCACCCGGGAGGTCCAGGAGCGGATGGTCTGGCACTTCTTCATGTGCGAGGACGAGCTGGGCCAGCGCGTGGGTGACGGGCTCGGCATCACCGCCGACGACGTGCGCCACCTCGCGCCGCTGGAGACCCAGCAGCTCAACGACGAGGAGAAGCGTCGCCTGGAGAACCTGGGCAAGAACGGCCCGCGCGACGTCACCGGTCACACAATGACCCACTGCGTCCCCAACGAGCACGTAGTCGTCACCCGCTGACCCACCCACGCCGAGTCGGCGCGAACTCACCCGAGTTTCGCGCCGACTCGGCGTGAGCTCGCGCACGTACAACGCCGAGTCGGCGTGAGCTCGCGCCGTACGGCGGTCGAGTCGGCGTGAGCTCGCGCGGTACGGCGGTCGGGGGCCGATCCACCGGCGCCTAGGATGCCCCCGTGAGCGCAACCCTCGTCGCCAAGGATCTGTCCGGAGGGCACGCCCACCGCACGCTCTTCGAGTCCCTCGACCTCACGGTCGCCCCCGGGGACGTGGTCGGGGTGGTCGGCGCCAACGGGGCCGGCAAGACCACCCTGCTCCGGCTGCTCGCCGCCCTCGACGCGCCCCTGGCCGGGACCGTCTCCACCGCCCCCTCCGACGCGTTCGTGGGCTGGCTCCCCCAGGAGCACGAGCGGGTCCCCGGAGAGCGCGTCGCCGACTACATCGCCCGGCGCACCGGCGCCGCCCGGGCCACCGCCGCGATGGAGGCGAGCGCCGCGGCCCTGGAGTCCGGCGCCCCCGGTGTCGAGGACGCCTACGCCGTCGCGCTCGACCACTGGCTGGCCAGCGGCGCCGCGGACCTGGACGAGCGGATCCCACCCGTGCTGGCCGACCTCGGCCTCGACGTCGGCGCCGACGCGCTGATGACCTCGCTCTCCGGCGGCCAGGCCGCCCGCGCCGCGCTCGCCGCGCTGCTGCTCAGCCGCTTCGACCTCGTCCTGCTCGACGAGCCGACCAACGACCTCGACCTGGCCGGGCTGGAGCGGCTGGAGTCCTTCGTCCGCGGGCTGCGCAGCGGAGTGGTGCTGGTCTCCCACGACCGCGAGTTCCTGGCCCGGTGCGTCACCCGGATCGTCGAGCTGGACCTGGCCCAGCAGAAGGTCGCGGTCTACGACGGCGGGTACGACGCCTATCTGGAGGAGCGCGCGGTGGCCCGGCGCCACGCCCGCGAGTCCTACGACGAGTTCGCGAACAAGAAGGCCGACCTCGTGGCGCGGGCGCGCACCCAGCGCGAGTGGAGCTCCCAGGGCGTGCGCAACGCGATGAAGAAGGCTCCCGACAACGACAAGATCCGGCGCAAGGCCAGCACCGAGTCCTCGGAGAAGCAGGCCCAGAAGGTGCGCCAGATGGAGTCGCGCATCGCCCGGCTCGAGGAGGTCGAGGAGCCGCGCAAGGAGTGGGCCCTGCAGTTCACGATCGGGGCGGCCCCCCGGTCCAGCTCGGTGGTCGCGACCCTCAACGAGGCCACGCTGCGCCGCGGCGACTTCACGTTCGGTCCGGCGTCGCTGCAGGTCAGCGCCCGCGACCGGATCGCCATCACCGGCCCCAACGGCGCCGGGAAGTCCACCCTGCTCGGCCTGCTCCTGGGCCGGCTGACCCCCGACTCCGGCAGCGTCAGCCTCGGCGCCTCGGTGGCGGTGGGCGAGATCGACCAGGCCCGCACCGGGCTGGCCGAGGACCTGGCACTGGGCGACGCGTTCGAGGCCGTGGTGCCCCAGATGACGCCGGCCGAGGTGCGCACGCTGCTCGCCAAGTTCGGCCTCAAGGCCGACCAGGTGGCGAGCCTGGTGGCGCGCCTGTCCCCCGGCGAGCGCACCCGGGCCGCGCTCGCTCTGCTCCAGGCCCGCGGGGTGAACCTGCTGGTGCTCGACGAGCCGACCAACCACCTCGACCTCCCCGCGATCGAGCAGCTCGAGGAGGCGCTGGAGAGCTACGACGGCGCCCTGCTGCTGGTCTCCCACGACCGACGGCTGCTCGACAACGTCCGGCTCGACGCGCGCTGGGACGTCGACGCCGGTCGGGTCACGCTCCGCTAGCCTCGCGAGCAAGCCGCCGGTGTAGGGCTCCGGGCGAGGGGGTCGCGCCCGGCGGGATCGCGGCCCAGACTGGGACGATGTCCGAGCACTGGCAGAGCATCGCGGCCGAGCGCCGGGCGATGGCGGATCTGTGGGACACCCTCGGCCCCGAGCAGTGGGCGACCCAGAGCCTGTGCCCGGACTGGACGGTGCACGCGGTGGCCTGCCACCTGGTCAGCGTGCTGGAGGCGGACCGGCGCACGATGGCGGCCGCGTTCGTGCACGGCCGCGGGGTGCCGCGCCGGGCCACCCAGTGGCTCACCACCACCCTCGCCGACTGGTCGGGCGCCGACCTCGCCGCGGCGCTGCGCCGCCAGGCCGACAACCGCTTCGCTCCGCCGGGGCTGGGCTCACGCTCGTCGCTGACCGACGTGATGGTCCACCGCGTCGACATCGTCGTACCGCTGGGCCTGCCCGTCGACCGGCCCGTAGAGCACTGGGCTCCGGTGCTGGACTTCCTGCTCGGCCCCCTGCCGATGATGGGGATGATCCGGGGCGGGCGGCCGTCGCTGTCCTACCGCGCCGTCGACCTCGAGTGGCGGCACGGGAGCGGGCCCGAGGTCACCGGGCCGGCGGCGGCCCTGGCCACCACCGTCGCCGGGCGCGCCGCGCTCGCCGAGGAGCTGGCCGGTCCCGGCGCGCCGACGCTGCGCGCCTGGGCCGGCGCCTTGCCCTGATCCGCTCCCCCGGCAGTGGCGGGGGGCCGGGCGGCTCAGTGCGCGCCGGCCGGGTGCGTCTCTCGACGCGCCGCCACGAGGCAGACCACCGCGGCCAGCAGCAGCAGGGCGACGTTGGTGATCAGCGCGGCCGCGAAGGCGTCCTCGGGGGTGGCGCCCCCGGCGAGCCGGTGACTGAAGACCACGCCGAGGATCGCGGGGCCGAGCGCGGCGCCGTACTGGCGCAGCACGGTGTTGGTGGCGGCCGCCATGCCGGCCATCCGCAGCGGGGTCGAGTTGATCGCGGCGGTCGTCACCGCGGTCATCATCGTGGTGTTGCCGAGGCCGAAGATCGCCAGGCGCCAGCCGAGGTCCCACACACCGGTCTCGGCGGTGATGAAGGTCAGCGAGAACAGACCGGTGGCGCCGATGACCAGCCCGAGGGCCAGGACGTGCATCGCCTTGAGCCGCTGCATCAGCAGGGCCGCCAACGGCCCGACCGCGACACCGAGCCCGGTGGCGAAGAGCAGCCGCAGCGCGATCTCGAGCGCGTCGAGGCGCTGCACGAAACCCAGGAAGAGGCTGAGCAGGAACATGCCGCCGACGATGGAGAACATCGCGATCACCCCGGCGAACCCGGAGGCGGAGAAGGCCGGCGAGCGGAAGATCGCCAGGTCCATCAGCGGGGCCTCGCTGCGCCGCTCGATCACCAGGAACGCCAGCAGGGCGACCGCGCCCACGCACAGCCCGACCAGCGCCTGCCAGGACGTCCAGCCCTGCTCGCCACCCTCGATGATGCCGAAGATCGAGAATGCGATCGCGACCGTGGCGGCCAGCTGGCCTGGCCAGTCGAGGCGACGGCCCTCGACCGGGGCCGACTCGGGGAGCAGCCGCAGCGCAATCCCGGTGGCCACCACCGCGAGCGTGGTGGACGGGGCGTAGATCCAGTGCCAGGCACCGACCTGCAGCACGGTCCCGGAGAAGATCGGGCCGAGGGCGAGGCCGGACATCAGGCCCATCGACCAGAAGCCGATGAACTTGCCGCGGGCGCGGAAGTCCGGGACCGCCTGGGCGATCAGGGCCAGGGTGGTCGGGATCAGCAGACCGGCGCCGAGCCCGGCGATCGCCTGCCCGATCCACAGGACGCGCAGGGCGTGGTCGTCGAGGACAGCCGAGCCGAGGCCGGCGGTCGCGCCACCGAGGATGGTGAGCACCATCCCCACCAGGAAGACCCGGCGCCGTCCGTGGATGTCGCCGAACACGCCTGCCGAGAGCACCGCCGCCGCCATCGGGATCACGTACGCGTCCGAGACCCACTGCAGCCCGGCCGTCGAGGCTCCGGTGTCGGCGCCGATGGTGGTGAGCGCGACGCTGACGGCGGTGATGGGCACGTAGGTGACGAAGATGCCCAGGATCGCCAGCGCGATGGTGGCCCTGGCGTGATCGGCGTGTCCGGCGGGCAGGGCGGCGCCCCGCGGAGCTGAGGTGGTGGGTGACGACATCGGCGAGCAGACCTCCATTTGGTTCACGCTAAAATAGTCGCAGCGTTGAAGTAATGCCAACGAGGAGGTCCGATGGCGCAGCGACGAGACCGCGTCGACTCGATCCTGGACCACGTCCGCGGGCCGGGGGTGGACCTCACCGTGAAGGAGGTGCACACCCGCCTGCGCCGACTCGCTCACCATCTCGACACCGAGGCCCGCCGCAGGCTGGCTCCGCAGGGCATCGAGTTCTGGGAGCTGCCGCTGCTCTCCAGCCTGATCCGCTCGCCGGATCCGCTCAGCGTCGGCGCCATGCAGGACCTCGCTCAGGTGACCCCGGGGGCCATCACGCACCGCATCGCCAAGCTCGAGGAGGCCGGCGCGGTACGGCGCGCCTTCGACAGCCGCGACCGGCGCCAGGTCAACGTCGAGCTCACCGAGGCGGGGCGCGCGCGCTTCGCGCAGGTGCTCGCCGCGGTCGGAGAAGTCGAGGCGGAGCTGTTCGGCGACGTCGACCGCGACCTGATGGAGCGCCTGGCCGGCGACCTGCGCCTGCTCACCCTGGCCACCGAGGGGCCCGATCCGGCGCTCGGCGAAACCCCGCCCAGGTGACCTGCTGGGCGCCCCAGCCCGGGCCCCAGCCCGTCACAGCTCGCTCTGCACCCCCGCCAGCAGCTGGCGTGCCATCACGATCCGCTGCACCTGGTTGGTGCCCTCGTAGATCTGGGTGATCTTGGCGTCGCGCATCATCCGCTCGACCGGGTAGTCGCGGGTGTAGCCGTAGCCGCCCAGGATCTGCACGGCGTTGGTGGTGACCTCCATCGCCACGTCGGAGGCGAAGCACTTGGCGGCGGCGCCGAAGAACGTCAGGTCGTCGTCCCCGCGCTCGCTGCGCCCGGCCGCGGCGTACGTCATCTGCCGGGCGGCCTCCACCTTCATGCCCATGTCGGCGAGCATGAACTGCAGGCCCTGGAACTCCGCGATCGCCTTGCCGAACTGCTGGCGCTCCTTGGCGTACTCCAGCGCGTAGTCCAGCGCCCCCTGGGCGACGCCGACCGCCTGCGCGGCGATCGTCACCCGGGTGTGGTCGAGGGTCTTCATCGCGGTCTCGAACCCGGTGCCCTCGGCGCCGATCATCCGGTCGGCGGGGATCCGGACGTTGTCGAGGTAGACCTCGCGCGTCGGTGAGCCCTTGATGCCGAGCTTCTTCTCCGGGGCCCCGAACGAGACGCCCGGGTCCGACTTCTCCACCACGAACGCCGAGATGCCGCGGCTGCGCTTGTCGGGGTCGGTCACCGCCATCACCGTGTAGAACTCCGACTCGCCGGCGTTGGTGATCCAGCGCTTCACGCCGTTGAGCACCCACTCGTCGCCGTCGCGCACCGCGCGGGTCTTCATGCCCAGCGCGTCGGAGCCGGCGTCGGGCTCGGAGAGGCAGTAGGAGAAGCCGCCCTCGCCGGCGGCCAGCTTGCCGAGGTACTTGGCCTTGAGCTCCTCGGAGCCCGCGATCTGCACCGGCAGCGAGCCCAGCTTGTTGACCGCCGGGATCAGCGAGGAGGACACGCAGGCGCGGGCCACCTCCTCGATGATCAGCACGGTGGCCAGCGCGTCGGCGCCCGCCCCGCCGTACTGCTCGGGCACGTGGGCGGCGTGGAAGTCGGCGGCCTGCAGCGCGGCAGCCGCCTCACGCGGGAAGCGGACCTCCTCGTCGACGGCCGCGGCGTACGGCGCGACCTTGGCGTCGCACACCGCCCGGACCGCCTCCCGGATCGCCTGGTGCTCCTCGGAGAGGGCGTACAGCGGGTAGGTCGACGAGTCCTGGCTGCTCATGCGCCCAATGCTACCCGTGGGTAGTTGTGCGATGCAGCCAGACCGGGATGCCGACCGAGGGCTTGCCGGTCGTCGTAGCGTGGCCCCATGAGCACCGACTGGCAGGATCCCGCGGCCGTGGCACTGATGCTCGACGAGCTCGAGACCTGGGCCGTCGTCGGGCTCTCCGGCGACCCCAGCCGCACCGCCTACGAGATCGCCCGGCTGCTGCAGGAGCGCGGCAAGAGGATCGTCCCGATCCACCCCACCGCGCCGACGGTGCTGGGCGAGCAGGGCTACCCGACGCTGGCCGACGTGCCGTTCGACATCGACGTGGTCGACGTCTTCCGCCGCTCCGAGGCGGCCGGTCAGTTCGCCGACGAGGCGGTGGCGGTCGGGGCGAAGGGCGTGTGGTTCCAGCTCGGCGTCATCGACGAGCTCGCCTTCCGCCGTACGACGCAGGCCGGCCTCGCGATGGTGATGGACACCTGCCCCGCCATCGAGTGGCGCCGCGCTCGCTGACGCATCGCCGCCCCGTCGAGCCGGCGGGCATGGCGCCACAGGGGTTTGCCCGCGGGTGATTGGGATACCGCCCCTCGCGCACCGGCCCCGGACGAGGAGAAGCGAGTGGAGACCGAGATCGAGCTCACCGTCGACGGGGCGCCCCGACGGGTCCGGGTCGACACCCGGACGACGCTGCTGGACGCCTTGCGCGAGCGCCTCGGCGTGACGTCGCCGAAGAAGGGGTGCGACCACGGCCAGTGCGGCTCGTGCACCGTGCTCCTGGACGGACGCCGGCACCTGACCTGCCTCGCGCTGGCCGTCGCCTTCGACGGCTCCGAGGTCGTCACCGCCCAGGGGCTGGCCGACGCCGCCGACGGTGACCTGCACCCCGTCCAGCGGGCCTTCCTCGACACCGACGGCCTCCAGTGCGGCTACTGCACCCCCGGTCAGGTCTGCTCGGCGGTCGGCATGCTCGAGGAGGCGGCCCAGGGCCACCCCAGCAGCGTCAGCGACGACCTGTGCGCGCACGCCGAGCTCAGCGACGACGAGATCCGGGAGCGGATGAGCGGCAACCTGTGCCGCTGCGGCGCCTACGCCAACATCCTCGCCGCGGTGCGCGAGGCCGCCAGCGGGAGCCCGGCATGAGGGAGCTCGACTACCGGCGCCCCGACGACGCGGCGGGCGCCGTGGCCACGGTGAGCGCGGACCCCGACGCCGCCTTCCTGGCCGGCGGCACCAACCTGGTCGACCACCTCAAGCTCGGGATCGCCACCCCCACCACGCTGGTCGACGTGCGCCGGCTGGGGATGGACGCCGTCGAGGAGCACGACGGTGGGCTGCGCATCGGCGCCAACGTGCGCAACAGCGACCTGGCGGCCCACCCCGAGCTGCGCCGGCGCTACCCGGTGGTGGCGCGCGCGCTGCTCTCCGGCGCCTCGGGTCAGATCCGGCACCAGGCCACGACCGCCGGCAACCTCCTGCAGCGCACCCGCTGCGTGTACTTCCAGGACCTGAGCACCCCGTGCAACAAGCGCGAGCCGGGCACCGGGTGCTCGGCGGCCGAGGGCTACGGCCGCTACAACGCGATCCTCGGCGCGTCGCCGGAGTGCGTGACCGTGCACCCCTCCGACCTCGCGGTGGCACTGGCCGCGGTCGACGCGAGCGTCGTCGTGCTCGGCCCCGACGGGGAGCGACGGCTCCCGTTCGCTGAGCTGCACCGGCTGCCGGGCGAGCACCCCGAGCAGGACACCACCCTGGAGCACGGCGAGCTGATCACCGCCATCGAGCTGCCGGACCTGCCGATGGCGGCGCTCTCGGGCTATCACAAGGCGCGCGACCGCGCGTCGTACGCCTTCGCGCTGGTGTCGGTGGCCGCGGCCCTCGACCTCGACGGCGACACCGTGCGCGACGTCCGCATCGCCTGGGGCGGGGTGGCGCACAAGCCGTGGCGTGCCCTGCGCGCCGAGGAGGCGCTGCGCGGGGCACGGCTCACCGAGGAGGCCGTCCGCGCGGCCGCCGACGCCGAGCTCGCCGACGCGGTGACCACCGAGCAGACCGGCTACAAGGTGGCGATGGTGCGCGGGGCCACGGCCCTGGTGCTGACCCGGCTCGCCGCCGCGCGAGGAGACCAGCGATGAGCCCCACCCCCGAGCACCTGGCCGCCCCGATCGCCGCCCGGGCGATGGGCACCCCCGAGCGGCGCCACGACGGCGCGGCCAAGGTCACCGGCGCCGCGACGTACGCCGTCGAGCGCGGCGCCGACGACGGCATCGAGAACCCGCTGCACCTGTGGCTGGTGACCTCGACGATCGCCAAGGGACGCGTGGTCGGCGTCGACGCCGGCGCCGCGCTCTCCCACCCCGGCGTGGTGGCGGTCCTCGACCACACCAACGCCCCCCGGCTGGCCGACACCGAGGACCGTGAGCTCGCCGTCCTCCAGGACGACGCGGTCGGCTTCCACGGCCAGGTCGTGGCCTGCGTGGTCGCCCGCACCTCCGAGGCGGCGCGCGAGGGCGCCCGGCTGGTCCAGGTGGACTACCAGGTCGAGCCGCACGCCGCCGACTTCACCGACGCCAGCGAGCTCTACGCCCCCGAGGAGGTCAACGGTGGCGCGACCACCGACACCGAGGACGGCGATCCGGACACCGCGCTGGGCGAGTCCGAGACGCTGCTGGAGGCGACCTACCGGACCCCGCACGAGCACAACAACCCGATGGAGCCGCACGCGGTCACCGCGCTGTGGTCGCTGTCCGGCTCCGGGCCGCGGCTCACCCTGTGGGACTCCACCCAGGGGGTGCACGCCGTCGCCGCGACGCTGTCGGGGGTGCTCGGAATGGAGCAGCACGAACTGCGGGTGGTGGCTCCCTACGTCGGTGGCGGCTTCGGCAGCAAGGGACTGCCGCACTGCCACGAGGTGGTCGCGGCGTTGGCCGCCCAGGCCCACGCCGGGCGCCCGGTCCGGCTGGCGCTGACCCGCCAGCAGATGTTCTCGTTGGCCGGCTACCGCACGGCGACGGTCTCGCGGCTCCGGCTCGGCGCCGACGCCGACGGCCGCCTCGACGTGATCGAGCACCACGCAAGCTCGCAGACGTCGGCGATCAAGGAGTTCGCCGAGCAGACCGCCACGGTGACCCGGATGATGTACGCCGCGCCGCACCGCCGTACCACGCACCGGGTGGCCGAGCTCGACGTCGCGGTGCCGTCGTGGATGCGCGCCCCGGGCGAGATGCCGGGCGCCTACGCGCTGGAGACGGCGATGGACGAGCTGTCGTATGCCTGCGGCGTGGACCCGATCATGCTGCGCTCGCGGAACGAGCCCGAGCTCGACCCCGAGACGGGGCAGCCGTTCAACGACCGGCAGCTGATGGAGTGCTTCCGCCGCGGCGCGGAGCGCTTCGGGTGGGCGCAGCGGCCGCCGCAGCCGCGCGCCACCGCCGAGGGCGAGTGGTGGGTCGGCACCGGCGTGGCGGCGGCGACGTACCCGGCGATGGTGATGCCGGGCAACGAGGCGACCGTGCGCTCACTGGAGTCGGGCCGGTACGCCGTGCAGATCGGCGCCGTCGACATCGGCACCGGCGCGTGGACGGTGCTGGCACAGATCGCCGCCGACGCGCTGGACGTCGAGGTCGCCGACATCGACCTGGAGCTCGCCGACAGCCACCTCCCGGCCGCCTCGGTGGCCGGCGGCTCCTCGGGGACGAGCTCGTGGGGCACCGCGGTGGTGGCCGCGGCCCAGGCGTTCCGCGAGCGGTTCGGCGACCACCCGACGCCGGGCTGCGAGCTCACCGCGAGCCCCGCCAACGACCCGATGGCCGGCGAGTTCGCGCTGCACTCGTTCGGGGCGGTGTTCGCCGAGGCGCGGGTGCACCGCTTCACCGGCGAGATCCGGGTGCCGCGGCTGTTCGGCGTCTACTCGGTGGGGAGGGTGATCAACCCGGTGACGACCCGCTCGCAGCTGATCGGCGGCCTCACCATGGGCCTCTCCGCGGCGCTGTTCGAGGAGGGCGTGCGCGACCCGCGGTTCGGCCACGTGGTGACCCAGGACCTGGCGACCTACCACATCGCCGCGCACGCCGACGTGCGCGAGATCGACGCGGAGTGGCTCGAGGAGTCCGACCCGGCGGTGACCCCGATGGGCTCACGCGGGGTCGGGGAGATCGGGATCGTCGGCACCGCCGCCGCCGTCGCCAACGCGACCTACCACGCCACCGGCGTGCGGGTCCGCGACCTGCCCGTCACCCCCGACAACTTCGTCCAGTAGCCGCCCCCCCCCCCCCCCCCCACGCCGAGTCGGCGTGAACTCACCGCCGTACGACGCCGAGTCGGCGTGAACTCACGCCGACTGGGAGTGCCACTCCTCGGCGAGCAGGGCATAGCCGTAGCCGTCGAGCCAGGCGCCCGAGCGGTGCAGGGAGTCGCGGACACTGTGCGTCTCGCGGCGCATCCCGATCCGCTCCAGGAGGCGCCACGAGCGCTCGTTGTCGGCGAAGCACTCGGCGGTGACCCGCCGCAGCCCGAGGTCCACGAAGCAGATCCGCAGCAGCGCGCGGGCCGCCTCGGTGGCATAGCCCTGCCCCGCGTGGTCCGGGCTGAGCCCGAAGCCGATCTCGGCCTGCACACCGGTGGCCCGATCGGCCACCTCGCGCTGGGCCCACGCGTCCTGGATGGACAGCATGAGGTCGCCGATGATCGCGCCCTCGCGCTCCACGACCAAGGTCCTGGCGCGCCGAGAGTCATCGGCGAAGAGCTCCTCGAAGGTCGCGAAGTCCGGTGCAGCGAAGCTCATCCAGTGGCTGACCGGCTCGAGGGAGCGGATAGCCCATAGCTGGGGCAGGTCGTCGATCCGCAGCGGACGCAGGGAGAGCCGATCGGTGCGGACCGGCCAGGGGACGTCGTCGAGCCTGGAAACCATGCCCCCATCGTCGGGGTCGACGCGCTGTCTCCCACCGCCGACACCCCGCTTCGAGCCCCCCGCGTTCAACGCCCGCTCTCGCTCCGGCCGACCCGACGCCCGACGCCCGACGTACGGCCCGACGTACGACGTACAGCCGGCGCCCGACGTACAGCCAGCTGTAACGCGGGGTTATGCCCACTGCCACCGTGATATTTCGCTGTGGCAGTGGGCATAACCCCGCGTTACAAGCGAGCGGGGGCGCAGGGCAGCGGCGCGGGACGGGCGCAGGGCGGGGGCGGGAGCGGGTCAGAAGCCGAGGGGGCGGGAGGGGCGGGCCTCGCGGCGGACGGTCTCGCCCTTGGCCTGCGCGGACGACCGCAGCGACTCCTGGAACTCGACCATCCGCTGCTGCAGGGCCGGGTCGCCGGCCGCCAGGATGCGTACGGCGAGCAGCCCGGCGTTGCGGGCGTTGCCGATGGCGACCGTCGCGACGGGCACGCCGGCCGGCATCTGCACGATCGAGAGCAGCGAGTCCATCCCGTCCAGGTGCTTGAGCGGCACCGGCACCCCGATCACCGGGAGCGGGGTGAGCGCCGCCAGCATCCCCGGCAGGTGGGCCGCTCCCCCGGCGCCGGCGATGATCACCGACAACCCGCGGCCGGCGGCCTGCCGGCCGTAGTCCAGCATCTCCTCGGGCATCCGGTGCGCCGAGACCACGTCGGCCTCGTAGGCCACGTCGAACTCGGCCAGCGCGTCGGCGGCCGCCTTCATCACCGGCCAGTCGGAGTCGGAGCCCATCACGATGCCGACCCGCGGGCCGGTCCCCGGCCCGGTGGAGGGTGAAGTCACCTGGTCACTCACTTTCGTTGCCGAGTTCGCCGGCGAACCACGCGGCGGCGTGCCGCGCGCGCTCGAGGCAGTCGTCGAGATCGTCACCGTAGGCGTTCACGTGCCCGACCTTGCGGCCGGGGCGCAGGTCCTTGCCGTAGAGGTGGACCCGCAGCCGCGGGTCGCGCGCCATCGCGTGCGGGAACCCGTCGTAGAGCCGGCCGGCCTCGTGCGCGCCCCCGAGGATGTTCACCATCACCGTCCACCGCTCCCGCGGCGCCGGCGAGCCGAGCGGCAGGTCCATCACCGCGCGCAGGTGGTTCTCGAACTGCGAGGTGACCGCGCCGTCCTGGGTCCAGTGGCCGGTGTTGTGCGGGCGCATCGCCAGCTCGTTGACCAGGATCCGCCCGTCGACGGTCTCGAAGAGCTCGACCGCCAGGATGCCGGTCACGCCCAGCTCACCGGCCACCTGCAGCGCGATCCGCTGCGCCTGCCCGGCCAGCTCGGGGTCGAGGTCGGGCGCGGGCGCGACCACCTCCTTGCAGATGCCGTCGACCTGCGTCGAGGCGACCACCGGGTACGCCGCGGCCTGGCCGCTCGGGGACCGCGCCACCAGCGCGGAGAGCTCGCGGCGGAAGTCGACGAGCTCCTCGGCGAGGATCCGCACGCCGGCGGCCTCGGCCGCGGCGAACGGCTCGGCGCACTCCTGCGGCGCGGAGACCACCCACACGCCCTTGCCGTCGTACCCGCCGCGCGTCGTCTTCAGCACGCACGGGAAGCCGAACGCCTCCACCTCGGCGGCGCTGCTCACCACCGCGTGGCGGGGGCTGGGCACCCCCAGCTCGTCGAGGCGCGCGCGCATCACCGCCTTGTCCTGGGCGTGCACGAGGGCCTCGGGGCCGGGGCGCACGGCGTGGCCGGCGTCCTCGAGCGCGTGCAGGTGCTCGGTGGGGACGTGCTCGTGGTCGAAGGTGACCACCGCGCAGCCCTCGGTCACCGCCAGCAGGGTGTCGAGATCGCGGTAGTCGCCGACCTGCTGATCGGGGATGACCTGGGCCGCGGAGACCCCGGGGGCCTCGGCGAGCAGGCGCAGTGGCAGCCCGAGGGCGATCGCCGGCTGGGCCATCATCCGGGCCAGCTGGCCGCCGCCGATCACGGCGAGCGTCGGCGCACTCGCCTGGCCGGATCGGCTCGGCGCCCGCGCGGGGCTGGGGGCGGTGGAGGCAGCGGAGCGGGCGGACACGCGCTCAGACTAGCCGCGGGCGGCGGCGTCCTCGTGCTGGGCCGAGCCCGCGTGGACGGTGTCCGCGGGGTCGGAGGACTCGAAGCGCAGGCCCTTTCCCCGGTGTGTGCTGATCAACGCGGGATAGCGAGGGTCGTCGCCGAGCTTGCGCCGGACCCAGCCGAGGTGCACGTCGATGGTCTTCGACGAGGTGTAGAAGGAGGTCTGCCACACCTCGCGCATCAGCTCGTCGCGGGTGACGATCTGACCGGCCCGGGTGATCAGCGCGAGGACGAGCGCGAACTCCTTGCGGGAGAACACGATCTCCCGGTCACCACGCCAGGCACGGCGGGCGACGGGGTCGACGTGGACGTCCTGAACGGTGATCACCCGGTCACGCTAGGCAAGGAGTCGCCGCGTCCCCGGCGATGTGGCACTTCTGTGGCGGTGCTGTTCCTTAACCTTTTCCGGACCGCGCGCTCAGTGGCGTCGTACGGCGACCGGCTCGACCAGGCCGAAGCCGCGCACCGGCCGGGCCGGCAGCCGCCGGGTGTCGAAGGTGTCCGCCGGCAGCAGGGCGGCCGTCGCCGCGTCCACGATCACCCGGTTGCGCCGGGCGACCCCGGTCAGCCGGGCGGCCATGTTCACCGGCGGGCCGAACACGTCGCCGAGCCGCATCACCACCGAGCCGGTGGCGAGCCCCACCCGGACGTCGGGCATCCGCGGGTCACGCCCGATCACCGTGATGATCCCCTCGGCGATGTCGATCGCCTGGAGCGGCTCGTTGGCCACGAACAGGACCGAGTCGCCGATGCTCTTGATGACCCGCCCGCGGTGGGTGGCCACGACGTCGTGGCAGCGCGACTCGAAGATCTCCACCATGTCGCCGATCCGGCTCTCGCCGATGTCGTTGGACAGCGCGGTGAAGGCCACGATGTCGGCGAAGCCCACGGTGATCTGCACGGTGTGCAGGTCGTCCTCCTCCGAGCCCAGCGCCTCGATCCGCGCCACCGCCGCGGCCAGGTGGCGACGCCAGGCGTAGACCATCAGCTGCTCGAAGGGCGCGTTGAACTCCTGCACCAGCCGCAGCGCGGAGCCCAGCCGGCTGCCGGTCGCCTCGTGGGAGGCCTCGAGCTCGTCCACCCGGGCCAGCAGCGTGCCGACCTCCCAGTCGGCGAGGCGGGCCATCGTCTGGCCCACCGCCCGGGTCAGGTTGAGGGCCGTCGGCAGGTCGAGCAGGCCCTCGGAGATCGCGGCGTTCAGGGTGGTCAGGGCCTCGAGGTCGCTCTCGGTGAAGATGACCTCGCTCTCGTTCTCGGGGAAGCCCAGCGAACGCCACAGCCGCTTGGCCACCTCCAGGGGCACGCCTGCCTGCTGCGAGACCTGGCTCGAGTCGTAGGCGGGAGCGTCGTGCAGGATCGCGCGCTCGAGCTCCTCACGGGTGGTCGGCTGCTCAGCTGCCATCGTCGCCCTCGCGCACGCTGAGCCGATGCAGCTCGTCGGCGACCTGCAGCTGCACCTTCTCCACGTGCGGAATGTCGCGCAGCTCCACCCGGCCCTGCTCGCTGGCGTCGGAGACGACGAGCGTGCCGCAGCCGAGCAGCCGGTCGATCACGCCGATCTCGAAGTCCACGCCGCTGATCCGGTTGAGCGGGATCGTGCGTCCCGCCCGGGCGATCACCCCGGCGCGCTTGATGAAGCGGCGGTTCGTGAACGTGTAGCTGGTGGTCGCCCACAGCAGCAGCGGGCGCAGGAACCAGCCCACCACGACCACCGCGGCCAACACCCAGGCGCACCAGTGCAGGATCCGGGCGGCGTCACCGCTGCCGAGGGTGGAGACGAACGCGGCGACGGCCACGGCGAGCACCGCGACCAGCGTCGGCAGCAGCATCACCTTGGGGTGGGTGCGCGTAGACACCACGACCCGTTCGCCCTCGTTGAGGAGCTTCGCAGGAAAGGACACGGGGCGATCCTCTCATTGCCCCACCGGGCGCACGTGAACCACGTCACCTGCGCTGACCGCCACCTCCCCGGTGCCGGTCGCCACCACCAGCCGTCCCTCGGCGTCCACGTCGCTCGCCACGCCGAGGAGGTCGGCACCCGAGGGGAGGTGCACCCGGACCGGCTGCCCGAGGGTGGCGCACGTGGCGGCGTACGCCTCACGCAGGCTCGCCGGGTCCGCCTGCCAGGTGGCGTACTGCGCGAACAGCGCCCGCAGGCAGGCCAGCAGCACCGCGGTCCGGTCCGGCTCCCGACCCAGGGCGATCGCCAGCGAGGTGGCGGTCTCGACGGGCAGCTCCTCGGGGCGGGTGGAGACGTTGAGGCCGATCCCGACCACCGCGGCCGCCCCGGCCGGCGACTCCACCCGCTCGGCCAGGATCCCGGCGATCTTCAGACCCCCGAGCAGCAGGTCGTTGGGCCACTTCACCTCCGCGGGCACTCCCTGTTCGCGCAGGCCGCGCGCCACGGCGTACCCGGTCAGCAGCGGCAGCCAGGGCCACGCCGAGACCGCCACCGTGGGCCGCAGCAGCACCGAGAAGGTGAGCGCCGCGCGGGGCGGTGTCTGCCAGCTGCGGTCCAGGCGTCCCCGGCCGGCGGTCTGGTGCTCGGCCACGACGACCAGCCCGGCGGGCTCCCCCGCCCGGGCTCGCGCGGCGACCAGCGCGTTCGTCGAGGGCGCCGCCTCGACGATCTCCACCCGCACCCCGGGGATGCCCGCCACCCCATCGACAAGACGAGTGTGGTCAAGTGGTGGGCGCGTCGCGTGGTCGTCGGTCACGGGCGATAGATTGCCGCACAGACCACGAGGAGGCCATACGCGTGAGCGCACATGTTGGCGAGGGGACCGAAGTCCCCACCGATATCAACATCCACACCACCGCGGGCAAGTTGCAGGACCTCGAGCGCCGGCTCGACGAGGCGGTCCATGCCGGCTCGGCCAAGGCGATCGAGAAGCAGCACGCCAAGGGACGCAAGACCGCCCGTGAGCGGATCGAGCTGCTCTTCGACGAGGGCTCCTTCGTCGAGCTCGACGAGCTCGCCCGGCACCGTTCGACGGCGTTCGGCCTGCAGGACAAGCGTCCCTACGGCGACGGCGTCATCACCGGCTACGGCACCATCGACGGCCGCCAGGTATGCGTGTTCTCCCAGGACTTCACCGTGTTCGGTGGGTCCCTGGGCGAGGTGTACGGCGAGAAGATCACCAAGGTGATGGACCTCGCGATCAAGACCGGCTGCCCGATCATCGGCATCAACGAGGGCGCCGGTGCCCGCATCCAGGAGGGTGTGGTCTCGCTCGGGCTCTACGGCGAGATCTTCCGGCGCAACGTGCACGCCTCGGGGGTGATCCCGCAGATCTCGATGATCATGGGCTCCTGCGCCGGCGGCCACGTCTACTCCCCGGCCGTCACCGACTTCACGATCATGGTCGACGGCACCTCCAACATGTTCATCACCGGCCCCGACGTGATCAAGACGGTCACCGGCGAGGACGTCACGATGGAGGAGCTGGGCGGCGCCCGGACCCACAACACCCGCTCGGGCAACGCGCACTACATGGCCTCCGACGAGGACGACGCCATCGAGTACGTCAAGGCGCTGCTGTCCTACCTGCCGCAGAACAACCACGACGAGCCGCCGGTCTTCCACGACCCGGCCGACCTCGACTTCTCCGAGCTCGACCTGGCCCTCGACACGCTGATCCCGGACAGCCCGAACCAGCCCTACGACATGCACACGGTCATCGAGACCGTGCTCGACGACGAGGAGTTCCTCGAGGTCCAGCCGCTGTTCGCGCCGAACATCCTGATCGGCTACGGCCGGGTCGAGGGCCGCCCGGTCGGGATCGTGGCCAACCAGCCGATGCAGTTCGCGGGCACCCTGGACATCGACGCCTCGGAGAAGGCCGCCCGCTTCGTGCGGACCTGCGACGCCTTCAACATCCCGGTGCTCACGTTCGTCGACGTGCCGGGGTTCCTGCCCGGCACCGACCAGGAGTACAACGGGATCATCCGTCGCGGCGCGAAGCTGATCTACGCCTACGCCGAGGCCACCGTCCCGCTGGTCACGATCATCACCCGCAAGGCCTACGGCGGCGCGTACGACGTGATGGGCTCCAAGCACCTCGGCGCCGACATCAACCTCGCGTGGCCGACCGCGCAGATCGCGGTGATGGGCGCGCAGGGCGCGGTCAACATCCTCTACCGCAACGAGCTCAAGGAGGCCGCCGACCCCGAGACGAGGCGCGCCGAGCTGATCTCGGAGTACGAGGACCACCTCGCCAACCCCTACATCGCCGCCGAGCGGGGGTACGTCGACGCGGTCATCACCCCGCACGAGACCCGGATGGAGATCGTGCGTGCGCTGCGCCTGCTGCAGTCGAAGCGGGAGACGCTGCCGCCCAAGAAGCACGGGAACATCCCGCTGTGAGCGAGCGAGCGAGCGAGCAGTCCAGCACTGTGAGCGAGCGAGCGAGCGAGCCGCTGCTGCGGATCGCCCAGTCGGACGTCACGCCCGAGGAGGTCGCCGCCCTGGTGACGGTCTTCGGTGCGCTGGCTGCCGCGCAGGACGACCCGAACCCGCCGCCGAGCCCGGCCTGGAGCGCGCCGCACCGCAGGATCACGCCTGGGGTGCAGCACGGTCCCGGCGGCTGGCGAGCCAGCAGCCTGCCCAGCTGACCGGCATCCCACAGGCCCAGCTCCACCGCCCGTCCGGGGTGGGGCTGGGCCTGTTCGGCGTTCGGGCGCCGTCTAGTCTCCTGCGGTGACCAGCTTCGTCCTCGCCTCCGCCTCCCCCGCCCGTCTCGCCACCCTGCGCTCGGCGGGCATCGACCCCGTCGTGATCGTCTCCGGCGTCGACGAGTCACAGCTCGACGGGCTCGCGCCGGCCGAGCTGGCCCACGGCCTGGCCCAGCTCAAGTGCCGGGCCGTGGTGGCCGGATCGCAGCTGCCGCCCGCGGCGCTCGTACTGGGCTGCGACTCCGTGCTCGAGCTGGCGGGAGAGGCCCTGGGCAAGCCGGCCGACGCGGCGCAGGCCACCCGGCGCTGGCGCGAGATGCGGGGCCGCAGCGGCGTCCTGCACACCGGGCACCACCTCCATGACGTCGCCTCCGGCCGATCGCTCACCGCGACCGCCTCCACCACGGTGCACTTCGCCGAGGTGAGCGACGCCGAGATCGACGCCTACGTCGCGACCGGCGAGCCGTTGCACGTCGCCGGCGCCTTCACCGTGGACGGACTCGGCGGGGCGTTCGTGCGCGGCATCGAGGGCGACCACCACAACGTGGTGGGCGTCAGCCTCCCGCTCGTCCGTGAGCTGGCTGGCCGGCTCGGGCACGCGTGGCCCGATCTGTGGACCCGCTGAGCTCGACGGGGCCCTCCAGCCCGTCGATCTCCTCCGGCGCGTGGTGCAGGTGCAGCAGGTGCACCGGCCGGCGGAAGACGAAGCGCCGGAACAGGTAGAACCGGGCCCCCAGCCCCATCGACAGGCCGATCACGTTGGCCGAGATGTTGTCCGAGACCGGGTCGGCCAGCCCCAGCACTCCGCGACTGAAGGACAGGCACGCGATCGGCAGGGTCATCGTGACCACGTTGATGACGATGAACGCGGTGACGCCGCCGTCGGCGTGCACCGGCTCGCGCTCCTTGAACGCCCACTTCCGGCTGCCGCGGTAGCTGACGGCCATGCCCACCGTGTTGGCGATCACGTAGGCGAGGATCACCTGGTCGGCCAGCAGCGGCTCCGAGTCCGGGCGGTACCCGTGGACCAGGACGTTGAAGATGATCAGGGCCACCATGGTCGCGACGCCACCCACGGCGAGAAAGCGGCTGCCCTCGGTGAGGAGGCGCTGCCAGCGGGTACCCATGGCGGCAAGGCTAGACCCCCGCGGTCGGTACTCCCCCCTCGGGAGCACGCAGGGCCCGAAACCAGGCTACTCCACGGGCAGGCCGAGTCCGCGGGCGATCAGCATCCGCTGCACCTCCGAGGTGCCCTCGCCGATCTCGAGCACCTTCGCGTCGCGGTAGAAGCGGGCGACCGGGTACTCCTCCATGAAGCCGTAGCCGCCGAAGACCTGGGTGGCGATCCGGGTGGCCGTCACCGCCGACTCGGTGGCGTACAGCTTGGCCACCGAGGCGGCCTGCTTGAACTCGCGCACCGAGGCGCCGGCGTCCTTCATCGCCGCCGCACGGTAGGTGAGCAGGCGCGCGGCGTGCAGCATCACCTCGAGGTCGGCGATCTGGAAGGCCACGCCCTGCTTGCGCCCGATCGGGCCGCCGAAGGTCTGGCGCTCGCCGGCGTACTCCAGGCTCATCTCCAGGCAGGCCTGGATGCACCCGACGGCGAGGGCGGCGATGGCGACCCGGCCGTCGTCGAGGGTGGCCAGGAACTGCGCGTAGCCGCGCCCGCGCTCGCCGAGCAGGTTGGCCTCGGGGACCCGGACGTCCTCGAACGAGAGCGGGTGGGTGTCCGAGGCGTGCCAGCCCAGCTTGTCGTAGGCCTTCTCCGCGGTGAAGCCGGGCGTCCCGCTCGGCACCAGGATCGTGCTGATCTCGGCGGTGCCGTTCTCGCGGGTGCCGGTGCGCGCGGTGACGGTGACCAGCGAGGTGATCTGCGAGCCCGAGTTGGTGATGAACTGCTTGGACCCGTTGACGACCCACTGGCCCTCGGAGAGCTCGGCGCGGGTGCGCGTCGCGCCGGCGTCGGAGCCGGCGCCGGGCTCGGTCAGGCCGAACCCGGCGAGCCGCTCGCCGGCGACCAGGGCGGGCAGCCACTCCTGCTTCTGGGCCTCGGTGCCGTAGCTGAGGATCGGGTTGATGCCCAGCCCCACCGCGGCCTCGAGCGTGATCCCCATCGACTGGTCGACGCGGCCGATCTCCTCGATCGCCAGGCACAGCGAGGTGAAGCCGCCCTCCTCGCCGGCGAGCCCGGCGCCGCCGTACTCCTCGGGGGCGGTGAGCCCGAAGAGCCCGAGCTTGCCCATCTTGGCCACGACGTCGACCGGGAAGTGGTGCTCGCGGTCCCAGCGCGCGGCGTGCGGCTTGATCTCGGCCTCCGCGAACTCGCGGACGCTGCGTCGGAACTCCTCGTGCTCACGCGACAGCTCGAACGACATGCATCTCTCCTCGCGGTGACGGGCGGGGCGGACGGCACCCGCGGTTACGCTGACGTCAACGTAAGGCGCTTCCGTAGCGTCACCGCAAGCCCTCTCCCGACCCGAGCGAGCCGACCCGAGCGACCGATCCTGGAGCAGCATGGAACCGACCTGGTCGATCACCGAGCTGGCGCAGGAGTACGGCGTCACCCTGCGCACGATCCGCCACTACGAGGCGCTGGGGCTGCTGCATCCGCAGCGACGCGGCACCACCCGGGTGTTCCACCGGCGCGACCGAATCCGGCTCGAGTTGGTCCTGCGCGGGCGCCGGCTGGGCTTCGGGCTCGACGAGATCGCCCGCATCGTCGACATGTACGACGACCGCCCCGGCGAGGCGGGCCAGCTGGAGTACCTGCTCGCGCAGATCGAGGTGCGCCGCGCCGACCTGGCCCGGATGCGCGCCGACCTCGCCCAGACCGAGCGAGACCTGGACGAGGTCGAGGCGCACTGCCGCGAGGCCCTGGGCGCCCTGCGCGAGGGCGGCTGAGGCGGGCGCGTGCTCAGGCAGTCGTGCCCGGTTCGAGGCGGGCGCCCGGCTCGAGCCGGATCCCCTCCCCCACCGTCGAGGAGCGACCCACCAGGATCACCAGGTCGGGGTCGGCGGTGGCGTCGACATCCGGGTCCCCGAGCACGGCGCCCGCGCCGATCACGCAGCCGGAGTCGACGACCGCCCCGTCCACGGTGGCGCCCGCTTGGATGACGCTGTCCCCGAACACGACGCTGTCGCGCACGACCGCGCCCTCCTCGACCACGGCGCCGGGACCGAGCACGCTGCGCAGCACGGTGCCCGACACCCGGCTGCCCGGGCTGAGCATGCTGTCGGCGACCTGGCCGCCGTCCAGCACGCGCGCGGGGGCGCGCGGCGGCTGGCGGGTGAGGATCGGCCACTCGGGCTGGGAGAGCACCCCGACGTCGTCGACGAGGACGTCGCGGTGCGCGCGCAGGTACTTGTGCGGCTGGCCCAGGTCGCACCAGTAGCCGCCGAGCGGGTGCACGTGCGCACTGCCGCGCTCGACGAAGCGCGGGACCAGATGGTCGCCGAAGTCGCCCAGCCCGCTGTCGCCCTCCTCGCTGCCGGAGCTCAGCTCGCGGTGCAGCTGCTCCACGACCTCGATCAGCGCGTCCGGCTGGTAGGCGATCACCTCGGTGGCGACGGTGCCGCTGCTGGGGTCCTCCGGCTTATAGGCGAACCCGGTCACCCGGCCGGACCCGTCGTGCTCGACGACGCCGTGGTCGCCGGCCTCCTCGATCGGCACGTCGGTCACCACCAGCGTGCACTCCGCGCCGGCCTCGCGGTGGGTGGCGACGAGGTCGCTGAAATCGAGGCGGTAGACGTGGTCGGCGCTCAGCACGACCACCACGTCCGGGGCGAAGTCCCGGATCTGGTCACGGATGCGGAACAGCTCGTCGGCGTTGCCCTGGGCGAACCCGTCCTCCTCGTCGGTGCCGGTGCCCTCCTCGGGCATCAGCAGCCGCAGACCGCCGCGGTTGCGGTCCAGGTCCCACGGGCGGCCGTTGGCGACCGGCTCCTCGAGCGTGGCCCCCTGGTACTGCAGCGAGAGCCAGACGTCGGAGATCCCGCTGTGGGCCAGGTTCGAGAGCGGGAAGTCGATCAGCTGGAAGACCCCGGCGAACGGCAGCGCCGGCTTCGCGCGCTCCCGGGTCAGGACGTCCATCCGACCGCCGGCGCCGCCGGCCTGGATGATGGCGAGGATGCGATCGCGAGGCATGCGATCGATCGTAGGCACTGGGTGGTCGCTGGCGGGAGGTGGTGGTTTCCCCGGCCCCCGCAGGGACGGCGAGCCCGGGCCTCGACTCGGCGCGGAACTCGCCTGGCGGTTCCCCGGATCCGGGCGGATCTGCGTGGCACAATCCGCTGGCAATGACGACCGACACCTCGACTGGTGCCGCCTTCCGTGCCGGGGCAGCTCAGCTCGCCGCGCAGCTGCTCCCGCCCGCCGTCCTCGGCGGGGTGATGCTGCACGTGGCCACCCGGTTCGGCGTCTTCCCCGAGGAGCTCGGCCGGGCCCTGCTCGCCGTCGTGCTCGCGCAGGTGCTGCCGGGTGCGCTGATCTGGCGGCTCGTCCGGCCCGTGCACGGCTGGCTGTTGGAGGACCTGGTCCTCGGCCTCGCGATGGGCGCGGTGCTGTCCGTGCCCGCGCAGCTGCTCGCCGCCGCCACCGAGCTGCGGGCGCTGGCCTGGGGGGTGCCCGCCCTGGTCGCGGTCGGCATCCTCGCCGCACCGCGGTCCCGGCGCCGGGTGCTGTCCCGGCGCTGGGACCCGCTGCCGTGGGGCTGGGCCGCGCTGGTCTGCACCGCCTGTCTGATCCCGCTGCTGCGGGTGCTCGAGATCTTCCGCCAGCCGGTGCGCTGGGACGGTTGGGCCACCTCGTACGTCGACGTGCACTTCCACATCTCCCTGGTCGGCGAGCTGCTCAACCGGTTCCCGCCGAACTACCCGCAGGTGGCGGGTGAGCCGCTCACCTACCACTGGTTCAGCTACGCCTGGGCGGCCCAGATCGCCGACCTCTCCGGCGCCGAGATCGACACGCTCCTGCTCCGCTTCGACCCAGTGCTGCTGCTCGTCGCGGTGCCCCTGGTCTCGGCGTTCGCGGGAGCGCGCGTGACCGGCTCGGTCTGGATCGGCGCCGGCGGCGCGATCGCGGCGTTCCTGGTCCAGGAGCTGCAGCCGTGGACCCTCGCCACACCCATCTCCACCCCGCTGCACGGGCCGCTCTCCCCCACCCAGCAGTTCGGCATGCTGGTGCTGATGCCCGCGGTGGCGCTGATCGGGCTGCGCTGGCGCGGCGAGGCGCCCCGCGGGACCGTCGTGCTGCTGGTCGCCGTGCTGGCGGCGGCGGGCGGCTCCAAGGGCAGCACCCTGCCGGTGGTCGTGGCGGGCCTGCTGCTGGCCTCGGTGATCGTCGTCCTGCTTCGAGCGGCCCCCGAGCTGCGCCGGATGGTCTGGACCGACACCACCCTCGCCGGGCTCGTGCTGGTGGTCCTGCAGCGCACGATGTTCGGCGGCGGCGGCGGTGGCGTCGAGCTGCTGTCCCCCGAGGTGTACCTGTCCAGCCGCGTCGGGGTGACGACGGGAGGCGAGGTGGTCCTGGCGAGCCCGGCGGGGGTCGCGATGGCGGTGCTCGCGCTCTTCGCCCTGCTCTCGCCGTTCCTCGCGGTCGTGGTGCTCCTGATCAGCAGAGACGGCAGACGCGACCCGGCGGCGTGGCTGCTGACCGGGGCCGGGATCTCCGGCGTCTGCGCGCTGCTGCTGCTGGGCCACCCGGGCTCGAGCCAGTACTACTTCTACTTCTCCGCACTGGGCCCGGTGGGCATCGCGGTCGCCTGGGGGATCGCCACCGCGCTGCGGGGCGCGCCGGCACCGCGGGCCCGCCTCGTCCTCGGCGGCGTCGTCGGGATCGCCGCGATGCTGATCGCCCAGTGGCTCTTCGCGGTGGACGCCGACGAGCCGACCGACGTGGCGTCCGCGTACGTCGCCACCGGCGCCCTGCTGGGCCTGGCGCTGGCCGGGGCCCTCGCGATCGCGCTGGCGGAGCGGCGCCGGGCCGCCTCGCCCCAGCCCCTGCTGCGCGCGGTGGCCCTGATCACCGTGATCGCCCTCGCCGGGGCCGGGCTGGTGCCCGACGCCCGGGCGCTGGCGAAGTGGAAGCCGCCCGCCAGCCCGGAGACCGCCGAGCAGATCCCCGGCCAGGTCCACTCCTCGCAGCTCGAGGCGCTGCGCTGGCTGCGCGACCACTCCGACCCCGACGACGTGGTGATCACCAACCGGCACTGCCGCGCCCAGGTCACCGAGGCCTGCGACTACCGCCGCTTCGCGGTCGCGGCCTACACCGAGCGCCGGGTCCTGCTGGAGGGCTGGGCCTACACCGACCGGGCCATCCGGGCCTGGGACCCCGACAGCGGCACCCACTTCGCGGCCGCGCCGTTCTGGGACCCCGAGCTGCTGGAGCTCAACGACGGCTTCATCCGCGAGCCCACGGCCGAGGCGGCCGCGGACCTCTACGAGCTCGGGGTCCGCTGGGTGGTGGTCTTCGACCGGCCCCGTCACGCCCCGACCCTGGCGCCGTACGCCGTGCCCCGTCGTAGCGCGGTCGGCCTCACCATCTACTCGCTGTCCGCGCCGCAGTGAGCACGCCCGCCGGCACCGGCCGGGCGTGAGACCCGATCGAGGGGGCGCCGGCAGTGACGGTACGCTGCCGAGCGCAGAAGAACAGCACAGATCCTCCGAAGTTCAGAGCAGGAGTTACCGGGTGCCCCAGACACGTGCGTTGCAGAAGGTCCTCATCGCCAACCGAGGCGAGATCGCCGTCCGCGTGATCCGCGCGTGCCGCGACGCCGGCATCGGGAGCGTGGCGGTCTACGCCGAGCCCGACCGCGACGCGCTGCACGTGCGTCTGGCCGACGAGGCCCACTCGCTGGGAGGCAGCACCCCCGCCGACTCCTACCTGTCGATCGAGAAGATCATCGACGTGGCCAAGAAGACCGGGGCCGACTCCGTGCACCCCGGCTACGGCTTCCTCGCCGAGAACTCCGCCTTCGCCCAGGCCGTCATCGACGCCGGGCTGATCTGGATCGGTCCCCCGCCGGCCGCCATCGACGCCCTCGGCGACAAGGTGCAGGCCCGCCACATCGCCCAGAAGGTCGGCGCCCCCCTCGTCGCCGGCACCGCCGACCCGGTCGCGGACGCCGACGAGGTCCTCGCCTTCGCCCGCGAGCACGGGCTGCCGATCGCGATCAAGGCCGCCTTCGGCGGTGGCGGCCGCGGTCTCAAGGTGGCCCGCAAGGAGGAGGAGGTCGCCGACATGTTCGAGTCGGCGGTCCGCGAGGCCGTCGGCGCGTTCGGCCGCGGCGAGTGCTTCGTCGAGCGCTACCTGGACAAGCCGCGCCACGTCGAGACCCAGTGCCTGGCCGACCAGCACGGCAACGTCGTGGTGGTCTCCACCCGCGACTGCTCGCTGCAGCGCCGCCACCAGAAGCTCGTCGAGGAGGCGCCCGCGCCGTTCCTCAGCCCCGAGCAGATGGAGACGCTCTACACCTCCTCCAAGGCGATCCTCAAGGAGGCCGGCTACGTCGGCGCGGGCACCTGCGAGTTCCTCGTCGGCCAGGACGGCGTCATCTCGTTCCTCGAGGTCAACACCCGCCTCCAGGTCGAGCACCCGGTCTCCGAGGAGGTCACCGGCATCGACCTGGTCCGCGAGATGTTCCGCATCGCCTCCGGCGAGGAGCTGGGCTACGACGACCCGCAGGTCGTCGGCCACTCGATCGAGTTCCGGATCAACGCCGAGGACGGCGGGCGCAACTTCATGCCCGCCCCGGGCACGCTCACCAAGTGGAACCCGCCGTCGGGTCCCGGCGTGCGCGTGGACGGCGGCTACGAGGCCGGCGAGACCATTCCCGGCGCGTTCGACTCGCTGGTCGCCAAGCTCGTCGTCACCGGTCGCGACCGCACCCAGGCCCTGGAGCGCTCGCGTCGTGCGCTGGGCGAGTTCAGCGTCGACGGCATGCCCACGGTGATCCCCTTCCACGAGGCGGTCGTGAACGACCCGGCCTACATCGGGGACGGCACCGGCTTCGGCGTCTACACCTCCTGGATCGAGACCGAGTTCGACAACCAGATCCAGCCCTACTCCGGCGAGCAGGGTGAGGGCGGCGAGCAGGGCGAGCGCCAGACGGTCACCGTCGAGGTCGGCGGCAAGCGCATCGAGGTCGTCCTGCCGGCCGGGCTCGGCGGCCTGGGCGGCGGGCTCGGACCGGTGACGACCTCCCCCACCGGCAAGCGCGTGCGCCGCAGCGCCAAGAAGTCCGGCGCCGCGGCGTCGGGCGACTCCGTCACCAGCCCGATGCAGGGCACGATCGTCAAGGTCTCCGTCGAGGAGGGCCAGAGCGTCGCCGAGGGCGACGTCATCATCGTCCTCGAGGCGATGAAGATGGAGCAGCCCCTCAAGGCCCACAAGGCCGGCACCGTCACCGGGCTCAAGGCCGAGGTCGGGGCCACGGTCACCAACGGTGCCGTGATCTGCGAGCTGAAGGACTGACCTCGCTGGAGGCCCTCCCCGGCGCCTCGACCGAGGAGTCCGGCCTACAGGCCCGGACCGTCGCCGAGATCGCCGACGCTCTGGTCCAGGACTCCGTCCTGGTCCACCAGCTCCATGGCCAGGGCCGCACCGTGGACGTGGACGCCGACCTCACCGCTCTCGCGGCCGAGGTCGGCGTCCCCGTCTACGTCGCCCTGGTGGCTCACCCCGAGGACCTCTCGCCCGACCGGCCGGCCGACGAGCTGGTCCGCCTGCTGCACCTGGAGCTCGACGAGCCGGGGCTCTACCTGGCCGCGACCGACGCCCAGGCCCTGAGCTGGGCGGTGTACGACGTCGAGATCGACGACGACGCCCTCGGCATGGCCGTTCGCCTCGCCGAGGCGGAGCTGAGGGAGGGTGGGTGCTGCGTCACCCCCGCCGGTGAGGCGGCGCTGGCCCTGCACGGCGCGGACGACGGCGCCATCTCCGCGGGCGAGCTCGCCGAGGTCCGCGCCGAGACCTCCTTCGTCGCCGCACCCGACAACGACGAGTGGATCGCCTGGGAGCCCGACCCCTGGCAGCTCTACGCCTTCCCCGTCGCGCTGGCCCTGATCGCCGGGCTCGCGGCGTACGCCGCGGCGCGCAGCTGGCGCCGGCCGAAGGCTCCGGCACCGAGGCTGGCGACCGCCACCGCGACACCGGCCCCGGGCGTGCAGCGCGCGGAGGTCCAGCGCGAGGTCAGGGCGCTGGCACGCAAGGTCGCCCGGGGCCGGGCCGACCGCCCCGGGCACACGCACGCGGCCGAGTGCCTGGCCCAGGCCGAGCGCCTGCTCGCCCAGCCGGACGACCTCTCCCAGGTGGGCGCGCTGACCCTGGCCCGCACCGGCACCCGCGCGCTCGTCGGCGGCGCGCCGTACCGTTGCTGCTTCTTCGACCCCCTGCACGGCGAGGCCACCGGCCGGGCCGCCTCGGCGGGGGTCTCGGTCCCCTGCTGCACCCGCTGCCGCAAGGACGCCGGCGCGGGCCGCTCTCCGGACTCGCTCACGGTGCCGCAAGGGTGGGGCAGGCGCCGCCCGTACTGGAAGCTGGACTCGGTGTGGTCGCGCACCGGCTTCGGCTGCCTGGTCGACGACTACGTCGATCAGGTCCGCGAAGCCCCGGTGCACACGTGAGCCGGCCGAGCCGGGGCGCCCAGCGCGGCGCGGATCGCGGCAAGGATCGCGGCGAGGAGCGAGTGCTCTCGCGGGCCGCCGCGCTCGGCCTGGCCGTGGCGGCGGCGTCCCTCGGCGGCGCGGGCGGCTGGGGTATCGCCGTCCTGGGTGCCGACGACGGTGAGGCTCCCACGCTGGCCGCGAGCGACCGGGGCCGGGCCGCGGCTGAGGAGCTGCGCGAGGACCGGGTCTTCGTGACCGAGGAGGGCCGCCGGATGGTGTCCGTCGAGCAGGAGGCCCGGCTCGAGGCGGCCGTGGCCGCCGCCGACCCGGCCGTCCACCTCGTGGTGGGCCAGATGGCGCGGGTGGCCGGGATGCCGAGTCTGCACCCGACGGTCGAGGCGCTCGCCCACGACGTGGGCCGACCCGGCGTGTACGTCGTGTGGGAGGCCCCGACCGACGGCGTCGTGTGGGACCACGCCCTGAACATCCGCGGCGAGGTGAGCGAGGACTTCGTCGGCGACCCGACCACCCACCTGCTGGAGATGATCGCCCAGATCGAGGCCGCGGAGGTGGGACCCGACTACCGGGGCACCCCTGACATCGGCGCCGGCTGGGGCGTCGCCTACGGCATCATGGGCGGTCTCGCGATCGGGCTGCTGGCGATGCCGACGGCGGTGCTCGTCGCGAAGCTGATCCAGTGGCGCCTGGGCCGACGCAGGACGCGCGCGATCGACGCGCCAGGAGGGGGACACCGTGGGTGACGAGCTGGACCGGATCCAGGCCGACCTGGAGCAGGGCGGGGTCCACGTGCACCCCTCGGTGCGCCAGCACGTCGACGCGACCGAGCTGGCCGAGATCCAGGCCAACATCGCCGCCAGCGACGTGGCGATGTACGTCGTGGTCTACCCCTACGCCGCCGGCGACCCGTGGTCCGGCGAGCCCGAGGAGCTTCTGACCCGGCTGCACGATCGGTTCGGCGAGCCGGGACTCTACGTCTCGCACCGCGCGCTCGACGACGTCGAGGACTACGGCTACCAGCTCGCCATCCGCGACTACAGCGCCCCCGGATCGCGGACGGTCGATGCGTTCGAGGTGCAGCAGGCCCCCGAGGCGGAGCAGCCGGAGGACCTCGGGGCCGGGCTGGTCGCGCTGACCGAGATGGTCGCCACCGACACCGTCGCGGAGCGCTACGAGGCCACCGTGGACTCCACCGGCGCCGGCGGCGGCACGTCCTCGGCCCCCGACGAGGACGCGGCAATCGGCGGGGACCCCTCCGGCCTGCTGGTCGCCGGGCTGGTGTTCGCCCTGGTCGTCACCGCCGGCTGGGGCTGGTGGCGGCGCAGGTCCGGGGGCCGTCACGGCGGCGTGGTGCTGCCCGAGTCGACGCTGGACCGGATCCGCGACGCCCACGACCGCCAGCTCCTCCTGCGCGCCGAGCGCGAGGTCCTCGCGCTGGGCGAGGCGATCGACGCAGCCGACATCAGCCAGCACCACGACGCCGACGCCTGGCAGTCCGCGCTGGACCACTACGACGGAGCCAGACGCGTGCTGCGCCGCGGCACGCCCACTCCCGACGTGCTCGACGTGGTGGGCGCGATCGAGCTGGCCGGCCGGGGCGAGCTGACCCTCGCCGCCGCGCTCGCCGGCCGGACCCCGGAGCTGGCCCGCCCCTGCTTCCTCAACCCGCTGCACGGCCGAGCCACCGGGACCACCCCCGTTCAGCGCGGGGAGGCGACGGTCGAGGTCCCGCTGTGCAAGACGTGCCGGGCCGACCTCAAGGCCAAGCGCCGCCCCGACACCCTCGACGTACTGCGCCAGGGCCGGCCGGTGCACTACTTCGACACCTCCGACGAGCCCTGGGCCAGCACCGGGTACGGCGCCCTTGACCCCGACCTGCTGCCCCGCCTGCACGGCGCCCGCTGACCCCCCCCGCCTCCCCGGTCGCCGTACCCGCCGCGACGGGCGCGGAGGTCGCCGCGACGGGCGCGGAGGTCGCCGCGACGGGCGCGGAGGTCGCCGATTGGGCAGAGACGGGGGCCAGATCCCGGGATTCGCCGCCGTTGGGGACCAAACGGCAGCCTCCCGGCGCCCCGGCAGCCCCGGCAGCCCCCACGCATGGAACCCCACCGATCGGGACACCGTGCCCGCATGACCCGATTCGGCTACACCCTGATGACCGAGCAGAGCGGCCCCAAGGACCTCGTGCGCCACGCGGTGGCCGCGGAGCAGGTCGGCTTCGACTTCGAGGTCGCCAGCGACCACTACTTCCCCTGGTTCGAGGCGCAGGGCCACGCGCCGTACGTGTGGAGCGTGCTGGGCGCGGTCGCCCACGCCACCGAGCGTGTCGACCTGGCCACCTACGTGACCTGTCCGACGATGCGCTACCACCCGGCCGTGGTGGCGCAGAAGGCGGCGACGCTGCAGCTGCTCGCCGACGGCCGCTTCACCCTCGGCCTGGGCACCGGCGAGAACCTCAACGAGCACGTGATCGGCGAGGGCTGGCCGGCCGTCGATGTGCGCCAGGACATGCTGGTGGAGGCGATCGAGATCATCCGGCGGCTGCACTCCGGGGAGCTGGTCACCTGGGAGGGTCAGTACTTCCGCGTCGACTCGGCCCGCATCTGGGACCTGCCCGACGGCGGTGTCCCGCTGGCGGTGGCCGTCGGGGGCGAGAAGGCGATCGCGCGCTTCGCCCCGCTGGCCGACCACCTGGTCGCCACCGAGCCCTCCGCCGAGCTGATCCAGGCCTGGAACGCCACCGCCGGCGCGCCGACGATCGGCTCGCCGGCCAAGGCGCTGGGCCAGATCCCGATCTGCTGGGACCCCGACCAGGAGAGCGCCGTGCAGCGCGCGCACGAGCAGTTCCGCTGGTCCGCAGGGGGCTGGGCGGTCAACGCGGACCTGCCCACCACGGCCGGGTTCGCCGCCGCGACCAGCTTCGTTCGCCCCGAGGACATCGCCGCGCAGATCCCCTGCGGCCCCGACCTCGACGCGATCGTGGAGGCCGTCAGGCCGTTCTGGGAGGCAGGCTTCACCGACATCGCCCTGATCCAGGTCGGCGACGCCGGGATCGACCAGTTCCTGGCCGAGGCCGCCGAGCCGCTGCTGGCCAAGCTGCGCGCCGCCGCGGGCTGAGCCAGCCCCCGGCCTGCGGTTCGTCTAACCTGTGCCGGTGCCGACTGCTGCCCCGACCACGCGCGACGAGGCGCAGGCCCCCCGCACCGTGGACGAGATCCTCGACGCGCTGCGCGAGGACCCGGTGCTGGTCTCGAGCTCCTTGGGCAACGGCGCCACCCCGGAGATCGACGCGGCGCTGACCGAGCTGGCCGCCGAGGCGAGCCAGGCCCACGGGCTGTCCACGTACGTCGTGCTGGTCGACCGGCCGCCGGGCCTCTCCGCGGACCAGCCCACCCGAGACCTGGCCCAGGTGCTGCACGCCCGGATGGAGCAGGCCGGCGCGGACCGGGACGCGCTCATCGTCGTCGGCTTCCCCCAAACGGGCGTCAGCCACTACATCTTCGGGCTTCCAGTCGAGCGCGAGCTCAAGGTGAGCCAGGCGGCGCGCACGGCCCAGGAGTCGGTGCGCCCGGCGCTCGAGGACACCACGGCGCCGGTGCCCTCGTCCGCAGCCACCGCGGCGATCGCGCTCGAGGCCCTCCTCGACCCCGAGGAGCCGCTCACCGCCGACGAGCACGCCCTGTACTCGACGAGCTCGCTGTGGACCAGTCCGCAGGCGCGCCCGGAGGTGGAGGCGCCCCTGCCCACGGGCTGGCTCGCGTTCGTGGCGGCGACCGTGGGCGTGAGCGTGTTCCTCCTCTGCCGGCGGGCGCTGCGCGCCTGGTCGGCCAGCCGCCCCCAGCCGGGGCCGGTGGTGAACCTCGCGCGGGTGCGCCTCGACGCACGGCACGCGGTGGAGCAGCTGGATCGCGCCCTGGCCCGCGGTCACGGCGCTGCCCACCTCGACGACGCGACCGGCTGTCGCGCCACGGCCGAGGAGCTGCTGGACTCCCCCGACCTCCTCGACGTCGTCGGTGCCCTGGTGCTCGCCCGGACCGGCCTGGCGCTGGTGGCCGGGCGCGCCGGCGAGCAGCGCTACCGCTGCTGCTTCTACAACCCCCTGCACGGCGAGGCCCGTCGCAGCGTCCAGGCGCCGGCCGGGCGCGCGTCGCTCCCGGTGCCGGTCTGCCGGCGCTGCGAGCGGGTCCACGACGACCCCGCCGAGTTCGTCCCGCTGCACGAGCCTCCCCGCGGCCGATGGGGCACCTCTCGCCCCTACTACACCGGGGACTCGGTGTGGGCGCGGACCGGCTACGGCGCCCTGAGCGACGACCTGTGGCGCGAGGTCGCCGACGAGCGGCGAGCGGTGGCGCGATGACCCGCGGGCAACGACCGGGCTCCCGCCTGCGCAACCTCGGCCTCGCGCTCGCGCTCGGCGCGGGTGCGGGGCTGGCGTCGGTGGCGGTCCTGCAGGCCCGGCACAGTGACGAGCTGGTCGTCGGCGACCGCGTCGCCGCCGCGGTGGCCGAGCTGCGCGAGGACCGCGTCCACGTGGCGCCGGACGGGCGGTCGATGCTCGCCGAGAGGGCCGAGGAGCGCCTCGAGGCGGCGGCCGCCGACGTCGACCCGGCGGCGTACGTCGTGGTCTGGGGCTCCACCCGTGAGGGTGGCTACCAGGGAGTCGGCCACGTGATCGACCAGCTCGCCCAGGAGCTCGGCGACGATGCCGCCTACCTGGTCTGGGAGCCCGGAGGCAAGGGCTGGCACGGCACCGCCGAGGGACACGTCCTCGCCACCGACGACAGCCCCGCCGAGTGGCTCGACCTGGTCGGGGACCCCGAGACCCGGATCACCGAGTGGTTGGCGCTCGTCGACGACTCCGAGGTGGTGGCGCTCGACTCGGACGACTGGGGCGGCCTCGGCGGGGGGCTCCTGCTGGGCACCCTGCTGGCCGGCGGCGGCTACCTGGCGCTGATGCTCCTGGTGAACCTGCTGCGGAGGCCCGGCCGCGACCGCGGCCCCTCCCGCACAGCCAAGGAGCGCGGATGACCGACGAGCTGAGCACCATCCAGATCGCCCTCGAGCGCGACGGGGTCTTCGTGGGCCCGGGCATGGCGCGCCACGTCGACCCCGCCGAGCTCGCCCAGCTCAAGGCGGACCTGGCTCGTGCCGAGGCCCAGGGCACGCCCACCTACGTGGTGCTCTACCCCTTCCACCTCGACGACGCCTACGGTGGCGAGCCCGCGGACCTGCTGAGCCGCCTGCACGACGCGTCGGGAGAGCCGGGCCTCTACCTCGCCAACCAGCCCCTCTACGGTGAGGGCGACTTCCACCTCGAGGTCAACCAGTGGGACACCCTGGTCGAGGGCGAGCCCGACCAGACCTGGGAGATCACCGCGATCGGCCGCGAGCTCCACCCCGACGACCTCGGCGCCCAGCTGACCACGATCGCGTCGGCGATCGCCGACGGACGGGTCGCGCGGATCCACCAGAAGGCGGAGGCCCGTCGCGACGCCCGCCTGGCCGCGGAGGAGGAGGCCGAGACGGGCGGGGGCGCGGACGCGCCCGGCACCACCGCCCAGACCCAGCAGCCCACCGGCTCCGCCGAGCCGGACGGACTTCCCGACGGTCTCGTCGTCGGTGGCGTGCTGCTGGCGCTGGTGCTGCTGGCCCTGCTGGTACGACGGCGCTCGTCGTCGCGGGCAGTCGGGCGCCGCGACGCGCCGTACGCGCTGCCGGCCTCGGCGCTGGACCGGGTCCGCGACGCCCACGACCAGCAGCTGCACCGGCGTGCGCACGCCGAGCTGCTCGCGCTGGGCGAGGACATCGACGACACCGACATCGAGCGGCACGGGGACCAGTCGGCCTGGCAGGCCGCCCTGGACCACTACGACCTGGCCCGCCGCGTGCTCGGGGAACGCAGCGTGGACGAGGTCGACGTGCTCGACAGCGTCGGCGCCCTCGTGCTGTCCAGCCGCGGCCGCCAGGCCCTGCGCGCCGCCCGCCGCGGCAGGGCGTTCACCCCCGAGACCACCTGCTTCCTCAATCCGCTGCACGGCGAGGCCAGCACGCACGGGACGCTGGCCCCGGGCGACGGCCCCGGCCGGGTCCCGCTGTGCGCCGCGTGCCGGCGGGCGCTGGGCGCGGGGGCGCGCCCCGACGTGCTCGACGTGGTCCGCGACGGGGTGCCGGTGCACTACTTCGAGACCGACGCGGAGCCATGGGCCAGCACCGGGTTCGGGGCGCTGGAGCCGGATCTGGTGCGGCGCCTGCACCGTCGGGCCTGAGCCGGCCGGTGGGTCAGGGGCGTTCTGATGTGGGGCGAACGGCCGTTGCTTTCACGAGTTAACTCGTGAAACCCGCACTTCCCACGTGAAGGAACACGTGGGAAGTGCGGGTTTCGTGTGGCCAGTTCCCGGGCTCGGGCCTCGGCGGCCCCACCGCTCCCAGAGGCCCCGTCCGACACGGCTTTCACGAGTTAACGTGTGAAAGCCGCACCCGCCTCACCCAGAGACCCTGCTGCTGGCCCGGACGCTCGAGGACCTGCGCACCCGCACCACCGGCGCCCCACCACCGGCGCCCCCGCCACCACCATCCCCGAGGAGAGCGCGTGACCCCCACCTTCGAGCCCGACGTCATCGTGGTCGGGGCCGGCCTGGCCGGCCTCGTCGCCACCCACGAGCTGGTGCAGGCCGGGCGCCGGGTGCTCGTCGTCGACCAGGAGAATCGCGCCAACCTCGGCGGTCAGGCCTACTGGTCGCTCGGCGGTCTCTTCCTCGTCGACTCCCCCGAGCAGCGCCGGATGGGCATCCAGGACTCCCCCGAGCTGGCGCTGCAGGACTGGCTCGGCTCGGCCGGCTTCGACCGCGAGGACGACGAGGACCGCTGGCCGCGGCGCTGGGCGGAGGCCTACGTCCGCTTCGCCGCCGAAGAGAAGCGGGACTACCTGCGCAACCTGGGGCTGCGGGTGATGCCGTTCGTCGGCTGGGCCGAGCGCGGCAGCGGCACCGCCACCGGGCACGGCAACTCGGTGCCCCGCTTCCACCTCACCTGGGGCACCGGCCCGGAGGTCGTCCGGGTGTTCGCCGAGCCGGTCGCGGCCGGCGAGCGGGCCGGGCTGGTCTCGTTCGCGTTCCGGCACCGCGTCGACGAGCTGGTCGTGCACGACGGTGTCGTCGTCGGCGTCCGGGGCACGGTGCTGGAGCCGAGCGACGCCGCCCGCGGCGAGGCCTCCTCGCGGGAGCGCGTCGGCGACTTCGAGGTGCGCGCCGACGCCGTGGTGGTGACCTCCGGCGGCATCGGCCACAACCACGAGCTGATCCGGGCCAACTGGCCCACCGAGCGGCTGGGCCCGGCTCCGGCGACGATGATCTCGGGCGTCCCCGCGCACGTCGACGGGCGGATGCTCGCGATCACCGAGCGGGCCGGCGGGCGGGTCGTGAACCGGGACCGGATGTGGCACTACACCGAGGGCATCCACAACTGGGACCCGATCTGGCCCGACCACGCGATCCGGATCCTGCCCGGGCCCTCGTCGCTGTGGCTCGACGCCACCGGCCGGCGGTTGCCGGCGCCCAACTTCCCCGGCTTCGACAGCCTCGGCACCCTCAAGGCGATCCTGGGCACCGGCCACGACTACTCGTGGTTCGTGCTCACCCAGTCGGTGATCGAGAAGGAGTTCGCGCTCTCGGGCTCCGAGCAGAACCCCGACATCACCGGCAAGGACGTGGGCGTGCTGCTGCGCGCGCGCCTGGCCAAGGGAGCTCCGGCCCCGGTGGAGGCCTTCAAGGAGCACGGCGTCGACTTCGTGGTCGCCGGTGACGTCGCCGCGCTGGTCGCCGGCATGAACCGGCTGGCGCGCGGCCCGGTGGACGGCGCCGGGGGCCCGCCGGTGATCGACCCGGCGTCGGTCGAGGCCGAGCTGGTCGCCCGCGACCGCGAGCTGGACAACGCCTTCTCCAAGGACCTGCAGCTGATGGCGATCGGCAACGCCCGGCGCAGCCGCACCGACCGGCTGATCCGGGTCGCGAAGCCGCACCGGTTCCTGGACCCCGCGCACGGGCCGCTGATCGCCGTACGGCTCAACATCCTGACCCGCAAGACCCTCGGCGGCCTGGAGACCGACCTCGACGCCCGGGTGCTGGGCCCCGACGGCTCCCCCATCCCCGGCCTGTACGCCGCGGGCGAGGTCGCCGGGTTCGGCGGCGGAGGCATGCACGGCTACAACGCGCTCGAGGGCACCTTCCTCGGCGGCTGCATCTTCTCCGGCCGCGCGGCCGGCCGGGCTCTGGCGCGCCGCCCCCGCTGAACGGACCTCAGGCGGCGCCGCGCCCCGGCTGACGGGCGACGACGCAGAACTCGTTGTAGGTGAACAGCCGCCCGGCCCGGCGCGGGAACGGGAAGCTGAACGACCGCTCGTGGGCCAGCCCGACGTCGCGGGTCAGCCTCAGCAGCGCCTCGAAGTCGGTGAACCGGACGTGCGTCGGGTCCGTGGCGTAGCCGCGCTCCTGAGGACAGATGAGGAAGACGCGGCCGCCCGGGCGCAGGAACCGGAGGTAGTCCTCCAGCAGCGTGCGCCCGGCGGCCTCGTCCATGTGCTCGATGACGTGGGCCAGCAGCAGGCTGTCGAACGAGCCGGGGACGGCGAGCGGGCTCTCCTCCCACTCCTCGGTGGTCAGCGCCTGCAGCCCCCGGCTGCGTGCCTCCTCGACCGAGGCGCGGTTGTGGTCCACGCCCACCGAGCCGGGCTCCAGGGAGCGCAGGTTGCGCCCGATGCCGCACCCGATGTCGAGCGTGCGCCCCAGGCCCTGGCGCCGCAGGTTCCACCGGTAGGGCCGCTGCACGTCGAGCAGCCGCTTCCACCACACGCCCTCGCGCTGCCGCAGACGCTGGGCGTAGGACTCGTCGCGGGTATCACTGCTCTCCATGCTGAAGCAAACTACGCGTCTCGGGTCCGGCGCGCACTCGCCGCGCCGGACCACGAGACGGCTCAGCGCGTGCGCTGGGAGCCCACCGGCGGCCGCGCGAACGCGTAGCCGGGGGCGGTGTGCCCCCCGGTCAGCTGCCGGTAGATCTCGCGGGCCGCCCCGCGCATCCCGATGCGGAACGGGTGGAGGTCGGCGGCCCGCAGCACGTTGAGCGTGCTGCCGTTGATCCAGGCCTGCCCGCCGGCGCAGGCGTCGTGGCCGCGCGAGACCGGGTAGAGGTCGAGGTAGCGCGCCCCGTTGTTGGCCGCGGCCTTGCGCAGGGAGAGGTTCAGCCGGCGCTCGACACGGTTGCCCCAGCGGAAGTCGCCGGCCGCGAACTTCACGGCCTTGCAGGTGCCCTTCTGGGGCAGCAGCCGGGGGTAGCCCACGACGTACACCTCGGCGTGGGGGGCCCGGCGCTGCACCGCGCGCAGCACCTTGCCGACGTCACGGCGGATCCGGTCGGCGTCGCGCAGCTTGGTGTCCACACCGCGCCGGGTGAAGTGCCGCTTGCACGGCGCACCCTTGGGGTCCAGCTCGGCGACGGCCTTGCAGACCTTGATCATCGAGCCGAAGAGCTCGTAGTCGTTGCCGCCGATGCCGATCGTCACCAGGTCGGTCTCCTTGCTGAGCGCCTGGACCTGCGGCGCCGGGGCGGGGCCCGGGATGATCGTGGTCTGGCGGCGCGAGAGCAGGTCGATCGTCTCGGCTCCCGAGCAGGTCACGTCGACGTAGCTCGCCACGTCGAAGTAGCCGGCCAGGTAGGCCGGGTAGTTGTTCGTCGAGCGCAGGCAGCCGCCGGCGTCGGCGCGCTGGGCCGGGACCAGCGGGCCGGCGCTGTAGGAGTCGCCGAGCGCGACGTAGTCGATCGGCTCGGAGCCGGTGACGACCTTGCTCGGCGCGGCGGCGCGGGCAGCGGCGGGCCCGTCCGCGGGGGCCGCGGAGACGGGCACCGAGCTCAGCGGCACCGCGAGCAGTGCCAGCGCAAGCGTGGAGGCGGCAGCGCGCGCGCGGCCGGACAGGACTGACTTCAAGGGGTTCCCTCCCGGGGGGACGTTCCGCAGAGCGGATGAGACGAGCGACACAGTATGGGCCGCACCCTAGTGGGGCTAGCCTCTGCGCATGTTCTCCAAGGTGCTGGTGGCCAACCGTGGCGAGATCGCGATCCGCGCTTTTCGTGCGGCCTACGAAGTCGGTGCGCGCACCGTCGCGGTGTTCCCCTACGAGGACCGCTGGTCCGAGCACCGGCTCAAGGCCGACGAGGCCTACGAGATCGGAGAGCGGGGACATCCCGTGCGCAGCTACCTCGATCCCGAGGCGATCGTGGCCGTGGCGCTGCGCGCCGGGGCGGACGCGGTCTACCCCGGCTACGGGTTCCTCTCGGAGAACCCCGCGCTGGCCGAGGCCTGCGCCAACGCGGGGATCACCTTCGTCGGTCCCACCGCCGAGGTGCTGACGCTGACCGGCAACAAGGCCCGCGCGATCGCGGCGGCCAAGCAGGCGGGGGTCCCCACCCTGGCCAGCGTGGAGCCCTCCACCGACGTCGACGAGCTCGTCGCCGCGGCCGCCGACATGCCCTACCCGCTGTTCGTCAAGGCCGTCGCGGGCGGCGGCGGTCGCGGCATGCGGCGCGTGGACGACCCCGCCCAGCTCCGTGAGGCCGTCGAGACCTGCATGCGCGAGGGCGAGGCCGCCTTCGGCGACCCGACCGTGTTCATCGAGCAGGCCGTGGTCGAGCCCCGCCACATCGAGGTGCAGATCCTGGCCGACGGCGAGGGCAACGTCATCCACCTCTTCGAGCGCGACTGCTCGGTGCAGCGTCGACACCAGAAGGTCGTCGAGATCGCGCCGGCGCCCAACCTCGACCCGGACCTGCGCCAGCGGATGTGCGACGACGCGGTGCGCTTCGCCCGCGAGATCGGCTACCGCAACGCCGGCACGGTGGAGTTCCTGCTCGACCGTGAGGGCAACTACGTCTTCATCGAGATGAACCCGCGCATCCAGGTGGAGCACACGGTGACCGAGGAGGTCACCGACGTCGACCTGGTCCAGTCCCAGCTGCGGATCGCCTCCGGGGAGACCCTCGCCGACCTCGGCCTGTCCCAGGACACCGTGAGCGTGCGCGGCGCGGCCCTGCAGTGCCGGATCACCACCGAGGACCCGGCCAACGGGTTCCGTCCCGACACCGGCAAGATCACCGCCTACCGCTCGCCGGGTGGGGGCGGGGTCCGCATCGACGGCGGCACCGTCTACACCGGCGCCGAGGTCAGCGCCCACTTCGACTCCATGCTGGTGAAGCTGACCTGTCGGGGGCGCACCTTCGACAAGGCAGTGGAGAAGGCCCGTCGCGCGGTCGCCGAGTTCCGCATCCGCGGCGTGGCCACCAACATCGCCTTCCTGCAGGCCGTGCTGAGCGACCCCGACTTCGCCGCGGGGCACGTCACCACGTCGTTCATCGAGACGCATCCGCAGCTGCTCAGGGCGCGCACCTCCGGGGACCGCGGCAGCAAGCTGCTGAGCTACCTGGCCGACGTCACCGTCAACCAGCCGCACGGCGCGGCGCCGGTCAGCCTCGACCCGGCCACCAAGCTCCCCCCGGTGGACCTGAGCGTGCCCGCGCCGGACGGCACCCGCCAGCAGCTCCTGAGCCTGGGCCCCGACGGGTTCGCGCGCCAGCTGCGCGAGCAGAACCGGGTCGCGGTCACCGACACCACCTTCCGCGACGCCCACCAGAGCCTGCTGGCCACCCGGGTGCGCACCCGCGACCTGCTCGCGGTCGCCGGGCACGTCGCCCGGACCACCCCGCAGCTGTGGTCGGTCGAGGCCTGGGGCGGTGCGACCTACGACGTGGCGCTGCGGTTCCTGGGCGAGGACCCCTGGGAGCGTCTGGCGGCGCTGCGCCAGGCGGTGCCCAACCTCTGCCTGCAGATGCTGCTGCGCGGGCGCAACACCGTCGGCTACACGCCGTACCCGACCGCGGTGACCAACGCCTTCGTCGAGGAGGCCGCGGCCACCGGCATCGACGTCTTCCGGATCTTCGACGCCCTCAACGACGTCGAGCAGATGCGACCGGCGATCGAGGCGGTGCGGGCGACCGGGACCACCGTCGCCGAGGTCGCGCTGTGCTACACCGGCGACCTGTCGAACCCCGACGAGCGGCTCTACACCCTCGACTACTACCTGCGCCTGGCCGAGCGCATCGTCGACGCCGGCGCGCATGTGCTGGCGATCAAGGACATGGCCGGGCTGCTGCGCGCCCCCGCGGCGCGGACCCTGGTCACCGCCCTGCGCGAGCGCTTCGATCTGCCCGTGCACCTGCACACCCACGACACCGCCGGCGGGCAGCTGGCCACGCTGCTGGCCGCGATCGAGTCCGGGGTCGACGCCGTCGACGCCGCCAGCGCCTCGATGGCCGGCACCACCTCGCAGCCGGCGCTCTCCGCGCTGGTCTCGGCCACCGACCACTCCGAGCGCGAGACCGGGCTCTCGCTGGCCGCGGTCAACGCGCTGGAGCCGTACTGGGAGGCGACCCGCCGCGTCTACGCCCCGTTCGAGTCGGGCCTGCCCTCGCCGACCGGCCGGGTCTACCGTCACGAGATCCCCGGCGGTCAGCTCTCCAACCTGCGCCAGCAGGCCATCGCCCTGGGACTGGGCGAGAAGTTCGAGCAGATCGAGGACATGTACGCCGCGGCGAACGACATCCTCGGCAACGTGGTGAAGGTGACGCCCTCCTCCAAGGTGGTCGGCGACCTGGCCCTGCACCTGGTGGCGGTCGGCGCCGACCCCGCGGAGTTCGCCGAGAACCCCGGCGCCTTCGACATCCCCGACTCGGTCATCGGCTTCCTCAACGGCGAGCTCGGCGACCCGCCCGGCGGCTGGCCCGAGCCCTTCCGCAGCAAGGCCCTCGAGGGCCGCACCTGGCAGGCACCCGCGGAGCAGCTGACCGCCGAGCAGGAGGAGGGCCTGGCCCGCGAGCCGCGCCAGACCCTCAACGAGCTGCTCTTCCCGGGACCGACCAAGAGCTTCCTGGAGGCACGCGCCAACTACGGCGACGTCTCGGTGCTGCCGACCCTGGACTACCTCTACGGACTGCGTCAGGGCGAGGAGTGCGAGATCGACCTCGAGGAGGGCAAGCAGCTCCTGGTCGGGCTCCAGGCGATCAGCGACCCCGACGAGCGCGGGCTGCGCACCGTGATGTGCACGGTGAACGGGCAGATGCGCCCGGTGAGCGTGCGCGACCGCAGTGTCGCCACCGAGGTCAGCGCCACGGAGAAGGCGGATCCGGGCAAGCCCGGGCACGTCGCGGCCCCCTTCCAGGGGGTCGTCACGGTCACCGTGGAGCAGGGCGCGAGGGTGAGCGCGGGCGAGACGGTCGCGACCATCGAGGCGATGAAGATGGAGGCCTCGATCACCGCGCCGGTGGACGGGGTCGTGGAGCGCGTCGCGCTCTCCGGGACCCAGTCCGTGGAGGGCGGAGATCTGGTGCTCGTTCTGGGCTAGCCCTTGGCACTTCCAAGGGTCTCTGACTGGTAGCGTCCGGGTCCATGGGAATCATGCCGTCGCTGGACGTCCAGCGACGGCGGTTCCGGGTCGCGGCACCGGCCGCCCTGGGCCTGGCGCTGCTCTTCGCACTGCTGCTCCAGCCGAGCGCGCCGGAGGGGGTCCGCCAGGCGGCGAGCTCCGCCGGACTCGTGCTCGCCGGACTCGTCGGAGCCGCCAGCTGCACCTACCGCGCCACGATCACCCGGGGACGACGCCGGCTGGCCTGGTCGCTGATCACCAGCGCCGGCGTGGTCGCGGTGGCCGGCAACATCTGGGCCGCCGTGGTCGGCGCCGACCCGGTGGACGCGCCGAGCACGTTCAACGAGGCGGCCCTCGCGGCCGCCCTGCTGCTGTCGATCGTGGCCCTGCTGAACTTCCCCAGCGTGCGCCGCCGCGGCTTCGACCTGCTGATGGTCGCCCTGGACGGACTCGTCGCCGGGGCGGCGGTGCTCATCATCTCCTCCGTGCTGGTCTACACCCAGCTGCTCACCTCCCGCGCCGAGGGCCTGAGCACCTACCTGATCGCGATGGCGCTGCCGGGGCTCGACGTGGTGCTGGCCAGCGTGGCGGTGCTGCTGGTGCTGCGCAGCGTGGGCAGCGACCGCCCCGCGCTGTCCCTGGTGGCCGCCGGCTTCATCGCCTACGCCGGCGCCGACCTGACCTTCGCCGTACTCGCCGGGCGCGGCGACTTCGCGTTCGGCAGCCTGCTGGATCTCGGCTGGATCGTCGGCTACGGACTGATCGGGCTGTCCGCGTGGTACCCCAGCGACACCGCCGACGTGCCCTCGGGGAGCACCGCGGTCTCCGACACGGTCGGCACGGTCACGGTCTTCACCGTGATGCTGGCCGCGGCGATCGTCCAGGCGGTCTTCGGAACCGCCGAGCGCATGCACGCCATCCAGGCCTTCCTGTGGCTCGCCCTGCTGCTGCTGATCGGGGTCCGCCAGACCCTGCTCACCCGCGACAACGCCGCGCTGCGCCGCGGCCTGGAGCGGCGCGTCCGTGACCAGACCGCCCACCTGCGCCACCTGGCCCGGCAGAACGAGGTGCTGCTGACCTCCGTCGGGGACGGCATCTACGGCGTGGACCACGCCGGGCGGATCACGTTCGTCAACCCCTCCGGCGCCGCGGCCCTGGGCTATGCCCCCGACGAGCTGCAGGGGCTTCGTGCGCACGACGAGTTCCATGCCGCCCGCAGCGACGGGCAGCCCTACCCGTTGTCCGGGTGCTATGTCACCGAGGCGATCCGCGACGGGCTGGTCTCCAGTGCCGAGGAGGACGTCTACGTCCGCGCCGACGGCACCTCGTTCCCGGTCGAGATCACCGCCAGCCCGCTTCTCGACGAGGACGAGGTCCGTGGCGCGGTGGTCGTCTTCCGCGACATGACCCAGCGCCGCGAGGTCGACCGGATGAAGAACGAGTTCCTCTCGGTGGTCAGCCACGAGCTGCGCACGCCGCTGACCTCGATCCGGGGCTCGCTGGGCCTGCTCGCGAGCGGCCGTCTGGGCGAGCTGCCGGAGCGGGCGATGCCGATGGTCACCATCGCCCTGGACAGCAGCCAGCGGCTGATCCGGCTGATCAACGACATCCTCGACATCGAGCGTCTCGAGTCCGGCACCGGCTCGAAGAACCTCGCCCCGCTCACCGCGCGCGAGCTCGTCGAGGGCTCCGTGCTGGAGATGGAGGGCTTCGCCACGGCGCGCGGAGTCAAGCTCTCCCTCCAGGAGTCCTCGGGCGACGTGATGGCGGACAAGGATCGGATCGTGCAGACGATCACCAACCTGCTGGCCAACGCGATCAACTACTCCGACGAGGGCAGCACGGTCGAGGTCGGCGCCACCATCGACGGCGGCGAGGTGCTGTTCACCGTGCGTGACGAAGGCCGCGGCATCCCGGCGGACAAGGTCGAGAGCGTGTTCGGCCGCTTCGAGCAGGTCGACTCCTCCGACGCACGCCAGAAGGGCGGCACCGGTCTCGGCCTGGCGATCTGTCGCGGCATCGTCGAGAGCCACGGCGGCCGGATCTGGGCCGAGAGCGAGCTCGGCGTCGGGACCACCGTGCTGTTCACCCTCCCCCGAACCAGGGAGACCACCTGAGCCACCCACCCCGGATCGCGCTGCCGCGCGGCCCGCGGACCACACGCCTGGAACGACACTCCCCCGGAAGAGCACGGCCCGAACGCGGCCGGAACAACAGAAGGAACGACGTTGAACGCTGATCGACCCGCTGATCCCCACCAGGCCGCGAGCCTGGACATCACCATCCGCACCGGCGTCGGGAAGGCACGCACGCCGCTGGCCGCCTTCGACCAGGCGCTGCTGAGCGCCGGTGTCGCGAACTTCAACCTGATCACCCTGTCGTCGGTGATCCCCCCGGGCAGCACCATCCGCCACGACACCTCGACCCTCGCCGGCAACCACGGCGACCGCCTGTACTGCGTGCTGTCCGCGGCGCACGCCGGCCAGCCGGGCGAGAGCGCCTGGGCGGGCATCGGCTGGACGATCGACCCGGTGACCGGGGGTGGGCTCTTCGTCGAGCACCACGCCGGCAGCGAGGAGTCGCTCGCCGAGCAGATCGAGCTGAGCCTGGAGGCCATGGTGCGCAACCGGGGTGGCGGCTACGGCGAGGTGCACAAGGCGATGACCAGCGTGCACTACGAGGACCAGCCGGCGTGCGCCCTCGCGTTGGCCGCCTACCGAGTCGTGGGGTGGTGAGCATGACGAACGAGCAGCCCCGCCCCGACGCGGCCTCGCCCCAGCCGGCGCTGGTCATCACCTGCGAGACCGCCGTCAGCGACGAGACGGCCGCGGAGTTCTACCAGCTGTACCGCCAGACCTTCGGTGAGCTGGAGACCAAGGCCGCCGCACGCCAGATCCTGCACGAGCACGAGTTCCTCGAGGAGATGACGGACCCCCGGGTGGAGAAGTACGTCGCCTGGGACGGCGACCGGATCATCGGCATCTCCACCCTGACCCGCGACCTCGACACCGTCCCGTGGATCAGCGCGGCCTACTTCGCCCACCACTTCCCCGAGCAGTCGGCCCGAGGTGCGGTGTTCTACCTCGGCTTCACCCTGGTGCACGGTGACTACCGCCAGGGCCGGATCTTCGAGGCGATGATCACGAAGATGACCCGGGTAGTCGCCGAGGCGCGAGGCCTGTGCGCCTGGGACATCTGCGCCTTCAACGACGCCTGGGGCTTCGGCGACGCGATCGAGCAGATGCTGCAGCGCAACGCGGACGTCAGCGTCAAGCCGATCGATCGCCAGACCTACTACGCGGTCAGCTTCGCCGAGCCCGTCATCGGTCTCGAGTTGGAACCCGACGCCTGAGCTGCACCAGCGCGGGAGTACCCTCCGTCTCGGGAGAAGCGGAGCACGGGGGTTGCCGATTCTCGGAATCGCCAGCTCTTGGGAGGAACTCTGTGGCGAAGCCTACGGTGCTCGTCGTGGACGACGACGACTCGATCCGCGAGATCGCTCAGCTCGCGCTCGAGCTGGTCGGCGGCTGGCAGGTGATCACCGCCGACGGCGGGATGGCGTGCCTGGAGATGGCGGCCCAGCACCTGCCCGACGCCGTGCTGCTCGACGTGATGATGCCGGACATGGACGGGCTCACCACCTTCCGACGGCTCCAGGCCGACCAGGCGCTCCAGCACATCCCGGTGATCCTGGTGACCGCCAAGGTGCAGGTCGGCAGCCGCCAGATGTGGGACGGGCTGCCGGTCTCCGGCGTCATCGCCAAGCCGTTCGACCCGATGACCCTCGCCGCCGAGGTGAGCGGCCTGCTGGGCTGGGACCAGAGCTGACCTAGCGGAGGGCTCCGGTCACCGAGACGGGAGCACCGCTCGACTCGGCCCCCAACTGAAGGTCGAACGCCACCTCGATGTGGGGAGTCGTCCCGCACGAGGCCTCCAGGATCTCCAGCCTGCCGACGGTCCGGGCCTCGTTGCTGCTGGCTTCACCGATCACCCGGTCGCCTGCCGGGTCGACCATCGCGGCGAAGACCATCAGGAACTCCGGGATCGCGGCAGCACCGGGACCGTACTCGTCCAAGGGGAAGGCGAAGACCGAACCCGGCCTCAGCTTGTCGACCGCACCCTGGAACTGCAGGTACGACTCGCCCTGCGCACCGCTCGCCCTCGCGGTCAGCACCTCCACCTCTCGGCCCTCGAAGTCGACCGGGGCGCAGCTCACCGTCACCGGGCCGCCGAGCTCGTGGCGCCGGCCCGACGCCGCGGTCAGCACCAACGCTGCCGAGTCCCCCGTCACCTTGCCGCCCCGTTCGGCTGGGCCCACCTCCCTGGTCGGCTTGTTCGTGTCGCCCCACGGCAGCTGCTCGACCCCGATCACAGCCCCCGCCGCTGCGCACCCGACCGCCGCCACCCCCAGCGCGATCCGCGTGCGGACCCGCCTGCGTCGCCTCGAGGCGAGTCGGTCGCGGACCCCCGCCAGCATCACCGACGACGCGGAGGCCGGGTTCTGGCTCAACCGCTCGTACGCCTCGCGGATCAGCAGCTCGCCACGGTCTTCGGAGTTCATCCTGGGGTTCCTTTCGAGGCCGTCCAGCCGAGCGGCAGCCGCTGCCTGAGCCGGGCGACGCCTCGCGAGAGCTGGCTCTTGACCGTCCCCTCGGAGGACCCGATCCGGTCGGCGATCTGAGCCACCGAGAGGTCTTCGACATAACGCAGGGCCAGCACCGTGCGTTGCTGCGGTGAGAGCGCGCTGAGCCCCTCAACCAGCCACCCGTCCAGCTCGCTCTCAGGCACGGGGACCTCGACCACCTCGAAGGCTGTCCTGGAGATCTCCCTGCGCAGACGCCGGGCCCGATCGACGTTGAGTCGCGCCATGACCGTTCGGGCATAGGCCGGCGGGGAGTCGAACCGGGTCCGCTCCCAGCGCTCCGCCATCCGGGTCAGCGTCTCTTGGACCAGGTCCCAGGCATCGTGCGGGTTGCCGGTCATCGCCTGTGCCAGGGCCAGCAGGGAAGGGGTCTGCGAGAGAGCGAACTCCTCGAACTCCGCCCCGGCATCGGAGCGCCTACTTGCTCGCACGTCGTTCCCGTCCCCCTGGCTGCGCTGTCACGGATATGACGGCGGCGGCGCCGAGAACGTTGACGGCCGCGTCCGGGGAATCTCCCCTAGCGCGCGCGGACGGCGAAGTTGACCCAGGTCGAGCGCAGGCCCATCACCGAGCGGAACGTGTCTCCGGAGACCGACACGGTCCCCTTGCTGCCCGACAGGCGCATCCGCCACACCCGGCCGCCCCACTGCCCGTTGCCGTCGCGCTCGGTGACCACGATCGCGCGCAGGTCGCCCACGGCCGGCCAGCGAGCCTCGATGGTGGCGTCGGTGACGGTGGTCGACCACTGGTGCACGGGGTTGCCGGCCCAGCCGTCGTAGCTGTCCTCGCGCGCCGGCATGTAGGGCACCGAGCCGGCCGAGGTCCAGCCGCCGCTGCTCGACCCGAACTGGGTGAACGCGGGCTTCCCGCCGTAGGTCAGCACCTGTCCCCGGGTGGCCGTGATGGCCTCGTTGGAGCGCGGGTGCTCGGCGTCGAAGCCGCCGTACACCTGGCAGGAGGTGGTGTCGCAGATCTGGTAGTGGCGCGCCTTGGGGTGACTGCGCTCGTACGTCGCGTAGGTGCGCGCGGCCACGGCCTGGGCGCGCACGGCCGCGGGGCTCCAGCTCGCCGGCATCTCGAGCGGGACCACGCCCTTGAGGTAGTTGTCGAGGGTCACCACGTTGACGGTGTCCTTGGCGCGGGCCCCCGGGGTCGGGGAGGCCGCCCGCAGCCTGCCGCGGAAGCGCTGCACGCCCTGGGGGGTGACCAGCGAGATGGCGCCGCCCCCGGCGAAGAACTGGCCGTCGCCGCGCAGCACCTTCCACCGCTTCCACCCGCCGGAGCGGTACGAGACCACCGTGCGGCCGGCGGCGTCCACCGCGAGCCGCCAGCGCTTCGCGCCGTTGGCCGGCAGGGCCCACGTCGTCCGCGCGGCGAGATCACGCACGGTGAGGCGGGTGCGCGCCAGCACCACCACGTCGTCGGAGGTGTCGTCGCCGATCATCACCGAGACCGTGCCCCCGGCGCTCCCCCACTGGGCACCCGGGTAGTAGTGGGAGATGATCTGGCGGTGGGTCAGGCCGGCCCGCGCCGCGCCCTCCGCGCCGTACTGCGACATGCCGTGCCCGTGGCCGTAGCCGCGGCCGCGGATGGTGATCGACGCGCTGCCCGGCACCGCCCAGCGCTGCTCGACCCGGGCCGCCGCGGCCCCCACGCCGCGGGCCGGAGCGGACGCCGCTTCCGGGCTGGACGTGGGCGCCTCGACGGCGGCCACGGGGGCGGAGAGGCCGATCAGGGCCAGCACCAGGCTGGACACCATCAGGGCAGGAGCCGTACGGAGGGGCGGACGCATGGTGTGACTCCCGGGAGCGATGGGGCGGTAGCGAATGATGTGTCAGTAGTGATGGCACCACGTTCCGACACCGACGGGCAAACGGTTCCGTCGAACCACGCGCGTGTAGTTCTCCCGGGCGAGCGAGCCCGGTGGCTCAGACCCGGTGCAGGCGGCGCGCCGCCTCGGCCACGGACCCGCTCATCGAGGGGTACACCGTGAACGCGTGCGCCAGCTGGTCGGCGGTGATCGACTCGGCCACCGCCAGGGAGACCGGGTGGATCAGCTCCGAGGCGCGCGGCCCGACCACGACGCCACCGACCACGATCCCCGTGCCCGGCCGGCAGAAGAGCTTCACGAATCCGTCGCGGACGTTCTGCATCTTCGCCCGGGCGTTGCCGGCCAGCGGCAGCATCACCACCTCGGCCTGCATCTCCCCGGCGTCGACGGCCTTCTGCGAGATGCCGACGGTGGCGATCTCCGGGGCGGTGAAGACGTTGGAGGAGACCATGGCCAGGTCGAGCGGAGCGACCGCGTCGCCGAGGAAGTGGTACATCGCGATCCGGCCCTGCATCGCGGCCACCGAGGCAAGCATCAGCACCCCGGTGCAGTCGCCCGCGGCGTAGACGCCGCGCGCCGAGGTCCGCGAGACCCGGTCGACGTTGATGAACCCGCCGTCCTTGAGGATCACCCCGGCCTCCTCGAGGCCCAGGTCCGCGGTGTTGGGCACCGAGCCGAGCGCCAGCACGCAGTGGGATCCCTCCACGCTGCGCCCGTCGGTCAGGGTCACCGTCACGGTGTCCCCCTCGCGGGTCACCGACTCCATCCGCGAGCGGGAGAGCAGCTTCATCCCCCGCCGCTTGAGGACCTCCTCGAGCACGGTGGCCGCGTCGGCGTCCTCGCCGGGCAGCACCCGGTCGCGCGAGGACACCAGCGTGACGTCGATGCCGAGCGCCAGGTAGGCGGAGGCGAACTCGGCACCGGTGACCCCGGAGCCGACGACGATCAGCTTCTCGGGGACCTCGGTCATGTCGTAGACCTGCTCCCAGGTCAGGATCCGCTCGCCGTCCGGCTGGGCGGTCGGCAGGGTGCGAGGCGCGGCGCCGGTGGCGACCAGCACGGCCCCGGCGTCGAGCACCTCCTCGCCACCGTCGGGGAGGCTCGCGACGACGCGCTGCGGGCCGTCGAGCCGCCCGCGCCCGCGCAGCACGCGGACGCCGTCCCGCTCGAGGCGGCGCAGGATGTCGCTCGACTGGTCCGCCGCCAGCTGCTTGACCCGCTCGTTGACCCGGCCCAGGTCGACACGGATCGCGGCGGCCGCGTCGCCCTGGTGGTCCTCGAAGTTGACGCCGAGCTCGGCGGCGCCGGCGACGTCGGTCATCAGCTCCGCGGTGGCGATCAGCGTCTTGCTCGGGACGCAGTCGGTGAGCACCGCCGAGCCGCCGATCCCGTCGGAGTCGACGACGGTCACCTCCGCTCCCAGCTGGGCTGCGACGAGTGCCGACTCGTACCCTCCGGGGCCACCACCGATGATGACGACGCGATCCACCCTGTTCACCTGTTCCTGTTCTCCGGGCCGGCCGGCCCCGTGCTCGCGCTTGCGGTTCAGAAGTTGATCATGTGCCCAGCGATACCCTCGACGGCCTCCTTGACCGCCTCCGACAGCGTCGGGTGGGCGAACACGTTGCGCGCCACCTCGTCGGCGGTCAGGTCCCACTTCTGCGCCAGGGTCAGCACCGGCAGCAGCTCGGTGGCGTCGGGGCCGATGATGTGCGCGCCGATGATCTCGTTGTGCTCGGCGTCAGCGATCACCTTGACGAAGCCGACCGGCTCGCCCAGGCCGGCGGCCTTGCCGTTGGCGCTGAAGGGGAACGTCGACGTCTTCACGTCGTACCCCTTCTCCTTGGCCTGGGCCTCGGAGTAGCCGAACGAGCCGATCTGCGGTTGGCAGTACGTCGCGCGCGGCACCATGTCGAAGTCGACCGGCATGGTCTCGGCGCCGGCGATCGTCTCGGCCGCGACGATCCCCATCGCCTCGGCGACGTGGGCGAGCATCATCTTGCCGGTGACGTCGCCGATCGCGTAGACGCCCTCGACGTTGGTGCGGCCGAACTCGTCGATCGCGATGGCGCCGCGCTCGGTGAGCTCCACGCCGATGTTCTCCAGGCCGTAGCCCTCGGTGCGCGGCGCGAAGCCGATCGCCTGCAGCACCTTGTCGGTCTCCAGCACCTGCTGGTCGCCGCCGTTCGCCGGGCTCACCGTGACCTTGACCTTGTCACCGGAGTCGTCGATGGACTCGACCTTCGTCGAGAGCATCACCTTCACGCCCAGCTTCTTGTAGTGCTTGGCGAGCTCCTTGGACACGTCGGCGTCCTCGGTGGGGACCATCCGGTCCAGGAACTCCACGATCGTCACGTCGACGCCGAAGTTCTTCATCACGTAGGCGAACTCGACACCGATGGCGCCGGAGCCGGCGATCACGATCGAGCCGGGCAGCTCGGCGTCGAGGATCTGCTCCTCGTAGGTGACCACACGCTCGCTCAGCGACGTGCCCGGGATCAGCCGGGTGGTCGCGCCGGGGGCCAGGATCAGGTTGTCGCAGGTGTAGGAGGTGACGTTGCCGTCGCCGTCCTTGACGTCGATCGCCTTCGGGCCGGTCAGCGTCCCCCACCCGTTGATCTCGGTGATCTTGTTCTTCTTCATCAGGAAGTGGACGCCCTTGACGATGCCGGCCGAGACCTGGCGGCTGCGCTTGTGCGTCGGACCGAAGGACATCGTGGCGTCGCCCTCGATGCCGTACTTGGCCTTCTCATGGGTGAGGGTGTGCGCGAGCTCGGCGTTCTTGAGCAGCGCCTTGGAGGGGATGCAGCCGACGTTGAGGCAGACACCTCCCCAGTACTTGTCCTCCACCACTGCGACGGAGAGCCCGAGCTGGGCCGCACGGATCGCCGCCACGTATCCACCGGGGCCGGCACCAAGGACGAGAACGTTGAAGTGGGTCACGAGGCCAAGCCTAGGCTGTCGCTCCCGCCGCGCCCCAGTGGGCACCGGTGACGAGGGCTGGGGCCCGGAGCCGATAACGTGCCGCTTGTGACGCTCTACGCCGCCTACGGGTCGAACATGGACCCTGCCCGGATGAGCGAGCGCTGCCCCCACTCCCCGCTGCAGACCACCGGCTGGCTCCAGGGCTGGCGGCTGACCTTCGGCGGCGAGGAGCACGGCTGGGACGGCGCGCTCGCCACGATTGTCGAGGACCCCATCGAGCAGGTGTTCGTGGCGATCTACGACATCACCCCCGAGGACATGGCCGCCCTGGACGGCTGGGAGTCGGCCGACACCGGCCTGTTCCGCAAGACCAAGGTCCGGGTGGCCACGCTCACCGGCGATCTCGTCGTGTGGGCCTACGTCCTCGACGCCTACGAGGGCGGCCTGCCCTCCGCGTCGTACCTCGGGGTGCTCGCCGACGCCGCCGAGGCCGCCGACGCCCCGGCCGACTACGTCGCGGCCCTGCGCCGGCGCCCCTGCCGCTCCACCGGCCTCTAACCCGCCGGGCCCCGCGCCGGCCCTTACCTTCAGGTAACTGGAGGATCGCACGCACCAGGTGCACGGGATCCTCCAGTTACCCGCGAGTACGCCCATCGGGGCGGGCTGGTCGCGGTGTACGGCGCATGCGCCGCAGGCGACTCAGATGGGGCGGTCAGTCGCCTTCGGACGCCGTGTGACAGACCGCCTCGACGTTGTTGCCGTCCGGGTCTCGCACGAACGCCCCGTAGTAGTGCTCGTGGTACTCCGGCCACAGCCGGGGCTCGTGCAGCGACTCCATGCCGGCCTCGACGGCGGCGGCGTGGAAGGCGCGGACCTGGGCGGCGTCGGTGGCCGTGAAGGCGACGTGCACCTCCCGGTTGGGGCCGGTCTCGGGCATCGCGCCCAGCCAGAACGCCGGCTGGTCGGTGCCGTAGCCGACCGCCACGTCGTAGTCCATCAGCCGGGTGTGCCCCAGGACGCCGAGGACCTTGTCGTAGAACGTCTTCGCCGCCTCGAGGTCGGCGCAGTTGATGCCGAAGTGGTCGATCATGGGACCAGCCTGGCGCGGTACGCGCGCACCCGCCAGGGGTGAGGACCTTGGTCCCGGGGATTCCCGGGGCCCGGCCACCTCGGGTCTAGAGTTCGCCCGTGACCGAGAACCAGGAACTGGCCCGCCAGGCAGCAGCAGCACTCGCCGAGATCACCGGCGTCGAGAAGCACGACGTCGCGCTCGTGATGGGCTCCGGCTGGCTGCCCGCCGTCGACGCGCTCGGCGAGGCGACCGCGGAGATCCCCGTGACCGACCTGCCCGGCTTCGCGCCCCCGGCCGTTCAGGGCCACGCCGGCACGATCCGCTCGGTCCGCGCCGGGGACCGCAACCTGCTGGTCTTCCTGGGCCGCACCCACTTCTACGAGGGCCGCGGCGTGTCCGCGGTCGTGCACGGCGTGCGCACCGCCGCGGCGGCCGGCTGCCGCGCCGTCGTGCTCACCAACGGCTGCGGGGGCCTCAAGGATACCTGGGAGCCCGGCACCCCGGTGCTGATCAGCGACCACATCAACCTGACCGCCACCTCGCCCATCGAGGGCGCCAACTTCGTGGACCTGACCGACCTCTACTCCCGCCGGCTGCGCGAGCTGTGCCGCGAGCTCGACCCGAGCCTGGACGAGGGCGTCTACGTCCAGCTGCCCGGCCCGCACTACGAGACCCCCGCCGAGATCGGGATGATCCGCGCCATCGGCGGCGACCTGGTCGGGATGAGCACGACGCTGGAGGCGATCGCCTCCCGTGAGGCCGGCATGGAGATCCTGGGTATCAGCCTGGTCACCAACCTGGCCGCGGGCATCACCGGCGAGCCGCTGAACCACGCGGAGGTCCTCGAGGCCGGCCGCGCCGCGGCGTCGCGGATGGGCGAGCTGCTCGGCAAGATCGTCCCCCGCATCTAGCCCGACGCCCCGTGCCCAAGATCTCCGGCGCCACGCTCGCCCTCCACCGCGAGCAGGTGCGTCAGCACGTCTTCGACGCGTTCGCCGCGCTGATGGCCGAGCACAGCTTCGACGCGATCTCGATGGCCCAGCTCGCCGCCCGCGCCGGGCTGGGCCGCACCGCGATCTACCACCACTTCCCCGACAAGGAGGCGGTGGTGGTGGCCTACGCCTCCCACGAGACCGACCGCTACGTCGCGGAGCTGCGCCGGCTGCTGGCCGAAGCCGACGACCCGGTCGCCCAGCTGAGGGTCTACCTGCACCACCAGCTGCGCGCCGGCGAGCGGTTCCACATGGGCCTGGGCGTGCAGCTGGTCGGCATGCTCGGCCCCGGGGCGCGGCTGGCGATCCGCGAGCACGTGGTGGCCGTGGAGGACGTGCTCCGCGCGATCATCGCCGCCGGCGCCGCCGGCGGCGACTTCGTGGTGGACGACGTCGAGGCCACGATGTCGCTGATCCACGCGTGCCTCAGCCCGCGACACCTGCCGGCGGACGCGATCGAGCGCTTCGTCCTGCGTGGGCTGGGTGTCGCGGGCTGAGGATGGCCGAGTCGCCGGCTACTTCCTGATCCGCACGCGCACCGTCTTCGTGGTGGCGGTGTAGGCGGTGTCGCCGAGGTACCTCACCTTCAGGTTGCGCCAGCCGCGGGCGCCGCGCGGGACGGTCACGGTGACCTTCCCGGCCCGGTTGAGCCGGAGCACCCCGAGGCCCTTGACGACCTTCTTCTGGCGCAACAGCTGGACCCGCACCTTGCCGGTGGCCGCGCCACTGCGACCGGTGACCGAGATCGTGGCCCTGCCTGCCGCGCGGGTCGTCACCTGCTTGCGCATCCTCACGCTCACCACCGGCTTCACCCGGACCGCGGGCGCCTGCAGCGCGGACCAGTCGACCTGGACCGGGGTGATCGTGTCCTGGCCGGTGTTCGAGTGGGTGTGCGCCTGCCAGGTGTGCACCACGTAGCGGGTGCCGGGCTTCAGCCGCTCGGTCGGCGCGACCAGCGACATGGCGAAGTCACCGCCGGAGAAGCGGCTGGCCCGCACCCAGTCCACGCTCACGAACGCGGCCATCCCGTTCTCCCGGTCGGAGTAGTCGATCACCGCGTCCGCCGGCGCCAGGCCGACATAGACCCCGTCGTCACCGGGGTTGGTCCGCGGGTTGAAGCCGGAGCCGCGGACCGCGACGGTGAGCCCGTCCGCGTACGACGCCTCGGTCACCGTGGCGGTGACGCTCGGCACGGACCGGGCGGTGAGCAGCCCCGGGCTCTTCTTCGGGTCCGCGGTCGCCCCGCTGGCGTGGAAGTGGGCCCGTACGCCGGCCGTGAGCTGGGCGAGGAAGTCCGGGTGGAAGCTCTTGCCGTCGACCGGCTGGCCCTCCTTGAGGCCCAGCGTCGTCGCCGGCTGCGAGCCCGCCGGGAGCACGCCGGCCCAGTCGGGCGTCGCGCTGACGCCGGTGGCCGTGATCGCCGCGTCGGCGAACTCGGTCACCGTCACCCGCTTCGGCTCGGTGCCGCCGGCGGGGTTGCCCATCGCTGCCGCGTTGGCGGCGGAGACGACGGCGGTGACCGCTCCGTCGCCGTCCGGCTCGACGGTGACCTCGGGGTCGGCGATCGTGACCGCGTAGTACTCGGTCCCGGCCATCACGAACGCGCCGCGCACGCTGCCGTCGTAGGAGTAGGTGACGTCACCGTTCATGGCCACCGAGGTCGACTCGCCGGGGAACGAGAACGTGCCCGTCTCGCTGTCGAACCCGGCGCCGTCGGCGAGCACGCGGGTGGAGAGGTGGTCGACGAACTGCTGGGAGATCGACCAGGTCAGCGACGCGGGCGCGGCCTCGGCGGCGTGGGCCGTCGGCACGGCCGCGACCGTGACGGAGGCGGCCAGCGCGGTGGCGAGCCCGGCGGCCGTGAGCCGCGCCCGCGAGCGGGTGGAGGGGGGCATGGAGGTTCCTTTCGTGGGTGACGCCGCAGGGCCGGAGCCCTAGGAGCCGGTGGGTGGGGAGGGGACGCGCGACGAGGGTCGGTGGGGCACCCGCAGCAGCAGCGCAGCGGCCACGAGCAGCAGCCCGGCGAGCCACCACAGTCCGTGGTTGCTCGGGCCGGCGGCAGATCGGGGCGGGTCCGCCGCCGCCGCGGCGAGCGCGACGTTCGTGGGCGCCTGCCGGATCCCCGGCTCGGCTGCGCCGGTCGGCATCGCTCCGGTCGCCGCCGGCGCACCGGCGGGCGACCCCGGCGCGTGGGCGGAGGGTGGCGGCGCGGGACTCGCGGGGACGGGAGGGTCGGTCGGCGCGGGGGTCACCTCGTTGGTGACGTCGGGCTCCGGGTCGGCGCCGCCGGTCGGTGACGGGGCCGCCACCTCCGTCGCCGACCAGCTCACGCTCAGCGGCAGCGCGGCCTTCGTCTCGTCCGAGCGCAGGCCGGTGGAGTACCAGAACTGGTCGATGCCGAGCTCGCGCAGGTAGCCCACGAACGACGGCGGGAACGCGCCGGCGTGCTCGCCGGCGAGGTCCTGGGGCTCGCTGCCCTGGGCGCGGACGCCGAGGTAGGCCGGCTGCGCGGTGAAGCCCCGCTCCTCCAGGGAGACCGCCGGGAGGTCGGCGAGGGTGACCCGCCGCGGGGTCGTGGGCACCCAGCTGCCGGTGTCGTCGCGATCGGCCGCGAACCCGCCGAGCACCGCGGTGACGCTCCCCCGCCCCTCGGCCACCTCCAGGCGTGGGTCGCTCACCGTGAAGATCGAGTTCCCGGCGTAGTAGACGACGGTGAAGGTGCCCTGCCAGGCGATGCTGGCGGTGCCGGCGGCGACGTCGACGGTGCCGGTGCCCGAGCGGATCGCGACCGTGTGCTCGCTGAAGGGGCCGTAGACCCCGATCGGCGCGCCGGCGGGCGAGGTGCTCAGCCCCGGCCAGGTGGCGCGTCGCCAGCCGGACCCGTTGCGCTTCTCGACGGTGACCGCGCCGGCTGCCGCGCGCCACTGCGACTGCTTCAGTACCGCTCCCCCACGGCCCGGGTCGGCGACCCCGGCGGCCAGGAAGTTGATCGCCGCGGGGTTGTGGGACCGGGCGTTGCTCTGGTTGCTCAGGCCCCAGCGGAACACGGCCGCGTCCACCTCGACGGCGGTGGTGGGCTCGCCCGTCGCGCTCGGCGCCGGGCTCGCGCTGGGGTGCGCGGCGGGGTGCGCGGCGTGGCTCGCGGCGCCCGGCGCGAGGGCGAAGCCGAGGCAGACCAGCGCGAGCGCCAGCAGCGGCGCGGTGAGCTCACGGCGTGGCACGACGCCTCCTGATCAGCCGCGCGAGGGTGACGCCCCCGGAGACCAGGAAGAGCCCGGCCGCGACGCCCGCGAAGACCTTCGGCGCGGTGTCGTCCTGCGCGGCGACCGACGTGAGGGGCGCTGCGGCGTCGCCGGCCGAGGCAGGCGCACCGTCCGCGGCGGCGGGGGCGACCGCGAAGCGCACCGCGGGCGCCCGGGCGACCCCGAAGAGCCGGAGCTCGTGGGTGCCAGCGCCGAGGTCGGCGGGCAGGGAGACCACGCCGGCCAGCTGGCCGGTGTCGCCGACCACGAACGGGCCGCTCGCGGCCAGCCCGTCGTCGAGGACCACCGAGACCTGCTCACCGGGGACCAGCCTGCTCGCGCTGAAGGCCAGCACGTGCCCGGCGCGGGCCGACTCGCGGTCGATGCTCAGCTGCGGTCGGCCCCGCCCGGCCGCCCGGGCGCCCCGGGCGGCACCGGCGGTACCGGCGGCGCCGGCCGCCGCGCCGTCCCCGGCCGGCTCACCTGCCGCCGGCGTCCCGCTCGCGGGCCGCTCCCCCTCGCCGTGCAGGTCCTTGACCGCTACCGGCGTGAAGGTCTCGTTGGTGGCGTTCTTGATGCCGTGCGCCCCCACGGTGATCACCCCGCAGGTCACCTCGCGGCAGTCGACGGTGCGGGCCTTCCCGTTGCGCCCGACCGCCTCGAAGACCGGTCCGGGCACGACCAGCTCGGCCGAGAAGTCGCCGGCGTCGCTCATGGTGCCGCCGTTGGCGGAGCCGGCGGTGTCGGACCCGGGGAAGGCCACGAAGCGCTGGAAGCCCTGGTTGGCCTTCGCCTCGCCGTCGGGCACGTAGAGGTAGTCCTCGCCCGAGACGCCCCCCTGGCTGGGTCGCCAGCCGCTGCCGACGGTGCCGAACCAGACGTAGACGCCGCCGTGCCCGCCGCGCACCGACTGGAAGCCGCGCCCGCGCACCGTCAGCGTCGTGGAGTACGACGCGTCGATCGCCGCGCCGGCGCCGGAGGCGTCGACGCTCACCCGGGCGGCGGCCTGGGCCGGCGCCGGAGCCAGCCCCAGCGCGGCCAGCGCCACCAGGGCCGGGAGGAGGAAGCGGGCTCTCATGGGCACTCCTGAGGGATCGGGACCCGGGGACTGCGCACCGGGACGACGAGCAGCTGGTGACCGTGCGCGACGACGTCGACCCGGTGCTGGTAGACCTCGCTGAGCAGGTCCGCGGTGAGCACGTCGCCCGGCGGACCGCACGCGCGGACCCGACCCTCGGCCAGCACGCACACGCGGTCGGCGTAGGCGGCGGCGAGCGAGAGGTCGTGGAGCACGACGACCACCGCGGCGCCCGCGTGGGCGCTGGCGCGGGCGACCTCGAGCAGCTGCTCCTGGTGCCGGATGTCGAGGGAGGCCGTGGGCTCGTCGAGGAGCATCACCGGCGCCTCCTGGGCCAGCAGCCGGGCGAAGGAGGTCCGGGCCTGCTCGCCCCCCGAGAGGGTGGGGAACAGCCGGTCGGCGAGATGGGTGACGTCGCCGGAGTCCATCGCGGCCGCGACGACCGCCTCGTCGTCGTCGGCCCGCGCGGTGCGGTGCCAGGGCGTGCGTCCCATCTGCACCACCTCGTGCGCCCGGAAGCCGAACGAGAGCCCCTGCTTCTGCAGCAGCACCGCCCGCTCCCGGGCCAGCGCGCGGGCGCCGAGGCTGCGCAGGGGGACCCCGGCGAGCTCGACGCGGCCCCGGGTGGGGACGGTGTCCCCCGCGAGCACCGAGAGCAGCGTCGACTTCCCGGCGCCGTTGGGACCGACCAGGGCGAGCAGCTCGCCCTGGTGCACGTCCAGCTCCACGTCGCGCAGGATCGGTGCGCCGCCGAGCACCACGCCCACCTCCAGCGCGCGCAGGACGGTCCCGGCGGGCCGGCGGCTCACGCCCAGCCCCCCGCCGTACGACGGGCCCGGCGCAGCAGCCAGAAGAAGAACGGTCCCCCGACCAGCGAGGTCAGCATCCCGATCGGGAGGTCGGCGTAGGCGATGGCGGTGCGCGCCCAGAGGTCGGCGAGCACCAGCAGGACCGCTCCCCCCAGCGCGCTGGCCGGGATCAGCAGCCGGTGGCCGGGGCCGACGACCATCCGGACCAGGTGCGGCACGACGAGCCCGACGAACGCGATGACGCCGCAGAAGGCCACCGCACCGGCGGTCAGCACCGCGACCACCACGATGCTCATCAGGCGCAGCCGCTCCACGTCGACGCCGACGTGCCGCGCGGCGCGGTCGCCCAGGGCGAGCAGGTCCAGGCGGCGCGCCAGCACCAGCGCACCGGCCAGTCCGACCAGGGTGAGCGGGAGCGTCACCATCACGTGCTCGCCGCGCGAGCCGTTCAGGCTGCCCAGCTGCCAGAAGACGATCTCCTCGCGGGCCTGGGTGTCGCCGAGGAACATCAGGAAGGCCAGCGCGGCGCCGGTCATCGCGTTGATCGCGATCCCGGTCAGCACCAGCGTGACCACCTCGGTGCGCCCGGCGTCGCGCGAGAGGACGTAGACCAGCAGGGTGGTGACCAGTCCGCCGACGAAGGCGGCCAGCGCCACCGTCCAGGAGCCGGCGAAGGCCAGGTCGAAGACGATCACGCAGGCCGCGGCCACCGCGGCGCCTGAGGAGACGCCCACCACGCCCGGCTCGGCCAGGGGGTTGCCGAAGACCCCCTGCATCACCGCGCCGGCGGTGGCGAGCGCGGCCCCGGCGAGCACGGCCATCGCGACGCGCGGGAAGCGCACCTGCCACAGCGTGCTGTCGCCCTGGGGGTGGCTGGGCATCGGGCCGAGGTCGAGGCCGAGCCGGTGCAGCACCGAGCCGAGCACCTCGCTGGCCGGGATCGCCAGCTGCCCGTTGCCCGCCGAGGCCAGCACGGCGAGGAGCAGACCGCCCACCAGCAGCGCGTAGAGACCGGTCCGGGTCGCCAGCACGCTCACGACAGCGCGGCCGGGGCGTGCAGCGCGACGGCCAGCGCGTTCAGCACCTCGGCGGTGCGCGGGCCGTAGCCGAGGACCAGGGAGTCCTCCATGTCCACGAAGCGCTCGTTGCGCCCGGCCGGCGTCTGGGCCAGCGCCGGGAGACGCTCGAGCAGGCCGTCGACGCCGTCGGCGGACTCCAGCCCGTGGCTCATCATCACGATCACCTCGGGCTGCGCCGCGATGAGGCCCTCGTCGGTGACCGGCTTCATGCCCGACCAGCCGATCTCCTCGGCCACGTCGTAGGCGCCGACGGCGTCGAAGAGGGAGTCGGCCGCCGACCCGGTGCCGAACATGTAGTAGACGCCGGCGTTGCCACGCACGTAGAGGAAGACCGCGCGGAGCCGGTCGGTCTCGTCGGCGGGAGCGACCTCCTCGATCTGGGCCCCCACCTCGTCGACCGCGTCCGAGGTCCGCTCCGCGAGGCGCCGCCCGGCCGCCGGCACGCCCATCGCCTGGGCGGTCTGCTCGATCAGCGAGCCGACGTTGTCCAGGGACCGCTCGCCCTCGACCACGACCACCGGGATCCCGGCGTCGCGCATCTGCAGCACGACGTCCCAGGGGCCCAGCGAGGTGTCGGTGATGATCAGGGTGGGGTCCAGCGCGAGGATCGCCTCGGCGTTCAGGTCGTGCCCACCCTGCGTGACCAGCGGCAGGTCGGCTGCCTCGGGGAACTGGGTGGAGACGTCGCGACCCACCAGGCGATCGCCCATTCCCAGCTCGAACACCGTGCGCGCCAGGGTGCCGTGGACGTCCAGGGCCAGCACCCGCGACGTGTCGCGCACCGTCACCCGCGTGCCCTGGGCGTCGGTGAGCGTCACCGGCAGCTGCGGCGCGGCGCCCGCGACGGGGTCGACCGGGGTTTGGGCGACGCCGGCGGTGACGGCGCCCTGCCAGTCGCGGGGGTCGGCGAGCGGCTCGACCGAGGACAGCTCGGGCGCGGCCGTCGCGGCAGTCTGCGCGGCCCCCTGCGCAGGGGCGGAGCCGGTGTCGAGGCCACAGCCGGTGCCGAGCAGCAGAGTGCTCGCCAGCACGGCGAGCAGCGCCCGCCCACGCGGGGACCGGACGCGGGAGAGGGACGGCACTGACTTGCTCCTCGCAGACGGATGAGACGACCGAGACCCAGGGGGTCGAATTAGGTTAACCTAACATTACTTAGGTGAGCCTTCCCTAATGTCCAGACATTTGCTGACGCTATGTCAATATCCACCGGGTGTCGTGTCACCATGAACGCCCACCGACCCCTGCCCGGGAGCCGCGCATGAACGTCCTCGACCCCGTCGTCCCCCTCTCCGTCGCCATGCGCGAGGGCTCCCAGGCCCAGCACACGGCCGCGGAGAGCGCGTCGTTCACCTCCGAGCTGTTGGAGGGGCGAATCAACGAGCGGGGCTACGCCGACTACCTGCTGCGCCTCGCGCAGGTCTACGACGCCCTCGAGTCCACCGGCCGGGCGCTCGCCGGCGACCCGGTCGCCGCCGCGGTGCTCGACGCCGACCTGGACCGCACCGCCGCGATCCGGGCCGACCTCGAGTACTGGCTGCCGGCCGCCGGGGGCACCGCCACCGACGGCCCGGCCGCCGCGGCGTACGCCGAGCGGGTGCGGGCCTCGGCGTCCTCGCCGCTGCGCTTCGTGGCCCACCACTACACCCGCTACCTCGGCGACCTCTCCGGCGGACAGGTGATCGGCCGCGTCCTGGACCGGGCGTTCGGCCTGCAGGGGCGCGGCGTGGCGTTCTACGAGTTCGCCGCCATCGCCAAGCCGAAGCCCTACAAGGACGGCTACCGCGCGCGCCTCGACGCCCTCGCCCTCAGCGCCGAGGAGCGCCAGGTGGTCGTCGACGAGGTGAAGGTAGCCTTCCGCCTCAACCAGGACCTCTTCGAGGAGCTGGGCCGCAACATGGACGCCTACCGCCGCTGACCCAGGGTCACGGCACGAGAGGGCAGCGATGAGGATCCTCGTCACCGGAGCCGCCGGCAGCATCGGGCAGGTCCTCATGCCCGCGCTGTGCAACGCCGACCACGAGGTCGTCGGCCTCGACCTGCTGCCCGCGCCCGAGGGGTACGACGGGGCGTGGCACACCGCGGACGCCGTCGACGCCGACGCCGTGCAGGCCGCGGTCGGCGCCCAGCCCCTCGACGCGATCGTGCACCTGGCCGGGATCCCCGACGAGACCGATCTCCCCGGGGCGCTGGCCAGCCATGTCGTGACCACCGCCGCGCTGCTCGACGCGATGGTGACGCACGCGGTGCCGCGGATCGTCTACGCCTCCTCCAACCACGCGGTGGGGCGCACCCCGCGCCGGCCCGACACCGACCTGCTCGGCGTCGACGCCCGCCCGCGCCCCGACACCTTCTACGGCGTGGGCAAGGTCGCAGCCGAGGCTCTGCTCAGCCTGTACGCGGACCGCCACGCGCTGGACACGGTCGCCTGCCGGATCGGCTCCTTCCTCCCTCAGCCCCAGACCCGCCGGCACCTGTCCACGTGGCTGTCCCACGACGACTGCGTGCGGATGGTGGACGCCGCGCTGACCACGCCGGCGCCGGGCTTCGCGGTGCTCTACGGCATCTCCGCCAACACCCGCGCCTGGTGGGACCTGGCCCCCGGACGGGCCCTGGGCTACGAGCCCCGCGACGACGCCGAGCGCTTCGCCGCCGAGATCGCGGAGTCCCCCGACGACGCCGACGAGGCGGCCTACGTCGGAGGCCCGTTCGCCGGCGCCGCCTTCTACCGCAACGCGCTGCCGCCGGCCTGACTCGGACTCCCGGCTCGCGGGCCGGAGGTCTTGAAGTGCGCCGGCCACCGGCGTTGACTCGGCCCATGACCTCCCTCGGCACCCGCGTCCTCGGCCACGCCAGCCCCCTGACCGTCTCCGCCCTCGGCCTCGGCTGCATGGGGATGTCGGAGTTCTACGGCACCGGCGACGAGGCCGAGGCGCTCGCCACCATCCGCCGCGCGCTCGACCTGGGCGTGACGTTCCTCGACACCGCCGACATGTACGGCCCCTTCACCAACGAGAAGCTCGTCGGCAAGGCGATCGCCGGACGCCGCGACGAGGTCCAGCTGGCCACGAAGTTCGGCAACGAGCGCCTCCCGGACGGGACCCGGGTGGGCATCAACGGGCGCCCGGACTACGTGCACCGGGCCTGCGACGCCTCGCTGCAGCGGCTCGGCGTCGACCACATCGACCTCTACTACCAGCACCGCGTGGACCGCAGCGTGCCCATCGAGGAGACCGTGGGCGCGATGGCCGAGCTGGTCGCCGCCGGCAAGGTGCGCCACCTCGGGCTCTCGGAGGCCTCCGCCCAGACGATCCGCCGCGCCCACGCCACCGCGCCGATCACCGCCCTGCAGACCGAGTACTCGCTGTTCACCCGCGACCTCGAGGACGAGATCCTGCCGACGATCCGCGAGCTCGGCATCGGCCTGGTCCCCTACTCCCCGCTCGGTCGCGGGCTGCTCACCGGCGCCATCACCAGCCAGCAGCAGCTGAGCGAGGACGACTCGCGACGGACCTCCTACTTCCCCCGGTTCCAGGCGGAGGCGCTGGAGCACAACCTGCGGCTGGTCGCCCGGATCCGCGAGCAGGCCGACGCGCTCGGGCTCACCCCGGGCCAGCTGGCGCTCGCCTGGGTGCTCGCGCAGGGCGACGACGTGGTGCCGATCCCCGGCACCAAGCGGGTGCGCTACCTCGAGGAGAACGCCGCCGCGGCCACCGTCGATCTGGACGCCGACGTGCTCTCCACCCTGGCGGACGCGGTGCCCCGCGAGGCCGTGATCGGCGCGCGCTACGGCGACATGTCGTCGATCGAGGCCTGAGCGGGCTCCGCCAGTCTCCGCCGCAGACCGGCCAGGCAGCCGGCCATCATCCGGTCGTGGTTCCAGCGCAGCACCGGCCGCGCGACGTACGACGCGAGGCCGAGCAGCGAGCCGGTGACGCGCACGTCCTGCTCGAAGTCGACCCGCGTCCCCCCGTCCTGCTCGGCGAGCCGGAAGCGCACCGAGCCCTCGAGGTCGCCGGAGATCGTCGTCTCCAGCAGCGGCGCCTCGCGGTGCACCGCGGTCAGGCGCAGCTCCAGGGTGTAGGGCAGCACCGAGCGGCACAGCACCAGCGCGTCGTCGGGACCGAGCCGGGCGACGGCGAGGATCTGCGGCCACCACCCCGGGTAGTGCTCGAGATCACTGAGCGGGGCCGCCACCGACCGCACCGGATGCGGCAGCCACCAGGAGTCACGAAACGAGTAGGTCACCACGGGCGCCATCCTGCCCGCACCCCCGGCGCAGCGCACCCGCGCAGGGGCTACCGTGCGGTCATGAGCACAGTCGACCTCTCGAACCTGCTGGACCTCGCGCGCGCCTGGATCGCGGAGGATCCCGACGACCAGACCCGCGCCGAGCTCGAGCAGGCCGTCGCCGCGGCGCAGGCCGGGGGCGACCCGGCGGACCTGGCCGACCGGTTCGCCGGCACCCTGCAGTTCGGCACCGCGGGGCTGCGTGGCGCGCTGGGCGCGGGGTCCAACCGGATGAACCGCGTCGTGGTGACCCGCGCCGCGGCCGGCCTGGCGGCGTACCTGCGCGACAGCGGGGTGCCCGCCGACTCCAGCGTGGTGATCGGCTTCGACGCCCGCCACAACTCCGACGTGTTCGCCCGCGACACCGCCGAGGTGATGACCGGCGCCGGCCTGCGCGCGCTGGTGCTCCCCCGCCCGCTGCCGACGCCGCTGCTGGCCTTCGCCATCCGCGAGCTCGGAGCCGTCGCCGGGGTGATGGTCACCGCCAGCCACAACCCGCCCCAGGACAACGGCTACAAGGTCTACCTCGGCGACGGCTGCCAGATCGTGTCGCCGGCCGACCAGGAGATCGCCACGCGGATCGCCGCGGTGGGCGCCCTCGCCGACGTGCCCCGCGGCGCGCCCGGCGAGGTCCTCGACGAGCAGATCGTGGACCGCTACCTGGACACCGTCGCGGGCCTGGCCGCCGACGGGCCGCGTGACCTCGAGATCGTCTACACGCCGCTGCACGGCGTCGGCGCCACGTCGGTCATCCAGGTGCTGGAGACGGCCGGCTTCAAGGCCCCGCACGTGGTCGCCGAGCAGGAGCTGCCCGACCCCGACTTCCCCACCGTCGCCTTCCCGAACCCCGAGGAGCCCGGCGCGATGGACCTCGCGCTGGCCCTGGCCCAGCGCACCGACGCCGACCTCGTGGTGGCCAACGACCCCGACGCCGACCGGTGCGCCGCGGCGGTGCCCGGGCCGCACGGCTGGCGGATGCTGCGCGGCGACGAGGTGGGCGCGCTGCTCGCCAAGCACCTGCTCGACAGCGGACGCACCGGCGTCTTCGCCACCTCCATCGTCTCGTCCTCGCTGCTGGGCCGGATGGCGGCGGCCGCGGGTCAGGCGTACACCGAGACGCTGACCGGGTTCAAGTGGATCGGACGCATCGAGGGCCTGGCCTTCGGCTACGAGGAGGCGCTGGGCTACTGCGTCGACCCCGAGCACGTCAAGGACAAGGACGGCGTCTCCGCGCTGCTGCTGCTGTGCGAGCTCGCCGCGTCGGTCAAGGCGCAGGGCCGCACGCTCACCGACGTCCTCGACGACATCGCCCGCGAGCACGGCCTGCACGCCACCGACCAGCTCTCGGTCCGGGTCAGCGACCTCGCCGAGATCGGACGTGCGATGCAGCAGCTGCGCACCACTCCCCCGGTGTCGCTTGGCGGCCTGGCCGTCGAGGGGATCGACGACCTGTCCCTCGGCTCCCCGCAGCTTCCCCCCACCGACGGGCTGCGCTACCGGCTGGCCGGCGGGGCCCGGGTGATCGTGCGCCCGAGCGGCACCGAGCCCAAGATCAAGTGCTACCTCGAGGTGGTCGTCCCGGTCGAGGCCGGCGAGGGAGTCGACGCCGCACGGATCGCCGCGGCGGGCCGGCTCGACGCCGTGCGCAACGACATCAAGGCCGCCGCCGGGCTGTGAGCCCGGGTGGGGGTGCCGCTCACCGACGAGCCGGTCGGCCTATGCTTGCTCGGTGACGAGCACCCCCATCAACGCTGCCGCAACGGCCGTTCCCGCAGCAGGTCCGACGGGAGGGGACTTCTTCGACATCACCGGCTCGGAGTCCTCGCTGCGCCGCTTCCTGCACGGGCTTCCCGGCGTCGACCAGGTCGGGGCCGATGCCCGGGCCGCAACCCTGGGATCGCGCTCCATCAAGGCCGCCTCCAAGGCCTACGCCCTGGACCTGGCCATCCGGATGGTCGACCTGACCACGCTCGAGGGGCAGGACACCCCGGGCAAGGTCCGGGCGCTGTCGGCCAAGGCCCTGCGCCCCGACCCGGCCGACCCGACCTGCCCGAGCACCGCGGCGGTCTGCGTCTACCCGGACATGGTCGCGCACGCCAAGGAGGTCGTCGGCGACCGGGTCAACGTGGCCGCCGTCGCCACCGCGTTCCCCAGCGGCCGGGCCGCGCTCGACATCAAGCTCGCCGACACCCGTGACGCGGTCGAGGCCGGCGCCGACGAGATCGACATGGTCATCGACCGCGGCGCGTTCCTCAGCGGGCGCTACCTCGACGTCCACGACGAGATCGTGGCCGTCAAGCAGGCCTGCGGCGACGCGCACCTCAAGGTGATCTTCGAGACCGGCGAGCTGCAGACCTACGACAACGTACGACGCGCCTCGTGGCTGGCGATGATGGCCGGCGCGCACTTCATCAAGACCTCCACCGGCAAGGTGCAGCCGGCCGCCACCCTGCCGGTCACGATGATCATGCTCCAGGCGGTGCGCGACTTCCGCGCCGCCACCGGCCAGATGGTCGGCGTCAAGCCGGCCGGCGGCATCCGCACCGCCAAGGACGCGATCAAGTACCTGGTGACCGTCAACGAGGTGGCCGGGCCGGACTGGCTGGACCCGCACTGGTTCCGCTTCGGCGCCTCGAGCCTGCTCAACGAGCTGCTCATGCAGCGCACCAAGATGAGCACCGGCCGCTACAGCGGTCCCGACTACTTCACGCTGGACTGAGGACGATGACCTTCGAGTACGCCCCCGCCCCCGAGTCGCGCAGCATCGTCGACCTGCAGGAGTCCTACGGCCTCTTCGTCGACGGCGCCTTCGGCGACGGCCACGGCACACCGTTCAAGACGATCAACCCCGCGACCGAGGAGGTGCTGGCCGAGGTCGCCGAGGCCGACGCCGCCGACGTCGACCGCGCGGTCAAGGCGGCCCGGCGCGCCTACGACCGGGTCTGGTCGAAGATGCCCGGCCGCGAGCGCGCCAAGTACCTCTACCGCATCGCCCGGCTGATCCAGGAGCGCAGCCGCGAGCTGGCGGTGCTGGAGACCCTCGACAACGGCAAGCCGATCCGCGAGGCCCGCGACGTCGACGTGCCCACCGCCGCGGCGCACTTCTTCTACTACGCCGGCTGGGCCGACAAGCTCGAGTACGCCGTGGCCCAGCCGCTGGCCGACGGCCGCACCCCGCAGCCGGTGGGCGTCGCCGCGCAGGTCATCCCGTGGAACTTCCCGATGCTGATGCTGGCCTGGAAGGTCGCCCCGGCGCTGGCCGCCGGCAACACCGTCGTGCTCAAGCCGGCCGAGACCACCCCGCTGACCGCGCTGCTCTTCGCCGAGATCTGCCAGCAGGCCGGCCTCCCGGCGGGCGTCGTCAACATCGTCACCGGCGCCGGGGAGACCGGGCGCGCCCTGGTCGCGCACCCGGACGTCGACAAGGTCGCCTTCACCGGCTCCACCGCCGTCGGCCGCGAGATCGCGAAGACGGTCGCCGGCTCCCGCAAGCGGGTCACCCTGGAGCTGGGCGGCAAGGCCGCCAACATCGTCTTCGACGACGCCCCGATGGACGAGGCGATCGAGGGCATCGTCAACGGCATCTTCTTCAACCAGGGCCACGTGTGCTGCGCCGGCTCCCGGCTGCTGGTGCAGGAGTCGGTCCTCGACGACGTCCTCGACCGGCTCAAGCGCCGGATGGCCACCCTGCGGGTGGGCGACCCGCTCGACAAGAACACCGACGTCGGCGCGATCAACTCCGCCGAGCAGCTGGCCCGGATCCGCGACCTCTCCGCCATCGGCGAGGCCGAGGGCGCCGAGCGCTGGGCCCCCGCCTGCGACCTGCCCGAGCGCGGCTTCTGGTTCCCCCCGACGCTGTTCACCGGCGTCACCCAGGCCCACCGGATCGCCCGCGACGAGATCTTCGGCCCGGTGCTGTCGGTGCTGACCTTCCGCACCCCCGCCGAGGCGGTCGAGAAGGCCAACAACACGCCGTTCGGGCTGTCGGCAGGCGTGTGGACCGACAAGGGCTCGCGGATGCTGTGGATGGCCGACCGGCTGCGCGCCGGCGTGGTGTGGGCCAACACGTTCAACAAGTTCGACCCGACCAGCCCCTTCGGTGGCTACAAGGAGTCCGGGTACGGCCGCGAGGGCGGCCGGCACGGGCTGGAGGGGTACCTCAAGTGATGAAGCGCGACAACTCGCAGTCCACGCGGATCGAGGTCCGCAAGACCTGGAAGCTCTACATCGGCGGGGCCTTCCCCCGCTCGGAGTCGGGCTACTCCTACCTCGTCAACGACGCAGAGGGGAACTTCGTGGCCAACGCCTCGCTGGCCAGCCGCAAGGACGCCCGCGACGCCGTCGTGGCGGCCCGCAAGGCGTTCGGCGGCTGGGCCGGCCGCACGGCGTACAACCGCGCGCAGATCCTCTACCGCGTCGCCGAGGTGATGGAGGACCGTCGCCCGCAGTTCGTGCACGCCGTGCGCCAGGCCGAGGGCCTCGACGAGGCGGCGGCCGAGGCCGTCGTCGACGAGGCGGTCGACCGGCTGGTCTGGTACGCCGGCTGGGCCGACAAGATCGGACAGGTCGTCGGCAGCGCCAACCCGGTGGCCGGGCCCTACTTCAACCTCTCCAGCCCGGAGCCGACCGGCGTCGTCGCGGTGCTGGCCCCGCAGGGCTCGTCCCTGCTCGGGCTGGTCAGCGTCCTGGCCCCGGTGATCGTCACCGGCAACACCGCGGTCGTGGTCTCCTCCCACCAGCGTCCGCTGCCGGCGATCACCCTCGCCGAGGTGCTCGCCACCTCCGACGTGCCCGGTGGCGTGGTGAACCTGCTCACCGGGTCCGCCGCGACGATCGGCCCGTGGCTGGCCTCGCACATGGACGTCAACGCGATCGACCTGACCGGGGTGGCCGGCGACGCCGAGCTGGCCACCGCGCTCGAGGTCGGGGCCGCGGAGAACCTGAAGCGGGTCCGCCGGGCCCCGGACGCCGAGCCGGACTGGAGCGTCCGTCCCTCGCTGGATGCGATGACGGACTTCCTCGAGATCAAGACGGTCTGGCACCCGATCGGGATCTGAGCGGCTGGTTTGTCGGCTTCCGTGGGCGGGAGTGCACGTCGGCCTCGATGACCCTGTCGAGCGGGTCTTCGAGTTGGCTGTAGTCGGTCATCGGGTGGACCAGGAGGACGCCTTCCACCGTTTGCGGCAGGCGCGCTCCGGAGGCCATCGAGCAGGTCCGCGACGCGCAGCCCGGCTACTGACCTCCCCTGGTCCCGGAGCGCGGACCGCCTGCGGCAGAATGATCCGGTGCGCGCTCGAGTGATCGTCCTGGCCGGGCCGTCGGGCTCCGGCAAGTCCCGGCTCGCCGAGCGACTCGGGCTCCCCGTCCTCCGGCTCGACGACTTCTACCGTGACGGCGGCGACGCCGACCTGCCGCGCATCGAGCAGGGCGCCAACGCCGGCATGGTCGACTGGGACGACCCCGCGTCCTGGCTGCACGACGACGCGCTCGAGACCCTCGAGACCCTGTGCCGCGAGCAGCGGGCGGAGGTGCCGATCTACGAGATCGCCCAGGACGGCCGCTGCGGATCGCGGCCCCTCGTCCTCGGCGATCACCGGCTCTTCGTGGCGGAGGGCATCTTCGCGCAGGAGATCGTCCCGGCGGCCCGTGCCCGCGGCCTGGTCGCCGCGGCGTACTGCGTGCACCACCATCCGCTGGTGACCTTCTGGCGCCGGCTCACCCGGGACCTGCGCGAGCACCGCAAGCCCCCGCTGGTCCTGGTGCGCCGCGGCGCGGCGCTGATGCGCGACCAGCGCCGCGTGGTGGACCACGCGGTGGCGCTGGGCTGCACGCCCCTGCGGCCGCACGACGCCTACGACGCCATCCAGTCGCTCGTCCACGGCTGAGCCTCCCGTGGACCAGGCGCTGCCCTTCCCCACGGGCCTGGTCCAGCCCGACCAGACGACCTGCGGGCCGGCGGTCGCCGTCACCGCGCGGATGCTCCTCGATCCGCCGTACCGCGCGTGGGTCGCCGCGGGCACGCGGTTCGCCCACGAGGTCGCGTCCACGCACGCCCGGCTCGCCTCGTGGCTGGGTCCGGACGGCCGGCCACAGCTCCCGTGGCCGCGAGCGCTCGGCACCGCTCCCTGGGCGCTGGCGCGGCTGCTCGGCTCCCCCAGCGGCCGCCCCGCCACGTCGTACGGCGTGCGGGCGGTCTGGCCCAGCAGGCGCGGGCGCGCTCGCGCCTTCGACCGGCTGGTGGACGCGCTGGCCGGCCGCGCCCCGGCGCCGCTCTACGTCGGCAACCGCCGGGCCCCGCGCCACGTGGTGCTCGTGGTGGGTGCGGAGCCCGGCCGGCTGCGCTGCTACGACCCGGCCCGGGGACGGCCCGTCGACGTCTCGCGCGCCGCCTTCGTGGACGGCCCGCTGAGGGTGTCGGGCTGGCGGGTCCCCTGGCTGGTGGTGGTGCCGCTCAGGACGGGTCGGCGTACCAGGGCTTGATCACGCCGTCGATGATCGCCAGTCGCTCGTCGAAGGGCAGGAACGCCGACTTCATCGCGTTGATGGCGAACCAGCGCAGGTCGTCGAGGGTGTAGCCGAACGCCTCGACCAGCGACCACATCTCCGCGGTCATCGAGGTGCCGCTCATCAGCCGGTTGTCGGTGTTCACCGTGACCCGGAAGCGCAGGTCGTTGAGGAGCCCGATCGGGTGCTCCGCGATCGACTTGGCCGCCCCGGTCTGCACGTTGGAGGCTGGGCACATCTCGAGCGGGATGCGCTTGTCGCGGACGTAGGCCGCGAGCCGGCCCAGCTCGACGGAGCCGTCCTCGTGCACGGTGATGTCGTCGATGATGCGCACGCCGTGGCCCAGCCGGTCCGCGCCGCACCACTGGATCGCCTCCCAGATCGAGGGCAGCCCGAAGGCCTCCCCGGCGTGGATGGTGAAGTGGGCGTTCTCGCGCTGCAGGTACTCGAACGCGTCGAGGTGGCGGGTGGGCGGGTAGCCGGCCTCCGCGCCGGCGATGTCGAAGCCGGCGACGCCGCGGTCACGCCAGGCCACCGCCAGCTCGGCGATCTCGCGTGAGCGGGCCTGGTGCCGCATCGCGGTGAGCAGCTGGCGCACCACGATCCGGCCCTGGGCCGCCTCGGTGCCCGCGTCGAAGCCCCGCTGCACCGCGGCGACGACCTCGTCGAGGCTGAGCCCGCCCTCGACGTGCTGCTCGGGGGCGTAGCGGATCTCGGCGTACACCACGCCGTCGGCGGCCAGGTCCTCGACGCACTCACGGGCCACCCGGGTCAGCGCCTCGGCGGTCTGCATCACCGCGACGGTGTGGTCGAACGTCTCCAGGTAGCGCGGCAGCGAGCCGGAGTCCGCCGACTCGGTGAACCACCGGGCCAGGGACTCGGCATCCGGGGCGGGCAGCTCGTGGCCGATCTCCGCGGCCAGCTCGACGATGGTCGCCGGCCGGAGCCCGCCGTCCAGGTGGTCATGCAGCAACACCTTGGGAGCGCGGTGGACCTGCTCCCACGTGGGCGTCGTTGCGGCGGTAGGTTCGGCGAGGGAGTGGGACGTCGTCATGCACGTCATTGTCCCACCGGACCCTGACGTCCCAGACCAAGGAGCAGACGAATGCGCGTGTTCACCACCCTCGACGAGGTCGCCGCCGCTGTCGGCGAAGAGCTCGGCACCACCGAGTGGGTCGAGATCGACCAGGACCGGGTCGACAAGTTCGCGGAGGCCACCGGCGACCACCAGTGGATCCACGTCGACGTCGAGCGCGCGAAGCAGGGGCCCTTCGGCGGCACCATCGCCCACGGCTACCTGACGCTCTCGCTGGTCCCCTGGCTGGGCACCCAGGTCTTCGACCTGGCCACGCCCGGCGCCAAGCTGAACTACGGCGTCAACAAGGTGCGCTTCCCCAACCCCGTGCGGGTCGGCTCCCGGGTGCGGGCCACCGTCTCGGTCGCCGACGTCACCGACCTCCCGGCCGGCAAGCAGCTGACGCTGAAGTACGTCGTGGAGATCGAGAACGAGACCAAGCCCGCCTGCGTCGCCGAGACCGTGGTCCTGCTCCTGCCCTGACCCGGACGCACGACCGCCGTCGCGCAGGCTCCTCTCGGAGCGTGCGCGACGGCGGTGGTGACCGGCTCTGCGGTGCGCCCGGTCAGGAGATCCGGTCGATCACCAGCGGCTGGGGCGTGTACGACGCCGCGTCACCGATGTCGTAGCCGCCCTCGAGGCTGGCCAGCGCCCGCTCGAAGCGGTCCGGCTCGTCGGTCAGCAGGGTGAACAGGGGCTGGCCCTGCTCCACCCGGTCGCCGGGGCGGGCGTGCCAGACCACACCGGCGCCAGCCTGGACCGGGTCCTCCTTGCGACCGCGCCCGGCGCCGAGACGCCAGGCCGCCAGGCCCACCGCCATCGCGTCGAGCCGGGTCAGCGTCCCGCTGACGGGCACCGTGACGACGTGCTCCTCGCGGGCGCGCGGCATCGCTGCGTCGGGGTCGCCGCCCTGGGCGCTGATCATCCGGCGCCAGGCGTCCATCGCCGAGCCGTCGGCGAGCTTGTCGGCCGGGTCGACGTCGTCGCGCCCGGCGCCGGCGAGCATCTCCCGGGCCAGGGCCAGGGTGAGCTCCACGACGTCGGCGGGGCCGCCGCCGGCCAGCACCTCCACCGACTCCGCGACCTCGATCGCGTTGCCGGCCGTGCGGCCCAGCGGGGTGGCCATGTCGGTGAGCAGCGCGACCGTGCGCACGCCCGCGTCCTTGCCCAGCGCGACCATCGTCTCGGCCAGCTCCCGGGCGCGCGCCTCGTCCTTCATGAAGGCACCGCTGCCCACCTTCACGTCGAGGACCAGCGAGCCGGTGCCCTCGGCGATCTTCTTGGACATGATCGAGGAGGCGATCAGCGGGATCGCCTCGACCGTGCCGGTGACGTCGCGCAGCGCGTAGAGCTTCTTGTCGGCCGGGGCCAGCCCGGTGCCGGCGGCGCAGATGACCGCGCCCACCGACTCGAGCTGCTCGAGCATCGCCTCGTTCGACAGCGACGCCTGCCAGCCGGGGATCGCCTCCAGCTTGTCCAGCGTGCCGCCGGTGTGGCCGAGGCCGCGCCCGGACAGCTGCGGCACCGCCACCCCGCAGGCCGCGACGAGCGGCGCCAGCGGCAGCGTGATCTTGTCGCCGACACCGCCGGTGGAGTGCTTGTCGGCGGTCGGGCGGGACAGCGAGGAGAAGTCCATCCGCTCCCCCGACGCGATCATCGCGTTGGTCCAGCGGGCGATCTCGCGACGACCCATGCCGTTGAGCAGGATCGCCATGGCGAGGCTCGCCATCTGCTCCTCGGCCACGGCACCGCGGGTGTAGGCGTCGATCACCCAGTCGATCTGGCTGTCGCTCAGCTCACCCCCGTCACGCTTGGCGGTGATCACCTCGATGGCGTCGTGCTTGCTCACTGATCTCTCCCTTCGAGTGCTTCCGGTCCGAAGGCGTCCGGCAGTACCTGGTCCATCCGGCGGATGCCGGAGACCGTCTGTAGCAGCAGTTCGGGCCCACCGTGCTCGAAGAGCAGCTGGCGGCACCGGCCGCACGGCATGATCACGTCCCCGTCCTCGCGCACGCAGACGAAGTGCGTGAGCCGGCCCCCGCCGCTGGCGTGGAGCTGCGAGACGAGCCCGCACTCCGCGCAGAGCGCCACGCCGTACGAGGCGTTCTCGACGTTGCAGCCGACGACGATGCGACCGTCCGCGACCCGGGCCGCGGCCCCGACCCGGTAGCCCGAGTAGGGCGCGTAGGCCTGCGCCGTCATGGCGCGAGCGGCCTGGCGGAGCTCCTCCCAGCCCGGGTCGGCTGGGTCGGCGCCGTCGGCGGTGCTCATCCCGCCGAGCCCTTGCGGTAGACCTGACCGGCGGTCGCCGGCATCCGCAGCGACTGCGAGGCGAACGCGAGCACGAACAGCGTCGCGACGTACGGCGTCATGCTGGAGAAGTCCGGCGGGATCCGGTCGGTGAGCGCCCACCACACGACGAACACCGCACCCAGCCCGGCGAAGACGACCGCGCGCGTGGAGACACCGGTGCGGCGCAGCTGCAGGGCGCCGAGGATCAGCAGCACCACGCCGACCAGCAGCAGCAGGGCGTGCACCGACTCGCTGCCGCCGCGCAGCTCGAGCGCGGTGGAGTAGCCGAAGAGGCCTGCGCCCAGCAGCAGGCCGCCGGGGCGCCAGTTGCCGAAGATCATCGCGGCGAGGCCGATGTAGCCCAGCCCGCCGGTCATCCCGTTCTGGTAGCCCGAGGAGGCCACCAGGGCCAGGTAGGCGCCGCCCAGTCCGGCGAACATGCCGGAGATGGTGACCGCGATGACCTTGTAGAGGTAGACGTTGACGCCCAGCGACTCCGCGGCGCTCGGGGACTCGCCCACCGAGCGCAGACGCAGGCCGAACGAGGTGTGCCACAGGATCCAGGCGGTGAACCCGAAGAGCGCGAAGACCAGCAGGGTCACCACCGACATGCGGTCGGTGAGGGCGGCCACGACCGAGAAGAAGTCCGAGACGAAGAACCAGTGCCGCTCCTCCATGTCCTTGGCGAACTCGACGACCGGCTCGATCGTGATCGTCGGAGTGCGCGGCAGGGTCGGGGACTGCGTCGGGCCGCCACCGGGCAGCCCGGTGAAGAACGCCTCGGCCAGGAAGCCGGCCACGCCGACCGCGATGATGTTGATCGCGACACCGGAGACGATGTGGTCGACGCCGATGATCACGGTCGCGTAGGCGTGGATCAGGCCGCCGATGGCGCCGAAGAGGATCGCGCCGAGCAGACCGACACCGACCCCGTAGTGGTAGGTGAAGTAGCCGGCACCGAGGGTGCCCGCGATCATCATCCCCTCGAGGCCGATGTTGACCACGCCGGCCCGCTCGCACCACAGGCCGCCGAGGCCGGCCAGCGCGATCGGGACCGAGGAGATGATCGCGGCGCGCAGCGCGCCGGCGGAGTCGATGCCGTCGACCCCGGTCACGATGCGCACCAGGGAGATCAGCATCAGCCCCCCGGCCACCATCAGCATCCAGCGGAGCGGAGTGGAGGTCTTCCACCGCGCAGCGGGGGTCGCGGACCTGTGGGTGAGGCCGGCCGGCGAACGGGTGTCGCTCATGCCTTGACTCCTTCGGGCTGGGCGCTGGCGATCTGCTGCGCGACGCTCTGTTGCTCGAGACGGACCCGGTAGCGCCGCACGACCTCGTAGGCCACGACGACAGCGAGCACGATGATGCCTTGGGTGACCGAGACGATGTCCGGGGAGACCCCGACCAGGATGTTGAGCAGCGCTCCCTGGTCGTTGAGGAATGCGAAGATCAGGGCGCCCAGGGCGATGCCGAGGGGGTGGTTGCGTCCCAGCAGCGCGACCGCGATGCCGGAGAAGCCGAGGCCGCTCTGGAACGACGAGCCGTAGCTGTGCGCCTCGCCGAACAGGACCGGCATCCCGATCAGCCCGGCGATCGCGCCGGAGATCAGCATCGTGACGACGATCATCCGCTTCACGTCCACGCCGGCGGCCTTGGCGGCCGTCTCCGAGGCTCCCGTGGCGCGCAGCCCGAAGCCGAAGCTGGTGCGGCTGAGCACCACCGCGTAGACGACGCCGACCACGACGGCGAGGATCGAGAGTCCGTAGACCTCGTTGGCCGCGTCGGGCAGCAGCGAGAAGCCGCCCACCCAGCTCTCCTCGGGTACCGGCTCGGTGGCCCGCGAGTTGCCCGTGCTGACGCCGACCTTGCGCAGGTAGTACCCGACGAGCAGCCCGGCGATCGAGTTCAGCATGATCGTGGAGATCACCTCGCTGACCCCTCGGGTCACCCGGAGCACGGCGGCGATGCCGGCCCACAGGGCGCCGGCCACCATGGCCAGCACGATCGCGAACACGGTGTTCGCGGCCCCGGGCAGCCAGGCCTCGCCGGCCACGTAGGCCGCCACGAACGAGCCCACGCGGTACTGGCCCTCCACGCCGATGTTGAACAGGTTCATCTTGAAGCAGATGGCCGCGGCGACGCCTGCGAGGTAGAGGATCGCGGCGCCGTTGATGATGTTGGTGAGCTGTCGCGGCTCGGGCCACGCCAGCAGGGTGCGCCAGAACAGCCCGACGTCCGCGTCCGTGCTCAGCAGGATCGCGGAGGCGATCAGCCCGGCCAGCGCGAAGGCCAGCACGGGGGCGGCCAGGTTGAGTCCGATTCGTCGTACGGCGTTCATGGGGTCGGGGACTCCTTGCCGGCTCCGGTCATCGCCGAGCCGAGTTCTTGGGCCGTCACCTGCTGTGGGTCGAGCCGTTCGCTGAGCCGGCCTCGCAGGATCACACGGATGGTGTCGGACAGTCCGATCAGCTCGTCGAGGTCGGCCGAGATGAGCAGGACCGCCAGCCCGCTGCGGCGGGCCTCGCGGATGTGGTCCCAGATGGCGGCCTGGGCCGCCACGTCGACTCCGCGGGTCGGGTGCGCGGCGATCAGCAGGTCCGGCCCGGAGCTCATCTCCCGCCCGACGATGAACTTCTGCTGGTTGCCGCCGGAGAGGGCACGCGCGGTGGTCTCCTCGCTGGGCGTGCGCACGTCGTAGTCGGCGATGATGCGGCGCGCGGACTCGCGGGCGACCTTGCGGTTGATCCAGCCGCGGCTGACCAGCGGCCGGCGGGTCTGGTGGCCCAGGATGCGGTTCTCCCACAGCGGCGAGTCCAGCAGGAGGGCGTGGCGGTGGCGGTCCTCGGGGACCACCCCGATGCCCAGCTCGCGGCGACGCCGCACGGACAGCGCGGTGATGTCGCGCTCGCCGAGGTGGATGGTGCCGCCCGTGAGGCTCACCATGCCCATGATCGCCTCGACCAGCTCGGTCTGGCCGTTGCCCTCGACGCCGGCGATGCCGACGACCTCGCCGGCGTGGACGACGAGGTCCACGTCGGTGAGCACGGTGCGTCCGGTGGAGTCGGTGCAGGTGACCCGGTCGACGACCAGGCGGCGCACGTCGGTGACGGTGGACTCCTCGGTCGCCGGCGAGGGGAGCTCGCTGCCGACCATCAGCTCGGCCAGCTGGCGCGAGGTGATGCCCTGCGGCTTCACCGAGGCGACCGTGGTGCCGCGCCGCATCACCGTGATGTCGTCGGCGATGGCCCGGACCTCGTCGAGCTTGTGACTGATGAAGACGATGGTGTGGCCCTCGGCCTTGAGGGTGCGGAGGTTCGCGAAGAGCGCGTCCACCTCCTGCGGCACGAGCACTGCGGTCGGCTCGTCGAGGATGATGATGCGGGCACCGCGATAGAGGACCTTGAGGATCTCCACGCGCTGCCGCGCACCGACTCCCAGCCGCTCGACCAGCAGGTCGGGATCGAGGTCGAAGCCGTACGCCTCGGAGATCCGCACGATCTCCGCGCGGGCGGCGGCGCCGATGCCGTGCCGCTTCTCCGCGCCCAGGACGACGTTCTCGAGCACGGTGAGGTTGTCGGCCAGCTGGAAGTGCTGGAACACCATGCCGATGCCGTGGTCGATCGCGTCGGAGGGCGAGCTGAAGCTGACCTGCTCGCCGTTCACCTCGATCGTGCCCTCGTCCGGCTTCTGCACGCCGTACAGGATCTTCATCAGGGTGGACTTGCCGGCACCGTTCTCGCCGATCAGCGCGTGGACGGTGCTCTGACCGATCGAGAAGCTCACGTCGTGGTTGGCGACCACGCCCGGGAAGCTCTTGCCGATGCCCTCAACCCTCACCGCAACCGCCCCTGGCGGGACGACCGGCTCGGTCGTGTCTGTCACGAAACTTCCTCCTGTGTGATCCGCCGGCGCGCTGCCGCTGGACGCAGATGGGCCCGGACCGGCCCGCGGGGGATGGCCGATCCGGGCCCGGAACTCACGGGGCAAGAGCCCGCAAGGTGGTGCGCACGATCAGGGTGCCGTGGGAACCTTGATCTCGCCGTTGGCGATCTTCTCGCTGTAGCCGTCGATCTGCTCGGCGATGTCGTCCACGAAGCCGCCGGAGGTCGAGTAGCCGACACCCTCCTTGGAGAGGTCGTACTTCACGAAGCCGTTGGGCACCTCGTCGTTGGCGACCGCCTGGGCGAAGTCGAAGACACCGGTGTCGATGCGCTTGAGCATCGAGGTCAGGATGTGCGCCTTCTGGTCGTCCGAGGCAGTGAGGTACTGGTCGGAGTCGACGCCGATGGCCCACTTGCCGTCCTGGCCGGCGACGGCCTGGAAGAGGCCGAGGCCCGACTTGCCGGCGGCGTGGTAGATCACGTCGACGCCCTTGTCGAGCATGCCCTCGGCAGCGGTGCGAGCACCGGGCGAGTTCTCGAAGCCGCCCTCACCGTCGTCCGGGTCCTGGGTCAGGTACTGGACCTCGACCTTCATCTGCGGGTCCACCGCCTTGACACCGGCGACGTAGCCGGCCTCGAAGCCCTTGATCAGGTCACCGGGCGTGCCGCCGATGAACCCGACGTGCTTGGCCTCGCTCTTGAGCGCGGCGGCCACGCCGACGAGGTAGGAGCCCTCGTTGTCCGCGAAGGTCAGGTCGGCCAGGTTGTCGGCCGGGGCGACCGAGCTGGCGAAGCCGTCGATGACGGCGAAGTTCGTGTCCGGGAACTCGGCGGCGACCTCGGCGGCGGCCGGCGAGTAGATGTAGCCGACGGCGATGATCGGGTTGAAGCCCTGCTCGGCCAGCGTCCGCAGGCGGTTGCCGCGGATGGTGTCGGTCTCGCCGGTGCCGGCCTCGGCCTCGACACAGGTGGCGTCGAGCTCCTCGACGGCCTTCTCCAGACCGGTGTAGGCGGCGTCGTTGAACGACTGGTCGCCACGGCCACCGACGTCGTAGGCGACGCCGATCTTGGGGCCGTCACCGTCGGCGGTCTTGCAGACCGCCTCGTCGCCACCCTTGGAGCCCTTGGCCTCCTTGGTGTCGTCGTCGCCGCCACCACCACAGCCGGTCAGTGCCAACGTGCTCGCCGCGACGACCAGCGTAATCCTGCGAAGCTTGCGCAAGACTCCTCCTCAGTTCCGTATCGGCTCCGCCAGCCGACGAAACCCGTGAGAACAGTAAGCCTCCCCGAGGCGTGTCCGCTGGCGGACCAGATGACTTGCAATAAACGTTACCGACCGGTTATCTTCCCCGGTCGTCCGCCCGCGTGGGGGGCTCTGACGTGGTGGCGCAGGTCACTGCCGAAGATCGGTTCCGACACCGGCCAGGCCCGCGTTCGCGAGCACTCGGGCGGCGATCGGGACGGCGCGCTCGTCGATGCGCAGGTCGCCCTGGTGCAGGTCGTAGGAGGCGCCCCCGGGGGTGCGGGTGCCGAGCCGGGCCATCGCGCCCGGGACCCGGTCGAGGTACCAGCCGAAGTCCTCGCCGCCCAGGCTCTGCTGGGTCGGCACGCGACCGGCTGCGCCGAGCACGAGCTCGACCGCATGGCCGAGCATCCGCGTCGAGTCGGGCTCGTTGACCACCGGCGGGACACCACGCTGGTAGGTCACCTCGGCGCTCACGCCGTACGGCGCGATGATCTGGTCGACCGCCTCGCGTACCAGCCGCTCCGCCTCCCCCCAGGCCACGGCGTCGAGCATCCGCACCGTGCCGGAGACCCGCCCGGAGGCCGGGATGACGTTGCGTGCCGCACCGGCGCGCACCAGGCCCCAGACCACGCTCGCGCCGGCCCGGGGGTCCAGGCGTCGCGACAGGATGGCGGGGAGCTCGGTGACCAGCTTGCCGAGCGCGAAGGTGAGGTCCTCGGTCAGGTGGGGCCGCGAGGTGTGGCCGCCCTTGCCGCTGAGCCGCACGTCGACTGCGTCGGCTGCGCCGGTCAGTGGTCCCTCGCGCAGTCCCACCACGCCGACGTCGAGGCTGGGGTCGCAGTGCAGACCGAAGATCCGGTCGACGTCGTCGAGCCGGCCTTGGGCCAGCACGTCCAGGGCGCCGCCGGGCATCACCTCCTCGGCCGGCTGGAACACCAGCCGGACCCGTCCGGGCAGCAGGCCCGCGGCGTGGGTGGCGGCGAGCGCCAGCCCGGCGCCGAGCAGGCCGGTGACATGGACGTCGTGCCCGCAGGCGTGGGCGACACCGGGCACGGTGCTCGCCCACGGGTCCCCGGTGCGGTCCTCGACCGGCAACGCGTCGAGGTCCGCGCGCAACGCGACCAGGGGGCCGCCGGTGCCGATGTCGGCGGTCAGGCCGCTGCGCGGCAGCAGCGAGACCTCGACCCCGGCCTTCTCGAGGCGCTCGGCCACCAGACGGGTCGTGCGCTCCTCGTGCCACGACAGCTCCGGGTGCGCGTGCAGGTCACGACGGAAGTCGATCAGCTCGTCGTGCAGGTCCCCGATGACGGCGTCGACCATCGCGGTCGCACCAGAGCGGATCGGGAAGAGGGCTGCCATCACCTCCCAGCCTAGTGACATGCAGGAGGCAAGGAGAAACCAACGGCGTGTGGCGATGACAACGCCGACCCGGCGGTCAGCCGTCGTAGGCCGCGAGGATCCGGTCCGCCGCCTCGGGGGCGGCCATCTCGCCGGCCAGCACGGCCCCGCGGATCTCCTCGCGCACCGCGGCCACCGCGGCCGAGCGCCGCAGCCGCTGGTCGAGCTCGTCACGGACCAGCGCCCAGGTGAACTCCAGCTGCTGGCCGGCCCGCTTGCGGGCCAGCCCCCGCTCCCCCAGGTGGTCGCGGTGCGCCAGCACCCGCTCCCAGAGCTCGGGGACGCCGGTGCCCTCCAGGGCCGAGCAGGTCACCACCGGCGGCGCCCACTCCCCCTTGCCGTGCACGAGCCGCAGCGCACCGGCCAGCTCACGGGCGGCCCCGCGCGCCTCGGCCTCGCGGTCGCCGTCCGCCTTGTTGACCGCGATCACGTCCGCGATCTCCAGGATGCCCTTCTTGATCCCCTGCAGCTGGTCGCCGGTGCGCGCCAGGGTCAGGAAGAGGAACGTGTCGACCATGCCGGCCACGGTCACCTCCGACTGGCCGACGCCGACGGTCTCGACGAGCACCACGTCGTAGCCGGCGGCCTCGAGCACGATCATCGCCTGGGTGGTCGCCCGGGCGACGCCGCCGAGCGTGCCGGCCGACGGCGAGGGGCGGATGTAGGCGTTCGGGTCCGCGCCCAGCCGGGCCATCCGGGTCTTGTCGCCGAGCACGGAGCCGCCGGTGCGTACCGAGGACGGGTCGACGGCGAGCACCCCGACCCGCTTGCCCGCCGCGGTCAGCTCGCTGCCCAGCGCCTCGATGAACGTGGACTTGCCGACTCCGGGCACCCCCGAGATGCCGACCCGGATCGCACCCCCGGCGTCCGGGGTGAGCTCCGCGAGGAGCTCACGCGCGGCGGCGCGGTGGTCGACGCGCGAGGACTCGACCAGGGTGATCGCCCGTGACACGTCGGCGCGGCGCCCCGCACGGATCCCCGTGCGGAGCGCTGCCACGTCGACGGCGCGCGAGCGCCGGGCGGGGCTGTCGCCCGCCATCAGTCCGCGAGCTGCGCAGACAGCTTCTCGAGCAGGTCGAGACCGGCCTCGGCGATGACCGTGCCGGGCAGGAAGACCGCGGCAGCGCCCATGTCCTTGAGCGTCTGCACGTCGTCGGGCGGGATGACGCCGCCGATGACGATCATGATGTCCGGTCGGCCCTGCTCGGCCAGGGCTGCCTTCAACGCAGGCAGCAGCGTGAGGTGGCCGGCGGCCAGCGACGAGACCCCGACGATGTGCACGTCGGCGTCGATCGCCTGCTGCGCGACCTCCTCGGGGGTCGAGAAGAGCGGCCCCACGTCGACGTCGAAGCCCATGTCGGCGAAGGCGGTCACCACGACCTTCTGGCCGCGGTCGTGGCCGTCCTGGCCCATCTTGGCCACCAGGATGCGGGGGCGGCGGCCCTCCTGCTCCTCGAACTTGGCGGTCGCCTCCTGCACGGCGGCGAGCTTGCCGTCGCCGGCGTCGGAGGATGCGTCGCGGTACACGCCACTGATCGTACGGATCACCGCCTGGTGACGCCCGTAGACCTTCTCCAGCGCCTCGGATATCTCCCCCACCGTCGCCTTCGCCCGGGCGGCGTCCACGGCCAGCTTGAGCAGGTTGCCGTCCAGCGAGCCACCCTCCTGGTGACCCGCCGCGGCGGAGGCGGTCAGCGCGTCCAGGGTGCGGCGCACCTCGTCGTCGTCGCGCTCGGCACGCAGCCGCTCCAGCTTGGCGACCTGCTGGCGGTAGACGTCGTCGTTGTCGACGCGCAGCACATCGAGCTTGTCCTCCGCGGCCGGGCGGTAGGTGTTGACCCCGATCACCTTCTGCGCCCCGGAATCGATGCGCGCCTGGGTGCGCGCGGCGGCCTCCTCGATGCGCAGCTTCGGGATGCCCTGCTCGATCGCCTTCGCCATCCCGCCGGCGGCCTCGGCCTCCTGGATGTGCGCCCACGCCTTCTCGGCGAGGTCGTGGGTGAGCCGCTCCACGTAGTAGGAGCCGGCCCAGGGGTCGATGACCCCGGTGGTGCCCGACTCCTGCTGCAGCAGCAGCTGGGTGTTGCGCGCGATGCGGGCCGAGAAGTCGGTCGGCAGCGCGATCGCCTCGTCGAGGGCGTTGGTGTGCAGCGACTGGGTGTGGCCCTGAGTCGCGGCCATCGCCTCGATCGCGGTCCGCTGGACGTTGTTGAACACGTCCTGGGCGGTCAGCGACCACCCGGAGGTCTGGCTGTGGGTGCGCAGGCTCAGCGACTTGGGGTTCTTCGGGTCGAACTCGCGCACCAGCCGGGCCCACAGGGCGCGGGCCGCGCGCATCTTGGCGACCTCCATGAAGAAGTTCATCCCGATCGCCCAGAAGAAGCTCAGCCGGGGAGCGAACTTGTCGATGTCCAGGCCCGCGGCCAGCCCGGCCCGGATGTACTCGACACCGTCGGCGAGCGTGTAGGCGAGCTCGAGGTCGGCGGTCGCCCCGGCCTCCTGGATGTGGTAGCCGGAGATCGAGATCGAGTTGAAGCGCGGCATCTTCGCCGAGGTGTAGGCGAAGATGTCGGAGATGATCCGCATCGACGGCAGCGGCGGGTAGATGTAGGTGTTGCGGACCATGAACTCCTTGAGGATGTCGTTCTGGATGGTCCCCGTGAGCTGCTCCGGCTTCACCCCCTGCTCCTCGGCCGCCACGATGTAGAGGGCGAGGACCGGCAGCACCGCGCCGTTCATCGTCATCGACACCGACATCTCGTCGAGCGGGATGCCCTCGAAGAGGGTGCGCGCGTCGTAGATGGAGTCGATGGCCACGCCCGCCATGCCCACGTCGCCGCGCACCCGGGGGTGGTCGGAGTCGTAGCCGCGGTGGGTGGCCAGGTCGAACGCGACGCTGAGCCCCTTCTGGCCGGCCGCGAGGTTGCGGCGGTAGAAGGCGTTGGACTCCTCCGCGGTCGAGAAGCCGGCGTACTGGCGCACGGTCCACGGCTGCGTGGTGTACATCGTCGGGTAGGGACCGCGCAGGAACGGGCTCAGGCCCGGCCAGGTGTCGAGGGCGTCCAGGCCCTCGAGGTGCTCGGGTCCGTAGACCGGCAGGATGTCGATGCCCTCCGGGGAGGGCCAGGGGGAGGTCCCCGGCTCGACGGCCGGCTTCTCCCCGGCCGAGCCGGTGACGGCCCGCTCACCCTCGAGCGGCAGACCCGCGAAGCTCTTCGGAATGCTCATGCCAGCTTGCCTCTCGTCCGGGTGAGGAACGCGAGCGCGTCCACCCCGATGGAACAACTGTCGTCGACCGCGAGCCCGTCTCCGACGGCCTCGGGCTTGCCTGCCAGGACCACCCAGCGGGCTCCGGCCTCGCGCAGCGCGGGCACCAGCTCGCCGGCCCAGGCGGCGTAGGTCTTGTCGGCGCCGGCCAGGCACACCACCGGCTGCCCGGCGTAGGCGGCCAGCACGTCGGCGACCCCCTGGGTCGCTCCGGCCTGCTCCACCCGGATGCCTCCGGCGGCGAACAGGTTGGTGGCGAAGGTGGCGCGTGCGGTGTGCGACGCGATCGTGCCCATCGTCGCCAGGAAGACCGGCGTGCTCGCCGGCTCGTCGCGCAGCGCCTCGAACGGCGCGGCGTAGCGGCGCACCGCGTCCGCGGCCGGGCTGGGCTGGCGCTCGGGCAGCACCTCGTCGAGGTTGGGGAACTCGCTGACGCCGGTGATCGGCCGCTTGCGGCGCGCGATGTCGGCGTCTCGCTTGGCCACCACCTCGTCGATGCGGGCGCGCAGGGAACCGTCGGCCAACGCGGCCTCGATGCCACCGGCCTCCTCGATACGGCCGAACTCCTCCCAGGCCGCGCGGGCCAGGTCGTCGGTCAGCTTCTCCACCGCGTAGGCGCCACCGGCGGCGTCGGTCACCTTGGCCACGTGCGACTCCCAGATCAGCAGGGAGGAGGTGTTGCGCGCGATGCGCCGGCCGAACTCGTCGGGCACGCCGAGGGTCGAGTCGAAGGGCAGCACGGTGATCGCCTCGGCCCCGCCGATGCCGGCGGAGAAGGTCGCCACGGTGGTGCGCAGCATGTTGACCCAGGGGTCGTACTTGCTCATCATCGGGCGGCTGGTCACCACGTGCTGGCGCTGCCCGCCGGCGTCCGGGGACGCGCCGCTGAGCTCGGCCACCCGCGCCCACAGCCGGCGAGCGGCGCGGAGCTTGGCGATGGTGGGGAACTGCTCGTCGGTGGCGGCGTAGCGGAACTCGATCAGGCCGAGCGCCTCGTCGACGCCGATCCCGGCGGCCTCCAGGGCGCGCAGGTACGCCGCGCCGACGGCGAGGCTGTAGCCGAGCTCCTGGCCGTCGGAGGCGCCGAGGTCGTGCACGGCGCTCGCGTCGACCACGAGCCCGAGCACGCCGGCGCCGCGAGCGAGCTCCGCCGCGCGGGCGAGGACCGAGAGGTCGCCCGCACCGGTGCCGCGCAGAGCGGCGGCGACCGGGTCCACCCCCAGGTTCGTGCCCTCGGCCGGTTCCAGGCCGCGCTCGCGCAGTACGGCGACGAGGGCCTCGGCGGCGCCCAGCGGGTCGCCGGGGGCGTCGAGCACGACCGGCGCGAGGTCGAGCAGGACGCCGTCCAGGACGGGGCCCAGCTCGTCGGCGGACAGGCCCTCGCCGAGCGCGACCCACACCGAAGTAGCGCCGTTCTCGAGGTCGACCAGGACCGCCTCGTTGGCCGCCTTGGCCGACGGGCCGTCCACCTGGACGCGGATGTCCCAGCCGGTCTCCGGGCGGGTCACCACCCGTCCACGGGTGAAGGGGGCCGCGCCCGCGTCGCCGAGGGCGGGCAGCCCCGCGACCGTCTCGGCGGTCCCGATCGGGCCGACGGAGATCCCGTCGAGGGTCGTGCGGGAGAGCTTGTCCCACACTGCGGAATCGGGGTCATCGGTGCCCAGGCGTCCCGACTTGCGCAGCACGGCGGCGGCCAGCTTCTCCCACTCCGCCGCACTGTGCCGATCCTCGGGTGACGCCAGCGCGAGCCGGTCCTGCTCGGAGCCAGAGGTCATGGGTTCCACAATAGAACAGCCCTGCACAGCCTCCGCACGAGTCCGAGTCGTGGGGCCGATGGCCGGGGTGACCGGCGGGTAACAAGGCGTATGTCACACCGGCCCACGAGCGGGCACTCGACTAGTGGCGATACTGTGACCTACGTGGCAACCCCGACACTCGTAAAAAGCAGCCGGTCGACGCGCTCCACCGTGGCCCTGAAGATCCTGATGGCCGTCACCGGCCTCATCTTCATCGGCTACCTGCTGCTGCACATGTACGGCAACCTCAAGGTCTTCAACGGCGAGACGGCGTTCGACGAGTACGCCCATCACCTGCGGACCTTCGGGGAGCCGATGCTTCCCTACAGCGGTCTGCTGTGGGCGTTGCGCGTCGTGCTGATCCTCGCCCTCCTCGGGCACGCCTACTCGGCGTTCCACCTGTGGGCTCGGGCGAAGAAGGCGCGACCGAACAAGTACGTCATGAAGAAGGCCGTCGCGGCCACGCTCTCCTCGCGGATGATGCGCTGGGGCGGCGTCGCGCTGCTGCTCTTCGTGGTGTTCCACATCCTCCACCTGACCACGCACACCATCAATCCGGGCGGCAAGCACGACTCGCCGTACCTGAACGTGGTGGAGTCGTTCCAGGTGTGGTGGGTGACCGTCATCTACCTGCTGGCGCTGGTGGCGCTGGGGATGCACCTGCGCCACGGCGTGTGGAGCGCGGCCCAGACGCTCGGCTTCACCAACACCGCCCGTTCCCGCGCCCGCGCGAACTTCGCCGGGGTGGCCGTCGCGGTCATCATCGCCGGTGGCTTCGCCCTGGTGCCCCTGGCCGTCGTCTTCGGCCTCGTTGACTAAGGGTTATTCCAGCCATGACAACACTCAAGGACTCCGACCTCGTGTCTGATGCAGCCGGGTACTTCACCCTGGGCGAACCGATCTTCGACACCAAGGCACCCGCCGGGCCCCTGCCCGAGAAGTGGGACAAGCGCAAGTTCGAGGCGCGCCTGGTCAACCCGGCCAACCGCCGCAAGATGTCGGTGATCATCGTCGGCACCGGCCTGGCCGGCGGCGCGGCCGCCGCGACGCTCGGCGAGGCCGGCTACGTGGTCAAGTCGTTCTGCTACCAGGACTCCCCGCGCCGCGCGCACTCGATCGCCGCGCAGGGCGGCATCAACGCCGCCAAGAACTACAAGGAGGACGGCGACTCCATCGAGCGTCTCTTCTACGACACCGTCAAGGGCGGTGACTACCGCGCCCGGGAGACGAACGTCTACCGGCTGGCGGAGGAGAGCGTCAACATCATCGACCAGTGCGTCGCGCAGGGCGTCCCGTTCGCCCGCGAGTACGGCGGTCTGCTCGACAACCGCTCCTTCGGCGGCGTGCAGGTCTCGCGCACCTTCTACGCCCGCGGCCAGACCGGCCAGCAGCTGCTGATCGGGGCCTACCAGGCCCTCGAGCGCCAGGTGGCGGCCGGCACCGTCAAGGACTACACCCGCCACGAGATGCTCGAGCTGGTGATGGTCGACGGCAAGGCTCGCGGCATCATCGCGCGCGACATGGTGACCGGCGAGATCCAGACGCACCTCGCCGACGCCGTGGTGCTCGCCACCGGCGGCTACGGCAACGTCTTCTTCCTCTCCACCAACGCGATGGGCTCCAACGTCACCGCGTCCTGGCGGGCGCACCGCAAGGGCGCCCTGATGGCGAACCCCTGCTACACGCAGATCCACCCGACCTGCATCCCGGTCTCGGGCAGCCACCAGTCGAAGCTGACGCTGATGAGCGAGTCGCTGCGCAACGACGGACGGATCTGGGTGCCCAAGCGCGCCGAGGACTGCACCAAGGACCCGCGCGACATCCCCGAGGAGGACCGCGACTACTACCTGGAGCGGATCTACCCGGCCTTCGGCAACCTGGTGCCCCGCGACATCGCCTCGCGCCAGGCCAAGAACATGTGCGACGAGGGTCGCGGCGTCGGCCCGGAGGTCGACGGCGTGCGCCGCGGCGTCTACCTGGACTTCGCCGAGGCCATCGGCCGGCTGGGCAAGGCCGCCGTCGAGGCCAAGTACGGCAACCTCTTCGACATGTACGCCCGGATCACCGGTGAGGACCCCTACACCTCGCCGATGCGGATCTACCCGGCCGTGCACTACGTGATGGGCGGCCTGTGGGTCGACTACGACCTGCAGTCGAACATCCCGGGCCTGTTCGTGACCGGCGAGGCCAACTTCTCCGACCACGGCGCGAACCGCCTCGGCGCCTCGGCGCTGATGCAGGGCCTCGCCGACGGCTACTTCGTGCTGCCCAACACGATCCGCGACTACCTCGCGGACGCGCCGTTCCCCAAGGTCGACGAGAACCACCCCGCCGTCCTCGAGGCCCGCGCCTCGGTGGAGTCGCGGATCGCGCAGTTCCTCAACGCCAGCGGCACCCGCAGCGTCGACAGCTACCACCGCGAGCTCGGCAACATCATGTGGGAGTACTGCGGGATGGAGCGGACCGCGGAGGGCCTGAAGAAGGCCATCGGCCTGATCCAGGCGCTCAAGGAGGACTTCTGGAAGAACGTCAAGGTGCTCGGCACCGCCGACAGCCTCAACCAGTCGCTCGAGCGGGCCGGCCGCGTCGCCGACTTCATCGAGCTCGGTGAGCTGATGTGCATCGACGCGCTCAACCGGCGCGAGTCCTGCGGCGGCCACTTCCGCGCCGAGTCCCAGACCGAGGACGGCGAGGCGCTGCGCGACGACGAGCACTTCGCCTACGTCGCCGCCTGGGAGTGGGGCGGCGACGACGGCCAGCCCGTCCTGCACAAGGAAGACCTGGTCTACGAAGCCATCGAGATGAAGCAGCGGAGCTACAAGTGAGACTGACCCTCAACATCTGGCGCCAGGCCAACTCCTCGTCGCCGGGCAAGATGCACACCTACGCCCTCGACGAGGTCTCCGAGGACATGTCGTTCCTCGAGATGCTCGACGTGCTCAACGAGGACCTCAACGCCAAGGGCGAGGACCCGGTGGCCTTCGACTCCGACTGCCGCGAGGGCATCTGCGGCACCTGCGGGCTGATGATCAACGGCCAGGCTCACGGCCCGGAGGTCACCACGACCTGCCAGCTGCACATGCGCTCGTTCAAGGACGGCGACGAGATCACCATCGAACCCTGGCGCGCCGAGGCGTTCCCGGTGATCAAGGACCTCATCGTCGACCGTGGCGCGCTGGACCGGATGATCCAGCAGGGCGGCTACATCTCGGTGAACACCGGGGCGGCCCCCGAGGCGCACGCCACGCCGGTGCCGAAGAAGAACGCCGACCGGGCGTTCGACGTCGCCACCTGCATCGCCTGCGGCGCCTGCGTGGCCGCCTGCCCCAACGGCTCGGCCTCGCTGTTCCTCGGCGCGAAGATCACCCACCTCGGTGAGCTCCCGCAGGGACAGCCGGAGCGCGACACCCGCGTGGTGAAGATGGTCGCCCAGCACGACCACGAGGGATTCGGTGGCTGCACGAACATGGGCGAGTGCACCGCCGCGTGCCCCAAGGAGATCCCGCTCGACGTGATCTCCCAGCTCAACAAGGACCTGCGCACGGCCATGAAGCACGGCCTCTGAGCAGTCCCGCAGCAGACCAGAGCCGCCCGGAGTCCATGACTCCGGGCGGCTCTCGTCTTGGGTGCGGCGCCTGCTCAGGCAGAGCGGGCCGAGCGGGTGGAGCGCCAGGCCTTGAGGCCCAGGGAGCCCAGCAGCCCGGCGATCACGAAGTTCACCACGATCAGGATGCTGTGCGCGACCCAGTACCCGCCTGCCCGGTCCTCCCCCGCCTGGTAGGCCTCGAGCAGGTTCTTGGCGAAGTTGCCGAACGAGAAGACATTCCAGACGGCGACGGCCAGCAGCAGGATCGCGTGCTTGCGCTCGAACTTCACAGGGGTGGTTCCTTTCGACGGAGTACGGCGACCAGCGCCAGGGTCGCGGCCGCTCCGGCCGCGAAGATCCTGCCCCGCTCGGCCAGCGACGGCCGGCGAGGTACGGGGAGCTTGCGCAGCTCGACCCGAGTGGCTGCGACGCGGGCGGCCTCGCGCTCGTGCTCCCTCTCCCGACGGTAGCGCGCCCGCTTCGCGGTGTGCGCCCAGGCGGCGGCCAGCAGCACGATCCGCGAGAAGTAGTTGATCCACACCACCACGATCAGGGCGATCCCGAAGGCCTGGAAGGCGGGCTCGCTGCGGGTGCTTGCCAGCAGCAGCCCGGACAGCTCCTTGAGCAGCTCGAAGCCGACAGCGCCGAGCAGGGCGCCCTTCCACAGCGCCACCCGGGGCGTTCGGGGCTCGGCCAGCAGCCGGAACAGCAGGAAGAACAGGAGCGCGCTCGCCGCGACCCCGACGACGATCGTCAGCACCATCAGCAGCGGCGCCAGCTCGCGGTCCAGGTCGACCAGCTCCAGGGCCTGCTCGGAGAAGCGCCGCACGAAGCTGGAGACGCTGACGCTCACGATCAGCGTCGTCCCGGTCACCACCAGCGTGAGCAGGTCGCGCAGCTTGCCCAGCGCGAAGTTGGGCTGGTCCCGGGCGGGCATCTCGAAGACCGTGAGCAGCCCGTTGCGCATCGCCGAGAGCCAGCCCAGCCCGGTGTAGAGACCGGCCACGAAGCCGACCAGCCCGACCGCACCGGCCGCGTCCTCGATGTCGGCCAGCGACACCTCGCCCTCGCCGTTGCCCAGGATCCCCGGCAGCACGTCGTTCAGGGCGCGGACCAGCTCGATGCGCAGGTCGGGGTAGATCCGGGACAGGAAGCCGACCACGAAGAACGAGAGCGCCAGGATCGGGAAGAACGACAGGAACCCGTAGTAGCCGATGCTGGCGGCCAGGATGTTGCCCTTCACCGCCGCGTAGTGCTGGCCCATCCGCACGGCGTGGTCCACCACGGGGCGCCGCAGCCGCGCGGTCCGCACCCAGCGGGAAGCGCGGCTGGCGAGGGCGCTCATCGCTCGCCGGAGCTGTTCAGCACGAGGTGACGGACGCCTGGAGGGGGAAGTCCTCGGTCGGGTGCCATCCCACCGCGTCCTCGTGCACGTAGAGGTGGAACTGGCGCGCCTCGAAGACGCACTCGAAGTCGGCCAGCTCCTTGAACGCCTGGTCCAGGGCGGCGTCGTCGAGGTGGTGCGCCACCGTCACGTGGGGGTGGTAGGGGAAGTCCAGGTCGACGGCCAGCGGCCCGCACCGTACGGCGAGCGCGAGCTGCTCGCACTCGGAGATGCCCTCGGCGACCATCACGAAGACCACCGGCGACACCGGGCGGAAGGTGCCGGTGCCGCGCAGCCGGACCTCGAAGGCGTGTCGACGCTCGGAGACGCCGCGCAGGTGGGCGACCACCGCGTCCAGGTCCTCGTCGGGCACCTCGGTGGGCGGGATCAGCGTGATGTGGGTCGGGATCTTCGCCGCGGTGGTGTCGCCGATCGAGGTGCGGTAGTCCTGGAGTTGCTGGGCCCAGGGCTCCGGCAGGGCAAGCGCTACTCCGATGGTGGGCACGCCGACGACCCTACTGTGCCGCGGGCGGCACGAAGCCGACCCGGTCGTAGACGTCGCGCAGCGTGGCCTCGGCCACCGCGCCGGCCCGCTCGGCGCCCTGGCGCAGGACCTTGTCGAGCTGCGCGCGGTCGTCGAGCAGCTCGAGGGTGCGGTCCCGGAAGGGCGTCACGAACTCGACGACGACCTCGGCGAGGTCCTTCTTGAGGTCTCCGTAGCCGTGCCCCTCGTACTGCTGCTCCAGGGCCTCCACCGGGCGCCCGGAGAGGGCGGAGTAGATCGTGAGCAGGTTGCTGACGCCGGGCTTGTGCTCGGGGTCGAAGCGGATCACCGCCTCGGAGTCGGTGACGGCCGACCTGATCTTCTTGGCGCTCACCCGCGGGTCGTCGAGCATGTCGATGATGCCGGCCGGCGACGACGCCGACTTCGACATCTTCGCGGTCGGCTCCTGCAGGTCGGTGATCTTGGCGGTCGACTTGAGGATGTAGGCCTCGGGCAGCCGGAACGTCTTCTTGTAGCGGTGGTTGAACCGCTGCGCGAGGTCGCGGGTCAGCTCGAGGTGCTGGCGCTGGTCCTCCCCCACCGGCACGTAGTGCGGCCGGTACAGCAGGATGTCGGCCGCCTGCAGGATCGGGTAGGTGAACAGCCCGACGCTGGCCGCCCCCTCGCCGCCCTTGGCGGACTTGTCCTTGAACTGGGTCATCCGCCGCGCCTCGCCGAACCCGGTCAGGCACTGCAGCACCCACCCCAGCTGGGCGTGCGCGGGCACCTGGCTCTGCACGAAGATCGCCGAGCGCTCGGGGTCCACCCCGGCGGCGATCAGCTGGGCGGCCGAGCGCAGGCAGCGCTCGCGCAGGACCTTGGGGTCCTGCTCCACGGTGATCGCGTGCAGGTCCGCGATGAAGAAGAACGGCTCGTACTCCTCCTGCAGGTCGACCCACTGGCGCACGGCACCCAGGTAGTTGCCGAAGTGGAAGGAGTCGGCCGTGGGCTGGATGCCGGAGAGCACCCGGGGGCGGGCTCCGCCGGCGCCCTGCTGAGGCGCCGCCTGGGTGGCGGTCTGGTCAGGCACGGGGGCAGCTGCGGTCGACATGCGGGAATTGTTTCATTCCCCCTCCGTCTCCGACGGGTCCGGGTACGACGGGCCGCGCAGGCGCCGCACCACGCCGTACTGACGCACGCCGGCGGGCTCGTGGCGCACCGGGTCGAAGCGGAGGTCCGGGTCGTCGTCGCCGGGCTCGGCGACCTCGAGGAACCCTCGCCGGGTCCAGGGGCCACCCGGACGCGAGGTGGACAGCTCGAAGCGCCGGAGGGCGCCGGCCGGGGACGCGGCGGGGGTCAGGGCGAGCAGCAGTGCCCCGGTGGCGGTCGACACCGGCAGCAGCGAGCTGAGCGGCCCGTCCTCGAGGGCGCGACGCGGCACCAGCACGTGGCGCGTGGCCGGGCCGAGGCCGGTGCCCGCCACCAGCAGGTCCACCTCGCGCCCGGTGGCCGGGTCGGGGACGCGGATGGCGAGCCCCCAGATGTCGGGGACGGGCGCAGGCAGCCCCACCGCGCGCGAGATCCGGACCCGGCACGGGTGGGAGCCGGGACGGTCCAGCAGCGCGACGCCGGTCGGGCTGCCGGCGGCCTCGATCACCAGCGTCGCGTCGGCGACCTGGCCGCGCGGGTGCAGCGCCCTGCCCTGGGCGAGGCTGCTGCGCAACGCCCCCAGCACCGTGAACGCGCCGCGCAGCCCCGCTCCGAGCAGGCGCGCGGGGGCGGTGACGTCGAGCGTGGGGCCGGTCATCTGGCGCTCCTGGGGTCGGTGTGGGTGCCGAGGGTGGTACCCCGCGCCCGTGCGGTCACACCTCAGGCGCGGCTGCGGCGCTCACGCTGGTGCAGCCAGGCGGAGACCAGCAGCACCAGCAGGCCCACCACCGACAGGCCCACACCCACCAGCGCGGGGGCCCGGTAGCCGAGCCCGGCGGCGATCACCAGCCCACCCAGCCAGGCGCCCAGGGCGTTGGCGAGGTTCAGCGAGGCGTGGTTGAGGGCGGCGCCCAGGGTCTGGGCGTCCCCGGCGACGGCCATCAGTCGCAGCTGCAGGTTCACCACCAGCACCGAACCGGCCACCGAGACCGCGAAGACCGCGCCGATGGCCCACCAGCCGAAGGGCGCCAGCAGCGCGAAGAGCAACAGGACCAGGCCCATCGCCACCGACGACAGCAGCAGCGTGCGGAACACCGACCAGTCCGCGAGCTCGCCACCCAGCCAGGTCCCGGCGGTCATCCCGAGTCCGAAGGCGAGCAGGAAGGCCGGCACCGCGGAGGAGCCCAAGCCACCGACCTCGGTGATCGTCGGCGAGATGTAGGACAGCACCGCGAACATGCCGCCGAAGCCGACCGCGCCCACCCCCAGGGTCAGCCAGACCTGGGGCCTGGCCAGGGCGCCCAGCTCGCGGCGCCCGGTGGCGGCGCGGTCCCCGGTCACCGACGGCACGCACAGCAGCACCAGGAACACGGTGAGCGCGCCGAGTACGGTCACCGCCCAGTACGCCGAGCGCCAGCCGAGGTGCTGGCCCATCCAGGTGGCGGCCGGCACGCCGGCGACGTTCGCCACCGACAGGCCCATCATCACCCCGGCCACCGCGCGTCCGCGCCGATCGGGCGTGACCAGGCTGGCGGCCAGGAGCGAGGCCACCCCGAAGTAGGCCCCGTGCGGCAGGCCCGCGAGGAAGCGGGAACCGGCCAGCGACGCGAAGCCGGGCGCCAGCGCGCTCGCCGCGTTCCCCACCGCGAAGGCCACCATCAGCCCGACCAGCACCCCCCGGCGCGGCAGCCTGGCCAGCAGGAAGGCGAGCAGCGGGGCCCCGACCACGACACCCAGGGCGTACGCCGAGATCACGTGGCCGCTGGTGGGGATGGAGACCCCCACGCCGTGGGCGATCTCGGGGACCAGCCCCATCGTCACGAACTCGGTCGTGCCGATCGCGAACCCACCGGTGGCCAGCGCGAGCAGGGCCAGCCCGAGGTGCCGCGTGCGCACCGGGGCGTCGCCCGCGAGGTGGTCACGGTCGTCGGGCGGGGCGGCGGTGGTCGAGGAGTGCACGACGTTGAACAACCACCGGCGCCGGGACGCTATTCCGCGCCGGCAGATGACGAACGCCCCCGCCCCGTGACCCCGGCAGGGGGTCTCGGGACGGGGGCGTCGGATCAGCCGGTGCCGGGCCGGGTCAGGCCAGCTGGGCGAGCGCCGCGTTCAGCGTCGCCGAGGGCCGCATGACGGCGGCGGCCTTCTCCGGGTCGGGCTGGTAGTAGCCGCCGATGTCGGCCGGCGAGCCCTGGACGGCGAGCAGCTCCTCGTTGATCTTCTCCTCCTGCTCGCCGAGGGTCTCGGCGAGCTTGGCGAAGGCGGCCGCGAGCTCGGCGTCGTCGCTCTGGGCGGCGAGCTCGCGCGCCCAGTACAGCGCGAGGTAGAAGTGGCTGCCGCGGTTGTCGATCTGGCCCGCCTTGCGGCTGGGCGACTTGTTCTCGCTCAGGAACGTCGCCGTCGCCCGGTCGAGGGTGTCGGCCAGGATCTGCGCCCGGGCATTGTCCGAGGTCTGCGCCAGGTGCTCGAAGCTGACCGCCAGCGCGAGGAACTCGCCCAGGCTGTCCCAGCGCAGGTGGTTCTCCTTGACCAGCTGCTGGACGTGCTTGGGGGCCGAGCCGCCGGCGCCGGTCTCGAACAGGCCGCCGCCGTTGATCAGCGGGACCACCGACAGCATCTTGGCGCTGGTGCCGAGCTCGAGGATCGGGAACAGGTCGGTGAGGTAGTCGCGCAGCACGTTGCCGGTCACCGAGATGGTGTCCTCGCCGCGGCGGATCCGCTCCAGGGAGAACTTCGTCGCCTCGACCGGGGACATGATCTCGATCTGCAGCCCGTCCAGGTCGTGCTCGGGCAGGTACTGCTTCACCTTCGCGATCAGGTTGCGGTCGTGGGCGCGGGTGTCGTCGAGCCAGAACACCGCCGGGGAGCCGGTGGCGCGGGCACGGGTGACAGCCAGCTTGACCCAGTCGCGGATCGGGACGTCCTTGGTCTGGCACGCGCGCCAGATGTCGCCGGGGGCGACCTGCTGCTCGAGCAGCACCGCGCCCGAGCCGTCGAGGACCTGGACGGTGCCGGCGGCCGGGATCTCGAAGGTCTTGTCGTGGCTGCCGTACTCCTCCGCGGCCTGGGCCATCAGCCCGACGTTGGGGACCGAGCCCATCGTGGTCGGGTCGAAGGCCCCGTTGGCCCGGCAGTCGTCGATGACGACCTGGTAGACGCCGGCGTAGCTGCTGTCCGGGATCACCGCGAGGGTGTCGGCCTCGTTGCCGTCGGGGCCCCACATGTGGCCGGACGTGCGGATCATCGCGGGCATCGAGGCGTCCACGATCACGTCGCTGGGCACGTGCAGGTTGGTGATGCCCTTGTCGGAGTCGACCATGGCCAGCTTCGGGCCCTGGGCGAGGTCGCGGTCGACGGCGCTCTTGATGGCGTCGGCCTCCGGCAGCTTCGCGGCGGCGTTGAGCAGGGCGCCGAGGCCGTTGCTGGAGCTGACCCCGGCGGCCGCGAGCTGCTCGCCGTACTCGGCGAAGAGCTGGGGGAAGAAGGTCTCCACGACGTGGCCGAAGATGAGCGGGTCGGAGACCTTCATCATGGTGGCCTTGAGGTGCACCGAGAAGAGGACGTCCTCGTCCTTGGCGCGGGCGATCTGGGCGGCGAGGAACTCGCGCAGCGCCGCCACCCGCATCACGGTGGCGTCGATGACCTCACCGGCCAGCACCGGGGTCGACTCCTTGAGCACGGTGGTGGTGCCGTCCTCGCCGACCAGCTGGATCTTGAGGGTGTCGTCGGACTCGATCACCACGGACTGCTCGTTGTGGCGGAAGTCGTCGCCCGACATGGTGGCGACGTTCGTCTTGGAGTCGGCCGACCAGGCACCCATCGAGTGGGGGTGGCTGCGGGCGTACTGCTTGACCGAGGCGGGCGCGCGGCGGTCGGAGTTGCCCTCGCGCAGGACCGGGTTGACCGCGGAGCCCTTGATCTTGTCGTAGCGGGCACGCGCCTCCTTCTCCTCGTCGGTGGACGGGGAGTCGGGGTAGTCGGGCAGGTCGTAGCCCTTCTCCTGCAGCTCGGCGATGGCCGCCTTGAGCTGCGGAATCGAGGCGCTGATGTTGGGCAGCTTGATGATGTTGGCCTCAGGCTGCTTGGCCAGGGCGCCCAGCTCGGCGAGGGCGTCGCTGATGCGCTGCTCCTCGGTGAGGCGCTCGGGGAAGCTGGCGATGATGCGCCCGGCCAGCGAGATGTCCCGGGTCTCGACCTCCACGCCGGCGGTCGAGGCGTAGGCCTCGACGATCGGCAGGAAGGAGTAGGTGGCCAGCTGCGGCGCCTCGTCGGTGAGCGTGTAGATGATCTTGGCCATGGGTGCGGCGACTCCTGGAATCGGGGACGCCTCGCCTTGGGGTGCGAGGCGGAGCGTCGGTGCGTGCCTGCAATTTCGCTTGACGTCAAGATACCTGACGTGGCTTCACCGGCCAGCCTCGCATCCGCCACGCGCCGCGGCAACGTGAGGCGGGGGCGCGCCGGCGAGGGGGTTTCGCCTGCCCCGGGCCAGGGAAGGCGTGGGCAGCACGCGTGCGGTGACGCTCGCGCCCGAAAACCTGAAGGGGTACTGGAAGACATGTCAGATACAGCATCGGCCACGGTGGACACCCCCACCGTGCTGCAGAAGGTCGCGGCGGAGGCATTGGGCACGTTCGTGTTCGTGCTGCTCGGCTGCGGCGCCTTCGCCATCGCCGGCCTCGGGGACTCGATCAGCGGGATCACCTCGGTCGCGCTCACCTTCGGCTTCGTCTACGCCGCCCTGATCTACGCCTTCGGCCGGATCTCCGGCGGCCACTTCAACCCCGCCGTGACGCTCGGCGCGGCGCTGGGAGGACGCCTCCCCTGGCGCGAGGCAGGCATCTACATCGGCGCCCAGATCGCCGGCGCGATCCTCGGTGCGCTCACGCTCTTCATCCTGCTCCAGGGCTTCGAGGGCTTCGAGGCCGAGGGCGCGATGGGTCAGAACTACTTCGGTGACGACTTCAGCGGCTACGCGTGGTGGGCGGCGTTCCTGCTCGAGATGCTGCTGACCGCGCTGCTGGTCTACGTCGTGCTCGCGGTCAGCGACGTCCGCAACGACCACCCCGCGCTGGCCCCCCTGGCCATCGGCCTCACCCTGGTCGCGCTGTACATGTTCGCGCTGCCGGCGACCGGCGGCTCGTTCAACCCCGCCCGCTCGATCGGTCCCGCCCTGTTCGCCGGTGGAGACTCCATCGTCCAGCTGTGGCTCTTCATCCTCGCGCCCCTGCTCGGCGGCGCGATCGCCGGCTTCACCTACCCGCTGCTCTTCGGCCGCGACCGCGAGCCGGTCGCCGGGTCGGGGCTGAACTTCGCCCGCTCCCCCAAGGCCGCGACGCCGGGCTACGGGGCGCCGGACGCCTACCAGCAGCAGTGGAACCAGAACGAGCCCTACGCGCAGTACGGCGGCGCCGCCCAGGGCCAGCAGCAGGGCTACCCGCAGGGTGAGCAGCCGCAGCAGGGCTACCCGCAGCACTACCAGCAGCAGTCCTGGGAGCAGGCTCCCGAGCAGCAGGCCCCTGCCCAGCCGGGCACGTGGGAGCCCCAGGCCCAGCAGTGGCAGCCCGAGCAGCCCGCGCCGCAGGACTCGCAGGGTCAGCAGTGGGACCCCGCGGGCTACCCGCAGCCCGAGCAGCCGCAGCCGCAGCAGCCCCAGCAGTGGGAGCAGCAGTGGGACCGCCCCCCGGGCCAGCCCGCGCCGGGCGCTCAGCCGCCGGTGAACCCGGCCGGACCGGACGACGACGAGGGCCGCACCCAGATCCGCCCCTCGGGTCACTGACCCCCGGGCCGCGGCCCACTCCGGTGGCGTGACCCCTCAGGGACGCTCCACCGAGACCAGCTCCATCGTGCGTACGCCGCCGGTGACGTCCTGCTGTGCCAGCAGGCCCGTCCCGGCGGCGTACCACGTCGTGGAGGTTCCCGCCTCGTCGTCGCTGCGCGACTCGGTCTCCAGCAGGTCGCTGAACGCGCCCGCCGGCACGGTGCGCGCGGCGTCCAGGGCGACGACGCTCACCCGCACGTCGGCCACGCCCGGCACCAGGGACTCCCAGAAGCCGTCGCCGACCCGCGGCCGCGCGGGCATCAGCAGGCCGGCCTGCGCGCCGGCCACGCCGGCCTGCCACGACCCGCTGCGCCCCATCAGCCACACGTTGCCGTCGACGTCCTGGGCCAGCCAGATCTCATCCTGCTCGACGCGCGCTCCCCGCGGGCCCGTGAGCCTCGCCTCGACGATGGTCGCGTCGATCCCGGCGACCGTGCGGGTGCGACCGGGCACGGTCACCGTCAGCGTCCGCTCAGCCGATCCGGCGCTCGGGTCCTCGACCTCGTAGGTCCAGACCGCTCCCGGCTCCAGGGCGAGCCAGGGATTGTCCACCCCGGTGACGAAGTCCGCCGCGTGCGGGGACGGCGTGGGGATCTCCAGCCCGTCCACTCCCGCGGGCGGGCTGGCCTCGGGCGACGACCCGCACCCGGCCAGCACGGTGGAGGTCAGCCCCAGCACGGCGACCAGGGCCAGGGCGGGCAGGCGATGCATCCGGTCAGCATGTCAGCCTGCGGGGCGGCGACCGCGCGGCGGTCCGCGGCGCGTACCCGCTCTCGTGACTTCGCGTAACCGCTGCTAGCGTCGGATCGGAGATCCATACCCCAAGAATTTTCTTCTGCTAGGAGTCCTCGTGAGCCCTACTCCCCTCAAGGTCGCCGTCACCGGCGCCGCCGGCCAGATCGGCTACAGCCTGCTGTTCCGCCTCGCGAGCGGTGCGCTGCTGGGCCCCGACCGGCCGATCGAACTGCGCCTGCTGGAGATCACTCCCGCTCTGAAGGCGCTCGAGGGCGTGGTCATGGAGCTCGACGACTGTGCGTTCCCGACCCTGGCCGGTGTCGAGATCGGTGACGACGCCGAGAAGATCTTCGACGGCGTCAACCTCGCGCTGCTGGTCGGCGCCCGCCCGCGTGGCCCCGGCATGGAGCGCGGCGACCTGCTCTCGGCCAACGGCGCCATCTTCACCGCCCAGGGCAAGGCCCTCAACAAGGTGGCCGCGGACGACGTGCGCATCGGCGTGACCGGCAACCCGGCCAACACCAACGCGCTGATCGCGATGACCAACGCGCCCGACATCCCCAACGAGCGGTTCTCGGCGCTCACCCGCCTCGACCACAACCGGGCGATCTCGCAGCTGGCCGCGAAGACCGGCGCCTCGGTCACCGACATCCACAAGATGACGATCTGGGGCAACCACTCGGCCACCCAGTACCCCGACCTCTTCCACGCCGAGATCGGCGGCCGCAACGCCGCCGAGGTCGTCGGCGACCAGGCCTGGATCGAGAACGACTTCATCCCGACCGTCGCCAAGCGCGGCGCGGCCATCATCGAGGCCCGCGGCTCGTCCTCGGCCGCCTCGGCGGCCTCGGCCACCATCGACGCCGCCCGCGACTGGCTGACCAGCAGCGCCGAGAACGACTGGGTCTCGATGGCGGTCGTCTCCGACGGCTCCTACGGCGTCCCCGAGGGCCTGATCTCCTCGTTCCCCGTCACCACCAACAACGGTGACTGGGAGATCGTCCAGGGCCTGGAGATCGACGACTTCTCCCGCGCCCGCATCGACGCGTCGACCGCCGAGCTGGCCGACGAGCGCAACGCGGTGACCGAGCTCGGCCTGATCTGAGGCACTCCCCCGGCACCATCACGACGCCCCCGTCCTCGGACGGGGGCGTCGTCGCGTCCGGGCTCAGACCGGCTGGTCGGGGATCGTCAGGGCCAGGAAGATCAGCAGCCCGCCCACCACGGCCAGCATGGTCACGTCCACGAGGCGGTTGCGCACCGCGAGCATCCCCGCGTCCCGCCCGCGCAGCACCGAGCGCACCAGCGCCGCGAAGATCAGCGCGCCGCCCACCCAGCAGACCCCGTCGCGCCACGAGCCCAGGCTGACGATGCCCAGACCGATCAGGGTGGCCGCGAGCACCACCAGGTAGAGCATCCCGCCGAGCGTCCGGGGGTAGCGTCGCGGCTCCTCGGGCTCCTCGGGCTCCTCGGGCTGCGCGGGCTGCGCGGGCTCCTCAGCCGGCTGCTCCGGGGGTCCCTCGGGGCGCTCCTGGTCGCCGCGGGTGCCGTCGTCGCCCTCCTGGGGCTCCTCGGGCGGGCGACCCAGCGGCTCGGAGGTCACGAGCCGCTCGCGGCGCTCTCGGCGATGGAGACGATGTTGGACAGCAGCATCGCCCGGGTCATCGGGCCGACGCCACCGGGGTTCGGCGAGACCCACCCCGCGACGTCCCACACGTCCGGGGCCACGTCGCCGGCGAGCTTGCCGTCGACGCGCGAGACCCCGACGTCCAGCACCGCGGCACCGGCCTTGACCATGTCGCCGGTGATGATCCCGGGGACGCCGGCCGCGGCCACCACGATGTCGGCTCGGCGCACGTGCGCGGCCAGGTCACGGGTTCCGGTGTGGCACAGGGTGACGGTGGCGTTCTCGCTACGGCGGGTCAGCAGCAGCCCCAGCGGACGGCCGACCGTCACGCCGCGGCCCACCACGACCACCTCGGCGCCCGCGATCTCCACCCCGTGGCGGCGCAGCAGCTCGACGATGCCGAACGGCGTGCACGGCAGCGGGGCGCCGTGGCCGAGGACCAGCCAGCCGAGGTTCGTCGGGTGCAGCCCGTCGGCGTCCTTGGCCGGGTCGATCAGGCCGAGCACCCGGTTCTCGTCGCGGCCCTTCGGCAGCGGCAGCTGGACGATGTAGCCGGTGCAGGAGGGGTCGTCGTTGAGGCTGCGCACCGCTTCCTCGATCTCCTCCTGCGACGCCGTGGCCGGCAGGTCCACCCGGATCGACTCGATGCCGACCTCGGCGCAGTCCTTGTGCTTGCCGTTGACGTACCACCGCGATCCCGGGTCGTCACCCACCAGGATCGTGCCCAGCCCCGAGACCACACCCTGCTCGCGCAGCGCCGCCACCCGAACGCCCAACTCGTCCTTGATGGCCTTCGCGGTGGCGGTTCCGTCGAGCTTCTGTGCGGTCACGGGTGGTTCTCCTCGGGGTGCGGTCGGCCGGTCCGGGACGGGCGGGTTCAGTGCGCGAAGTGGCGGGTGCCGGTGAAGTACATCGTGACGCCGGCGCTCGCCGCGGCGGCGATCACCTCCTGGTCGCGGATCGACCCACCGGGCGCCACCACCGCCTTGACCCCCGCGTCGAGCAGGATCTGCAGGCCGTCGGCGAACGGGAAGAAGGCATCCGAGGCGGCGACCGCGCCACGGGCGCGCTCCTCGCCGGCCCGCGCGACCGCGAGCTGGCAGGAGTCCACCCGGTTGACCTGGCCCATGCCCACGCCGACCGAGGCGCCGCCGCGCGCGAGCAGGATCGCGTTCGACTTCACCGCCCGGATCGCGCGCCAGGCGAACTGCAGGTCGGCCAGGGTCGCGTCGTCGGCGGCGTCGCCGGCCACCAGGCGCCAGCGCGAGGCGTCGTCGCCGGTGGGGTTGCCGTCCTGGTCGGTCCCCTCGGCGTCGATCGCGTCGCGGCTCTGCACGAGCATCCCTCCGGAGATCGGACGGGTCTCGATGCCGCCGAGCGCCGGCGGGTCGGCGACCAGCAGCCGCAGGTTCTTCTTGGCGGTGAGGATGTCGAGGGCCGCGGAGTCGAAGCCGGGCGCCACCACGACCTCGGTGAAGATGTCCTTCACCGTCTCGGCCATCTCGGCGGTGACGTTGCGGTTGGCGGCGATGATGCCGCCGTAGGCCGAGACCGGGTCGCAGGCGTGCGCCTTGCGGTGTGCCTCGGCGATCCCCTCGGCCTCACCGGCCACCGCGATCCCGCACGGGTTGGCGTGCTTGATGATCGCGACCGTCGGCTGGTCACCGTGGTCGTACGCCGCGCGCCAGGCCGCGTCCGCGTCCACGTAGTTGTTGTACGACATCTCCTTGCCGTGCAGCTGGCGGCCCTGAGCCAGCCCGGGCCAGCGCTGGAAGCCGTTGGTGTACAGGGCGGCCCGCTGGTGCGGGTTCTCGCCGTAGCGCAGCGGGCTGGCCAGCGTCCAGGTCGCGCTCATCCACTCGGGGAAGCCGGTGCCCCCGGAGCTGTCGGTGAGCACGTTGTTCATCCAGCTCGCCACCGCCACGTCGTACGTCGCGGTGTGGACGAACGCCTCGGCGGCCAGCTCGCGTCGCTGCGCCAGCGTGAAGCCGCCGGCGGCGACGGCGCGCAGCACGTCGTCGTAGCGCTCCGGCGAGGTCACGATCGCCACCGACGGGTGGTTCTTCGCCGCCGCGCGCACCATCGACGGGCCACCGATGTCGATCTGCTCCACGCACTCGTCGGGAGAGGCCCCCGAGGTGACGGTCTGGGTGAACGGGTAGAGGTTGGAGACCACCAGGTCGAAGGGCTCGATGCCGAGGTCGGCGAGCTGCTGGACGTGGGAGTCCAGGCGCCGGTCGGCCAGGATGCCCGCGTGCACCCTCGGGTGCAGGGTCTTCACCCGCCCGTCGAGGCACTCGGGGAACCCGGTCAGGTCCTCGACCTGGGTGACGGGGATGCCGAGGCTCTTGATCAGCGCCGCCGAGCCGCCGGTCGAGACCAGCGTCACCCCGGCCGCGTGGAGCCCGCGCGCCAGCTCCTCCAGGCCGTCCTTGTCGTAGACGGACACCAGGGCCCGGCGGATCTCGATGCGTGCGTCCTGCTGCTCAGTCACGGCCGAACCGGACCTTCCTGTCGGAGATGGAGAAGCCTTCGCGGGCCATCCGGCCCACGTTGTCGACGAGCATCCGGCGCTCGGCGACCTTGATCCGCTCGTGGAGCGAGGCGACGTCGTCGTCATCCTCCACCGGCACCACGCACTGGGCGACGATGGGTCCGGTGTCGACCCCGGCGTCGACCACGAACAGGGTCGCACCGGTGACCTTGACGCCGTACGCCAGCGCGTCGGCGGGCCCCTGGGTGCCGGGGAACGAGGGGCACAGCGCGGGATGGGTGTTGACCACCCGGTGCTCGAAGCGGGCGAGGAACTCCGGGCCGACCAGCTTCATGAAGCCGGCCAGAACGACCAGGTCGGGCTCGAAGCCGGCGACGGTGTCGGCCAGCGCGTGGTCCCAGCGGTCACGACCGGTGAACTGCCGCACGCTCTTGACGAAGGTCGGCACCCCGGCCCGGTCGGCCCGGGCCAGCCCCTCGATGCCGTCGCGGTCGGCGCCCACGGCCACCACCCGGGCGCCGAAGGCGGGGTCGGCGGCCGCGTCGAGCAGCGCCTGCAGGTTGGTGCCCGAACCGGAGACGAGCACCACGAGTCGCGCGGGACGGGGGCGGGAGGACACGGGCGCAGTCTAGCGACGGCAGGGCTCCGCGTTCGCCCCGTGCCCGGCGGTGGTCAGGGGCGCGCTACGCGCCGACGGCGCGCCGCTGCCACCAGGTGATGGCCAGGCCCCCGACCAGGCCGCCGAGCCCGAACGCCGGGACCGCGTGGACGAGGGTGTCCATGGCCAGCGGCCCCACCTCGCTCATCCGGCCGGGACCGACCGCCCCGCCGGCGAGTCCGGACAGCGCTCCGACGCACACGCCCGCGAGAACACCGCCGGCACCGCCGCGCAGCGCGCCCTGGTCCCAGCGCAGCGTGGGGTGGCGGCGCTGGTTGCGGACCACCGCCAGCGCCGCGATCAGGGCGGGCAGCGCCACCAGGGAGGCGACCAGAGCGCTGGTCTCGCCGTCGTCGGGGAGCGCGGCCAGCAGGGGGAACAGGGGCAGCGGCCCCAGCACCACCAGCCCCGGCGAGACCAGGGTCTGGGCGCCGACGAGGAAGCCGGGCCCGAGCAGGTAGGAGCCCGCGAACAGCGTCGCGTTGGGGAGCAGCAGCGCGCCTGCGGCGGTGATGGTGGCGGTGTCGCCGGCGTCGGCGTGCAGCCGCTCGTAGACGTTGGCCGCCTCGCCGAGGTCGAGCAGGAGGGCGCCGAGGAGGAGGAGGAACGACACGGCCAGGAAGGTCCGCACGATCCGGGCACAGGCGGCGAGGGTCACCGCTACCGTCTCCGGGAGGTGGCCGGCCCAGATGGCGGCGCGTCCGGAGCCCGCCGCGATCCCCGGCGCTCCGAGCAGCAGGGTCAGCACCAGCGACCAGCCGAGGGCGCGTCCCGAGGAGAGCCCCACGTCGTCGCCCGCCGCCAGCGTCGCGGTCACCGCGACCACGACCGCGTAGCCCGCCGCGAACAGCACCGAGGTCAGCGCGACGGTCCAATCCCGCTCCCCGTCGGCGATCCGTGCTGCGTCCGGCCCGTGCCCCGAGACCGCCTCCCCCGCGCGATGTCCCAGGCGCCAGGTCGCCCACGCGGCCAGCGCGGTGATCGCCAGGGGCAGCACCGTGATCGCGACGCCCTGGACGACCAGCCCCGAGCCGTGACCGGCCAGCCACCCCAGGGCCCCCACGCGCAGACCGCCGCGGGGGGTGCCGTGGGCTCCGGCGTCGGTGAGGAACCAGCCGACCACCCCGAGGGCGAGGCACACCACCAAGGTGGAGACAGCGGCGAGCGCGCCCGCGCAGACGGCGATCAGAGCGAGCGGACGGTGCCGGCCCGAGTCGCGGAGACGACTCGACGGACGACTGGGCGGCGACAGCAACGAGGTCATGACCGGGCAATCATCACCCGCCTCCAGGGCCCGCGCGGGCTCCCACGCCGAGCGGGCTTCCCGCCCGAGCGCCGCCGGACGGAGGTTCGCCCCGCTGGGGCGCTCTCACGTACGGTGGACAGGTCATGAGGCCCCCCGACGACTTCGACGCGTTCTACACCGACGCCCGGGAACGGCTGCTGCTGCAGACCTACTCCCTGACCGGCGACCTGCCGGCCTCGCGCGCAGCGGTGCGCGAAGCGTTCGTCGGGGCCTGGCAGAACTGGCGCAAGGTGTCGCGGCTGGAGGACCCGGAGGCCTGGGCCAGGCCCCAGGCCTGGGCCCACGCGCAGCGCCGGCACGCCACCCGCCCCCTGCACCGCGACAAGACCCTCGACGAGGACGGCCGCGCCACTCTGGAGGCGCTGAGCAAGCTCTCCCAGCAGCAGCGCCGCATCCTGCTCCTCGACCAGCTCGTCGGCCTCCCCCACGAGCAGATCGCGCGCGAGGCCGGCGTGCGGCCGGAGGTGGTCGAGCGCGACCTCCGCGCCGCGCAGATCAAGGTGGCCGACCGGCGCGAGATCCTGGCCAGTGAGGTCGCGACGCTGTTCGCTGCGCTGGAGCACGCGGTGCGCGACGAGCAGTGGCCGCCGGCCGCGGACCTGCGCCGCTCCGGCGCCACGCGGCGCCGTACCCGCACCGCCGTCGGCGTGGCCGTCGTCGGCGTGGCCCTGGTCGTCAGCGGCGCGCTGGTGACCCAGCGCGACGGCGTCCGCCCGTCCCTGGCCGACGAGCGCCTCACCGGCACCGAGGGGCCCAGCGCCGACACCGCGGCGCCGGGGACCTACGTGGACGCCGACCGGCTGCTCAGCGTCGAGCAGGTGGCCCGCGTCGACCCCCGCCGGACCTGGCGCGAGCCCCGCACCGACGACAACACCAGCGGCGACGGCCTGGTGCTGCCCTGCCAGCAGCAGCGCTTCGCCGACCCCGACGGCACCGCGGCCCTCTTCCGGACCTTCCCCAGCCGGGGACCCGCGAACGGTCCGCGGATGACGGTCACCCAGGCCACCGAGCTCTCCGGCGACGCGGCCAGCGCGGAGCAGGCCTTCCAGACGACCCTCGGCTGGTTCGGCGGCTGCCTCGACGAGCGCGCCCAGGTCCTGGACACCTACTCCCTGCCCGGCGTGGGCGACGAGTCCACGATGGTGGTGCTGCGCGACTGGGCGCGACCGGTCTCCACGATCACCGTCGCCGTGGCACGCACCGGGCGGTTCACCACGGCTGTGGTCCGGCAGGTCGCCGACGCCCGCGCCGCCGACGTGACCCCGGTCGCCTCCCTGGTCGCGGCCGCGGTCAACGCGATGTGCGGCACCCCCGGCACCGGTGCCTGCGCCGCCCCGCCCCAGCCCCGCCGGGTCGCGCCGCTGCCGACCGGCGAGGCCCGCGGGATGCTCCACGAGGTCGACCTCCCGCCGCTGCCCGGCGTCGCGAAGCCCTGGGTGGGCACCGACGCCGAGCGCGCCACCCTCAACGTCGCCTCGACCCGCTGCGACGAGACCGACTTCAGCAAGGCGCCGGTGCGCCGCGGCACGACGCGCAGCTTCCTGGTGCCCGAGGCACGCCTGGCCGACGAGTTCGGCCTCACCGAGACGGTGGGCGTGCTCCCCTCGCCCCAGGCCGCGCGCGCCTTCGTGGCCAAGGTCCGCAACAAGATGCGCACCTGCGACGACAAGGACCTGGCCTCCGAGGTGACCCAGGTCTACCAGCGGGTCGGCAAGCAGCGCGAGACCACCGTGTGGCGGGTCGCGACCGAGGTCTCCGACCGCCGTACGGTCGAGTTCCTGATGGCGATCGTGCGCGAGGGCGCCACCGTCGCCCAGGTCGGCTTCGTTCCCAGCGGCAAGGTCACCGTCTCACCGCAGGACTTCACCGCCCTGGCCGAGCGCGCCCGCGAGCGCCTGCCGGAGTTCACCGCCGGTGGTGGCGGGGCGGCTAGCTGACGCGGGTCCCAGGGGCCTCGGCTTTCACACGTTAACTCGTGAAACCCGCGCTTCCCACACGTTGCAACACGTGGGAAGTGCGGGTTTCGTGTGGCCAGTACGGCGCCGGGCGGGCGCGGCGGCGCCTCGGTGGCCGGTACGGCGCGGCGCGGCGCGGCGGCGGGCACGCTCGGTGTTCAGCACCGCATCCGCGGGCCCGGGAAAAGCACGACGCGGTGGCGGCGACGCAGAGATGCGTCGCGGCCACCGCGTCGGTTCAGACCGGTGAGGAGCCTCAGAGGCCCTGCAGGATCTCCCGCATCAGGGCGGCGGTCTCGGACGGCGTCTTGCCGACCTTGACCCCGGCGGCCTCGAGGGCCTCCTTCTTCGCCTGCGCGGTGCCCGAGGAGCCCGACACGATGGCGCCGGCGTGGCCCATGGTCTTGCCCTCCGGCGCGGTGAAGCCCGCGACGTAGCCGACGACCGGCTTGGTCACGTGCTCCTTGATGTACGCCGCGGCGCGCTCCTCGGCGTCTCCGCCGATCTCGCCGATCATCACGATCGCCTTCGTCTCCGGGTCGGCCTCGAACGCCGCGAGGGCGTCGATGTGGGTGGTGCCCACGATCGGGTCACCGCCGATGCCGATGGCCGTGGAGAAGCCGTGGTCGCGCAGCTCGAACATCATCTGGTAGGTCAGCGTGCCCGACTTCGAGACCAGGCCGACCGGGCCCTTGCCGGCGATCGTGGCGGGCGTGATGCCGGCCAGCGCCTCTCCGGGGGAGATGATGCCGGGGCAGTTCGGACCGATCATCCGGGTCTGCTTGCCGTCCAGGTAGGACCAGACCTCGGCCGTGTCCTGCACGGGCACGCCCTCGGTGATCACCACGAGCAGGCCGATGCCGGCGTCGATGGCCTCGATGCAGGCGTCCTTGGTGAACGCCGGCGGCACGAAGGCGACCGAGACGTCGGCGCCGGTCTCGGCCATCGCCTCCTTGACGGAGCCGAAGACGGGGAGCTTGACGCTCTCGCCGTCGGCGTTGACGTGGGTGACCGTGGTTCCGGCCTTGCGGGCGTTGACGCCACCGACGACCTGCGTCCCCGACTTGAGCATCAGCGCGGTGTGCTTGGTGCCCTCACCGCCGGTGATGCCCTGGACGATGACCTTGGAGTCCTTGTTGAGGTAGATAGACACAGTCAGTCCCTTACGCGTTCGCGAGCTCGGCGGCCTTGTCGGCCGCTCCGTCCATCGTGTCGACCAGCGTCACGAGCGGGTGGTTCTTCTCGTTGAGGATGCGACGACCCTCCTCGACGTTGTTGCCGTCGAGGCGGACGACGAGCGGCTTGGTGGCCTCGTCACCCAGGATGTCGAGGGCGCCGACGATGCCGTTCGCGACGGCGTCACACGAGGTGATGCCACCGAAGACGTTCACGAAGACGCTCTTGACCTGCTCGTCGTTGAGGATCACGTCGAGGCCGTCGGCCATCACCTGCGCCGAGGCGCCGCCACCGATGTCGAGGAAGTTGGCGGGCTTGACCCCACCGTGCGCCTCGCCGGCGTAGGCGACCACGTCGAGCGTCGACATGACCAGGCCCGCGCCGTTGCCGATGATGCCGACGGCACCATCGAGCTTGACGTAGTTCAGGCCCTTGGCCTTCGCCTTCGCCTCGAGCGGGTCGGCCGCGGCCTTGTCCTCGAACTCGGCGTTCTCGTCGAGCGAGACCTTGCCGTCGAGCGCCTCGAGCTTGTCGCCGGCCAGCCGCGCCAGCGGGT